>JBBRNO010000001.1:0-123253 GCA_038230275.1 Bryobacterales bacterium
CGAATTGGGTGGACACTACCGGAAACCGCTCCTTTACAGTCGCGGCTCGGAAACTACTGTTGCAGCAACGAGTTCGAGACCGAGCCGCGCGCGTGAGCAAGCCGTTTCTTGTGTCCAGTTATTTGTCGGACAGTACACTAGATGTAGCCCGGCTCCAGTTCCATACCGCATTTTTGGGCAGTTACCGGGCGTAGATCGCCGGATTTCAGGGTGCATGACGCAGGTATATTCTACCTGCACGGCCTGTTTGGATGCCGCGATAACCGGCTCGGTTGAGTTTATGGGATTCAGTTAGCCTTTAGTAGAACTACTTCAGACTCTTGGCCATCTCCTCATGCATGGCAGCCATCGCTTTCATCTCTTTGGCGGCGTTGCGGCAGTGATCCGCCATGAATTTGCAGTGGTCGGCGGAGTTTTGCATCATTGGATGTTTTGACGCACCAAACTGTGGGTTGCGGGTGTATTCCGCGGCAAGTGCCTGATGATCTTGCGCCTCGGCCTCATGTTTTGCAGCCATCGCGCTGTAATGATGAGCGAGCTTCATATGATCGGCCGGCGTCTTGGCGCTACCGACTAAAGCCTTCACTTGGCTCGGCTTAAGCTCGCCTTTCGCTTCTACAGCCGGTGCTTGACCGGCTGAGATCACCATAAGCGCAGCCAAAAGCAGGGAAGAGGCGACAAGTCGTTTCGAGTTCAAAAATCCTAGCTTCATTTTAAATTCTCCTGGTTGCCCGCTCATCAACGTGGTGATCGGTAGCACCTTACCTCGATGCACTCTGAAGGCCATTCAGCATGGGAGGCACAATTTCCCGCTATCGCCTGGGTGCAATCCGGTCCGCCGTGACATCCACCGGATCGATATCAGTCGGAATGTCCTTCAACTTTTCAATGGCCGCCGTCAGTTCCGGCCGCAATTTGCCAAGCCCATCCAGCAGCTTTTTGGCCGCGGCATAATCCCCGGTCGCCTCGATGACCAGCAGATCGTGTACCAGGTCCCGCACCGCTCCCTTGATCTTGGCGAAGTCCACACTGAACGTCCCGTCCGGATTCGCCACGAATCCGCCCTTGTCCATGAGGTAGTTGAATTGGACCGCCATTCCCTTCCCGTGCGCCTCATTCAACCCGAATCGCAGCGTCCGAAACGAGGACGCCAGATAGCTGGTATACAGTTTTTGCTCCGACGCCGGCAGCAGTTTCTTGTCGAACATGTACTGCAACATGTACAGCCCGGTCACGTCGGCCTTCGCTTCTTCAATCGCGCCGTAAAGGCCCTTCAATTCCTGCCGTGGTGTACTCGCTCGCCCGGCCACGGTGATCTGGTGCGGCCCGATGCCGTGCGTCATCTCATGCGCCAGAATATGGGTGAAGAAGGAATCGAAACTGACGTCGCCTTGAGCGGCAACCGGCAGCACGCGCTTGGAAATTGGCACCAGCGTCGACTTGAACTTCGCCTCCTGCACGTTCTTCAACATCACCCGCTTGCTGCCCTTCTGCGCGGTGACCCGTTCATCGTTCGGCAAGTTGTATGCTGCTGTGCGAACTCCGTGGGCACCGTCGCCGCTGGCGATAATCTGATTCACCACGCTGATCGGCGACAGGGCGCCGATCTTTGGATTGCGGAATTTCGCATCGATCGGTAGGTTGTCTTCAATCTCCTGCATGTGGCCGGAGAAGAACTTCAACTTATCTGTCTCTTTGTCATCGCGCAGATTCACATAAGCCTCGTACGATGCCTTGTACCCGAATATCTCATCGTTGTAGGTCTCATAAGGTCCAATGGTGATGTCGAGCGGCGCATCCAGATCCATCCACGCGACGTCACTTTCGTAGTAGTCATTCGAGAGGAAGGCATTCGCCCGCGAATCCAGAAAGCGCTTCAAGGAAGCGTTGCCGGTCAACGCCGCCGCCTCATGCAGCAGACGTGCCAGGCGCTGTAAATCCGCAGCGTACTCCTTGTTGAAAGGCACCGCCGCTAGCTTGCCGTTCTGGCGGTGAATCACCGAGAAGAAACCTTCGGCCAATTCTTTATCAGCCTTCCCCAACGTGTTCAGCCAGGTCTCAAATTCTTCCTTCTTCATGTCTTCGGGATAGAAGTCGGCGCCAGGCAGTTTCTTGGCCGGAACGTCCGGAAGAAACGCCGCATGCTCGTCCAGTGCCGACCACGGCCCTTTGTTCAGCCAGAAGTAATGGAGCCGCGCCTTGCCCAATGGGCTGGCATCTTTCTTGAGTAGTTCATGCAGCCTGTGATTACCGCTCCAATACTGCGTCAGGAATAGTTCGTCGATGACCCGGGCGGCTTCCACCAGTTTCACTAAAGCCTTCTGATCGCCGGGCGATAGTTTGGACGTGTCCACTTCCAGCGGTGTCCGGGCAAACCGCGCGCTCATACGATTCAGTTCATTTAGGTCTGGTGTGTGTGTGGAAGATTGTGCCATGAGGAGTGTGGAGACGATACAAACGAACAAAGCGGAAATTCTCATCCCCTCCAGTACAGCAGAAACGACACCAATCGGCCATTCCCTGCGTCCATCAATGGAGATTCCATGGACCTGGAAGAGTATAAACGAAAGCGAAAGTTTACGGAGACTCCGGAACCGGACGCGGCTCCGTTGAAGCTCGGCAAACACGCGCGGGCGTGCCGTTACTTCATCCAGCGGCACGATGCCACGCGGCTCCATTACGATTTTCGCTTAGAGGTGGATGGTGTTCTGAAGTCGTGGGCGGTTCCGAAGGAACCCACGCTTGACCCGGCAGTGAAGCGACTGGCGATTCAAGTGGAAGATCATCCGCTAGCGTACGGCGCCTTTACAGGAATCATCCCGAAGGGAAATTACGGAGCGGGCACGGTGGAGTTATGGGATTCGGGTACATTCAAGCCATTGGGAACGATTTCAGCCTCACAGCAGATTGCCGATGGGGAGCTGAAGTTTGAACTTTCCGGCCAGAAGCTTCATGGAGGATTCGCATTGATCCGCATGAAGCGCGCCAAGAAGAATGAGTGGCTGCTGATCAAGCATCACGACAATATCCCGCAAAATAATATGGAACCAATGAAGGCGATGATCGCCGATGCGCCGCCGCCTGGAAAAGGTTGGTTCTACGAAATTAAATGGGACGGGGTGCGGGCACTCGCCTACATCGAAGACGGTCGTGCGGAATTTTACTCTCGAAAGGGCGAGCGAATCACGGCACAGTATCCTGAACTGGCAGGCTTGGCCGAAGCGTTACGGGCAAAGACGGCGGTGCTGGACGGGGAGATCGCGGCCCTCGACGAACAGGGAAGGCCGCATTTTCAGCTACTGCAACCGCGTATCATGGCCGCCGGGAAAGCATCCATCGCGGACGCGGCCGCCACCACTCCGGTAACGTATTTTGCTTTCGATCTGCTCTTCCTAAACGGAACCGATATGAGATCCTCTCCGCTCCGTCGACGGAAGGAAGTACTGAAATCTATCCTGACGGAAAGTGAACGCTTCCGTTACTCGGAGCACTTTGAAGATCAGGGCGTGCAGCTATTGCAGGAAGCGGGTAAACGCGGGCTCGAAGGCGTCATGGCCAAGCGCGCCGACAGCCCCTATGAATCGAAACGCAGCTCCAACTGGCTGAAGATCAAGCTTATACAGCAGCAGGAATTTGTCATCTGCGGATACACCAAGGGCGAGCGAAAAACGTTTGCGTCGGTGATGCTGGGTTTGTATGAAGATGGCAAGCTGGAATACTGCGGTAACGTGGGCACTGGTTTCAACGAAAAATCGCTATCCGCGATCTACGCCCGGTTGCAACCGCTAGTTATCCATAAAAGTCCATTCAGCTCCTATAAGCTTCCGTCAAACAAAGGCGTTATCTGGGTGAAGCCGGAACTTGTGTGCGAAGTGAAATTCGCGCAGTGGACGACGAACCGGCGCCTGCGCGCACCTGTCTTTCTGGGATTGCGGCCCGATGCGAGTCCGCAGGATTGCGTGCGAGAGACGGTCCCTGTGAAGGCTCCGATGACGAACCTGTCCAAGGTCTTTTATCCGAAGCATGATTACACCAAGGGAGACGTGCTGGACTACTACGAAGCTGTGGCGGATCTGCTCCTGCCCTTTCTTCAACATCGTCCCTTGGCGCTAAAGCGCTATCCCAATGGCGTGGATGGCAAGTTTTTCTTCCAGAAACATCCTTCGCCCACGTTCCCAGCGGCGCTCAAAGCACCGGGGGGAAAATTAGGCGCCCCTGAATTCATCGTCTGCAATGATCGCGAGAGTCTGCTGTACCTGGTGAACCTTGGCTGTGTCGATCACAATCCCTGGATGAGCCGGATCGGATCGCTG
The DNA here is from genome assembly GCA_038230275.1 of Bryobacterales bacterium. Classification (GTDB taxonomy): domain Bacteria; phylum Acidobacteriota; class Terriglobia; order Bryobacterales; family Bryobacteraceae; genus JANXXV01. Next base: position 4,314 of record JBBRNO010000001.1, read on the forward strand.
GACCATCCCGACTACATTCTGCTGGATCTGGATGCGAACGAATGTTCCTATGACATGGTTGTGAAAGCCGCGCAAGCCATACGTAAAATCCTGGACAAACTGGAAATCACAGGCTACCCGAAGACGACTGGGGGAGACGGGATGCACATTTATATTCCGATTGCCGCCGAGTATAGTTACGGTCAGGCGCGATCGTTCGCCGAGATTCTTTCCATGTTGGTGACGCAAAATGAACCCGGCTTGTTCACCACTCCCCGTAGCGTCGCCAGCCGGAAGAAGGGGCGGGTTTATTTCGACTACCTGCAGATCGGAAAAGGCAGAACCATTTCCGCGCCTTACGTGTTGCGAGCGAATCCCGATGCACTGGTGGCGACGCCGCTCGATTGGAAGGAGGTTACCGCGAAGCTACTGCCAGAGAAGTTTCATTTGCGAAATGCGTTGGTCCGCTTCCAGAAAAAACCGGAATTGTTCCGGGAGGTCCTCACGAACAAGCAGTCGCTGAACGGCGCGTGGAAGAACCTGCAACAGCTGGTGCAGGCTTAGCTCGCCGCCTTTTTGCGATGCGTAATAGGGATTGGTTTCCGTTTGGCAGGGACGGTGGAAGTCTTAGCCGATAAGCTCTTCCGCAGCGCAGCCATCAGGTCGCCTACGGCGGCAATCTGTTTGTGAGGTACTCCTTTGATGGCGCGGCCGCCGCCCTTTGCCTCCACCATTTCCAGTAGCTTCTTTTGGTATTCGTCATGCAACTTATCCGGCTCAAATGGTTGCGCCAGTGCCTGAATTAACTTTTGGGCCATTTCCAATTCGCCGATCTTCACTTCCGCATCAGACTGCACACCATATTCCGGGACATCGCGAACTTCATTGGCATAGAACAGGGTGTGCAACATCAGGCCGTTCTTATGTTGCCGCAGGGCGACTGCGTATTCCCGTTGATGCATGGTCACCTGTGCCAAGCCGACGTATTCCAGTTTCTCCATCGCGGTTAACAACAGTTGGTAAGCTCTTCGCCCCGGCTCTTCCGGCACGATGTAAAACGACGCATCAAAGTACATCGGGTCGATATCGGCCAGCTTGACGAACTGCCGGATCTCCATGGTTTCACTGGACGCCGGGGCTATCTTCTTGATTTCGGCGTCGTCGATTAAGACGTAATGGTCTTTTGAAACCTCGTACCCTTTGGCAATCTCCGACCGTTCCACTACCCGGTCGCAGGTGGGACAGAAAAGCTTCTGGCGGATACGCGAATTACACACCTCGTGGATCTGATGGAAACCCACCCGCTCCTCGCGGACTGCCGCCAACAAGTGAATCGGGATGGAAACCAATCCAAATGCAATGTATCCTTTCCAAACAGTGGAAGCCATAATTCACACTCCGCCAGCCCTTAAACTACGCCTCTACTTCTACCGCTTTTTCCGATTCCTTCAACAGAGACTGCGAGATGCCGGAGAGCAGCTTATCGGCTGCCTCCTCTTCTTTCAGTGTTTCCGAAAGCAACCGCACGGCCTTCTGATTTCCGAGCATCTGCGCGAACGTACGCATGGTGCCGTAGCCAGAGATCTCGTAGTGTTCTACTTTTTGAGCCGCCGCGATCAACCCTAAGTCCGCCATCGGTTCCAGCGCATCTTCCTGCATCGTTTCCTGGCCCTCTTCAATCAGGCCTTGCATGCCCTTACATACCTTTGCCTTGGCCTTCTCATCGACCGTTTCGAACACCTGCTCGAGCCGGAGGACGTGGTTCTTCGTCTGTTCCAGATGGTCGGCAAAGGCCGTCCGCAACTCGTCTGAGCTCGCGGCCTTTACCATTTTGGGCAGAGCCTTTACCAACTGCTTTTCCGCATGGTAAAGGTCCTTCAATTCTTCTATGAATAGTTCTTCCAGGCTTTCAATCTTCATATGTTCTCCTGTCGAATTGTCGGACTGCCAACAGCCAGGCAACGTTTCAGGAAAATCTTAGTGTGTATACTTATTGGAGCTATGCAAGGTGACGCGAAAGTAATCGAACTATTGAATGAAGTGCTTAAGGCAGAGCTGACGGCGATCAACCAGTACTTCCTGCACGCCAAAATGTGTGAAACCTGGGGATATTTCCGGCTGGCCGAATACAACCGGAAGGAGTCCATTGAGGAGATGGTTCACGCGGAAAAGCTGATGACGCGGATCCTCTTTCTGGAAGGAACGCCGAACATGACGGAGATCGGTCCAATTAAGGTTGGCAAGAACGTGAAAGCGCAACTGGAGAGCGATCTTGCTCTGGAATTGGATGCGATTCCGAGGCTTAACGCAGCCATCAAGTATGCTGCTGAGGTAGGCGACAATGCGTCGCGCGAGTTGTTCAAAGAGATTCTAGTGGACGAGGAAGAACACGTCGACCACCTGGAAGGCCAGCTCCACGCGATCTCAGAGATTGGAATCGAAAACTACCTGGCCCAGCAGTTGCATAAAGCCTGACGATCAATGGTCATCAGGGTGTTTGCCTGGCAGGGACATGAGCTCTTTCCACATGTCGTCGTCATTCTTTTTCCAGTCCGGTTTTTCGCGTCCGCTGATTTCCAATTCGGGCACTTTCAACGTCCCGTGCCCATAGATGCAAATGTAATCGGTGCGCGGCGGTGCGAGGAGTACGTGCGCGTGCGAGCCGGAGCTGACCGGCATGCGCAGCCGCCGGCCGCACGAGCGGCAGCGGTAGCGCTGGTCCAGGATAATGGAAAACAGTACTGCATTACAGAGCAGATTGTAGACGAACATGAGCGTCGTCCACGGCAGGTCGTGCATGAACGCATCCTGGGGATGAGTGGCGTAATACGCGGGAAACGGATACCACGAGTACAGCCCCAGCCATAGGCCGAAGAGAACGATTGAACCTAGCGCCAACTTGACTACCAGGAAACCCCAGTACTTCATACAACCTTTGGACTCCGTTGGCCACCCGGAAGTTGCCGGAATAGCCGTCTATCCGCGAAACAGATTGCGGAGAAGGAAAAGTACGTTTGCGGGCCGTTCCGCCAGACGCCGCATGAAGTAGGGATACCACGCCTCGCCATATGGAACATAGACGCGCAACCGAAATCCTTCCTTCACGATACGCGCTTGCAGGGTACGGCGGATCCCGTAAAGCATTTGGAATTCGAAGCGGTCCGGGGAATAGTTTCGTTCGCGAACGTAGCGCAGCGCCTCATCCAGAATCGCCTCATCATGGCTGGCAATGGCCGGGTAAGTCCCGTCATCCAGCAGCTTTTTCATCAGTTTGACATAGTTCAGGTCGACGTCGTGCTTGGACGGGTAGGCGAGCTCCGGCGGCTCTTTGTAGGCGCCTTTACAGAGCCGGACTGGGATTCCATCGCGGCAGAGTTGGTCGATATCTTCGGCGCTGCGGTGAAGATAGGCCTGAATCACCGCTCTGACCGGACCGCCCTGCCCGTGCATCTCCCGCAGAATCTTGAGGGTACGGCCGGTATACGCGGTAGATTCCATATCCATCTCGATACGGCTGCCGATTTCCTTCGCCTTCGCGACCAGTGCGGTCGTATTCTGAATTGCGGCGTCCTCGGAAAGATCCAGCCCCAGCGCCGTCAGTTTCATGGAAACAGTGGTCTGCAACCCGGCGATTGCGATTCGCCCCAGAGCGGCAAGATAGGCGTCACGCGCCGCATCGGCTTCCACCAGCTCAGCTACATTTTCACCCAGATGGTCCAGCGAGGACATGATTCCTTGCGCTTGCAGCGCCGCACAAACGCGCAGCCCGTCTTCGAGTGTCAATCCGGCGATGAATCGGGAGGTGAGTTTTTGGGAAATGGCCGACGTTTCCATCCACCGCCGCAGCCAGCCCTGGCGGGACAGATACAGAAAGCCGCTGCGAAGGACCGGGATGAAGGAGCTCAAGCTATGAGTTTCAACTGTAAAACTGAAAAACGCAATAGCCGATAGATGCGCCGATCGCAGAGCCTGCAATCACATCGCTTAGAAAATGCATGCCCATCAACACTCGTGAGATGGCGATGCTGATGGCGCAGAACAGCAATCCGGCGACCAGGGAAGGATAGAACAGACTGAAGGGAACGGCGAATGCAAAGGCGGTGATGGAATGCCCGGACGGGAACGAAAACTGGTCTGGCGGCAGAAGCGTGGCCCAACAATGGGATGCGATGGCACAGGGGCGCCGCCGGTGCGTCACCTTCTTCAACCACATGAACAACATGACCCCAGCCGTTGCCGAGGTAACGGCCGTACCAACGGCACGAAAGCGTTCCGGTCCGCCGAAGAGCAGGATCACGGCGGACATGGCGTACCAGAGCCAGCCGTCGCCGCCGCGGGTAGCGCAGATCATCCATAGGCGGATCCAGCGCGGGGCGCGCCAGCTGTTCAAGCGGTGCATCACGCTGTGATCCCGTCTGGTGATGAAATTCAACATAGTCTGCGGGAGGGTAGTCATACGGGTACCTTTCCCATATCCCAAGACGCCAACGCACCGTTCTTTCGTACAGAAATTACGCGATGGAACCACCGTTCGGCAAACGCGGCTTCCACTAAACAGTTTACTAGAATTACCGCCGGGACCACCGCCATTAGCGGCGCCAGGGCCCTGGTCCAATGGCGTTCTTTCATCATTCCACCGCAAATGCTCCAGACGTCTCGTGTCAACTTGGAAAAGCTGCCGGATTCGCCCTGCACGATTCCCTGCCCCGCGCGAATGGCTCGCAGGTACTCCGCTTTGCTGCGTGCCCCCGGCGCCATGGTATAGGTGGAACCCACTCCACGCATGGTGTGGGCATCGCTTCCGCCGATGCCTGCTTTCCCCATGTGCGCGCCCAGTTGCGCGGCGAACAGATTGCTGCGGGCCGGCATGGCTCCGTTCTGTGTTTCTATACACGGAAAGACGGATTCGAACCAGATGAAATCCGACTGATCCCGCGGGCCGGTCAAAGCGGACAACAGATGATTGATGCTGAACAGCAGTTTCTGTTCGTTCAGGTAGCCTAGGAGCGAATAGAAATCATCCCGCCGGCGTTGGATTTCGATATGCTGGCGTTCGGTGATGTCATAAACGCCGATATGAACTTCGCGTCCGCTTGGCATATGGCAGGTGGCCTCGACGCTAAGGAAGAAGTCGGGATGCTTGCGAAGCGATTCGGCGGCATCGATGGAATCGTGGTCGGTGATGGTGACCAGATCCATGCCGGATTGTTTGAGTTTTTCGTAGACGGCAGCCGGGGCGTTGTAGCTTTCCCGGCAGAAATTGCGGGCAACCGGCACAGTACACATGCCGGAATGGATCGTGTGGACGTGCAGGTCGCATCGCATACACCTTCTTTATAAGGCTATATGGTTACAGTGCTGTGACGTACACAAAAAACATTTATGAATTACTTTGTTTGTGGGTTAGTATGGCGTACACGCGATGAAAAAGGTTGATTTTGTGTTCTTTGACGCCGGCGGAGGTCACCGCAGCGCGGCCAGCGCACTGAAGTCTGTGGTGGAACAGCAAGGCCGCCCGTGGGAAGTCCGGCTGGTGAATCTGCAGGAGGTGTTGGAGCCGCTCGACATATTCAGGAAGGTTACCGGCATCCGGATGGAGGACGTCTACAACAATCTGCTGGCCCGGGGGTGGACGCTGGGAGCAGGTGCGCTAATACTGCCGATGCACGGGCTGATCCGGCTCTATCATCCCGCGCAGCGGCGCATGTTGACGGAGTTCTGGAAGTACGATCCGCCGGATTTGGTGGTGTCGGTGATTCCGAACTTCGGGCGGGCGCTCTATCAGGGGCTGAAGGCAGCGGATCCTGACATTCCCCTGGCCACCATCCTGACCGATCTGGCGGATTTCCCGCCGCACTTCTGGATGGAGCGCGGGCAGGATCAACACTTGATCTGCGGTACGGCGCGGGCCGTGCAACAGGCGCGCGAGTTGGGATATGCTGCTGAGAAGATTCACGCGACATCCGGTATGATTCTTCGCCCGAAATTTTACGATCCAATTTCGATGGATCGCGCGGAAGAACGGCGCAAGCTGGGACTGCAGGCAGACCTGCCAACAGGGCTAGTGCTGTTTGGCGGTCAGGGTTCCAGCGTAATGCTGGACATTGCGAAGAAGATGAGCCAATTCGACGCCGGTGCGCAGTTGATCTTCATCTGCGGGAAAAATGCCAAGCTTGCCGCCAGGCTGCGTGAAGTGCAAAGCAGCATTCCCTTCCACATCGTCGGCTTCACGCAGGAGGTTCCTTACTTCATGCACCTGTCCGACTTCATGATCGGTAAGCCGGGGCCGGGGAGCATTAGTGAAGCACTGGCGATGAAGCTGCCCGTGATTGTGGAGCGCAACGCATGGACGCTGCCGCAGGAACGCTTCAACACCGACTGGGTGCTGGAAAGGGGCTTGGGCCTGGTGCTGAAAAACTTCAGCGGAATTGAAGGCGCCATTCAGAAGCTGCTGTCGCCGGCGCTGTTCCCGAAATTGCAGGCGAATGTGGCCGCAGTTGAGAACCGTGCGGTGTTTGAAATTCCGGATATTCTTCAGGGGATCATGAGATGAAACAATTGTCCGCTGCTTTGTTGCTGATGGCTGGTACGCTCCGGGCGCAGGACCCGGCGCTGCTGGAGTGGATGAACAACATCGCACAGCAGCAGTTGCACCGGCGTGCGGAGCAGATAGCCTCCATTAAAACTCCGGCGCAAGCGGACGCGCGGAAGAAGGTAGTGAAGGCGAAAATTCTGGAATTGATCGGCGGCCTGCCGGAGTACAAAGGTCCACTCAACGCGCGGGTGACACGCACGATCAAGCAGGACAGCTACCTGATTGAAGACGTGATCTATGAAAGCCTGCCTGGGCTTTACGTCACGGCCAATCTGTATCGCCCGCAAGCGCCGGGAAAGTACCCCGGCATTCTGTTGCCGTTGGGCCATTGGGATTACGGCAAATCCGCGGTGCAACAGATCTGCGCGAATCTGGCGCTGAAGGGATTCGTGGTGCTGACTTACGATCCCATCGGCCAGGGAGAGCGATTGCAGGCGTTCGACATTCGCGTGGGACGAAGCCTGGCCGGCAGTTCCGTGGAACAGCACTTCATGGCCGGGACGCAGAGCATTCTGGTGGGGCAGAGCTTTGCGCGGTATCGGATTTGGGATGCGAAACGTTCGCTGGACTATCTGCTGAGCCGGCCTGAAGTGGAGAGCGACAAGATCGGCGTGACCGGTTGCTCCGGCGGGGGTACCATCACGACCTACATTTCGGCATTGGACGATCGGGTCAAAGTGGCTGCGCCGGCTTGCTATTTGAACTCGTTTCAGACGCTGTATACGGGGTCGATTGGCGATTCTGAGCAGAGTGTTCCCGGCTTCCTGGCTGCCGGGCTGGATCAGACCGACTACGTAGAGCTGTTCGCTCCGAAACCTTGGCTGATGCTGTCGACTGAGAAGGATTTCTTCACGCCCGCTGGAGCCAAACAGGTCTACGACGAGGCCAGCAGCTGGTATGGAATTTATGACGCCCAGAGCAACGTGAAGTGGGTGGTGGGACCGGGCGGGCACGGCACGCCGCTGGTGGTACGCGAGGCCATTTACGAATGGATGATCCGCTGGTTGAAGGGCGGCAAGGGCGACTGGCATGAGCAGCCGGTACACTTTGTTCCGGCGCGAATGCTGACGGCCAGCCGCACCGGTCAGGTGACGTTTGAGCAGGGCGCACGCGATGTGTATCAGATTATTGCCGAGACCCCGAAGACGGTGAAGAGCCAGGCCGAGATGCTGCAACAGATTATGAGTTGGGTGCAGTATGACAAGCGCGCGCCGATTGTGAAACAGGCGGTAGCCGACGGGGACGGCGTGGAGAACGTCACGCTGGAGACGGAGCCGGGTTTGACCATTTCGCTCTCGGTTTATACGGCCAAGACGGGAGGCGGACGGCGGCGAACGAAACTGATTCTGGAGTCGTACCCGAACGCTCCGGCGACCGCTCGAGCGCTGGCTGAGAAGGGTGAGGTGGCGGCGGTGTTGAATGTGCGCGGGCGGCCCATTCCTCCGATGCGGGAATGGTATGGCGATTGGATGAGCAATACCCGCGCTTGGCTGATTGGACGGAACCTGCCCGGGATGCGGGCGCTGGATATTCTGCGGGCAGTGGACTATCTGGAATCGCGGCCGGACGTGGATGCGAAACAGATTGGAGCCGTGGCCAGTGAAGTTCCGGGTATCTGGGTGATGCTGGCTGCGGCCATCGATACACGGATTTCGTCGGTCTACCTGGACCGGACTCCTCATAGTCTTCAGCTGGCGCTGAATGGACCGCTGCATCAGAACCTTCACGATGCAACGCTGCCGGGCTTTGCGCTGCACTGGGATCTTTCCAACCTGGCGGCGGCGATGAAGGGTCGGAAGTTGGTGTGGATCGATCCGACCGATTGGATGCGCAATCTGGTTTATGCGGGGGATCAGTTTCAGTACCGCAGCGGGAATGCTCCGGTGGAAGGTTGGGAACTGGCGGAGTATCTGAAGTAGCGGTGGTTGGGTGTTTCTGGGTTGGTGGTGGATTGAAAAGCGAATGGCCACGGATGCACACAACAGTTGCACACGGATCTAAGAAAGTAGAACTTTGCTTGGCAACCAGTCGATCCATTGGCGTGGGGGAACGTTGATTTTACCGAGCAAAGCCAATTTTGAGGTGAGCCTGGTTTGCTGGTGTTGATTTTGATGTCCCGGCAAGTGTACAAGTCCTCAACGCTGGGTGCCATACTCTGGAAATGGTCGAGTACCGCCTCGGTTCACGATCCGCGCTCGACTGGCCGAACTGATCGCCCAAGCGGATCGCAAACCAACGCAAGCAGAGCAGCGAGTGGACGCCGGAGCGGCACCCACGTAAACTGGAGTGATGGCGGCGTGGCCAGAGTTTCTGAGCAGCAGCTCGCAGGTATGCGGCGGTGATATCTGTGCTACGGGGACGCGAATTCCAGTCACGGTGATCCTCGACAGTCTTGCCGAAGGCGCTTCTAAGGACGAGGTCTTGGCGAGCTATCCCTCGCTTCGCCTCGACCACATTCACGCTGCATTGGCTTACGCGGCAGAATTGGCGCACGAGGAACGTCTTGTGCCAATCCGGACGATGTGAAATTAAAGCTCGATGAGAATCTCCCTGTTGAACTGCTGGCGGATCTTCGCGGCTTGGGCCACGATGCGGACACGGTGATTTTCGAGGGACTGCGCGGTGCGGCAGACGCCGCCGTTGTGGATGCTGCCTTCGCTGCCGATCAAATCTTGTTCACGCTCGATAAGGGTATAGCCAACGTCCAGCGTTATCCAATTCATCGGCTGGCGGGAGTGGTGCTGTTTCGGCCTGACTGCTGGGGCCGGCGCGCCGTGATCGAATTTGTGCGCCAGCGGCTTGGCAACGTACTCGAAATGGAACTGACCGGCCGGCTTACGGTCGTCGGACCGTGCCGTATCCGGTTTCGATAAACTGCACCGGTCAGCTCTTACTTCGGCAACCCGAAGCACAAGATGTTGGAGCCCACCGCGAGGGCTATGAACTGTTCTCCATCTACCGTATACGTCATTGGAGACGTCTTGATGGTCGCGTTCAGCGGAAGTCGCCATAACGTCTTCCCGTCCTTCGCATCGGCCGCGATGAAGTAGCCGCTTGGGTCTCCGTAGAAGACGATGCCGCCCGCGGTGGCCATCACGCCCGCCACTCGTTTCCCGTCTACCGGTCCGGTCTGCGGTACCTCCCAGACAATGTTCCCGCTCTCGATGTCGAGGGCCCGGAGATACTTCTTCCCAGGGTCTTCCGGCGGACGCCCCGTCTTCCAGCTGCCGGGCAAGAGCTTCACAGAACATTTTTCAAGGACCATTACGTAATAGAGACGGGTCAGCGGGCTGTAGGCGGTTCCGTTCCAGTTGGTCGCGTGGTCGGGGCAGGTGATATCCCCTTCCGGCGAAAGCTGGGGACGGCCATCGGGGCCAATTCCACTCGCCCACGTTAGCTTACGGGTGAATTGTTTAGACAGCAAGAGCTTGCCGGCAGCGCGGTCGAAAACGTAGAAGAAGCCGTTTCGGTCGGCATGGAGCAGCAGTTTGCGATCCTGCCCGCGAAACTTTGCGTCCACCAGGACGTTGGGCTCGGTGGCGTCCCAATCGTGAACGTCATGCGGGGTGAACTGGTAAAACCACTTCAACTTTCCGGTGCCGGGTTCCAGCGCAAGGACGCAATTGGTGAACAGATTGTCGCCGCCGCGTTCGCGGTCGTCGGAATCCGGCCAGGGGTTGCCTGTGGCCCAGTAGAGCGTGTCAGCTGCCGCATCGTATGAACCAGTGAGCCAGGTGGCGCCGCCGCCATACGTCACAGCAGTTCCTTTCCATGTCTCGTAGCCGGGCTCCCCCTTCGCGGGAACGGTCCAGTGACGCCAGACCCGTTCGCCGGTGTCCGCTTTATAGGCGTCGATGAATCCGCGAATACCCCAGTCGCCTCCGGCCACGCCGGCGATGACCATATCCTTGACCACCAGCGGCGCAACCGTTCCACCGTACTTTTGGGGTTCATCGGGCATCACTACTTCCCAAACCAGCCGTCCGGTTACGCGGTTCAGTGCGATAAGGTGCGCGTTGTCGGTCACCATGAAGACGTTGTTGTTCAGGATGGCGAGGCCGCGATTGGTTCCCAAGGACGGGTCTGATACCAGACCAGCAGTGCGCGGGCGCGAGTATTGCCAGATTTGTTGGCCGGAGCGGGCGTCGAGCGCAAAAGCCTGATTCGGGCCGGTCACGTACATGATGCCATCCGCAACGATAGGAACTGTTTCCAACCCGAAGTAGCGCATGTTCTCGCGAAGATACGGCGTGTCGGGGAGGAACTGCGCCCAGAGTGGAATTGAAAAGGCCCACTTCAGCGCGAGTTTATTGACGTTGGCGGCGTTGATTTGTTTGAGTTCGCTATATCGATTTCCGCTAAGCTGTCCGTTGTAGGTGAGCCAATCGCCTGGCTTCGGATTCACAATTCTGGAGAAGGCAATCCCGCCTGTGGCCGAATTGATGGCTGAGGCTGGCATCCCTGACTGGACAATTGGTTGAACACCAGTGAGGCGGCTGAGGAAGGCGACGAGATCTTGCAACTCCTGGGCCGGCACATCCACTGGGCGCATGAGAGACTGCTTCTCCTCGGTGATGGCCGAGATGCTATCGAGCGAGAGCGGGTGAAGGGCGCCCTGCAGGTCTTGGAGGGTAAGGTCAAAACTGGTTTTGCTTCTCGCGAATCCGCGCAGCGATTTTCCGTCCTTTAGGCGCACGCTCACCAACGCGTAGCCGGGTGCGATCCGCCGATCGGGCTGCAGCAACGCCTCTCGAATCTGGTCGGTGGTCATTTCGCGCGCTACGTTCGACAGATCGGGGCCGATGGGCGCACCTTCCCCGTAGACCATATGGCAAGTGGAGCATCGCCCCTTGCCGAAGAAGAATTGTTTGCCGGCAACCCGGTCGCCTGGCGCAGCGCTTTCCGCGGCGGATGCATTGAGCGAGCCGACCAAAATCGCGAGATCGTCAACGGTGCCGGCGGGCAAATCGAATGCCGGCATTCCTGCTGCTGGAATTCCGTTGCGGATTAAGCTGCGCAAGTTTTGAAGGGACCTCCTGCGTACCGAAGAGTTCCCGGCAAGGCCCGGCCCTTGCTGCGTGCCGCGGGCGTCCGCTCCGTGGCAGCCGGCACAGAGTTTCGCGTAGGTTTGCTTGCTGTCTGCGCCTGAGGGGTTTTGCGCCAACAACGGGCTGAAGACGAGGGCCGCAATTACCAAGTTCAGGCTCGGCCGGCCCATACGCCAAACGATCACGGATTCTTCACTTTGAGATACGGAATTCCAGCCCGCGTTCCTGGTTCAGTTGCTCGGTGAGCTCGCGGTCGAGGGCTGAGATAGGAATTTGTTTCTGTTCCTTCGTCAGCGTCACAAAGTGAAGCGTATCGTGATCGGTCCAGTAGGTCACGGCAAGGATAATCGTACCGTTCCGGAATGCCAGCAGCCAGTTATCCGGCTTTTTGGTTGGCGCCACAGTTTGTTGCGGGGCGGGTTCAATGCCGTATCCCCCATTCGAATAATCTCGAAAGCGGGGTTGCGCCGTCGGAGGGCGGTAGTATTCGTTGATCACCACAGCGGGAGACTGGGGCGCGGACTCATAGTAAACCGGGGCGCTGACGTATCCGCCCGATGGATAGTTGTTGTAGCTGTCGAACCAGGGAGAGCTGAACCCCGAGTAGAAGCCGGGGTAGTAGCCGAATCCGGAGCTGTAAAATCCACTGCGATAGCCGGGACGAACGACAGAGCTGGATGGAGCGTGGTAACCTGAGCCGGCTCCACCCGGCCGATGCCCTGCGGTTCCCATGGAACCAGAATGCGAGCCGGATCGGGCACCGCCCCCTCGCTGCGGAAAGGCATTGGAGGCGGCCGATAAGATAATTGCGAACGATACTAGCCTGCTCACGATTGCGTAGTCCTCTATTGGGAGAGTAGCTCCACCGGTTGGGCAATGCAAGCCGGATAGCCCCGTGGGTTACCTATGGGGCGGTGTTCTCCTTCAACACGATCAAGATTCGAGCACGCCGGAAAGCAGAGCCTGGGCCGGCAGGGGCACGGAAATCGATTCCGGAGGCGAATTACCGAATGCGGCTGGAAACGTTTGGATTCCTCGGCTGGCCACCGGCATCGTGTTGCATGTGAGCGGGACCGAGATCCGAATTGCTGCCTAGGAGAAGTTGGTGGCTGTGCGGGGGTATAAATAGAGGTGGTTCCAAGTGACCCAGGTGACAGCTCATTCACCAACCGGCATGCACGGCCTGAAATTGGCAGTTGAAGATGCCGGGTATTCCGCTTTCGCTCCTCGCTGCCGTTTTTAGACGACTGCGACTCAACGCGACTGCGTTCCACCGCTTGCTTTTCTTCAACAGAAACCGGCTTCTCGGAACGATCTTTCACTCACCCACAGAGACTGCCCGTTTCCGGACTACCGCGGTGGGGTCGTAGATCCCGATCTATCCCTTCGATGCCACGCTAAATTCGTTTCCGGCCCGTTCGGCTTTGAACTCCTCTCCTCGGTTGCCATTGCTGGCGGAACCGGGGAGGATCGACGTTCATCGCCCGTTGCCCGATCGTTTCTTTCGCGCTCTCACTCCGTCTCCGAACCGCCGCTCCCCTTTTGGATTCACTCCATCCGGATCGTTGCACCCCGTCCATTAACAGACTAAGAAGTTTACCTTAACGTTTCGCCCGATCTCCATTCGCTCCCCGCCAGCAGAATATTTTTGAGTTTCCTCTGCTTTCGGATCATCGTTCCCGGTCCGCTACATCCCGTCAGGTTTGCTGTTCCTTTAACCTCTTGGAACCATCTGTATGATGCGCCCAAACGGAATTGTAGTCAATAAAAAACATGTAGATTCGCCGCTATTTTTCAGGTCTTTATCATGCTTCCAATCAGTAGTTTACAGCAGCCGGACTGAGGACTTCTTGTGAATAAAACAGAGGATTGCAGGAATGTTTGAACGCGACATCAATTCATATGCGCCAGGAGCCAATCCGTCATTTGCCGCTTGTAGGCAGTCTTATGAAGCGCATCCCACAGCTGCACGCCATGCAATCCGCCATTCACCGGGATGACGTCACAAGCGGAGCCAACACTCCTCATCTGGTTGCACATTCTGGTGGATTGTTCAAAGGGCACAACATGATCCGACGTTCCGTGAATAAAGAGGAATGGCGGCATACCCGGGCGTACGGCCGCAATCGGCGATAAGGCTACCAGTTCCAGCTGGAATGGGCTACCCCAAGTGACTCTTGCCACGGCCTCATGAAAGGCGCCCGGTGGAAGCGCGAGCGCCACCAGATCACTGGGACAATAGAATGCTACGACCACCTTTACGGGCGAGCCGCGAATAGCCGCCATGGAAGCCAGTTGCGCTCCCGACGACTCGCCGATCAGCGCAATCCGTTTCGGATCGACATGGAATTCCGCCGCGTGGTCGCGGACGAATTGCACTGCGCTTTGAACGTCCTCAATCCCGTTTGCGATTTTTGAGACGTCGATCATCGATCCGTGCAGAGGTGGCTTCCTCGCCAGCCGGTAGCTGATGGTGAACCAGACGAATCCCGCACCGGAAAGGGGTTTGAAAAGCGGCCTAACGTCGAAACGCCGGCCGCCCGCGACCCACGCGCCGCCGTGAATCAGAATGGCGGCTGGAAATGGGCCCGGGCCATTTGGCACGTGTGCATCCAATCGGAGATGAGTTCGACCGGGGTGAGAATATTCAATCCCAGTGCGGTCCGCGGCACGGCCTACAGTGACCAGCAAGAGGCTCAGTGCCAAGCGGCGAATCGAAATCATCTTCCCTCAGGACGTATTGCCTCGACCGAAAGTTCCCCTTTACCCCACACGGTTTGGCGACCGACACCGGTCCACTGGGCGGCTTTGAGATAGGGACTGTAGTCGTCCAGGCGCCCGGCGTATTCGGTTTCGCCTAAGAAACCGCCGAGTTGGTGGCACTGTCCGGTGCGGCTGCTGTGGCGGCTGGTTTTCAGCCGGATGAGATTAGAAGAAACGGTGGTGATCTCAGCTGCGCGTGAGGCCATGGCGCGGAAATCAATGTCCAGAGGCCCCGCTCCGTAGAGGGCTCGGAGAGTGCTCAAGCGGTCTCGGATTCTGGCGAATAAGACAGCGAATTCCGGGCCGGAGGCGAAGGGTTCCCCGCCCTTCAATTCCGTGGGAGTGAGGAACGAGACGATTGCTCCGCCGGCGTTTGGTGCGGACGCATTCAGATCGAGCGACACCGGACGATCTTCGGTTTCGATCAGCTTGGCGCGACCGCGAGTCGGGCCCATGCCTTCCTTGGCTAGTTGCGTGAATGTGCTCTCCAACAGCGTCCGTGTGGGGAAGCGCATCTCAAAGACGTTCATTTCAAAATAGAAAGAGTCGCCTGGAGCCACAGTTCGACCGTCTAACGATCTGGCACGGAAGACAAACGGACGGGGGTGGTCTTTCAGACCGCTGGGGCCGGCCGCGAGAGCCTCGGGTTCAAAGAATCGCGCATAGATGCAGCCCGGTGCGTGGGTGACGTGCGGACCACATTGGCATGCAATGCGGCGAAGGATCACACCGAAGCCTCCACGAAGAATGTTGGCCGGAATTACCGGCGGAAAGGAGATGGCTTCCCGTGCGACGAACGTAAAGCGATAGCTGTGAAAATCGAGGGTCACAGGAGTTGCTTGCGCCAAATTTCCTGATAGCGCCTTCTGCCGATGAACGTAAACGGGTAAGCCCCGCAGCCGGGAAATCCCATGGCCGCGCGCTGGAGGATGGCACGTTCTGGAAAGACGCCGAAAAGAGCGGCGCCGCTACCGGTCATTAGCGCTGACGTGGCGCCCAGCTTCTGCAATTTGTTCTTGATTGCAGCCAGTTCCGGATGCTGCGCGAACACAGAAGCCTCAAAGTGATTGACGCAGAATCTTGGCCAATCCTGGGAAGCCATGAGCCCGGGTGCGGCTTCTTCCGGCGGCAGCAAATTGGACCGCTTCAGCGAAGCGTATGCCTGTGCCGTGGAGACGTGGACGGGAGGCGCGATTAGCAGCCCATGCACCTGAGCGGGGTCGGGCAGAACGTATAAATCCGCCCCGCGCCCAAGCCCCAACGCGCAGCCGCCAGACAGGAAGAACGGCACGTCACTGCCAAGTTGTGCGCCGATTTCAAGAAGCTTCGGCATGGGCACCTCGCGGCCGGCCAGCGATGGCAGTGCCAGCAGGACCGCGGCGGCGTCCGTGGAGCCTCCGCCTAACCCGCCGCCCATGGGGATTTTCTTGGTTAGGCGAAAACGGATCTTTGCCGTGAGTTCCATCGCATCCAGGATCGCTTGCGCAGCCCGAACTACTAAATTATTCGCAATGTCGACGGAAGAGTCGAGCTTGATCGAAGTCTTGCGCGAACGAGTGAATTCTACCTCCAGTGTATCGGCAAGGGAGATGGTCTGGAATACCGTTCGTAGATTGTGGAATCCATCCGGCCGCTTGTTCCACACCTCCAGAGTCAAATTGACTTTGGCGAATGCTTTTACGCGAACGGCCTTCATGCGGGATTAATAGTGAATCAGCGACGTGATTTCGTAGTTGGGCAGCCGCTTGCGGCCTTCCAGGAAATCGAGCTCAATAACGAACCCGTAGCCGGCAATGTGGCCGCCGAGCTTTTCCACCAAACGGGCCACTGCGCCTGCGGTGCCGCCGGTAGCCAACACGTCGTCCACAATGAATACATTCTGGCCGGGAAGAATAGCGTCCTGATGGATCTCAAGCCGGTCCGTTCCGTACTCCAATTCGTATTCCCAGAATTCCACCGCGCAGGGCAGCTTCTTCGGCTTGCGGACGGGGACGAAGCCGGTGCCGATGGCCACGGCCAGAGCGGGCGCGAAAAAATAGCCGCGGGCTTCTATGCCCACGACGACGTCGATTTTCTTGCCTTTCAAATCCGCGGCGAACGTGTCTATCACCTGTTTCAGGCCGGGTCCGCTCTTCAGCAGGGTGGTGATGTCATAGAAGAGAATGCCGGGCTTTGGGAAGTCAGGCACCTCGCGAATCAGGGTCTTGAGTTCAATCATTGGAATTTCGTAGTTTAGCACCCGGTTTCCTAACCGGCGGCATTAGCGAATTCGAAAGCCCTTATGGTTTTCGAGCGCGGCCTCTTGCACATCCACCGACCGGACATCGGAAAAACGCGGACCTGTGCGCAAGGCTCCGGCGAAATCGGAAAGCTGGTCCGCGGTTCCGATGGCGTAGACCTCCACGGTTCCGTCTTCCACGTTCCGCGCGTAGCCGGAAACCTTCCGTTGCACCGCGGCACTCTGCGCGAAATAGCGGTAACCAACACCCTGGACGCGTCCGCGAACGACGAAGCGGAATGCCGTAAGCTCGACAGACATCAAGATCACGATAACATTAGGAGATTATGGCTTATCCCATCACCCGTATGCGCCGCCTGCGAAGCTCTGAATCCATGCGCAGCCTGGTTCGCGAGACGCATCTGGAACCATCGCAGTTCATCCTGCCGCTGTTCGTTTGTGAAGGGGAAGGGGTGCGGCGCGAGATTTCATCCATGCCCGGCAACGCACAGATGTCTGTCGACCGCATTGTGGGGGAATGTACCGAGGTGCATTCGCTTGGCATCGGCGGCGTAATTCTGTTTGGCATTCCGGATACGAAGGACGAACTGGCATCGGGTGGCTATGCCGAGAATGGGATTGTGCAGCGGGCGGTTCGCGCCATCAAGAGAGAGGTTCCAAAACTTTCCGTACTGACCGATGTCTGCAACTGCGAATACACCAGCCATGGCCATTGCGGCAAGGTAGTGGACGGAGATGTGGAGAACGATAGCAGTGTGGAATGGCTGGCGGCGGCGGCCGTTTCCCATGCGCGCGCCGGGGCCGATATTGTGGCTCCGTCGGACATGATGGACGGCCGGGTGGTCGGGATCCGCAAAGCGCTGGATGCGGCCGGATTTCCTAACGTTCCCATCCTTTCCTACGCTGCCAAGTTCGCCTCCGGGTTCTACGGGCCGTTTCGGGAAGCGGCTGAATCGACGCCGCAGTTTGGAGATCGACGCAGTTACCAAATGGATCCGGCCAATGCGCGTGAGGCGATGCGCGAAATTGAGCTCGACCTGGAAGAGGGCGCCGATATGATCATGGTGAAACCGGCGCTGCCGTATCTCGATTTGATCCGCATGGCACGGGACCGCTTCGATGTGCCGGTGGCAGCCTACCAGGTGAGTGGGGAATTCAGCATGATCGTGGCCGCGGCCCGGAACGGCTGGGTGGATCAGGAACGCGTGATGATGGAAACACTTACGTCGATCCGCCGGGCCGGCGCCGGCCTCATTCTGACCTACTTCGCCAAAGACGCGGCTCGGCTGCTATAGCACTTCTTAACAAAAAAAGACGAAATGCGGCCGCGCTTCAGCGCATCTATCCTTTAGTGAATTTTTGCCCGCGCCGGTGTTCGATCCAGGAAGGCGTCCGGGCATCCTTGAAGGAGTGACGCATTGAAGAAACTATTTGTAGGTAATCTGCCGTATCAGGCGATGGAAGCGGATCTGGAAGGTTGGTTTACTGCGGCTGGCGTGAACGTAAGTTCAGTAAGCATTGTTCGCGACCGGTTTTCCGGTGAACCGAGAGGATTCGGCTTTGTGGAAATCGAACAGGATGAGGAAGCGGAGAAAGCGATCAACTCCTGCAACGGACAGGATTTACTGGGCCGGACGCTGGTTGTCAATGAAGCTCGACCGATGACGGACCGCGCTCCAGTGGGTGGGGGCGGCGCCACCAGCAGGGGACGTGTGGGTGGTGGCGGATATGGCGGTGGACGCAGTGGCGGCGGAGGACGCGGCCGCGAAAGATGACTTGTACCCTCCCGCGTTATGCATGGCATCATAAAAGGTGCCATGCATAAAACATTTCTACTATTACTTGTTCTTACGTCAGCGGCCCGGGCGGAGTTGTTTTCGGTTGGCTTGAAAGTTGGACTCCCGATGGGCGATGCGTATCGCATTGCGAGCGCTGCAAACCGCAGCCTTGCGTCCGATGCAACCCAGTACACGGTTGGGGCGATGGCGGAGCTACACCTGCCGTTGGGTCTCGGCGTGGAAGGCGATATCCTCTACAACCGGTTCCACTTCAGTACGGAGAATCTGGTGAACCCGCTGAGCAAGGCGAATTCGAATTCTTTTGAATTTCCCATTCTCGTGAAGTATAAATTCGCTAAGGTAGGAACGATCCACCCCTTTGTCGGCGCCGGCCCTACGTTTCGCAGCATTCAAAGTGTGTTGCGTTACGACCCCAGGAGGACGAACGATTCGATGGGCTCAGGCGTTGTATTTGCCGGGGGAGTGGAAATCAAACTCCTGTTTCTTCGCATTGCGCCGGAGATTCGTTACACGCACTGGGGCTCGCAGAGCTTTCTGGATGGGGCTAATGTGTTGATACAAGGCAAGCAGAGCCAGGGTCAGTTTCTGGTTGGGATCAGTTTCTAAAGTATGAACGCCAACCCGAGGCTAATCACATTTTGCTTCAGTTTCCCTGAGGCTCCGGGACGATCAAACGGCTTCCCAGTCACATATTGCCGGTAGTCTACGCGCGCGGCGAACATAGAGGTTAGGCGAACCTTCAGCCCGCCACCATAGTTGATGCCGAACTTGGTGTACCCTCCGCCTTGAGAGGCAGACGACCCGGGTGGAACGAAATTGCTAAAGTGGACGCCGCCGGTGACAAAAGGCCGGATGCGCTGTCCTTCCTTAGTTGCGTAGCCCAGAAAGTTGTAGCCGCCCTGGTGGATCGCCATTCCACCCTGGTCCTGTCCGTTTAGTTTCAAGTGTGTTCGATTATAGGAATAACCGACTTCGTGTCCGAAGTAGCGCATCGAATTCAACGTCAGGCGAAAGCCGATCGCGAAACCATTGTCCAGAGAATACCCGGAGCCGAGATCCTTGCTAGTGATTTGAGAGCGGCCGCCGCTCAACGAAAACTCCGCGTCCTGAGCGAGTAAAGTGCCGGACGCTGCGGCAACAAATAGAAGAGCGATGAGCGACAGTCGCATTGGTTTAAATTACTACGACGTGCAGTTCCCCTGGTCCGTGTACACCGCGAACCAAGATTTGTTCAATATCACCGGTGCGGCTGGGCCCGGTAATCAGCACCATGGAACTGGATAGGTCCGCCGGCGTGGGGAGAATGGTCAACAGTTCATCCAGATTGCCGATGATGCGGCTCTCCGGAACGATGGCAATATGCACAGGCGGCAGGAGAGAAATCATGCGTGGCTCCTGGTGGCTGGAGAGCATCACCAAGGTGCCGGTGTCCGCCAGGCCGTAGTCGGCACTGCTGATTCCGATGTCGCTTTCAGCGCACAAGGCGCGGAGAGTTGCCTTGTCGGTGCCCGCGCAGGTTACCTCGTCCAGCGTGGTGATGCCGCAATCTCGTAACACGGAGGAATTGGAGGCAACGGCGCGTTTCCCTTTCACCAGCCCCGCCACATACTCCCGTGCCTCGGCCGGAGATCCGGCTTTGAGTGTCTTTCCGTTGAGCCGTTCGATGCAGGCAAAGAACGGGGCAAGATTCGGACGGGATGGCCGGAGATAGATCGCCGGGAGCGGTGGCGGGGGTTGCCCTGCCTGCCGGCCCAGAGCGCTTCGAATGCGGGTGAGAATTGCCTCGCGCGACATTTAGCGTTCCTTCCAAAGTTGACGGAAGCTCTTGGCTGCCGGAGGCGGCAGATCGCGCTGACTGAGCCAGCCGCGCACCGGCGCGACGTTCATGAACCAGGGCGCGGTGCTAAGCCATTCCCCGCCCTTGGGACCGAACATCGCAGCCAGACGGCCGCCTAACGCGTAAACACGAGGATGTCGCATCACCCAGGCGAACGTCTGGAACGCGAAGCGCTCCAGCTTCGAGCTACCGTGAGCTTTCTTATCCGCGGTGACGTCCGCGCGGAGATCGAGCAGCAGTTTGGGAATGTCTATTTTCACGGGACACACTTCCGCGCATGCGCCGCAAAGGCTGGATGCGAAGGGAAGCCATGGATCTTTCGCCACGCCGTGGAATTGCGGTGTGATGATGGCGCCGATGGGGCCGGAGTAGACCCATGGATAACTGTGGCCGCCAATCTTGCGATAGACCGGGCAGTGATTCAGGCAGGCTCCGCAGCGGATGCAATAGAGCGACTGCCGCCGTTCCGGATCGGCCAACAACTTAGTTCTGCCATTGTCGATCAAAATCAAATAAAACTCTTCCGGGCCATCTACTTCGCCTTCCCGCCGCGGACCAGACAAGAACGACGTATACGACGTCAACGGTTGGCCGGTGGCGCTTCGGCCCAGCAGCTTCAGGAAGACGCTGAGATCCTGCGCGCGCGGGATCAGCTTCTCAATCCCGGCGACCGCGATGTGGATCTTGGGCGCGCTGGAGGTGAGGCGCGCGTTGCCTTCGTTTTCGACCACAACCACCGCGCCTGAATCCGCCACCACAAAATTCGCACCGGTTATTCCGATATCGGCGGCTAGGAATTTCTGACGCAGAACCGCCCGCGCGATCATGGTTTGCTTCTCGGGTACCACCTCGCGCTCAATGCCCAGTTTTTCAGTGAAGATATCCGCCACGTCGTAGCGGGTCATGTGCAACGCCGGAGCGACAATGTGATATGGCTTCACGCCCGCCAGCTGGATAATGTACTCGCCCAAGTCGGTTTCCACGGCTTCCAGGTGATGATGCTCCAGACGCTCGTTCAGGTCGAGTTCTTCGGTGGTCATCGACTTGGATTTCACGATCAACTTCGCGCCACGTACCTTCGCCAGGCTCAGGATGAAGTCTGCTACTTCGACGCCGTCGTTGCAAAACACTACTTTGCCGCCGTGTGCGGCTACATTCGCCTCCACTTGCTCCAAGTAATAATCGAGATTGTCGATGGTGTGTTTTTTCAGCTCATTGGCGTAGGTGCGCAAGTCCTGATAGTCGGGCAACAGGTCGCCGGCAATGGCGTTCTTGCGGTGATCGATCAGGCGGCCAGTCCCGGCGTAAATTGCAAGCTGCAGGTTGGCGTCGGCTAGAGTGGTGGCGATTTTTTCAGGATGAGTGGCGGCCATGAATTTACCGGGATGCAAGAAGTTCGGCCAGGTGCATGGTGCGCACCGGTAGCTTGGCCCGATGGAGAGCGCCCTGCAGTTGCATCAGGCAACTGGAGTCAATGGACACCACCACGCTGGCGCCCGTCTTCTGAATGGATTGAATTTTCGTTCGTGCCATGCCGCCGGAGACTTCGGCAAATTTCACGGAGAACGTTCCCCCGAAGCCGCAGCACTCTTCGGCAATATCCATCTCTCTCAACTCCAGGCCTTTCACTTTCGACAACAGCAGGCGCGGCCCCGATTTGATTTTCAACTCGCGCAAGGCATGGCAGCTGTCGTGATAGGTGGCAATGCCGCCGAAGCTGGCGCCTACATCTTCCACCTTGGCTACCTCAAGCAAGAACCGGGAGAATTCCCAGACGCGCTTTTCCAGGCTGTGAACCTCTTCCAGGCGAGAGGGTTCAGAGGCGAACAACTCTGCAAAATGATGCGTGATCATTGACGTGCAGGAACCGGAGGGCACCACGATGTATTCGGCGTCGCGGAACACATCCAAAAAATGCACGGCTACCGAGCGTGCTTCCTGCCGATAGCCGCTATTGAAGGCGGGTTGCCCGCAGCAGGTCTGCGCCGGATTAAAGTCGACGGCCCAGCCAATCCGTTCCAACACGGAGGCCATGGAAATGCCCACGTTCGGAAATAACTGGTCCACGATACACGTAACAAACAGGGATGCTCGATTCGGCATGAATCTAGAATCTTACCAGTCACGGCGAGTCGACGCGATATAATCGTAACAGTGCGACGAAGAAGTTTTCTTCCGCTGTTCCTGTTCGGCCTGCCCGCTCTGGCCATTGAGCCGGAAGCCGCTGTTGTGCGCGGCAAGCTGATTGGCGGGCCCGCGGTTCATACGGCTGGCGGAAGCACCATTGCGCTCATTGGCGACGACCCGACGATGGCGGTTCTGCGCGACCAGCGGCTGGCAGGCGTGGATTTAGAAGCGCACGGCCACCCCTCCGCGCCCGGGCAGTTCCTCATCGACAAAATTCATACCCGGTCGCTGTTCGCCTATCAGAGCGGCAAGAAGCTGATGGTTACCTACTGGTGCGATGTCTGCTACATCCGGACCTTTTCGCCCGGCGTTTGCTGGTGCTGTCAGGACTACACCAAACTTGACCTGATAGATCCTGATAAAGTCGTTAAGGAATGAAAGCCAGCTTCGTACTGCTCCTGCTACCCATCATGTTGCAAGCCGCAAACTACACCTCAGAGGCACTGACTGTCGACGGCATTGAGGTGATCCGCCTTGCCGACGCCGCCCATAAAACGGAGGTAATGATTGTACCTTCCGTAGGAAATAACTCTTACGAAATGAAAGTGAATGGGAAGCGTGTCTTCTGGAATCCTTACAATTCGGTGGGTGAGTTCAAGGCCAAACCGGTGAACCTGGGAAATCCGTTCCTGGCGCCGTGGGCGAACCGGTTGGAGGCGGACTCCTTCTATGCCAATGGCAAGAAGTACATCTTGAATCCGGCGCTGAACAGCTTCCGGTACGATGGGAACCACAAGCCAATTCATGGGTTGGTGATGTATTCGGCCGAATGGAAAGTGGTCAATGTCAAAGCTGGCCCGAAGGGCGCGGAGGTGACCAGCCGGTTGGAATTCTGGCGGCATCCGGATTGGATGGCGCAGTTCCCGTTTGCCCACAACATCGATATGACGTACCGTCTGCTGGACGGAGTGCTGGAAGTGGAGACGGTGATTGACAATCAATCCACCGAGGCGATGCCGGTGGGGATCGGCTACCACCCGTACTTTACCCTGCATGACGCGCCGCGAGATGCATGGAAAGTTCATATGCCGGTCAAAGAGCATCTGGTGTTGTCGAGCGTCCTGATCCCTACCGGCGAAACCAAGCCGATGCCGTTTAGCGATCCGCAATCGCTTAGCGGGTTCCAGTTGGACGATGTGTTTGGCGGACTGGTGCGCGGTTCCGACGGCCGGGCTGAATTCTGGGTGCAGGGTGTGAAAGAAAAGATATCAGTCTTCTACGGGCCGAAATATCCCATCGCGGTGGTCTACGCGCCGAAAGGGCGGGACTTCATTTGCTTTGAGCCGATGAGCGGACCGACCAACGTCTTCAACATGGCGCAGGCCGGAACGTATAAAGGCTTGCAGACCGTGCCGGCAGGTTCTAAGTGGCGTGAGAGCTACTGGATACAGCCTAGCGGGTTTTAGACGCTATTGATTGATATTGTTGACCAGTTCGAATTTAAGTTTCTTCGCAGGCGCAGCGAGGTTGCCTCCGGCATCCACAACCGTGTTCAAATGCCGCATTGCATTGATGGTATCTTTTTGCCTGAGCAGTGCCTTGGCAAGGTAGAAGTGAATCCGTTCCACATAGGGCGAAGTTTGCAGGCCTTCCGCTACTTTCAGTTCCCGAATACCCGCCTGCGTGTCGTCGGTGAGCAAGTACGTAACTCCAAGAAAGAACCGGACCTCCGGGTTATCGGGTTGCTGGCCGGTGGCTTTCTGGAGTGCATACGAGGCGCGCGAGTAGTCCTTGGCGCGATAGTAATTCATGGCCTCTGCGAACAACGGCTCGTTAGCGGTGGCGGCTACAGCAGGTTCGCCAGCCGGCCAGTCAGGCGCGTCGAAGTGCGCCGGATCCGCGTGCGACGCCGATACCACGGCCGGGCTGGCAGGTTCCGTAGTCAGGGGCATATCGGCGATCAGCCAGGTGACAAAGCCCGCCACGGCTGCTGCGGCTAGTATGCCCGGTACCCACTTGGCGATTCGACCATTCATATGGTAAGAAGAACAAGTATAGCGGACATTAGTTAATTATTCATTACTAAACCCGGGGTTCTCATTTTTGTTGTGCGGAGGGGGTACAGTGTGTCTCTTGTAGTCAACGGTGAAACCATCGACGAAGAGCTGATTCGAGACGAAGTGAAGCTAACGCGTCCGCGATACGAAGAGATGGTGGATGGGCTGGATCCGGTAGCAAAGGAGATCCAATTGTGGGATTGGTCCAGGGAAACCGTAATTGAGCGTACGCTATTGCGTCAGGAAGCTCTGAGAGACCCCGAGCCGATCTCGTCCGACACCGTTGAAGAAGCCTTGCGTGCCATGCCTCCCGGCAGTGGCGACGTGAGGGAAGACGTGGAAGCCCGGCTTCGGCTCGACCGGTTTCTGCAGAAGCTGACAGCCAAGGTTCCGCCCCCGAAATACAAAGATATTGGCGATTATTACAAGAAATATAGAGAGCAGTTCTTATTACCGGAAATGATAAGGGCGGCACATATTGTCAAGAATGTGGATGACAAGACGGATGAGCAAACAGCCTTGGATGTGATGAAGCAAGCGGAGGCCGAACTAAATAAGGGAGTGGCATTTGCAGAGGTGGCGGACCGGTATTCCGATTGCGCGGGGAATGGAGGCGACCTGGGCTACTTCCCTCGCGGCGAAATGGTGGACGAGTTCGACGGAGTGGTCTTCGCGTTGGCGCGGAACGAAAGAAGCGGTATTTTCCGCACCAGCTTCGGGTTTCATATCGCCAAATGCCATGACAAAAAACCGGCCGGTTACCGAAGTCTGGCAGAGGTTCGGCAGGATATCGAACGGCTGCTGCATCGCGAAAAACAGGAACGGGCACTGGAACAATTTGTGGATGGCCTGAAGGCGAAAGCTGAGATCCGCAATGTGGCAAGGAAGGCATGAACAAACCTGCCAACCCTTGTTGTGTACCAAGCAAGCAGCGGGCGGCGTTGCTTGCGTTTTCCTCCAGGGCGTCGGCAGAGAGGATTCGTGCCACCGGCGGCTCCACGGAAGGGATGATCAAGCTGGACGGCGGCCGGTTTCTGATGGGTACCGAAAATGCCGACGGCTTTCCGGCCGATGGCGAGGGCCCGGTTCGAGAGGTGACGCTGGATGGATTCTATCTGGATGCCGCACCCGTAACGAACGAACAATTCGGGGAATTCGTACGCAAGACCGGATACGTCACTGAGTCCGATCGGTTTGGATGGTCGTTTGTCTTCCACAAGCACATCGCCGTGGGGGAGATTCCGCTCTTGGTGGAGGATCGTGTTCGGGGCGTCGAGTGGTGGTGCAAGGTCAATGGCGCAAACTGGGAGCGGCCCGAGGGACCTGGCTCCTCGATTGATTCCCGGGCGAAATATCCGGCGGTTCACGTGAGTTGGAACGACGCCTCGGCATACTGTGAATGGGCAGGCAAGCGATTGCCCACCGAAGCGGAGTGGGAGTACGCGGCACGGGGCGGATTGGAGCAGAAGAGCTTTCCCTGGGGCGACGAATTGACTCCGGAAGGCCGCCATTTGTGCAACATCTGGCAGGGTGAGTTTCCCAATCACGATACGGCGGAAGACGGCTACTCGGCTCCGGCTCCAGTGGACGCGTTTCCAGCCAATGGATACGGGTTCCAAACCATCACCGGTAATACCTGGGAATGGTGCGGCGACTGGTTTCACCCTTCCTTCCATGTGACGGCTACCAGACGGAACCCGGTGGGGCCACCGGGCGGGACACACAAGGTGATGAAGGGCGGGTCGTATTTGTGCCATGCGTCTTACTGCAATCGTTACCGGGTGGCAGCGCGGACTTCAAACACGCCGGACAGCGCCACGACGAATATTGGATTCCGCTGCGCGAGGGATTTGGGATGAGATGAGCGACGGTGCGCCGGCCCCGATTCAGATTACCGGTCTTGCATTCCGCGCAACCTCGACGACACGATCCAGTTTCTCGCCGATTTCCTCATCAATTAGCTCTCGTGGAACCAGATGGGCCAGAACGTGGTAATCCGTCTTCTGCATCAGGTTGCGCAATCCGAGCTTTCTAAAATAGGTCTGGAACACGGGATCCAGAAAATCGTCAGTTGCCTGCACATCGGGCCCGAACGGATCCGGTCGACCCAACGTTCTTAATGCCGCTGCCACTTCGTTTATTGACTCCTGCATGGCAACCTGCTGACGTTCCTGGAGCGCAGCTGCGAACAGCGGCCGGGGCTCATCCTCAACCTGCTGCGCATAGGCGAGTAGAGTTTGCGGAAAGCACAAATAGTTCTCGATCTCTCTCCAACTCCATTTCAACGCGCATAGAGGGCCGGTATAGTCGAGTTCCTGTGGAATCCAATCGAAGATGGCAACACCAACCAAATCCGGTTTCGCTTCGCGCAAACCGAAGAAGTGATCGTTCGCCTTAGGAAGCACATTTGCGACGTAATGAACAAAGGGCTTTTCCAGAATCTTTTTCGCAGGGTGATCCAGTAGATCCGCGAAAGCCTGCAGAATTGCCAGGTCCGTCGAACCTTTCAAATAGAGAACCCAACCAGTCTGCTCCGCCTGGTAGTATTGATCGAATCCGATGGATCGCAGCGACTTGAGAACTTGACTGCGCCGATCGTCGATACGATGGGGCTTGCCCACAAAGGCCACGACGATATCGCGATCGGCGGCTTCATTCAGAAGTACTTCAGAGTGGCTCGCAGCGATCACCTGACATCCCTGCAACTCCGCCGTTTGCGTCAGTATCCGATAGATTTGTCTTTGCCGTAGGATCTCGAGGTGGGCGTCGGGTTCGTCCAACAACAAGACTGAGCCAGGGTGGGTATAAAGATGGGCGAGAAGCAATAGAGTTTGTTGCAGTCCCCGGCCGGAGGATACCAAATCCAGCTCGATTCCCCCATCGTGATAGGACATCGTGATCTGGCCTCGCTCTTTAATGAACTCGGGCGGATTCAGCGTTACGCCGAACAAATCCTTCGTTTGGCCGACCAACCGATTCCAACGCGATTGATCAGGAAAGTCGTAGATTTGAAAACATAGATTGCGCAGCACTTCGGCTGTGCGGCCTTCTCCGATTCGGACATCGACGGCTCCGTCTTGAAGGCGGTCTTCCGATGCCGACATTCCCGACATTGAAGGCAGGAAGGCAACCCTCACCGGCGCGGCAATCGTGGGCACGGGCATGCGCCCAGGTTGCGCGTCTTCATTCCTGCGCAATGGCCGGCAGTAGAATGATTCCTGATTGGCGTAATCGAACTCGAAACCGCAATCCCATTCAACGCCGTTTGTGACGCCCGAAACCAGAATGTCTATTCTTACATTCCTGGTTACCTGTGCTACATTATTTCGCTGGATGGCGCGAACGTGCAGATCCTTCCACAACAAGTTGGCGGAGGGTACAGGAACGGCGATCAGATCCCGCCGATTGATTGTGACGCCCAGCCGCTTTTCCGGCGTTTCTTTAGCCGAACGTTTTTCCGTCCATTTCCGCAAGCCGACCTCCCATAGCGCGAGCGCTTGTAGAGCGGTGGTTTTGCCTGAATTATTGGGACCTACAAAAACAACAGTTTTACCAAGCTCGATCTCGACATCTTTGAGGCGCTTGAAGTTTTTGACTCGCAGGCTAGTAAGCACTACCGACGATATTACCGCGCACCGGGCGAAGCAGGGGGTTGCCCCGAGCTTACAGCCGGCAGATCAGCAATTCCCGTTCATAGATGGTCTCTGAAGGCAAGCGGTCGTGCAGCGTGATGAAGAGCTCTTCGTGACCGATTACCTCGCTGCGCCACGCTTTGCGGTCAAATGCCTGCAACTGCTCAAATTCTTCTTTTGAGAAATCCAGATTTTTCCACTCGATATCTTCGTAGCGCGGCATCCAGCCGATCGGCGTTTCACGGCCCAACGCGCGGCCGCGAGCCCGGTCGACAATCCACTTCAGAACCCGCATATTCTCACTGAAGCCCGGCCACATGAATTGTCCGTTCACGTCTTTGCGGAACCAGTTCACATGGAAGATGCGCGGCGTCTCACTGAGCGAACGCTGCATCTGCATCCAATGCCGGAAATAGTCGCCCATGTGGTAGCCGCAGAACGGCAGCATGGCCATGGGATCGCGGCGAACGGTGCCCACCGCGCCGGCGGCGGCGGCCGTCATTTCCGAACCCATCGTGGCGCCGATATAAACACCGGCACTCCAGTTGAAAGCCTGGTAGACCAGCGGCATGGTGGTGGCGCGGCGGCCGCCGAAGATGATGGCGCTGATGGGAACGCCATTCGGCGCCTCCCATGCCGGATCGATGGTGGGACACTGGCTGGCGGGCGCGGTGAAGCGCGAATTCGGGTGCGCGGCCTTGGCGCCCGTCTCTTTTGCGATCTGCGGCGTCCAGAGATTTCCGCGCCAGTCGATACATTCGGCCGGCGGTTCGTCAGTCATCCCTTCCCACCACACACCGCCATCCGGAGTAAGCGCCACGTTGGTGAAGATGGAATTCCGCGCCAGCGTGGCCATAGCGTTGCGATTAGTCTTCACTGACGTGCCCGGAGCGACGCCGAAGAATCCAGCCTCGGGATTGATCGCATGCAAGCGGCCTTCCGCGTCGGGCTTGATCCAGGCAATATCGTCACCCACGGTCCACACCTTCCAGCCTTCGAAGCCGGCCGGAGGAATTAGCATGGCGAAGTTCGTTTTACCACAGGCGCTGGGGAAGGCGGCGGCGACGTAGGTTTTTTCGCCGGCCGGACTCTCCACTCCCACAATCAGCATATGCTCGGCCATCCAGCCTTCATCGCGAGCGATGTTGGAGGCGATGCGCAGGGCAAAACACTTCTTTCCCAGCAGCGCATTGCCGCCGTAGCCGGAACCATAGGACCAGATCTCGCGTGTTTCCGGGAAGTGAACGATGTACTTCTCATCGTTGCAGGGCCACGGCACGTCTCTCTGTCCGGGAGCAAGGGGTGCGCCCACGGTGTGCATGCAGGGGACGACACGCTTTTCGGCCTTATCGATCTCCTTAAACACCGGCATGCCGATGCGCGCCATGATCCGCATGTTCACCACCACGTACGGCGAATCTGTCAACTGTACGCCGATCTGTGACATCGGCGAACCCACCGGACCCATGCTATAGGGCAGCACGTACATGGTGCGCCCCTGCATACAGCCGAGAAAAAGCGCCTTCAGCGTTTTGCGCATCTTGAAGGGATCTTCCCAGTTATTGGTTGGGCCGGCGCTGTCCTTGGAAAGCGAACAGATGTAGGTACGATCTTCCACGCGCGCCACGTCGTTCGCATCCGACCGCGCGTAGTAACAACCAGGCCACAGATCTTCATTTAACTTAATGAAGGTGCCACTCGCAACCATTTCGGCACAGAGGGCCTTGTTTTCCTCCTCCGAGCCATCTACCCAGTGAATGGCGGCGGGCCTGGTCAGCCGGGCCATCTTCTCTACCCACTTCAGAAGGTTGCCGTTTTCGCTCAAAGGCAAGGCGACATTGCGTGCTGCTTGTGCAGTGATCATACGAATTCAAATCTTATCGCACAGCAAGCTTCAGCCGGAAACACATTGCGGAATAAGTTGCCTTGGAGTGCTAGCTTAGGGCACGTACCAATAAAGCTTCAGCGCCAGTTGCATGCGCCGGGGTGTGTTGAGTTGCGTGCGCCATAAACCAAAGTTCGGATCCTGCAGCGTGCTGCCGCCGCCGAGCGTTCGTTTGCGCAATGCTGCAATAGCCGGGAATTTGAGGTCGGAGCGGCGGGGTCCCGTGCGGGAGCCCGTCACCCCGGACCATTCCAAGACGTTGTTGAGTTGATGAAGAACGGCCCGCCACTGCCTTATTCCGCATCCGAGTGCGCGCCCTTTAGAAGTGGCGCGGCCGGTATCGGTTCCTCGAGTTCCTTTGGGTTGGCGGCGACCATCAGGGACGCCTGTGTGCGAGACGGAAACCATCGGTCCCGCAACCGAAGTAACGGCTGCTCCACCAGCCGCGTCGTGAGAAATGCGATGGCGAGGGTCACACCGAAAG
Organism: Bryobacterales bacterium; assembly: GCA_038230275.1. GTDB lineage: Bacteria > Acidobacteriota > Terriglobia > Bryobacterales > Bryobacteraceae > JANXXV01. The sequence continues at coordinate 34,759 of JBBRNO010000001.1, forward strand.
TAAGCGCGAGATTCACGGCAATCGGAACTATGAATCCTCTCGTCATCAACTTGGCCAGGATTCGGTCGTCCGCGAATAAGACTGGGCCGTGCCACAGGTAGAACGCGTACGAGACTTGACCTAGTCCCGCCATTGCTTGAAAAATCCGCCCTGCCTTCCTCGCTGGCGGCCGGTGAGGATAAAGCACGCTCACCAGCAGCAAGACAAATCCGATCGCGATCATCGAGAACCCGAACGTGGAGAGGAACGGATCCGACTGTTCGAGGAACGCAACAGGAGACAGTAGCAGAATGCTCACTTGCGGAAGCCACGCTCCGAAGCGATCCACTAGCTTTCTGATCTCCCCAGGCCTGAAAACGGAAAAATAAGAGAGCAGCACCCCCCACAGCAGAGAATCCATCCGCAGGTGCGAAGGCGTGACGTGAATGAAATCGGAAGTCTGCGGGAACCAATACCACGTGGCGATCCGAAGGCCGAGGATCGAAGCGCAGGTGCCCAAGATCCATTGCGGGAGGTGGCGGAACGGGTCCGCCCCGCCTCGGCGTGCCAGCACAGTCAGACCGACCGTCAGAAGAATGTAAAAGTGCTCCTCCACGGCAAGGGACCACGTCGGGGCCCACAAGCCCAGGGTATAGTTCTGAAAAAAAGCGATCTCTGCAATGGCGTTAAGCCGGCCTACGTGCCCCCCCAGACAGCCACGTCCAGAAAATAGTAACGACGACTAGCAGGTAAAACTGTGGGTAGATCTTGAACCCCCGTCGAATCAGGAAGCGGCCGGGCAACAATTGACCGTCCTGCTGGTATTCCCGAAAAAGCAGTCCGGAAACAAGAAAGCCGCTCAGCACAAAGAACAAATCCACACCCACCCATCCCAGATGAGACACAAGCAGCGCGCCAGTGGAGTGCCGGCTGAAGACCAGAAGCACGGCAACGGCACGGAGAACGTCAAGTGTCTGATTACGCACGGTACCCATAGGCCTCATTTTACGGGCGTTCTTTGGAATACTTCTGGGATGTCGGTTTTATCCGGACCCGATCGGGTCGGTTTGGGTTGTTGACACACTTGCCCGCGCAAGCATAAAAGACTCATGCCTCGCCTATAACCAGGCTTCCCCGCGCCGCTTCCACCAGGGCCTTCGTCACCTTATGTGGGGCGTTTATTTCGAAAATCCGTTGCATTTGTGTGAGCAAGCGGTTGATCTACGAATCGCACATCAGCACGGCGGCGCCCCGTATGGCGTCGTTCTTCAGCGCGTTCAAGGCGCGATTCGCATCGCGAAGCGGGAAGGTCTCGGTATGTGTTTCCACTGGAATACGGACCGCCAGTTCCAGGAATTCGCGTCCGTCTTCGCGTGTATTGTTAGCCACTGAACGGACAACGCGTTCGTGGTAGAGCCAGTCGTAGTCGAGTGGTGGGATGTGGCTCATGTGGATGCCACCGAGCACCAGCGTTCCTCCTTTATCAAGGGCGCGCAGCGCGGCTGGCACAATTTCACCGGCGGGAGCGAAAATGATGGCGGAATCCAGACGCTTGGGCGGCTGCTCAATGGCGCCGCCGGCCCAGACTGCACCCAGTTCCAGAGCAAGCTCGCGGTGCCTTTCGTCACGCGTGCACGCGTAGACCTCAATGCCCCAGAAGCGCGCCACTTGAAGCGCGACATGAGCGGCGGAGCCGAAGCCGTAAATCCCAAGAGTGCCGCCGGATTGCAAGCTTGCCAGTTTCAGTGCACGGTATCCGATGATGCCGGCGCACAGCAGCGGCGCCGCCTGCAGGTTGGTAAAACCGCTGGGAAGGTGGTAGACGAAAGCAGAAGGGGCAACGGCGTAGGTGGCGTAGCCGCCATCCACCGTATACCCGGTGAAATCCGCCGCTTCGCAGAGATTCTCCTTGCCGGTTTTGCAGTATTTGCAGACGCCGCAGGTACGGTTGAGCCAGGCCACACCGACGCGATCTCCGGTAGCGACGCCGAAGACCGCCGAACCTGCTTTTTCTACGATTCCGACGATCTGGTGGCCGGGGATCACCGGCATCTTTTTCGTCGGCAACTCTCCTTCGACGACATGCAAATCCGTGCGGCAAACGCCGCAAGCGGCCACGCGAATCAGCACGCTCTCGGGGCCGGGCTCCGGGATGGGCAGGTCGTCGTGAATTTGGAGCGGGTTGGTTTCCACCGCTGCCGGGTGATGCAGAACACAGGCAATCATACTGGTAGCTAGTGTGGCATTTGTCACAGAGTGACGCAAAGCAGGCACACTTGACGGCGTTTGCGGTATAACACATACAAATATGGCTGACTCTCTTCGAAACGAAAGTTCTACTCCGCTGTGGAATCGTCGATCTTTCCTGGCAACCGCTATTGGCGCCGGAACAGCGTTGCGAATGGCCGCACAGAATGCCGCGCCGCCGCAACCGGTACCGGCGAATGCTACGCATCGCGATTGGTCCGGGCAGCAGCCGATCCAGTATCCCGATCCAGACATTGTTGCCCTGGACAATCGCTTCCGCCGTTACATGATTGGGAATACCAGCATCAAACGGCTGCACACCGGAACCTCATGGGCGGAAGGTACGGCGTGGAACGGAGTGGGCAAGTATCTGGTGTGGAGCGACATTCCCAACAATGTACAACTGCGATGGATCGAGGAAGATGGGCGCACGACGGCGTTTCGCAATCCGTCGGGCTATAGCAACGGCAACACGTTCGATTTTGAAGGACGTCAACTCTCCTGCGAACACGGTGGACGCCGCGTGGTCCGTTACGAATACAACGGCACGCTGACGGTGATCGCGGATCACTTTGAAGGCAAGCGGTTGAACTCGCCCAATGACATTGTGGTGCATCCCGACGGTGGCATCTGGTTTACGGATCCGCCGTACGGTATCAACGGGGACTACGAAGGTTACCGGGCCACCAAAGAGTTGAAGGAAGCGGTCTACCGGGTGGATGCGAAAACGCGGCAGATCACAAAGATCACCGATGATCCAAGCGCGCCCAACGGGATCTGCTTCTCCCCGGATTACAAGAAGTTGTACATCGCGGACACTGGCGAAGCCGGTAGAGATATGAAGGTCTGGGATGTGGATGGCATCACCGCGCGCAACGGGAAACGGTTTATTCAATTGGATATCCCAGGCACGGGAGCACCCTCCGCCGCTGACGGAATTCGTTGCGACGTGGATGGCAACATCTGGGCTGGAGCGCGTCCCGGCGTTCAGGTGATCACCGCGGGTGGCGAACGAATCGGCATGATCCGACTGCCCGAAAATTGCGCCAATATCTGCTTCGGAGGCTCGCGGAGAAACCGGCTGTTCATGGCAGCCAGCCAGTCGCTTTACGCGGTACACGTCCAGACAACGGGCGGCCACATCGCTTAATGCCGGGTGTGAGGAAGCGTGGCTTATTGGCCAGTGTGCTGCTGTTTGTCGTCGCCTGCTGCCTGCCTGCGTTGGAATTCAAGAATAGTTCGAACGCGATTGACGTGATGCTGGGGGCAAGGGCGCTGGCCGTGGGCTGGTCCGGTGTTTTCGCGGCTGTGACGGGGTGGTATGCGAATCCTTTCTGGCTGCTGGGATTGGCACTGGCGGTTTTCGGCAGATCGAAGATACCGGGTGACGAGGGCGACGTAACGAAGTCGACCGTCGTCCAGTTGCTACCGGGATTTTACGTTTGGATGGCCAGCCTGGTCATTCTTCCGGTGGCGGCGTTCTTTGGTGGAAATACTAAAAATGTGCAGAAATATCAAGACCCTGTTTAACTTCGATCCGCCCGTCACCGAGGAAGAAATTCGCGCCGCTTCGTTGCAGTTCGTCCGAAAGATCTGCGGCTTCCATTCTCCTTCGAAGGCCAACGAGGGATTGTTTCTGGATGCCGTGGAGGAGATTGCCGGAGTTTCCCGCCGGCTACTCACGTCTCTGGAAACGAGTATGCCGGCGAAGAACCGGGACGAAGAGGCGAGTAAGGCGAAAGCTCGGTCCAGTGCCAGATTCGGGCGTTAAAAGCGGACCCGGCAGTTTCGTCATTCCGCGGCGAACACCAATCAAACGTACCCTCGGACCATAGTCCGGGAACCGTGCTTAGACGCCGATTCACACTACCAGTCGGTGGGCCGGTAATCCTTCAAGAACTGCCCCCACAGGTGTTTCCCGGTATTGATTCCGTCAATGATGGGATCGAGGATACGCGCGGCTCCGTCAACGATGTCCAGCGGCGGGTGAAACCGTTGCTCGATTGTCTTGCGTGCGGCAATTTCGAGCGGGTCCTCGTCGGTCACCCACCCGGTATCCACACTGTTCATGTGAATACCATCGCCGAAATAGTCGGTGGCCGCGGTACGCGTCATCATATTGAGCGCAGCCTTGGCCATGTTGGTGTGTGGGTGGCGCGTCGTCTTGCAATTGCGGTAGAACTGGCCCTCCACTGCGGACACGTTCACAATGTGTTTGTCGCGGTCCGGTGTTTTCAGCATCAGCGGCTTGAGCCGGGCGTTGATGATAAATGGCGCCACGGCGTTGATCAACTGCACCTCCAACAGCTCCACCGACGACACTTCCGCCAACAGCAGCCGCCATGAGTTTCGTCCGCGCAAATCCACCTGTTGCAGATCTTGATCCAGCCGGCCTTCCGGGAACAGATGCTTCTGGCCCAGCAATTCCTCGGCAAGCAGGGGCACCTGAGACAGTTCCGCTGCTCGGGTCAATCCGGCGGCTTGCGAAAGATTACCGCCCGGCATCACCGCTTCGGGGAGCGTGTCATAGCTTCGCAAGCCCTCATATGTTCCTAACAGCTTGCGCGCGCTGTCTGGCGCATCCAGCAGCGCCGCAGTTTCCCCTGCCATCATGTGCCTATAAAACTCTGGCGGACGGCGGACCGTTTGGCAGGCATTGTTAATAATGAAATCCAGCCGTGGACGCGTGGCCAACAGCTCGCGGCAGAACGCCTCCACGCTCGGTGTGTGGCGCATATCGAGCCCGAAAATCTCCAGCCGGTGTCCCCATTCGCCAAAATCGGGTTCCCCGGCATAGCGCCTGGCGGAATCGCGCGGAAACCGGGTGGTGACAATGAGTTCGGCTCCCGCGCGTAACAGCTTGAGCCCGGCCTGGTAGCCGATCTTTACCCGGCCGCCCGTCAGCAGTGCTACCCGGCCCTGCAGATTGGCCAGTTCCGTACGTTTTGTAAAGTTGAACTCCGCACACGGCGGACACATCTGATCGTAAAAATGGTGGATGACTGAGTACTTCTGCTTGCAAACATAGCAGTGCTGCGGTTCGATGGCTTCCCGGCGCTCTGGCTCCTCTGCGTCGCTGTTTGTATCGGCGTTTGCATCGGCGTTCAAGTCGATGTCACGCGGCTCAAAGCCTTCCGGCGCGAATACATTCGGCGTGTTGAACACCGGCTTGCGGCGCAAGGTTCGAATGCCTGTCTCATGCAACACGGTGCCGTCGCGTTTCGTTTGTGCGGCGCTTCGTTCCTTTGCGGCCGCCTTTTGCCGTAGCCGCCGGGCGACGGGGTCAGGATTGTAAATCTGAGCCACAACCTGGTACAGCCGCTCCCGGTCTGCCGCGGGCAACGGATCTAACAGCAGCCTGTTGGCTTCGATGGATTCCAGCAGTTCCGTGGCTGATCGCAAACGTTCCAGCAGCGCGAGTTCGGCCTGGGTGAGTGGTTCAATAGCGCAATCGGTGTTCATGTATGAGAAAAAGTCGATTCGGAAGTTGACTGGAAACCGGCGTCCAGCTTCGCTGCGGAATACCCTTTATTTTAACGCACCCATCCGGTTAAACGCGCATGGCCCGCTCAGGCTGGCCAAGGCCGAAGGGCTATGCTAATATCGACGTCAAATCGCAAGAATTGTCGAAATGGAGTGGCGAAATGGGACTCTGTAAAGATCCAACTGTTAAGAAATTGAATAGTCTGGGTTACAACATGGTGAAGTTGCCGCGCGCCGGTATCGAACCGCTCGATGTATTGGGACGGGACGGCAAAAGCATGGAGCGGCTGGGGTCGATCAGTGATGTCTGGACATCGACGGTGACCACTCCTTCCCCGGGTCCGCCGGTATCGGTTGCGGCGATCAATGGCGAACAATCGGATAGTCTGGACCTTGCCATCGGCCTGAAGACGCTTGCCGATGCCCTGGCCGGTCTGGGCGCGGGCATCAGCCTGCCGTCGCTCAACCTCGGCTTCAAGAACGCAAAGAAGATGCAGTTTAGATTTGTGAATGTGGAATCCACCAGCGTTTCCCCCTTTGCGCTCGGGCACTTTCTGGCCGCGGGCACGCTCGATATGGCCAATCCGTTCGTCAGCCACTATTTTGGAAACGAGGAAACGCAGGAGTACATTATCTTTGAAGTATTGAAGTCGAATTCGATCAGCGTAACGGCTAAGGACGCAAACGGATTCGATATCGCGGCCGACGCCGGCGCACTGTCAGGTGCGCTTAGCGCCAATGTCAAGCTGAAACCCAGTGTGGCGGGCAGCAGCGAGATTACTTTTGAAAGTACGGCTGCCAAGGCGACCTTCGCCTTCAAGATCTTTGAAGTTCTCTTCGAAAACAATCGCTGGGCGCCACAGGGAATCAAGGCGGACGATTCGCTGTCGTTCGGCATCTCAGCGGAAGATGGGCCCGTCGCCGCTGGGGTTGTTCTTAATGCCGGCGCGCGCCTCCGGTTGTAATCTTATTATTCTGTCAGGAGAAGCACATGCCATTTCGCACGGTCCCAGGTACGACGGTGGAGTACGCCCTAATCGCTTTTGACAAAGAAGGCGTCGAGCGCATAGGAGACCCTGACGCCAAGCCGGTATCCGCCGGCGGCAGCGGCAAATTTAGCGCCCGTGTGGTGGAACAACTGGCGAGCCGCCCGTACACCAACGTCTTCTTTTTCAGCCACGGCTGGAAGGGCGACGTCCCGGCCGCAATTGAACAGTACGACCACTGGATTGGCGCGATGGCCGCGGATAAAAACGATCAGCAGCAGATGAAAGCGTTGGTGCCAAACTTCCTGCCGCTATGGATCGGCGTGCACTGGCCCAGTCAACCATGGGGCGATGAAGAAATCGGCCCGGCCGGCGCGGCGTTCGACATTTTAGGCAGCGGCCCCTCGCTGGCAACGCTGCAAGCCGAGTACCTTGAGCGTCTGGGCGATACGCCAGCTATCCGCGCCGCCCTGGACATTATATTTAACGAGGCGCGGCACAACGCTGCCGCGACCGCACTCACGCCCGCTGTGCGTCAGGCCTACGTCGAGCTGAACACCGCGCTAGGTTTGGATACACAGGGAGAGGGCGCGGCGCCGGGCGACGACAGGGCAGCGTTCGATCCCGATGTCGCCTTCCAGGCTGGCGATGAAAGTGTCGCGTTCGGTGGCAGCGGCTGGAACTTCGGCGGCATTCTCTCACCGCTGCGCCAGCTCTCTTTTTGGACAATGAAGAAGCGCGCCAACACCGTTGGAGAAGGCGGAATGTATCAGATGTTGAGCCGGATGCTGACAGTTACTGCCGGACGCGGTACGCACTTCCATCTGATGGGCCACAGCTTTGGTTGCATTGTCGTTTCGTCCATGATGGGTGGACCTGGAGGGAATGCGCCACTGCCCCGCCCTGTCTCCTCCGTTGCGCTGGTGCAGGGTGCGTTCTCGCTGTGGGGCTATAGTCCGGACATTCCGCGGCGGCGTGGTACGCCTGGCTATTTCGCGCGGACGCTGGCTATGGGCAAGGTGGCTGGCCCGTTGATCACCACACAATCGAGATTCGATACCGCCGTGGGCAAGTTCTACCCCATAGGCTCCGGTCTGGCCGGACAAGTGGTCTATGATTTGGAAGAAGACGGTCTTCCTACCTTCGGGGGCGTGGGCGCCTTTGGCATCCGCGGTCTGCCGGCGGGAGGGTCCGTGCAAACGAAAATGCTGCCCGCCTCTGGCGCCTATTCGTTTGCGCCGGGGAAGGTCTACAACCTGGACTCAAACGATTTTATCAATCACGGAGATGGGGCTTCGGGCGCTCACAGCGATATTTCCGGTCCGGAAGTCGCCCATGCGATCTGGCAGGCCGCCATCGCCGGAAGCAGGAGCTGACCATTCCAATGACCGCGCCATTCCCTTCTCCATTTCAAATGCCCATCGCCTTTGGCGTGGATGCCGATACCGGGCTGACGCTGCCTGGAATCGATCCGGCGATATTGATCTTGTTGGGCGGCGGCGACCAGAATCAAAATGCGTTGAACCAACGGGCGAACGCCGCTGAAGTGGGTTTTGGGCTGACCGGCGATCTGGACGCGAATGATCTCTCGCAGGCCGGTTGGGGCGTTATCTTCACGCCGAACGCCGACCCTGCAATTCGTGCCGCGCTGCAACCACTGCTCGACCGGCGGAAGAAGCAGGTCGATGACGAATCCCTGTTTAAGATTTTTGAGGGCGCTGATGGCGTGCTTCCCGGTGACGACGCCCGCGGTTGGCTTGGCAGAAAGGGCGTCACCATGCAGGTGGTGGATTCCGCCATGGGCGTGCCCTACTATTTGCTGCTGGTGGGTTCGCCGGAAGAAATTCCATTTGAGTTCCAATATGCGCTGGATATCTTCTGGGCAGTGGGCCGCGTGCATTTCCCGGAAGCAGCGGACTACGCGCTCTATGCCGAAAGCGTCATCGCCTATGAAACAAGCACGCAGGTGCCGCGTGCGCGTCAAATTGCCGTCTTTGCTCCGCGGACGGAAGGGGACCCCGCAACACAGTTATTCGCGGACAGAGTGGCCACTGATTTGGCGAACGGTTCGCAAATCGCAATGCCCGTTGGGAAGCGGCAGAAGTTCATGGTGCGATCCGCCATTGGCGACACGGCTACCAAGAGCACGCTGAGCCAGATTCTAAGCGACACGTGGCCGGGCCGTGCCCCGGCGCTGCTGATTTCCGGCTCGCATGGCATGGGCTTCCGCATGGATGACCCTCGGTTGCCAGGAATGCAAGGTGCACCGGTTTGTCAGGATTGGGCGGGCCCAGGTTCGCCTATCAATGAGCAGCACTGGTTTTCGGCGGCAGATCTTGGCGCGGGCAATAGTTTTCACGGCCTGATTCACTTCTTCTTTGCCTGCTACGGCGGAGGTTGTCCAAAGTTCGATACGTTTCAGCGGCTGAACAATCAACCGAAGCAGATTGCACCAAACACGATGCTGGCGCGCCTGCCACAGGCGATGCTGACGCACGGAGGCGCCGGGGCGCTGGCCACCATTGCGCATGTGGACCGCGCCTGGGGCTACTCGCTTGTGTCCGACCGGGGCGGCGCGCAAACGCAAGGCTTTCGCGACGTTCTGGGCAGCCTTTGCCGCGGTGACCGCGTGGGCCAGGCGTTGGATCGCTTTAACGTGCGCTGGGCTGGGCTTTCGGCGGAACTGCTGGAGTCACTGAACGATAAGCAGCGGGGCAAGGCTGTCTCGGATGCCGAGTTGGCAAGCCGCTGGGTGGCGCGCGACGATGCGCGGAATTACATTGTGTTTGGAGACCCGGCGGTTCGCATGCGCCAGGAAGACATGCCGGAGATCTTGCCAGGGTAGCGGACCACCGTCCAGGGTTTCGTGGGAGAATATATACTGGCTCTAGATTGCCGGAAAACCAGTCAAACCTCTATCGCCGTTGCATCCAACTTGTGTGCCTGGCCAGCCTCAGTATCGCTGCGGCAGCGGCGCAGCAACAGCCATTCGGGCGTGCTGAAATCGGCAAGTATTGCCAGGGTTGCCACAATAGCAAATTGAAATCCGGCGGCATTGCGCTGGATGGAATCAGCGTGACCAACGCCAGTCAACATCCGGAAGAATGGGAGAAGGTAATCCGTAAGCTGCGCACTCGTTCCATGCCTCCGGCCGGATTGCCGCGGCCAGACGAGCGTACCTATAGCCAGCTGCTTTCGTTGCTGGAGGGTTCACTGGATCGGGCAGCTGTAGCCAAGCCTAACCCCGGGCGGACGGATACTTTCCGCAGGCTGAACCGGACCGAATACAGGAATGCCATTCGCGACCTGCTGGCTGTCGATATCGATGTCTCTTCCATGCTGCCGGTGGATGAATCCAGCCATGGCTTTGACAACGTCACGGTGGGCGATCTGTCACCAACGCTCTTGGAACGATATCTTTCGGCCGCGCAAAAAATCAGCCGCCGGGCACTGGGCAGTCCGATCCGCGCGCCTGGCGGGGACACCATCAATCTGCCTCCAGACCTGACGCAGGAAGAGCATTTCGACGAGCTGCCGTTGGGCACCCGCGGCGGGATGGTGCTTCCGTATACCTTTCCACTGGATGCCGAGTATGACATTCAACTGCGGCTGGCGCGGGACCGCAACGAACATGTCGAAGGACTGAAAGATCCACATGAAGTGGAACTGACGCTCGACGGCGAGCGCGTGCGGCTGTTTACCGTGAAACCTCCCGAATCCAGCAACGATCATCACGCGGTGGATCAGGATCTGAAGGTCCGCATTCCCGTGACGGCCGGTCCGCACGTGTTGGGCGTGGCCTTCGTGAAGAAGCGTTCGGCACTTCTTGAAACCGAACGCCAACCCTTACAGGTGCATTTCAATATGGACCGGCATCCGCGGCCGCAGCCGGCCGTTTACTCCCTTACCGTCAATGGACCTTACTCCGCCAAAGGCCCCGGAGACACACCCAGCCGCCGCCGGTTGCTGGTATGTCAACCGGCAGCGGCAGATGAAGAGGATGGTTGCGCGAAACGAATTCTCTCTACCGTGATGCGCCGCGCTTACCGCCGGCCGGTGACAGCCGCGGACTTAACGGCTCCCATGCATTTCTACAAAGACGCCCGAAAAGACGGAGGATTTGAGAATGGAATCGAGATGGCGCTGCGGTCCGTTCTGGTGAGCCCGGAATTCCTGTTTCGCGTGGAACAAGATCCTGCCGGAGTGGCGCCGGGCTCGGCTTATGCCGTCAGTAATCTGGAACTCGCGTCCCGGCTTTCTTTCTTCCTTTGGAGCAGTATTCCCGACGATGAACTGCTCGACGCCGCGGGTTCGGGCAAGCTAAAAACTCCGGCGGTGCTGGAACAGCAGGTACGGCGCATGTTGGCGGACGACCGTTCGCGGATGCTGGTGACCAATTTTGCCGACCAATGGCTATTCTTGCGCAATCTATCGTCGTCTAATCCAGACATGCGCGCCTTCCCGGATTTCGACGATAATCTTCGCCAGGCTTTCCGCAAAGAGACGGAATTATTCGTCGAGAGCATCATGCGGGAAGACCGCAGCATCGTTGAATTACTGAGCGCGAACTACACGTTTGTGAACGAACGGCTGGCTAAGCACTATGGAATTCCGAACGTGTACGGCAGCCGTTTCCGGCGAGTGACATTTGGTGACGATGGCGAGCGCGGCGGTCTACTGCGTCAGGGCAGCATTCTCACGGTGACTTCGTATGCCACGCGCACCTCTCCGGTGATTCGCGGCAAGTGGATCTTATCCAATATTCTGGGTATTCCACCGCCGCCGGCGCCGGCGTTCGTCCCTAGCCTGAAGGAGAACAGCGGCGTTGGGAACAACGTCACCATGCGCGAGCGGATGGCCCAACATCGGGCGAATCCCGCGTGTTCCGGTTGCCACCAATTGATGGATCCGGTGGGTTTCTCGCTGGAAAACTTCGATGCTGTGGGCCGCTGGCGAACAATGGAAGACACCACTCCGATCGATGCCTCCGGAGGCCTGCCGGACGGCAGTAAGTTCACCGGAGTGCCGGGATTGCGGAAGGCGCTGGTGAGCCGGCCTGATATTTTTGTCACTACGTTCAGCGGCAAGCTTCTAACCTATGCCTTAGGCCGCAAAGTGGAATATTTCGACGCTCCGGCGATTCGAAAAGTAGTTCGTGATTCCGAAGCTCAGAATTTCCGGTTTTCGTCGATTGTGCTTGGTATCGTCAACAGCACGCCGTTTCAAATGAGGAGATCGCAATGATGATCACGAAGAAAGCCCTGCCGCGCAGAACGTTTCTACGCGGCGCCGGTACCGCGCTGGCGCTGCCGCTGCTGGATGCGATGGTTCCCTCGATGACGGCACTGGCCGCCACTCCGGGTAATCCGGTACGACGCCTGGGCTTCGTTTACATCCCCATGGGAGCTCACCTTGCGCGGTGGACTCCTCCGGGTTCGGGCGGACTGGGAGAGCTTTCCCCAATTCTGAAGTCGCTTACTCCGTTTGTGGATCAACTCACGGTGATGACGAACATGGAACTGCGCAACGCTTATCCCGGCACCCACGCCACGTCAAACGCCGCATTTCTCAGCGCCGCGACCTCGAAGTGGACCGAGAGCAGCGATTATTACCTGGCCACAACGGTGGATCAGATTGCGGCGAAGCAATTGGGCCGTGACACGCGGTTGCCGTCGCTGGAACTGGGCATGGATCTGCTAACCACAGTAGGGCAGTGCGATAACGGCTACGCCTGCGTGTATCAGAACAACTTGTCGTGGTCTTCTCCCACTACACCGCTGCCCTCCGAGGCCCACCCGCGCGTCGCGTTCGAGCGTCTGTTTGGCGATGGGGGCAGTTCGGCGGAACGGCGCGCCGAACTACGAAAGAATGCCAGCTTGCTGGATTGGGTGGGTGAGGATATCGCGCGGCTGCAGAAGCGCCTTGGTCCGGGAGATCGCACGAAGGTGAGTGAATACTTGGATACGGTGCGCGAGGTGGAACGGCGTATTCAGAAAGCCGAAGCGGAGACGGCTGATTCGCGATTGCCGGATCTGGAGCGTCCGGTGGGCGTGCCTGCGGCTTATGCAGACCATGCGCGGCTGATGTTTGATCTACAGGTGTTGGCCTTGCAGGGCGACGTCACCCGCGTAACTACGTTCCAGTTGGCTCGTGAAACCAGCACCAGAACGTATCCTGAGATTGGCGTTTCCGAACCGCACCATCCGCTTACTCATAATGGAGGCAATGCGGAAAAGCTGGCGAAAGTGGCGCAGATCAACGCATTCCACGTATCGCTGTTCGCTTACTTTCTTGAGAAGCTGCGGGCCACGCGCGATGGCAATGGCACGCTGCTGGATCATTCGGTTTATATGTACGGCAGCGGCATGGGGAATCCGGATGTGCATGACCATGTCAATCTGCCGATTCTGGTGGCAGGGGGCGGCGCGGGGAATTTGAAGGGCGGGCGGCATATCCGCTACGCTGAGCCAACACCACTCGCCAATTTGCATTTGACGCTGCTCGATAAGGTAGGCGTGCGTCTGGACAAGTTCGCCGACAGCAAAGGCAAGGTGAAGGAATTACTGGAGCCGCTATCTCTGTGATGAAGTGGTGTGCGGCTACATTCCTATCTGTTGCCTGCGTGATGGCTTCCGGGGTCGACTCGCGGCTGCCGGATGCTGCCAGGAAGATGGACCGCGCGGCCGTCCGCGCCCTTCTGGAGCAGCAGCACGCCGACGTAAACGCTCGTGAGCTGGACGGCACCAGCGCTCTGCATTGGGCCGCGAATCAGGACGATCTGGAAACGGCGAAGCTTCTGCTACGTGCCGGCGCCGACGTGAAGGCCGCGAACCGCTATGGCGTTACGCCCCTTTCCCTGGCCTGCGCCAATGGCAACGGCGCGATGGTGGAGCTGCTGTTAAAGGTCGGCGCCGATGCGAATACCGTTCTTTCCGGAGGGGAAACCGCGCTGATGACGGCGGCGCGAACGGGCAAAGTGGACGCAGTAAAAGCGTTGCTTGCTCACGGAGCCGATGTCAATGCGAAGGAAACCTGGATGGAGCAAACGGCGCTGATGTGGGCGGCGGCGGAAGGAAATGTGGCCGCCGTGGAAGCGCTGCTGAAGGGCAGTGCCGATCTTCATGCCACTTCAAAATCCTCTTTCACGCCACTGCTATTTGCGGCACGAGAAGGGCAGATCGGCGTGGTGAAAGCGTTATTGAAGGCAGGCGCGGATGTGAATGAGACGGTGAAGTCCTCCGCGCGCAAAGCGGGCGGCGTGCAGGGTCCACCGGCCGCGGGCACCAGCGCATTACTACTGGCAGTTTCCAACGCGCATTTTGAGCTGGCATCCGTCATGTTGGACGCGGGTGCCGATCCAAATGCCGCGCTGCCGGGTTGGACCGCGCTACACAGCATTACATGGGTTCGCAAGCCCGGTCTTGGTGACAACGATCCGGCGCCGCAGGGGTCTGGGAACATCAGCAGCCTGCAGATGGTGAAGAAACTGGTGGAACACGGCGCGAACCTGAATGCGCGGATGACCAAAAAGGTTAATGTGGGATTAACAAGCCTGAATACGATGGGCGCTACCCCTTACCTGCTCGCCGCCCGCAGCGGCGACGCGCAATTGATGCGCGCGCTGGCCGCGCTGGGCGCGGACCCGAAAATTCCGAATGCCGATAACGCGACGGCGCTGATTGTTGCCGCGGGACTGGGCACTCGCTCACCGGGCGAGGATGCGGGAACGGAGAGTGAAGTGGTGGAAGCGTTGCAAGCCGCTCTGGATCTGGGCGCCGACGTGAATGCCGTGGATGACAATGGCGAAACCGCGATGCACGGGGCAGCCTACCGGAATCATCCCGCAGCGGTGCAATTCCTGGCCGATCACGGCGCCAAAATTGAGGTGTGGAACCAGAAGAACTCGCACGGATGGACGCCGCTGTGGATTGCGGATGGCCACCGTTTTGGGAATTTCAAGCCCTCGCCGGATACCATCGCGGTGTTTCGGCGGCTGATGACTGCCGCTGGCGCCTCGATTGCACCCATGCCGAAAGCCGTTGCGGACCCGCCTTCCAAGTAGCTACTAGAAGTGGATTCCAATGCGCGTCCCCCAGGTTCCAAATCCGCCGTTCGTTCCGGCGATCTTGTTCCAACGTCCGTCGAACCCCAGAGACAGACTCCTCATCAGCCGGTATTCGAATCCATAACCGGTGTGCAGGCCCAGGTCCAAATTGCCATGTCCGCCCGGAAGTCCGCGTTGTTCCAGTTCGGGGGATTGCGAAATCTGGCCCGCGACTAGTGGCCCGCCGAATGGCGCCTGGCCGCCAAAATTCTGATTCACGAAAGCAAGAATGTCCGGCGGCAGTTGCGCATCCTGGCGCACTCCGAAAGTAGCGGCCGTGCCGCGAGCGGGGTTCTGATTGTGAATGGTGACGAAGATTCCGAAGCCCAAAACGGCGTAGGGCCGGATCCGCCAGCGGTCCAACGCGGTGCTGGTGTATTTCAATGAGAACGGCACCACCTGTAACACGCGCAGCCGTGTCTCCGTGGAAGTGGTAACTGGAAACGGCGCAGCCCCGGTGCCGCTAAGGGCGGCGGTCACATTCTGCAATCCGCCGCTGGGGTTCAGCGCCGTCAAAACCGTGAGATTCGCCACTTGCGCCACGTTCGAAGTAGTCTTGAATGTGCTGCGGGATTCCGTCATCCCCACTAGAATTTCGTAGGAGAGCTTGCCGCGCATCCGGTCCGGCTTGTCCAGCAAGGGTAGATCGATGAAGCCGGCTTGGAACGTCCCGTTGTTCAGACGGAACGGGCTGGCGGAGGCGGAAACCAACACGCCCACCTCGGCGCCGATTTTGCCGATTTCCGGGACCAATTCCGGGGGCATCTCAAACCGTGGCTTGAACACGGCAGCCGGCGGCGGTTGCGTTTCCGGCGGCAGAGGTTGCGGCTCCGGCGCCGCGGGTGCGGGTTTGCCAATCAGGCTGCGAAGCGCGCTTTCCAGATAGGCGACCCTTTCTTCCAACGCCCGGATGCGCTCAGTATCTCCCTCGGCGGAAATTGCCAGAACGGGGAATAGCAGTAATGTGACGACAAGCAAAGATAGCGGTTTCATAACGCGAATTCCAGCTTAGCCGATCGGTTCGATACGATGTAAGTGGGACTCTATGGCAGACCAACTCTTTCTTTCCTACCGCCTCCGGGGCTTCACCGAGAACAACATGTTGCGGCACTACGAAAAAATGCTGCGGCAGTTTCCATTTTCGCGGCTCAACACCAGCGGCTCCGTGCTGCGCGTACACGCGGTTAGCTGGGAAGAGCCGCCGTTGATTGAGTTGCCGCTACCCTCCCCGCTGGACATTGACCAGGCGCTGGCTTCGGCCAAGGAATTTGCCGCCGGCGATTGCGCCGTTCAGTTGGAGGCAAAATGGGATCTCTGGCAGTTCGGAACAGACTGGGAATTGACCCCCACGCGCGTGATTCTTTCCTGCTTCGGGCCGCGATTTGAGAGCGAAGAGACAGATCATCTGCGCATCGACTTCGGCCTGGATGCCAGTTTCCTGCCACAGCCGGAATTTCCAAATAACGCCTTTATGGCGCAATCGAACATTCGCAGCCTGCTGCATTTGGCCGCCGAACTGGACCGGAATCTAAACGTGGATCAGAAGCGCCTGTGGTCGGATTCGGGCGAAAACTTCGCCGAGCGCCTGCAGTGGGCGTTGGAATCTACGGCGCAGTAATGGACCGGCTCAACAGCTCTTCCACGGCCCCGGTCAGCATTTTGGGGACAAAGGGCTTCTGTAAAACCGAGAATTGGCCGCGTACGCTTTCGGGTAAGGAACGGACGTCGAAGGGATAGCCGCTGCACAGCAGCACCCGGATATTCGGGTTCAATTCCACCATCCGCAGCGCCATCTGGTCACCCGCCATTTCCGGCATGGTCAGATCGGCAACCACAAGCCGGAAATGATTGGGGTCCGCCTCAAATTTTGCCAGCGCGGCGTTGGCGCTGGTGTGCGACGTCACTTGATAACCCATGCGGCCCAGGAAGGTTTCCATCAGCTTGAGGAGTGCCGCTTCATCATCCACCAAAAGGAGCTTTGCCCCCACTAAATCGCCCATTTGCTTAACCGTTTGGCCCTACCAGCTTGGAATCGGAATCTCTGTTGGGGACCAGTATATCCCGAGTGACACGGAATACCCAGCGCGATTCTTTCCGTCGATGGTAAACGTATGAATATCCGTTTGCAGAGACGTACTTAAATGCCGGGAAATGATATACGATGCCCCGCCGCCGCCAAAATAATTGCGATAAGGTGCCAGTGTTTGAAAGATGCTGGACAATTGGGTGGCGCCCGCGGATGCACTCAGTGACACCTTGCGGATCCCGTTATAGCTATACCCCGCACCGGCATTCACCGTCCGCGAAGTCAAATAGACTCCGTTTCCCGGGTTGACACCCGCCCCTGCCGAGACTGTGAAGTTGGAATGTCCCCGCCCATAGGTCAGTCCGCCTGAATACTGAGGAATGTAGTTTACGCGGTAAATTGCCTGATAGCCGGAGCTTTGTCCCAGAATTTCCGCCACTTCCGGGCTCAGTGTTACCTGCGCTGTTCCGAGAGTTTCAATGCGATAGATACCGCCGCTGAATGTGATATCCAGGCCTGGACCCAGCTTACGGCCATACGTCCCGCTTACGCCATGCAAGTCAGAGGCGCCGAACGCACGCGGGTAACTGAAGTGGGTGAAGTTGTAACCCACGCCAAACTGGTCGCGGCGGGAGACGCGGTAGGTGAGCTGAGCACTGGCCCTATATCCATTCAAGCCAACCAACGATTTCGAGGTTCGGTGCACCGTGAATCCAGCTCCGCTAAAATTGAAACTCAGTCTGGAGCTTAGCCGGTAAGTCATGCCGACAGTAGTTTGTACGTAGTAGATTCGGCTATCGAAAATGCTATTAGTTGGAATCCCAATCAGATTCGGGTCAAGAATTGAGGTGGGTGTGATAAATCCACCGTTCGCGTAATTACTGGTTCCACCGGCTACGGCAACATTAAAGGTAACCCGGCGGGTGGCGCGAACGGTATATTGCAGGTCGATGGCCTGTTCGCTGCCGTCGGCATAGGAGTGCTTGCTATAGCGGCGGTAGTCGCCCCGATAATCGACGCCAATAGAGGAGTCCTTCCAGGCATGGCTCCCGGTGATGCCGCCATTCAGCGATCCTCCATAGAGAACCAGTTGATCCACCGTTCCGCTGCCGGTATCGATGGGAATGGAACCATTATTATAAGAACCGCTGATGCCGGCGTAAAAATTGAAATTGACCGGTTTGCCGCCCGCTTGACCTGGCTTGCCGCCGCCGCGGCTGAGAATGGATGGGCCGCCACCGCCTTCAAACTGTGCCAGGCAGGAAGCGGCGAAAACCAGGGTGATGAGCGCCGCTTTGGCGGCGGTGCTGTGAGCCCGCAAGATATCCTTCCGTTTCATCGATTTCCAAGGCGCGGAGACGGCCGGCCCACATAGAAGTAAGTCTGACGTGTACGGCGGGGTATGTCAAGCTGGGCAGGGGCCTAGCAGTGTGAAACCAAGCCATTCTCGGGTGTTTGGGGGGATCCAGCGAAAATTCCTTGAAAGGCGAGGCCCCGGTGGTGACATATAGTAAGGAAAGCTGCCGCCATAAGGAGGCGTGTTCCGATCCCGATCTATGAAAATCCTCTACCCGATATTGTTAGTATCCGCAATTTGTTTGTCCGCTGCCGAGCTTCCGGTGCGTACCGTAATTCTCTATAAGCACGGAGTGGGATATTTTGAGCGTTCCGGCGAATTGAAGCCCGGCGAAGCGGCGAGGTTGGAATTCAAAGCGCCGGAGATGAACGACGTGTTGAAATCGCTGACGATTCAGGATAAAAATGGCGGCAAGATCACCGGATTGCGCTACGATTCCAGCGAGCCGCTGGACCACAAGCTGGGGGAATTCCCATTCCAGGTGCAGCCTGAAAACGCGTCGCTGAGCGGCTTCTTGAATCAGCTGAAGGGCGCGCGGATCACGCTGAAATTTGGCGCGGACTTATTGGCCGGGACCATTGTGAGCGCGCGCGTCGTGGCGGGCGACGACAAACGGCCGGAGCGGGAACAGTTGGTCCTACTGGTGGATTCCGGCGAGTTGCGAACCCTGGATTTATCGGCGGCAACCAGCGTTCAATTGGGCGACGCCGCGCTGCAGGCCCAGTTACGGGACTATCTGCGAGTGGTGGCGGCTGCAAGGTCCCAGGAGAAGCGAAGTGTGTACATCGATTCGGTGGATTCCGGCACGCGCCAACTTTCGGCCAGCTACATGATCCCCACTCCGGTTTGGAAGTCGAGCTACCGGCTGCTGTTTAAGGAAACCGGGGAACCGACGCTCGAAGGCTGGGCGATCGTGGATAACACCACTGGGGAGGATTGGGATAAAGTGCGGCTTTCTCTGGTTTCCGGACGGCCGGTGTCATTCATCAGTCAGCTTTATGAACCGAAGTATGTGCAGCGGCCAACGGCGGAGTTGGAGGAGGATCGGGCACTGATGCCGCAGGTTTATGAGGGTGCCATGAACGCACCGAAGTCTGCTCCGCGAGAGATCGACGCCGCCGCGCCCCGCAAGGCCGCCGCGCCCGCCCCAGCTCAAGCGAAGGCGATGCAGGCTGGACGGATGGAGCAATACGTCACGGTACAAGCGGCTCAAATGGTCAAAGACAGCTCCATCGCCAGCACCGCAATCGGGCGCGAGCTGGGGGATTTGTTCGAGTACCGCTTCGGCGGCCCAGTCACAGTGAAGAAGTCCGAATCGGCGATGCTGCCGTTCCTGCAACAGAAGATTGGTGCGCGGAAGCTGCTGATCTATTCCGACATGACGTCGCCGCATCCCATGAATGCCGCCGAACTGACGAATTCCACCGGGGAAACTCTAGACGGCGGACCGATCACCGTGTTCGACGCCAATGCCTACGGCGGCGAGGCGCTGGTGGAAACGGTAAAGGCCGGGGACAAGCGGCTGATCAGCTACGCCGTGGATTTGGGTACGCGCATCACCACCGTGTTCGATTCCAGCACGGAAGCGATCCGCGAAATCCACGCGCGCCGCGGAGTAATCACCACCCGCCAAGCGGCCCGCGAAACACGGACGTACACCATCGTCAACGTGGACAAGAAGGCGAAGACGCTGATCATCCAATACCCCGTTCGCTACGGCTACAAAGTGCTGAATCAGAAACCAGCCGAGACCACGCCGAACGCCTATCGCTTTGAAGTGAAACTGGCGGCGGGCGCAACCGAAAAATTCCCCGTGGTGGAAGAGCGGGAACTCCAAAATTCCATCCTGATCACGAATTTCAATACGCAGGAGCTGATCACCTTCGCTCAAAACAAAGTCCTCAGCGCGGCTGCTCGAACCCAGTTGGAACAAATCGCCAAGACGAAGCAGAGCATCGCCGATGCGGACGCGGCGTTGCGCCGGACCAACACGCAGATCGATAATCTAATTCAGGATCAGGGGCGAGTGCGGCAGAATATCGCCAACCTGAATCAAGTGAGCGGACAGCAGGAACAAGTACAGAAGTACGCGCGTACGTTAGCGGAACAGGAATCTCAACTCGCCACGTTGCGGGACCGGCAAAACGAGCTTACCCAGAAGAAAGCGGCGCTTGAGAGCGAATTGAATTCGATGATCGAAAAAGTCGAATTCTGATCCAACTCCAATCAACCTTCTAGTAGGAGGACGCATGCCAACCACAGTGGCTGAACTGGATCTTACACCGATCCCAGGGAAGCAATACTTTCACATCGACCGCGAATGGCGGGAAGAGTTTATCTACTTTTTGTTAGTGGATCGTTTCCACGACGCCTCCGTCCGGGCACCCGTTGCGGGCTCGGGCCGCGCTCTGGGAGTGCAGACTCCAGACGATTTTTACGGCGGCAAGATCAAGGGCATCACTCAGAACCTGGCCTACATTGCGGGACTCGGGTGTACCGCCATCTGGCTTTCGCCGGTGTTTGAAAACAACAGCGGCGCCTATCACGGGTACAACATCAATAATTACCTGGATATCGATCCGCACTTTGGAACCAAGCAGGATCTGATTGACCTGGTGGCTGCGGCCCACAGCTTCCAGTTAAACGGCAAGCCATTCCCAATACGCATCATTCTGGACGTGGTAATCAATCACTCCGGCGATAACTGGGCGTACCCCGGAGGATTTGGATTCAACTATTCGAACGATCAGCAGTTCGCGTTTGGTTCGTGGCGAAAGCCCGACCGTCCGTTGCCGTTGGAGTTGCGCAACCCGGATTACTACCATCGCAAAGGCGATATGGGCAACTACGACACCTATCCCGAAAACCAGCACGGCGATATGGTGGGGCTGAAGGATTTTGCGAACGATGACGATCAGGCCGGATCGGAACTGATCAACGTTTTAATTCAGGCGCATTGCTATTGGATACGCGAGGCGGATGTGGACGGCTTTCGCCTGGATGCGGTGAAGCACATGGGTGAATTAGCCTGTTCTCGTTTCTGTTCCAACATTCGCGAGTATGCCTATTCCCTGGGCAAGCGTGGCTTCTTTCTGTTCGGCGAAGTTGCGTCGCCGAGCGACGAGATCATTGACCGCTACATCGGCCAAAACACTTCCCGCCAAGATGGCAACGACACCGTGTTCTTCGGCATCGATTCCGTGCTCGACTTTCGCTTGGCGGAAGGCGTTCCGCTACGCGATGTGATCAAGGGGTTCATCGGTCCGCAGCCGCTATTCGATCGCTTGGAGGCGCAGCGCAACCGGGCCTTGAACCGGGGTGAGATCGGCCGCTTTCTGGTAACCTTCGCCGATAACCACGATTCCTTCTGGCAGCCTGGAGGACGCATCGGCGCGGGCGCCCCGGAAAACCAGATCATTGGAGCAATCGGCTATATTTTATGCGCGTTGGGCACACCCTGTATTTACTATGGAACTGAGCAGGGCTTTGAGGGGAACGGTTCAGACAACCACATGCGCGAGGCAATGTTCGATAAGGGTGCGCCAGGTGTGAACCTAATGAACACGGGTTGCAGTATCTATCGGGAGATCGCGAATATTGCAGCGGTGGTGCGGCACACGGAACCACTGCGATTCGGACGGATGTACTTCCGCCAAATCTCCGGAAACGGCGTAGATTTTGGATTTCCCTTCGGCGCCGATTACACGCTGGCGTTTTCACGCGTTCTCTATGGCCGCGAAGTGCTGGTGGCATATAACGTCAGCGGGCATCAGCGGAAAGATCGCGTCGTGGTGGATGCGGGCGTGCAACCGGCCGGCAAGGTGATGAAGTCTCTATACCCGGCAGGCGCCGGTCCGGCGGTACAGCGGGCGGCGAATGGGACGGCATTCGTGCAGCTGGATTTAGGGCCAAATCAGTTCGTGATCCTTGAATAGCCGGATCGCCATCAGGCAGTTTCGGAAAGGCGACCTGCCACGGCTGCTTCAAATTGAAACCCTGTGCTTCCCCGCTGAAGCTTGGGACGCTCCGTTGTTTCTGGATTATCTGGTGCGCTATCCGGACCTCTTTCTGATTGCCAAGTTCGGACGCCGTATCGCCGGATATGCCATCACGTGCGCGGGCCGGCAGCGCGCGGAACTGGCGTCAATTGCAGTCGACCCTGACTTTCGAACACTCGGCGTCGGCGCGGCGTTGATTGAGTATAGCGCCGCGGAGTTGCGGCGCAGGCAAGTGCGGCATTGGTGTCTAATGGTGCGCATCACCAACGATTCGGCCATCCGGTTCTACAAACGCTTCGGGTTCGTTCGCACCCGAACCGTGCGCCGCTATTACGAAGATGGCGGCGACGCCTGGCGGATGAGTAGAAAATAACAGTATGAGTGCAACCAGCTTCCTGGAAACCGTATCGAGAGACTTTCAATACGCTTGGCGGACTCTACAAAAGAATCCGGCCTTCGCCTTGACTGCCGTGCTGACTCTGGCGCTGGGCATTGGAGCGAACACCACCATGTTCACGGTGGTCAACGCGGTCCTGCTCAAGCCACTCGGTTACCAGGAACCGGAACGGCTGGTGCGCACCTCGGCCGGAGCCACGGTTACCAAATTCGAGGCCATCGCACAGGCACGTTCGTTCGCGGGAGCGGGCGCGTTTCTCGCCTTCACGGAAAACGTGACCATCTCAGGCACCGATAGCCCGGAACCGCTGAAGGGCGCGCGGGTGTCGCCGGAGTTCCTGCAGATTCTGGGCATCGCACCGTTGCTGGGCCGCGGATTCCTGCCTGGCGAAGACAAGCCCGGGCCCGACGTGGCCATGATTAGCGCCGAGTTATGGCACCGGCGATTTGGGGGCGATCCGAAAATTGCCGGCGCCACGGTGAGACTCGCCGCAGCCAGTTACACCATCATCGGCGTTCTGCCTCCGGGCTTCCAGTTTCCTTTTCCGGGAGTCGATGTTTGGCGGCCCCTGCAGCCATCCGCCATCCCGCCGCGCATGCGGCAACACAGCCCGATTCTGAGCGTCTTTGCGCGCCTGAAACCTGGGGTAACTCTGCAGGCGGCCAGCGCCGAGTTGGCGGTTATTCATAATCAATACGCACTGGCCCATCCGGAAATGCTAGACGCGCGGCCGAATCAGGCGGAACATGTAACGCCAATGAAGGATTATTTAGTTCGGGATGTTCGATCGATGCTGTGGATGCTTTCCGGCGCGGTGGGCTTCCTGCTGATTATCGCTTGCGCCAACGTGGCCAGTCTGTTGTTGGCGCGCGCCAGCTCCAGATCGAAGGAATTCGCGATCCGCGCCGCACTGGGCGCCGGACGCGGACGCATCGTCGGGCAATTACTGACCGAGAGTCTGCTGCTGGCCGCCGCCGGAGGAGCGCTAGGATTGCTGGTTGCCGAATGGAGCTTGCGCGGCATCGCGCGAATGCCGGGCCTGGAACTGCCGCGGTTGGCGGAGGCTCGCTTGGATGGAATGGTGTTGGGGTTTGCGCTGGTGCTTTCGGTGCTCACCAGCCTGCTGTTTGGATTAGCGCCGTCACTCGCGGCATCGCGCCCAGACCTGGCCAGCGTGATGAAGACCGTCGGCCAATCCTCGAAGTCCAGATGGCCAAAACAGATTGAGCTTTGGCTGAACCCGCGCGGATTGCTGGTAGTGGGACAAGTGGCGCTGTCCATCATCCTGCTGATCGGCGCAGCATTGCTGATCGAGAGTCTGGCGAGGCTGCGCCGGGTCGACCCGGGCTTTCAGTCAGCCAATCTGCTGACCATGCAGATTGGACTGCCGCTGACGCGTTACGACACAACGCAAAAGCAAGCCGCATTTTTCGACCAGTTGGTACAGCGTGTGGAAGCCATTCCGGGTGTGCGCAGCGCCGCTGTTACGCTCACCCTGCCGATGACGGGCTTTGCCGGAACGCCAGTGCATCTAGTGGGATCGCCACTGCTGCAGTTGAACGAGCGGCCCATCGCCACGCTGCAAGCCGTAACGCCCGGATACTTTCGCACGCTGGCGATTCCACTGCGGCGCGGGCGCGATTTTGAACTGCGCGACAATAGCACCGCTCCGTTCGTGGCCATCATCAACGAAAGCCTGGCACGCCGTTACTGGCCGGCCTATCCAAACGGAGAGGATCCGGTGGGCCGTTCGCTACTGGCCGGTGCAAATCCGGAGCCGCTGCGGATCGTCGGTGTAGTCGCGGATGTGCGTCAGGCGGGTCTTGCCGAAGATGCCGCACTGGGGCTGTATCGACCTCGCGGCCAGACGCAGCCGCTGCCCTCTATGTTCGCTGTGCGTACGGCGGGAAATCCGCTGCGCTTTGTGGACGCGATCCGCAACCAGGTAATGGCGATCGATCGGGATCAGGCAATGACCGACGTCAAGACCATGGAAGACGTAGTGGACGCGTCGGAAGGACAAAGGCGGTCGGTGATGATGCTACTGGTGGCTTTTTCTGGGGCGGGTCTGCTGCTGGCCGTGGTCGGCCTGTACGGCGTGATTGCCTACTCGGTGGCGCAGAAGACGAGAGAGCTGGGCATACGCCGCGCGCTGGGTGCGCAGCAGAGCGACATCCTGAGACTGGTCTTAGGGCAAGGCCTGGGACTAGCGCTGGCTGGCGCGGTGTTGGGAATCGCTGGAGCGCTCGCATTGACACGGGTGCTGCAGGGATTCCTGTTCGGGGTAAGCGCTACCGATTCGTTGACTTTCGGCGGAATCACGCTATTGCTGGTGCTGGTGGCGATGGCTGCAAGTTACATTCCAGCGCGACGGGCCGCGCGAATTGATCCGGCGGCGGCGCTGCGAGTGGGATAGAGGGACGCGATGCCAGACGACAGGCTCTGCGCGGCCGAGCCCTCATGGGTTGAACGCCCCACACCCAGCAAGCGAAAGCGAGACGCTGCTGATTGCGGGCGGACTCCGCTAACAATCATCGAACGAATTCCGGGCATTAGCGTATCTTTAGGGCAGAGTGAAAAACTTCCTTCTCTTGGCCGTTTTACTACCTCTTGCCTGCGCGGGAAAGGAGCCTGCGTCCATCCGCCGGCTCGATGGTTCTACCATCACGACACTAGATGCCGAAACCTTCGCGCGTAAGACTTTAGAGGCCGCCCAGGTTACCGGAGCCCAGATCGTGGTTTTGGACAGCGGCCGAATCGCTTGGAGTGCGGCCTTCGGCCTGCGCGTTCGCGAGCCGCGGCTTCTCATGGATCGTGAAACCACCACCTGGGCCGCCTCCATCACGAAAAGCATCTTCGCCGTCTACGTAATGCAATTGGTGGAGCACGGCGAATTCGACTTGGATAAGCCTATCTCAAACCAGCTTTCGCAGCCGCTGAACACTTACCCGGCTTATCGCGAATCCGCCTCAGAGATTGTCAAAGATCCGGCCTGGCCGTCCCTCACTCCGCGAATGTTGTTGGCTCACTCCGGCGGTTTGGCGAACTTTGCTTTCCTGGAGCCGGACAAGAAAATGCGGCTGCACTTCCAACCGGGAAAACAGTTTCGATACTCTGGCGAGGGAATCAATCTGGTTCAGTTCGTGATCGAGCAACAGAAAGGCCGTCCGCTGGATCAACTGATGCAGGACTCGCTCTTCACGCCGTTAGGGATGACCCACACCGGCCTGATCTATCGCAAGGAATTCGCCTCGAACGTGGCCGACCGTTATGGCGTCGACGAACGCTTTTTGTCGCACACACAACGCTTCCCCGCCCGCGCTGCCGGCTCGATGACCACCAGCGCGGAGGATCTGGCCCGGTTTGCGGCTGCACTGCTTGAGGGAAAGATCCTGAAGCCGGCGGCGCGCAAGGCCATGCTCGCACCGTTCATATTCATCCGGTCGCTGCACCAGTTCTCAAGCGGCCCGGAAGAGCCGGAAGGAACGGAAGCGCCCGCGGCCGGTCTCGCTTATGGCGTCGGCTGGGGACTGCTCACCCACACCCGCTTCGGCCCTGCATTTTTCAAAGAAGGCCACGGCGACGGCGCGCAGAATTATATGATCTGCTTTGAACGGCGGAAGGCGTGCATGATCCTACTGACCAACAGCGACAACGGCGAGCGGGTGTTTCGCCCATTGCTGGAAAAGATCTTCGCTGATTGGGTGACGCCGTGGG
This sequence comes from Bryobacterales bacterium, assembly GCA_038230275.1. Taxonomy (GTDB): domain Bacteria; phylum Acidobacteriota; class Terriglobia; order Bryobacterales; family Bryobacteraceae; genus JANXXV01. The sequence goes on from JBBRNO010000001.1 coordinate 61,053, forward strand.
AATGGGAGGGCTATTGACCCGTTCCACTTATATCAACGTGCTCACCCTACTGCGGGGAGTAGTCGGACTCTACGGCATCGTTCCTTATTCGGCAAGCCAAAGACGCCGTGAGATTGGCATCCGCATGGCCCTCGACGCGCAACAGCGTGCGGTATATTCCCTCGTTTTGAAGGAAGCCGGATGGTTGACCGCCTTTGGGATTCTCATCGGCTTGGTTTGCTCAACGGCATTTTCATCCCGCGCGCCGTGCCGCCGCTGTTACCCGCCAATAACGCCCGCGGAGTGCCCTGCTAAGATGGTGCGTTGAATCTCGCGCTCATCGGCTATGGCAACGTGGGTCGAGCGTTCGCGCGCCTGCTGCACCAGAAACGCTCCGTATATCCCTTCCGCATCGTCGCCATTCAGACGGCGCGGCACGGATCGGCGTTCGATTTGCGCGGGCTTCCATTGGACCCCAGCTTTGAAGCGCACGCGACATCGATCGGCGAATTCCTTGACCGGTCAAAAGCCGAAGTGGCCATGGAACTCACCACGCTGGACCCGGCCACCGGCGAACCCGCCATCACGCACATTCGCGAAGCCTTCGCGCGGGGGATGCATGTAGTCACAGCCAACAAGGGCCCCATCGCCCACGCCTACGCCGCGCTACGAAACGAAGCCAAACAGGCCGGCGTCCAATTCCGCTTCGAATCCACCTGCATGGATGGAGCGCCCGTGTTCAATATGGTCCGCTGCAATCTGCCCGGCGTTAAGGTGCTGGGTTTTACCGGCGTTTTGAATTCCACTTCGAAGGTGGTGATCGCCGCCATGCGCCGCGGATTGAGCATGGAGGAAGGTATCGCCGAAGCGCGAAACCTTGGCATTACAGAGGCCGACGCCAGCTACGACATTGACGGTTGGGATTCGGCGGCGAAGGCCGCGGCCCTGGCCAATGTTTTGATGGACGCGCAGGTGACGCCGCTCGATGTCGACCGCAAAGGAATCGGCCGCTTGACTGTCGCCAAGATTCGCGACATGACTGCCTCCCGCAAAACGGTCTGCCTGGTGAGCCGCGGAACGCAAACTTCCAGTGGAGTGAAGTTGCGGGTACGAGCGGAAGTGTTGGACGACACCGATATACTGGCATCCGTCCATGGCACCTCGAACCTATTACTGCTGCACACGGACCTGATGGGCACCGTAGGCACTGTCTCCATTTCACCCGGAGTCGAGCAGACGGCATACGGCGTATTTAGCGACTTGGTGGACATCGCCACTTCAATCTAGTTAAAGAAGGACACTATGAAATTGATTCGATTTCGATTTGACGGCGCAGTTCATGCAGGCCTGGTAACGGGGCGCGGCGTTGTGCCAGTGGAACAGATTAACGCGAAACTGGGAACCCGCGTTCCCGACGACGTCTTGGCGATCATTCAGAGCGGCACGGCACCGGCACTGGCTGGCTATTCCGAAGGCGGCACCATTCCTTTCGGCGAAATCACTCCTCTGTTGCCTTATGAAGTGCCGCCGAAAATCTGGTGCATCGGCTTGAACTACAAATCCCATGCCGAGGACATCAACGCAGTGCAGCCCGAGGAACCCGGCAGTTTCATGAAGCCGGCTTCGTGCATGTTTCAACCCGAAGGCGATATTCAATTGCCTCCGCCGGAGGTGACTAACGATGTGGACGCTGAGGGCGAACTGGGAGTAGTGATCGGTAAGACCTGCCGGTTCGTGCCGCCAGAGCACATTCAGGATGTGATTTTCGGTTACACCACCACGCTTGATTTGACCGCGCTGGACATCCTGCGCAAGAATCCGCGCTACCTGACACGCTCAAAGAGCATCGATACGTTCTTCAGCTTCGGCCCGGTAATTGTGACCGCCGATGAGATTTCAGACGTTGGTGGGCTGGAAGTGATCACCGAGCATAACGACGGCATCTGTTCCCGCGATTTTGTCCGCAACATGAGAACGCAACCTTTAGAGCTGGTACGGTTTCATAGTGACCATATGACGCTCTACCCTGGCGATCTGATTTCCACCGGATGTCCGAAGGGCGCACGCATTAAGGCTGGGGACAAGGTGCGGGCTCGAATCGAGGGCATCGGGACACTAGGCGCCAGAGTGACGCAGGGAGAACGAACGGTCCGATTCTAGGCCGAAAGGAGCGTCCCCCCCCGTGTTAAAATTGTAGGCATCTATGGTGGCAGCCAATTCTTTGATATGAAACGATTTCTGCTCTGGGATTATCCGCGCGCCGGATGGCAGTACGACGTCATGGTGGTGTTGATTCTGGCCTTCATTTTTGCCACGCCGCGTTCCATCTTTCGCGACCAGCCGCGGGCTAGCAACATCATAAGATTGCCCGAGGAGAACGGTGCAAATGTCTTCTTCGTGGAGCCCGAATTGGTGAACCCGGTTGCCGAGGCGGAGCGGACGTCAAAGGTGGAATCGATGCTCAAGTCCCGCTTTGGAAAGAAGGAAACGGTCGTAAGGTTGTTGCCTCTTTTTGATGCCGAACAAGAGGTGAAGGGTTACTTCGCCTACACCCGTTCGCAGTAACGCGCCCTCAGGGCACCTATGCGCATCTTAATCCATCCACTATTCTTGTGTCTGCCGGCATTTGCACTGCCTCTGTCCGCGGCCACGCTACCGGAAGTTCTCGCCAGGATTGATGCCGCGGCGCCGAAATTCACCGGCATGTCGGCAGACGTGCAAAAGCTGGAATTCACCAAGGTAATTGCGGACAAGTCCATAGAGAGCGGTACCATCCTGATCCGCCGCGCGAAACCCAAAGAACTTCACGTAAAAATTGAATTCACCAAACCCGAGCAGCGTTTCATCACACTGCGCGGCACCAAGGCTGAGCTCTACCTGCCAAAAATCGAAACGGTGCAGGAGATCAATTTGGGGAAGCAGAGCGATCTGGTCAGCAAAGTCATCCTGGTCGGATTCGGCACCACGGGCAAAGACCTGCAGGCGAATTACGAAGCAAGTTTGGTGGGAGAAGAGACCGTGTCCGGTCAAAACACCTATCACTTGAACTTAATTCCCAAGTCCAGCCAGTTGAAGGCGCAGTTTACCAGAATGGAAGTGTGGATGGCGGAGGACGGCAAGCATCCGGTACAGCAGAAAGTCCTGCTGCCGTCGGGCGACTACAAGACGTTCACCTATTCCAATATCCATTACAATCCGGCCCTCACCGAAGAGGCGCTGGCGTTAAAATTACCCAAAAATGTGAAGCGGGAATATCCTCAGCGTGACCGCAATTGAATCACAACCCGTAGCCGCCGCGACCGCCGCCAAGAAGCCAAGGCTGGCATTCCTGGACTGGACCCGCGGTATGGCTGCCATCATCATGTTGCAGGGTCACGTGTTCCATTCCTTTACGCGTGCCGACCTGCGCGAGGGTGGCGCCTACGTCATCTCCCAGTTCATCGGTGGAATCGCACCGGCGATTTTCCTCTTCCTCACCGGCGTCACGCTCGCACTGCTGATGGACGCACGGGAGAAGGCCGGCTTAAACACGGGACGGCGACTGGGCGCCGCGGTTGAGCGCGCAGGATACCTGGCGCTGATAGCCGTACTCTTCCGTTTCCAGTTATGGCTCTTCGGCCAACCCTACACCGCCTGGACGGATTTGCTGAAAGTGGACATTCTGAACTGCATGGCCCTATCGATTCTAGCCCTGTCCTTCCTTGCCGTATTTACCACCGCCGAACGGGCACGGAACGGAATTGTCATCGGGCTGGCCATTGCCGTTGCCTCGCCGGTAATTTCGATGATCGATCCGGCGTCGATTCCCGAATATATCCGCATGTACATGGTGCCGGATACGCTCTATTTCAGTTTCTTCCCCTGGGCCGCCTTCGTCGCGTTCGGATTGAGCGCCGGCAGCATTTTGCGACTGGTAACTGCTGAGCAAATGCATCGCGTAATGCAGTGGTGCGCTATCACCGGGTTTGGTCTGATTATTACCGCACAGTACTTCTCAAATCTGCCTTACTCGCTGTATTCGAATAGTGATTTCTGGTTGAACAGCCCAGGTCTGATTTTTATCAAGTTGGGCGTGATCCTGCTGCTGCTCTCTTTTACGTTTCTTTGGACCCATCACGGCGCCGGGGAAGGCTGGAGCTGGGTGCGGCAGTTGGGCGTCACGTCGCTGCTGGTGTACTGGGTACATATCGAACTGGTTTACGGACGTTGGTTCGGAAACTGGAAAGAATCTTTAACCTACGGCCAATGTGCGATTGCAGCGGGTGTACTCACAGCGGCGATGCTTGCGCTTTCCACGGCAAGCACGCACTGGCAATGGAAGGGGGTGCGTAGTCTGTTCGATATGCTATCGGCCCCGGTGAAGGTGTCCAAACCAGCCAGAGTATCCGGCGACTAATCAGTTCAACGCGGAGCCGCTTTCTCAGCCCCCGATTTCTTCATGTACGGTCCGTTCTTTCCGTTGGGCAAAATAGTCTCGTCAGACGTACGGGCCTGGCCTAACTGGTCGGACGTCATTTCCCGCGCCGACCTTAGGTTTGCGCTTCGGAAATCGGCCGCGTAGAGATTCGCTCCGGTAAACCGGGAACCGCAAAGAGTGGACGCACTGAAATCGATCCCGGCGGCTACGGTCTCACGGAAATCACAGTCTCGCAGCTGAGCCCGGAAGAAGTTGGTGCCGACGATATTGGCGCGATAGAAGCGCGAATCCGGCAGTTCCGCTCGCGTGAAATTACAGTTATGAATTTTGCTGTTTGAGAAATTGGCGCCGCTGCCCATCGTGGCCGCGAAATTGCACGCGTCCAGGCGCGCGTGATAGAACAGCGTGCCTTCCGTCGCTGCATCCCCGAATTTGCAATTGGTAATCGCAGCCTGATTGAAGTTGGCTGAATTCAGATTCGTATCAGAGAAATCGGAATCGTGAATTTGTGACTCAATGAGCTGTGACTTGGCCATGCGAGCCTTGCGGAAATCGGTCCGCTGAATGACCGCTTCAGAGAATGTGGCGCCAGCTAGGTCCGCGCCATCGAAGCGCACCCGATCAATCCGGGCTCCAGTGAAATCCGCTCCGTTCCCCTCTGCCTGGCGAAAATCCGCACCATCCAGAATGGCTCCCGCAAAATTGGCCCCAGCCAGATCCGCCTGAACGAAACACGCGCCTTGCAGTAGCGCCTTTCGAAAGTCTGCCTTCGGCAGCTTCATATCATTGAAAACGCCACCTGCGAAATTACCCCGAACTCCCCCTGGGCGCTGCTCCAGCCAGTCGGCATGGAGTTGCAGCAGTTGGCGGAAACGCTTCTGCTGTACCGCCATTGAATGTAGTGTTTCAACCCTGAGCGCGCTGGAATCTGCTTGCAACACCTTACCCATCCTCAAGTTTCATATCGGTGGAACCGCGCGGATTGTGAACAAAAGCGGTGGAAAATGTAAGAGAATGAACACTGCACTGAAGGAATGGGCCAGCGTGGTCGCCGCCCTGGGAACGGGCCTGCAAATCGTTCTGCGACGGAGAGGCGGCATTGTGGAGACCAAGCGGGGCGTTACACTCTTGCATCCGGAGTTTCTGCTGTTCCCCACCTTCGAGCACCAGCACGCGGCCAGCCTGAAACCGCAATTCCAACAATTGTTCTCTCCACCGGGCGGCGACGGCATCCCCATCGAATTCCTAGCAAGGGTTACCGCCATCTTCCCCGCCCCCGATTCGATAAATGCCAGCCACCTCTGGAATGCCCATTTTTTCGCCATGCGCCGGGACTACCGGCCCGACCTGCCGCTCTCCCGAATCCTGCTGCGTGTCTATCGCCCGGCGCATCCCTGCTCCCTTCCGAACCGCTCCTCGCATGCCGGTTGCCAGACCTAACAGAAAAAATCGACACCGGCGGCGCAACCGGCGTCCTGGACGATGCCGCCTACGGAGGAGTCAGTAGCGTCGCATCACCCACACCTTTAAGGCGCGGCAATTTTGGCGGCTAGGCCGTCCGGTGCTAGCAACCGGAAATCTTTCACGTTGAAAGTATAAACCCGGTCGCAACCCGCCTTCTGTGCGCTTTGAAGATGCAGTGCGTCATAGAACATCCCGCCGGTCAATCCGGCATTAGTGCACCAGCGAAGCACCGCCTTGTAATCGTTCGCCGAAAGCGATACCACTTCGAAATACGGCAGAATGTTGTCATCTAATAAACGGCTGGCTTCCGCGGGATGAATGCGTGGAGTAAATGGGGCACGCGTCAGGACGGCGTAGAACTCGGCTAATCCGTGCACGCCAATACACGCTTGCAACGCTCCATCCTTCACTGTCCTGAGCAATTCAAACGACTGTACATGATGCTGGTGGACTTGAACGGAGGCGGCGACCAAGACATTTGTATCGAAATAGGCCTTCACAATCCAGCCAATCTATGAATGCGTTCTTCGCGGTTGTTTCGAATCGCCTGCACAATATCGAATCCCGGTTGAATTTTGCCGGTGTGCACCCACAGGCCCTGTTTCTTGATCATGGATGGCTGTTGCTGGGCCGGCGTAAGGATAACTCCTTCCCCGGTCTCCAGAACCTCCAGTTCGCTGCCTTCATGCAGCCCCAGACGGTCACGTAGCGGTTTCGGCAGGACCACCCGCCCGGCTTTGTCCATTGTTAACGTCATACCATTTACCATGGCACATGGCATGCCGCCTGGCAAGCCTCACTTCTTTGACGCACTTTCACTGCCTCCCGCATCCAACCCGGTATGCCGAAAATGAAAGTTGCCCAAGTCCCCGCCGCCGGCGCCGCTATTGAAATCGTCGAACGGGAAATCCCCAATCCTGGCCCGGGCCAAGTCCGGATCAAAGTCCAAGCCTGCGGCATCTGCCACAGCGATGCAATCGTCAAGGAAGGCCACTGGCCAGGCCTGGCTTATCCGGTCGTGCCCGGTCACGAAGTCGCCGGCATCATTGATGCTACCGGCTCCAATACCGCGCCTTGGACCGCCGGACAACGCGTCGGAGTCGGCTGGCACGGCGGCCAGTGCGGACATTGCCGTTCCTGCCGCAGAGGCAATTTCATCACCTGCGAAAACGTCCGTGTCACCGCCATTCATTTCGATGGCGGTTACGCCGAATTCATGATTGCGCCCATCGACAGCATCGCGCTGATTCCCGACGGCCTTGCCGCCGCGGAAGCCGGACCGCTGATGTGCGCCGGCATCACCACCTATAACGCGCTGCGGAATAGCGGCGCCCGCGGTGGCGATGTCGTGGCCATTCAAGCCATCGGCGGCCTGGGCCATCTCGGCGTGCAATTCGCAGCCAAACTCGGCTTCTATACGGTGGCGATTTCCCGCGGCGCCGACAAGTCGGAACTGGCGCGCTCATTGGGTGCGAAAATCTACATCGATACCGAGGTGCAGGACGCCGCGATGGAGCTAAAGAAACTCGGTGGCGCTAAAGTGATCCTCGCCACCGCTCCCAGCGGCAAGTCCATGGGCTCCCTGGTTGGCGGGCTCGGCCCGGAAGGAAAGCTGATGGTCGTCGGGGCCGGTCCCGACCCGATAGAGATTTCCCCAATTCAGTTGCTGAGTACAAAATTGTCGGTGCAAGGTTGGGCTTCCGGAATTCCAACCGACTCGGAAGATGCCATGGGATTCGCCGCCCTCACCGGAGTCCATCCCATGATCGAAACTTATCCGCTGGAGAAAGCAGCCGAGGCCTATCAGCGCATGATCAGCAACAAAGCCCGCTTCCGCGTGGTCCTTACCATGGAGTAGAAGCATGGAGTAAAGGCCCTGCGTCTACTACAATGATGTGGGACACCTATGCGCTTTCTAGTTGTGGAAGATGAGAAACGGATCGCCGATTTTCTATCGCGCGGATTAGAGAGCGCCGGATACGCTATCGACGTCGCCGCCGATGGCTCACACGCCATCGATATGGTCCACGCCACCGATTACGATCTGGTGATTCTGGACATGATGCTGCCGGATATGGACGGCTTGCAGGTGCTGGAGAAGATCCGCAATCGGAAATCGAGCCCGCCCGTATTGATCCTCAGCGCGCGCGGAGGCGTGGACGACCGCGTGAAGGGTCTTGAACTAGGCGCCGACGATTACTTGGTGAAGCCCTTTGCCTTCGTCGAGCTTCTGGCCCGCGTGCGCGTGTTGCTGCGCCGCGGCCAGCCTACCCCTGAGCGTCTCAGCGTTGGCGATCTGGTGCTCGATTGCATTCGCCGCAAGGTGATTCGCGGCGTCGAAAACATTGAGCTCGCGCCGAAGGAATTCAGCATCCTCGAGTACATGATGCGCAATCGAGGCCGCCCCCTCAGCCGCACCATGATTGTGGAACACGTCTGGGACATGGACTACGACGGCCTGACGAATATCGTCGACGTCTACATCCGTCATTTGCGCAGCAAGATCGATGATAAGTGGCCGATAAAGCTGATTCACACCGTGCGTGGCATCGGCTACATGCTCGATTTGGCGGATAAAGATTCGGCCGCGGCCGAACGATAGTCTTTCAAAGCAATGAAACCCTTGCTGCAACGGATGGTGAACGCACGCTTTTTGAAAGGTCTGCGCTTCCGTCTGGCAGCGAGTTATGTACTGTTCTTCGCCATGCTGCTCAGTTTCCTGGGTGTCTTTTTCAATCAGACCCTCAAGGGCATCTATGAAGACCAGGTGCGACAGCTGCTAACCGAAGAATGGGGCGCGGTCAAAGGCTACCTGCGCATCGACAAAGGCAAGATCGATTGGTACTACGATACGGAGGATCCCGAAGAGGCCTTCATCGTCGACCGCCTGAAACAGGTTTACCTGTTGACCGACGCCAACGGCAAACCACTCGAGTGGTCCGAGAAGTACAAAGACGAGATCGGATTCGATTCCCCAACGGAAATCCGCGCGGCGCTGAAGAGCCAGAAGCAGAACTGGATCACGAAGCTCAGCAGGCAGGGCGTGCCCTACATGATCCGGTCCGGACCTTTCGTGGACGATAACCACAAGTCGTTCTATGTTGCCCTGGGCCGCTCCCTGGCGGAGAGCGAGACCGTCGTGGAGAGGTTCACCTGGCGCTACTTCGCAATGCTGCCGCTGATGATCATCAGCAGCAGTTTTCTGGGCTGGTACGTAGCTCGCCGGGCGCTGATACCGGTGGATGATGTAGCCCGAACGGCGCAGCGCATAACCGGGGCGAACCTTACGGCGCAGATCCCTTCGCGCGGCGCCAACGACGAACTCGACCGCCTGATCGATTCCTTTAACCGCATGATCGAACGGCTCAACAGTTCCTTCACCCAAACCCGGCAATTTTCCACCGACGTTTCCCACGAACTGCGGACGCCGCTCACCGCCATCCGCGGGCAGCTGGAAGTAGCCCTGCTGACCGCAAAGACGATCGACGATTATAAAGACGCCATGGTGGACGCGCTGCAAGACGTCGAGCGCCTGTCACAAACCATCCGCGCACTCTTGCTGCTATCCCAGGCCGAATCCGGACAGTTGGCAATCCAGTGGCAGGTGTTGGACCTGGCGCCGATTGCCGCCGACATCGTGGATCAATTCCAGATTCCCGCCGAAGGAGCGCAGCTCACTCTCACCGCCGACCTCCCCGAAGCTTGCCTGATTGAAGGCGACCGGATTCAACTGGAGCGGTTGCTCTCAAACCTGTTGTCGAACGCCATGAAATATACGCCCGCCGGCGGTACGGTGCACGTACGCATCTCCTGCACCGCGGATCAGGCGACGATTGTGGTGGAAGACACCGGTCTGGGGATTCAGCAGGATCACCTGCCACACATTTTCGACCGCTTCTACCGCGTCCCTACGGCTGACCAGGGGCCGGACAAAGGTCTGGGATTGGGACTAAGCTTCGTCGCCTGGATCGTGAAGGCGCATCGCGGAACCATCGCCGTGGAAAGCCAGATCGGGAAAGGAACGCGGTTCCTCATCACGCTGCCCGCCCTGATTCCGCCCCCTGGTGCCGATCTACTCCAAAGCGTTCCCGACCCGGCGGAAATCAATTCTTAAGCTGCTTTGGACCCAAGGTACTGTAAACTACATCTAACGGATCATATGAGCCTTGATATCGAGCAGTCGGAACGCGAGGGTATTACGATTCTCACCCTGGATGGACGCCTGATTGTCGGCGAACCGGTTACGGAACTGCGTGCGAAGATCACCCGGCTTTCCGCGGCGGGTGCCTGCAATGTGGTTTTGAACCTCACCAAAGTGGATTACATCGATAGCACCGGGCTGGGCGGTATGGTGATCGGTTTCACCACACTGAAGAAGGCCGGCGGGGCCTTGAAACTGGCTGGTATGAACAGGCGGAATTTGGAATTATTGGTCCTGACGAAGCTCTCCGGAATCTTTGAAACGTACGAGGACGATCAAACGGCGGTGAACAGCTTCTTCCCCGGCCGCGAGATTAAGAAGTTCGATATTCTCAGTTTCGTGCAAGGGCAGGAAGACGGCACGCCAAATTAAGAAAGCCGTATCCCTTCCCTCAACGGTCCGCTGCCAGGGCTTTCAGAACTCGGTGCATTTGAATTCTCACGTCTGGACTGGTTTCCGCATCCGCCCGCTCCCGTATTGCCTGCAGTTCCCGCACGCCGGCTCTTACGCCTAGCCGCTGTATGACCTCCGGAGCTGTCGCCAAAACCCGGTCAATTGCGAAAGCTCGCAACGCTGCTTGGGGATTGCTAACCTCCTGCAACGTCCCAGCTAGAATCCCGGCCTTTCCCAGATCGCTCGCCCGCGGAAATGCGTTCTCCCATAGCAAGCCGCCGATACTCATCTTCACGAAGAGGTCCGATGGAGTTCGGAATGCCTCGGCCAGCGCATGCCACACAGAGTCGCCGTCACCTTCCCTCGCCAAAGCCTCGGCCGCAAATAGCAGCTCCACCATATTCGGCGATTTCAGCCAGCGCAAGTATCTGGCCGTATCGCCACTGGCGTTCTTCTCCGCCTGAACAATAGCACGCAGGGACGCCAATGCCGGATCCTTTGTATCGGCGATATCGTTGGCATACAACGGTTCTTCGCCTGCTACCAGCAGTATTCGTCCACCCACGGCAAGCGTGATCCGGCCCCAAACGCGATGCGGCCGCTTCAATCGGCCAATCTCATTCTCGGCGGTCTCGAATGTGAATGTGCTTTCGGCTTTGGGATTGCCCCACAGCACTTCCTGCCTCACCAGGTGAATCGTGATCGATTGCAAGCCGTTCCCTTCCGTCTCTTGTTCCAATTGCGTAATATGGCAAACCGCAATTGAAGCTCCGCTCCGAATCCATTGGTATAGGTTTAAGTGTTCATCCATTCGTTTCTTTCCAGTCTGGCCGGTGGCGGCGGCGGCAAACATCATTAACAATACAGAAGCCAACAGAAAAACGCGCGACATAATTTAAGAGAAGTAGTTGCGCATGGAAGCAATCGAGTTCGGCGTGCACCGTTCCATTCCCGCACTCTCGCCCTGCTGCGGCGCTCCGCCGGAGTTGATAGCGGCCGGCCCGGTGACGCCCGCCCCGGCGTTGGACCAGCCTGTCGTTGGCGCATACGCGCCGTAGGTAATTCCCCAATCCACCCTGCCGAGCACCGTGAAATTTTCATCGAAATCATTGGAAAACGCGGATAAAAAAGCCGTGAACGTGTTCCCGCCGGCGATGCTCCGCAGCGGGGATGCCGTGGTTGGATGCTGCAAATCGATAAAATTACCAGGGCAGTCAATCATTCTCACAGTTCGCTGTTGCCCCAAAGCCAGCGCGCTTCTCGCATCGTCTGTAGAGCTGGTAATGAACGCAGCCGCTCCGCTGAGTGCGGCAGCCGATTCATCGTGGATTGGAAAGGCGATGACGGCAGGAAGTGGTCCACCCGGCCCCGGTGCGGGACTATTGGTGTAGATGACGCGATAAGTCCGGCCATCCGTGTAAGTAGCAACGAATGTCTCACTCACGATATGCTGCACGTAACCAAGCCGGACCCGGTCCAGTCCCCGCCTCTGGTAGACGCCACCGCCGGTCAGCTTTACCACCGCCTTCAAACCAAAGGCAAACTGTGTTTGGACCGCGTCCGTATAAGCGCCCGGCGCCGGTGCATACCCATGGGTCGTACCGGCTTGAATCTTGAGTTGCGTAGTAGTGGAGTCCGCTGAATTGAAAACGCCGTTGTTGAGCAGCACAACGTTGTTGCCGGCTCCCGGAACGAACTCGATATTGACCATCGTAGTGTTCATCACCAGTCCGTCCTCCTCAAGCTTCCGCACCGTGGAGGTGCCGCCGACATCGTCGACAAACGCAATCAGGTGGAATGATCCCGTGGCATCGCACTGCACATCGCGGTGGCGCGCATCCGCGCCGGCCGAATCGGTTGGCAGACTGCCTGAAAAGGAATCGTCGGCTGCGCGCCGCTTAGTCCAGCTCACCGGGATATCGTTAGGACTCATGAACAGCTCCAGACGGAGCCTGCCGCAACCATGAACTACCACCATCGCCGTCGCATCGAACACCAGGCTATCCATAGTCGAAGTGATCTTCGGCATGATTGTCGATCGCGATCCATCCCGCCGGCACGGAGTCGCACGCAGGAATGCTTCCAGCCGGTTGAGCGAAAATACCACCACGGATACGCGATCTCCGTCCGGGTCAACCCCGTCAAGTCCCAGGTGAAACGAGGCGCGGTCGCTACGTCCGTGGCTGTCCGCGCTACCTTCCGCCCATAAGTGAATGGGACCATGCCGCAGGTCCGCCGCTGGCATGCGATGCGGACTAGACAGCGCGGTTGGGTCGGCTACCGGATCCTCTGCGCGGCACGCCGACGCCCTGCCGCTGCTGCCCGCCACCGGAGTCAGTAGCAGCGTGCCGGGGAAATCAGCCGGCTCAGCCTGCCGGACAATCAGCATGCCTCGATGGTGCGTACTGGTCCCGGTTGGCCTCATCAAGAACCGGCCTACTGTCACCTTATCAGCGGAAAGCAGCGGCGGATCATGACCGGCGGTTGTCCGGCTGCCGCAAATATCCAAAGTAAGTCTCACTGCGGTGAGCCGTCCGGTGGCCGTTGCGGACGGCCTGGGAACTCGATTCCCGCCGGAAATGGTCAGAGTCATTACGATGTCATCGACGTGTCCACTCGGACTCACCCCTTCCGCCCACAGCGTTACGCCTCTAGCGAGTTCGTTAGCCGTAAACCGGTTGTCCGTTCCAGAAAAAGAAATAAGTACGCCCGCTGTCGCCGCGGTGAAGAATCGTACGCTTGAGCCAGGGACGGTAAATAGCCCGCTGCCGCCCGTGCCGAAATCGACATCGGTCCGCAAGACGACCTCCCGCCGCAGCGGCGACGTATAGGGCCGTTTTACCAGTACCACCGGATGCGGCACCTCCACCATAGGCGTTACGAAGAGAACCGGAGTTGACCGCGGACAGGAGGAGATGGGGTTCCCCGCCGCGTCGACCGGGCATTCTCTATCGGCAGCGGCGACGGCTTGGCCCAGTCCCCGTCCACTGCTGCTGGAACTGGTGCCGCCGTCTCCATTACTCACCGCCACCACCACCGGCATCATACATCGCACTCTGGGCGATTAAAAGTTCGAGCCGCGTCTCCGGTGTCAGGCTTTGATCTTTTCGTATCTTTACAGCCCACGGCAAGCGGGGGTTGGTGCCGAAGTCCCGCCCGAAAGCGAACACCACATCCAGGTATTTGCAAATATCGCGCTGCGACTGCAGGCCGAAAGTCTGAGCATCTTTCACCGCCAGCGAAATCAGTTTCTCCGTCTCTCCGGGCCCCAAGGCGCCGCACTGCTCCGGAAAAAACGATTCCACGTGAGCGCGCAGATATTCATGGAACCGGCGGAAAGATTCGGCGCGAAACACAGCCATCTGATCTTGGCGAATAACCACGATACACCCGCTTTATGGTCACTCTAGCATGATAATCTTGTTGGAAAGGATCATCAATTTGCGCTTGGTTGTGATTGGCGGAGTTGCGGCCGGCCTGAGTGCCGCCTCCCGCGCGCGCCGCATTGACGCTTCGCTCGACATTGAAGTACTGGAAAAGGGCGCCACCGTCTCCTATGGCGCCTGCGGCCTGCCCTACTTTCTCTCCGGCGAAGTGAAGCGTCTGGATCAGCTGATTGTCCACACACCGGCCTTCTTTCAGACCGAACGGAACATTCGCGTACGCACGATGGCGGAGGTGGCTGCAATAGAACACGGGCGCCGTGAACTGGTTCTTTCCTCCGGCGAACGTGTCAAGTACGACAAGCTGGTGATTGCCACCGGCGCGCGTCCGAATCTGGAAAAATTGCAGGGAACCAGCGCCCCGCACGTTTTCGCGCTCCATACCATCGAAGACGCCGCGCGGATCGCGCAATTTCTGGAGGAGCGCCAGCCGAAGACCGCAGCCGTGATTGGGGCCGGATATATCGGCATGGAAGCAGCCGAGGCCTTACGCACGCGCGGGCTTCGTGTTCGCGTGATCGATGCCAATGCGGATGTGTTGGGACGCGATGACGCCGCTCTGACGAAGCTGATGCATCAACACCTGGAGAAATTCGGCGTTTCCATCGAATGCGGTGTCCGCATCAGTGACGCCAGTTCGCTCAGCGAGGAAATGGTGCTGGTGGCCGCGGGATTGAAACCCAACGTGGAACTCGCCGCAGCCGCCGGCGTGGCCGTCGGACGCACCGGAGCCATCCAAGTGACGGACCGCATGGAAACCAACCTGGGCAGCGTCTACGCCGCCGGGGATTGTGCCGAGACGCTGCATTGCGTGAGCGGCCGCCCGATCTATGTGCCGCTGGGCACCACCGCCAACAAGATGGGCAGAGTGGCCGGAGCGAATGCCGCCGGAGTCCGCGAGCGATTTGCGGGCATCGCCGGAACCTCCATCGTTCGCGTCTGCGGCTTGGGAATCGGGTTGACCGGATTTTCCGTCACGCAGGCCAAACGCGAAGGCTTCGATGCGGTCTCGGCTCGGATCGAAGGCAAGGACCGGGCGGCATATTTCAACGGACGGCCCACGCGGGTGGAACTCGTGGCCGATCGCCGGACGCGCCGTCTTCTGGGCGGAGCTATCACCGGCGAACAAGGCGTGGCCGGGCGAGTGAACGTAGTTGCCACGGCATTGGCCGCGAAGATGACAGTCGATGATTTTCTCGAACTCGACCTCGCGTACGCGCCGCCTTATGCGCCAGTGTGGGATCCGCTGCTGGTGGCGGGGCAACAATTAGTCAAGTTGCTAACCTAACTGTATATGCTGGCCGCAGGCGCGAAGGCACCCATTGACGCTTCGCTGGACTCCGCTCTCCCAGGCAGCCAGGTGTTGCTGGTTTTCTTCAAGATCGATTGCCCCACCTGCCAGCTGACTCTTCCCTTCCTCGAACGCCTGCACCAAAGCGGCCGGTTGGCGGTCCGCGGTATTTCGCAGAACGAATCCGCGGACACTCGAGAATTCGCCAAGGCCTTCGGGTTGACGTTTCCGATCCTGTTGGACAGCGCGGCTGCCAATTATCCCGCCAGCAACGCATACGGGATTGAGATCGTGCCTTCCTTATTCCTGACTTCCGTAGACCGGACGATTGAATGGACGCAGCACGGGTTCTCACGGAAAGGCCTCGAAGAACTTGGAAGTGCGTTTCAAACGACGGTGTTCCGGCCCGGCGAGCGGGTTCCCGAGTTCAAACCAGGTTGAGGTTCGAAAAATTAGCTTCCGGGCAGAAGCTTGCGTTAATCTAGAGAGAGAAATGTCATCCAAAATCGGCGAAATTATCGGTTCAGCGGCTGCGATTGCGAAAGGCATGAGCGTCACCTTTAAGGAGATGCTTCAGCCCACCATCACGGAAGACTATCCCGACGCGCCCCCCATCTTTCAGGAACGATTCCGTGGAGTGCACGAACTGCAGCGCGATGAAAATGGCATGGAAAAGTGCGTCGCGTGCTTCCTCTGCGCCGCGGCCTGCCCTTCCGACTGTATCTACATTGAGGCTGCGGAGAATACGGATAGCAAGCGGATTAGCGGTGGGGAACGTTATGCCGAAGTCTACAACATTGATTACAACCGTTGCATCTTCTGCGGCTACTGCGTGGAAGCCTGCCCTACCGACGCCATTACGCACGGCCACGGATTTGAAATCGCCAGCTACAACACCTCTACGCTGGTGTACCGGAAAGAGCAGATGTTAGTGAAAATCCCCACCGGCGCCAAAGCTCCGGTGATCGCCGAACCCGCGTCTTCCAGCGGCCACTAAGCAGTAGCCGCAGGCGGGAGGGATCGCCTTGGTTGTAATAGTCAAGACTTGACCTTGCAAGTCGCCGTGTCCAACAGGCTGACGAGTGTCAGATGCCAAATGGCGCGTAAACCACCCGGAACGGCAAGCAAGCTGTCAGCAGCAAGCGCAGGAACGGTTTGACTGCTGTGGTAGACTGCCAGCGAGTGTGTCGGGGGAGTAAATGAAGAAGGCGCCGGTCCTATATCGAATCGCAGCTGTTCTTCTGTTGCTTTTTGCTGCCGGTCATACAGTTGGTTTTCGCCAGTCCGATCCCACATGGGGAGTTGATACGCTTCTTGGCTCAATGCGGTCAATTCACTTTGACGTACAGGGTTTCAGCCGGACATATTGGGACCTCTTTGTCGCGGCTGGCTTCTCGGTCGGCGTGCTTTATCTATTCGCGGCGGTATTAGCTTGGCAGCTTGGTGGCCTTCCCGGAGAGACTTTGGCGGTCATGCGCGTCACTGTGTGGGCTTTCGCTCTTTGTTTCGCCGCCATCGCGGTTGTGAGCTGGAGATACCTCTTTATCGTCCCTATCGCTTTTTCGATGGTGATTACGGTGTGTTTGACTGCGGCGGCGTGGCTCTCAGCGAAAACAAGCTGAAGCAGTTCGTTCGCGTTTGTTCCAGCGTGGCGAAGTGAACCGCACCTGTACTTAAGCTCTCTGGCAAGTTCAGCACCCAATGTTCGGGATGGGCCGACATCTGCCAGTCTTCGAAGAACGGCGATACGGGAAGGTGGACAAGTCCCCGGCAAGTTGCCCCTTGACTGCGATGTCCGTCAGGTCAAGTTCAAACCATTACACCCTAGTGTTCTGTCCGACAAATAACTGGACACAAGAAACGGCTTGCTCACGCGCGCGCGGCTCGGTCTCGAACTCGTTGCGGCAACAGTAGTTTCCGGGCCGCGACTGTAAAGGAGTGGTTTCCGGTAGTGTCCACCCAATTCGCGGACACTACACTAGTCTTGCAGGTTGTACTCGGCCTTCATCGACTTCAGATTGTCAACGGCCTGCTGCTGAACCGCGCTATTGATGGCGATGCACTCGGTGGTATAACGCACCGCGTCGTGAATCCGAATCCGTTCGCCCGCTTCCGCCAGCCGATAGTTCACATATCCCAAGTGATAAAGCGCCCCGGCGATCATGTCGCTATTTGTCAAGTTGGGCAGCGCCTGGCGCAGCGCTTTATCCGCCATGGCGAACTTTTCCTGTGTGCTGTATAACAGCCCCATCATCCAACTGGCCGCACCCAACATCTGGCTTTTCCTTGCCTCCCAATCGGCGACGCTGATCTCATCCGGTTTTGGCGCCACCATCAGCAGCTCTATCGCTTTGTTGGAGTAAGTAATTACCTTCTCCGGATCGCGCCGCTTGGACATCAGGTGGTTGGCAACCATCATCAGTGAATCAATGTTGTACTCGCCCTTCTTGAAGGAAGCCTCGGCGGCCACAACCGCCTCTTCAATGTCCACCTGTCGCACCACCTGCGTTTGCGACGTCCGCAGCTGCGCCAGATACTCGCTGTTCGGGTTCTTCTGCTCCAGATTCTCAATCAGCTTTGACTTGATTTTTGTGTCGCCGGACTGAAGTGCGGCAAAATAAATGGCGTACTCGGTGTACTGCTCCACCTGCTTTGCGTATTCCACCCGGTGCTTCCAATCTTCCTGCTCCTCCGGATCTTCCGGCTTCTTGCTGGCTTTCACCTTACGG
Source organism: Bryobacterales bacterium (assembly GCA_038230275.1). Taxonomy (GTDB): domain Bacteria; phylum Acidobacteriota; class Terriglobia; order Bryobacterales; family Bryobacteraceae; genus JANXXV01. Next base: position 78,970 of record JBBRNO010000001.1, read on the forward strand.
GCGATTTGCGAAGTCTGATCGGACCAGCGCCGGATCAACTCCACGTCTTTTTTTCCCTCGGCTGCCTTCAGGCAATTATGCGCCGCCGAAACGTCGTTCGGATCCAGGCCAAGCAGTTTGGTTCCGGCTTCCATGGCGCGATCGAACTTCCCGTCCGCCACGTACGACAGTTGCAACTGGCCCAGCACCCAGGTGATGGCTTCGTGGTTCGGAAATAGACTGGCAAACTGCTCCAGCATCGCCTGTTTCTTCGGCGCGCCGGCTTCCGCATCAATTTGTTGGAGGAGTTGGCCTTCCTGTGTATCGACTTCGATCACCAGCTTTTGTGAAAACGCTGCCGTACCGATCAGCAGGAGAATCAAAGCACGGCGGATCACCATAATCATATAAGCCTCCGTAGTGCTTGCAAAGTGCCGAAATAGTGAAGCGATCCCATAACCCTTTTTTAGCCTAGTCTACTTTCGGCAGTTTTAGCAGCAAGGTTTAGACCTATACGCCTATTCTGCACTAGTTTTGGTTACAGTACTACAGCTCTAATACCCTATAGTAAAAGGTACTAAGGTCCTGGAAATGAACGGACAATCGTCGGAATCTCTCCATTTGGCATCATTCCCACCAACTTCTCCGCCGAAGCATGTCGAATTAGGTTGACCCGAAGCCTCGCTCCGTTGTAACCTCGCAGTTTCGTTAGAGTTTTCTATGATTCTGCCAACAACCTACGCCACCGCAATGCTGCTGACCATTTTGTCGATGATTTGCTGGGGTTCTTGGGCCAACACCTTCAAACTGACAAAGAACTGGAGATTCGAATTGTTCTATTTCGACTTCTCCTTCGGCGTGCTGATCGCCGCCGTGATCGCCGCATTTACCCTGGGTACGCTGGGCGACGATCTTTCTTTTTCCGACAATCTGCTAATCGCAGGAAAACGTCAAATGGCATACGCAATCGCGGCGGGCCTGATCTTCAATCTGGCAAACATGCTCCTGGTGGCTGCCATTTCGCTCGCTGGACTGGCCGTTGCGTTCCCTGTCGGCATTGGTTTGGCCTTGGTCATCGGCGTCATTTGGAATTACCTCATCAACCCGCAGGGCAATCCGTTCCTGATCTTTTCCGGTGTTGCACTGGTGCTTGCCGCCATCGTCGTCGATGCCTTCGCCTACCGCGCACACTCTGAGGAAGACGGCGAAATCACCGAAGATTTCAATGTGAAGGGCTTGATCATCGCGCTGGTGAGCGGTGTGCTTATGGGGTCGTTCTACCCGCTGGTGGAATTGAGCCGGGCTTCCGAACAAGGACTGGGCGCTTATTCAGTGGGTTTCTTCTTCGCACTCGGCGTCTTCTTTTCCACCTTCATCTACAATTTGTACTTCATGAATCTACCGGTGGAAGGCGAGCCGGTCAGCTTTGGGCAATACTTTCGCGATGGCTCTGTCGGGAAGCACTTCCTCGGCGTCACTGGAGGCGTGCTGTGGTGCACCGGAATGCTGGCGAATGTGGTGGCCGCCAGTGGCACGGCCACGGTGGGCCCGGCGGTCAGCTACGCCATGGGCCAGGGGGCAACCCTGATCAGCGCGCTGTGGGGATTGTTGGTTTGGAAGGAATTTGCCGGCGCGGAGATGCGTGTGAAATTCCTCTTAACCATCATGATCGTGCTGTTCGCCGCCGGCTTGGGGCTGATTTCCATTGCCCCGCTCTATATCAAGTAAGGCCAAGTTCGCCGGCGAGCTTACCCAGATCCTGCGCACCCGGCAAGCTGCCTTGCGCCATTTGCGCGTTGCCACCGCCCTTTCCGCCCGCCGTTGCCAGATGCGGTTTTAGCCACTCGCCCGCCGAAAAACCCGCGTCGGCCGAGACCGCCAGCAGCACCGCCGCCGGATTCTCGGACGTTGCCAGATAGAGCGCCTTGTTCTGCGCGGCAAAACTCTGCGCCTCCCATCGAATCTCTTCGGCCAGGCTCCCAGCCGTCAGCTGTTTCCAATACCGCCGCACCCCGTCCGCGCCTGGAATCGTGTCCTGGTAAAGCTGCCGGCCGTGAGCCTGCGCCAGTTCCCCGCCCAGCTTCTGCCGGGCCTTCTCACTCTCCTGCAACCGCCCCATGCCCGCCGCCACCAGCGCGGCAGCGTCATCCAAAGTGGACGAATAAACCTGCGCCACCGCACTCAACTGTTCATAATCGGCCCGCGCGCGCCGCACCGCCCTGGTGCCGCACAGAAACTCAAGCCGCGTGTTTCCCCGCAGCTTTTCCGTTTTCCGAATGGCAATCGGGCCAATCTCTCCGGTTCGCCGGACGTGCGTTCCCCCACAGGCGCTGCGGTCAAGCCCTTCGATTTCGATAATCCGCAGCACGCCTTCCCGCTCCGACGGCTTGCGCAAGTCGCTAGCCTGAGAAGAGTCCAGATAACAAACCGTAACCGGTCGGTTTTCAAATACGATTTCATTAGCGCGCTGCTCGGCCGCTCGAATCCGCGCCAGATCGAACGACGCCGCGCCAATTTCGATTGTGGAACTCTCAGCACCCATATGAAAGGCGACCGTCGGAACATTAAACAGCTCCACAATCACTGCCGATAACAGATGCTGCCCTGTATGCTGCTGCATGTGATCGAACCGCCGCGCCCAATCAATCCTGCAATCGGCCGCCTCTCCCATCAGCGGCGAGGTAAGCACGTGAACGATGAGATCCCCGGAATCCACCACCTCGGAAACAGCAATTCCATTCATGGAACCGGCGTCGAATGGCTGTCCGCCGGAGGACGGGTAAAACGCAGTTTCCTGCAGAACCACGCGGCAACGGTCCTCACTCGTATCGAGGACCGTCGCGCGGAATTCCGTCAGGTAGCTGTCATCGTAATAGAGCCGCCCCGTCATTGCACCGAGATGTAGGACGTTTTGCTGATCGTCCCATCGTCACCCTGCAAGATCACCGGCGTTTCCCCAGGAGGAAGTCCCGCGGGAACCGTGACATTGATCTGATAAAGGCCGGCGTATCCCGGCGTCAAGCCCGCAAACATCGGGGGCACGGCGATCGAGTCCCCTCGAAATCCACCGCCGCCGAACAGCACGTTGGTGATCGAAGGGACCGAGGCCAACGGACTGGAAGGAGCAATAGCACCCTCAGTAACCGGCGGGCTTGTCTGGCCCAACCCGATGGCGTAAATCACCAGCACATCGCCTGCCTTGGCCGGATGACTGGCGATTCCAGGCGTCGTTGGAATTGGAAAACTTCCGTCCTGATTAACGATAATCCCGTAGCGGTCAATGCCGAGTTTCAGGATGCGCGGAGCTCTGGCGGCAATCGTCACCGAGATGCTGTTGCCGCGTTGGCCTGGACGGTCCACGCGGATAACTCCGGGGCCGGTAGTGGCGTTGTACGGTACCTGGAAGTTGATCTGGCCGTATGAGGAATAGAACAGCGGTGCGGGCTGATCGTTCACAAAAACCTTGGTACCTGCCAGATCGGTGGTCAACGGGAGCTTCCCCTGTTGCGGATCGCCCAAAGTAAATTGCTCCCCGAACAGCGCGACAATCGTTCCCTGAGCCAGAACATCGCCAGCTTCGGCTGCCGAATTGTTCACCGCTCCTCCAAACGCCGTCACCGGTGCGCCGGCGGCGAACACCTCAAACTGAACCGGCACAGTTACGGGTCCATTCACAGCATTCGTTGTCACTGCCACACTGCCCTGATAAATGCCCGGCGCGGTGACGGCCGCCGGATCGGCTGTCAACGAAATCCCGCTGAAGCCGGCTGGGGTGGCCGCGGTCAGCCAGTTTCCGCCGGCTGCGGTAGTTGGTGCAGCGGCGGTAATCGAAAGCGTTCCCAAGCCGCCATTGGCAATCACCACAAACTGCGTGGATTTCGGACTTCCCTGGGCCAGCCGGAACGACACCAGTCCGCTTGGTGTAAGTCTGGCAATCGGCTGCGACGTTACATGCAGCGTAACCGGCGTGCTCTTGTTATCGGCGGCAAAGTTAGACCCCGAAGTGACAACGGTCCCCGTGTAGTTCCCCTCGGCCATGCCCGCAAGATGCTTCCCGGTGATCTGGTAAGGAACGTTAAAAGTAAAGCTGCCCGCCCCGGTCAGTGACAAAAACGGCAGGTTGCTTTGAGTAGTGATCGTCGACGTTACTTTGCTGCCGGCCACAAATCCCACCGAATCGGAAGACCCGTTGGGCGCCACATACAAATCGGCTTTCTCCGGAACGGACGTGCCTACCTGAATGGTGACGGAAATTGTCTGCGGCGCATCCACCGCGTTGGGATCGCTCGCGGTCACCAGCCCGGTATAACTGCCCCGTGCCAGCGTGCCGGATTGCACATTTAATAGAATCCTGCCGCCGCTGGCAATCGGAGTCAGCCAGGGAACGGAAGACTTCACACTCAGGTTCAGGTTGCCGTCGCCGGCGTTACTGTAATCCACCGCGGGTGCGCTGGTAGAGCCGCCCTGCAGCACGATAACCGGACCCACTGCTGTGGTGGAAAGACGCAGCTTCGGCGCGGCAAAGGCACTGGCCGCAAATGTCAGTACGAAGACGCTCGTATAGCGAAATAACTGTTTTAGACCCATTCCATTGCTCCTTTTTTGAAAGCTCACATGGTATCGAACGGAAGAAACGCAATGGAGACAGCAGCTTCAGCGACTCTCAACGAACCGAATCGCATGTAGCGGACGCTGCATCCAACATAGAAGCACTGCCAATCATGATCGAGATGGCGATGATATAGAATCGGGCCGTATAATGCCCGTGAGAATAGTAAGCAGCTGAGATGCCAAAACCGCTCCCATCCGTGCAAACGGCGGTGCCTGCGAAGATCGGCGGAGATCCTGCTGCCATTGCCTCAATATAGCATGTTGAAGCGTCCAGGCCGCCCGTTGGCGCGGGCGAAAGGAAACAGGTAAATTAGGGTATGTTCCGTTCCATTCGGGAGCAGGTCGACACCATATTCCGGGAAGACCCCGCAGCCAAGAGTGTGCTGGAGATCGTCCTGTGCTATCCGGGTTTCCATGCCATCCTGCTGCACCGGTTGGCTCACCGCCTGTATCACGCCGGTGTTCCGCTGCTTCCGCGATTCATCTCTCAGATCAGCCGCTTTCTGACCGGAATCGAAATTCACCCTGGCGCCACCATCGGCCGGCGGTTCTTTATCGATCATGGTTCCGGCGTGGTGATCGGCGAAACCTCGGAAATCGGCGACGACGTTCTCATCTACCAGGGCGTCACATTAGGCGGCACGGGAAAGGAGAAAGGAAAGCGCCATCCTACACTAGGTAATCATGTGGTAGTTGGCACAGGCGCGAAAGTTTTAGGTAGTATTGTGATTGGCGATCATGTCAAAATTGGGGCGGGCTCGGTGGTGATCCATCCGGTTCCCGATCATTCCACGGTGGTAGGAATCCCCGGCCGCGTCGTCCGGACCAGAATAGAGAACGAAGAACAGTTGGCGCATGGCAGTTTGCCCGATCCGCAAGGGCAGGCCATGGAAGAACTAACCCGGCGGATGGAACAGCTGGAGCAACTGGTGCACGATTTGAAAGAAGATAAATTATCGACGAGGCATGGCACGTGACATTTTTGCTCTTCTTATTTCTTGCGGCGGGCACTCCGAAGGATTCGACTGCCGAGACCTACACGTATTGGATTGAGCCGTGCAACCGCCCGGAAGCCGAATGCGAAGCCAACGATGTGCAGCTGGCGGAGTGGGCCATGTCCGCGTGGCAGAAGGCATCCGCGGGTACTCTGAAATTCGAAAAGTCTCCGCTCAGCAAATCCAGAATCAGGCTTTACTGGGCCTCGTCCGGAAACCAGGGCCTCTATGGCGAAGCCCGCCCCATCATGGTAGATGGCAAGCCGGGAGCGGAAGTAAACGTTCGGCCCGGCCTTCACGCCTTAGGACATAAAGTGGAAGGCGAGGGCACCAAAGACCCCCTGTTCCGAGATACGATTGTCTACTTAACCTGCCTGCATGAACTAGGCCACGCCTTGGGTTTGTCCCACACGCGCTCCTTTACCGACATCATGTATAGCTTCGAGTACGGCGGAAATATCCTCGAGTATTTCGGCCGCTATCGCCGTACACTGCGCACGCAAGGCGATATTCCGCTCCGTTCCGGCTTCTCCGCCGACGACCAGAAACGGCTGCTCGCCATCTATCAAACACCAGCCAAAGATGCTAAGTGAGATAACCCTCTCACCACGCCTGCAATAAACGCGCCACCCATGGAACGTCCTTGTCGCGATGGCAGCCCAAGCAGCTATTCGGGCTCTCCTGTTGGCCGAATCGCGCCGTCGTGTCCGCTCTGGGAATATCGTCGATTTGGTGCGTCCGCGCCTGAAACAGCACGCTATTCATAATGCGCGGCATGTGACAATCCACGCAGCGGCTACCCTCCGCTCCGCTTGGATGATGGGTATGCTTCTCTCCCATCGCACCAATCTTCTGATGGCACTGCGTGCACATCTCGTCAGGACGCTCCCGATATTTCAAACTCACCGGATTGGCGGCGGCGTCTGGGGGATGCGGATCATGACAGCTGCCGCAACTGGCCTCGCCCCGGCGGTAACAAGCCGACCGCAGCAAGGCCTCAACGATAAACGTGGTTTCGCGAAAGCGGCCGTCCTTGTAAAAGGCGCGCCGTGAAAATTCCGCGTACGGCCGGCTCTTGTACCGCGGAGCGAAGGAATCCCCAGTCGCAGCGTAGTTGTATTCGCCGGCCGGTCCCAGTTCCCGCATCGCCGATTGCATGTGGCACTGCGCGCAGATGCGCACATATTCACGGTGATCCAGATTTTTGAAATCGAGCGGCGTATCGGTGGGCCGCTTTTCGCGCCGCTTTCCTTCGCTCATTTGCGTCACGTGAAGCGCCGACGGGCCGTGGCACATTTCGCAGTTCACGCCGGATTCATGGAACGCCAAGTCCTGCGGCCGCGCCCCTTCGCGCTTCGGCACGCCCAGTTGGCTGGTGTGGCAAGGGGCGCAATTCATCTGGTAATTTGTGCCCGCCTTCAACTGATGGAAGCCGTCCGGGTTGGTCCTTTCAGAACCCGGCGCGTCGATCAGTTTCCAGTAATTGAGCCAGGTTTTCTCCAGAATGTTGTATTGCAGCGGGAATACGTGGATTTCCCCGCCGGGCATCCGTGTTGCGAACGCCTGCTGCCACTTGGACCCGATCGTGTAATCCACGCGATATCGCTTCCAGTCGCCGCCGGCGCCGCGGGTCTCAAAAAATAGTCCGCCGCCGGCGCCGTTCATCCTGGCCTGTACGCTGCCTGTTTCATCCTGAAACTCGCGCCCGCTGAAATCTCCGATCACGTTTTCACGGCGGTACGGCCGGAACATCCGCGCCATGCCGGTCTGCTCCCAAGCTGCGTGCTGGCTGGCGTGGCAGTTGCGGCAAGCCGCCGAACCGGCATAACGGCCCGCGGGCGCAACGGAAACCTTCAGCTCAGCACGGGCTGCCACCGCAGGCTTCAATTCCGGAACAGCGCCATGCAATTGCTCGCGCGCTTTCTGCTGCAAGGGCCCGGGAATCCCCGCGGCCGCCGCAAACTCCGCCGCCGCCTCGCGCTTGTTCCCCAGCGCCTGCTGCACCAAACCCAGCAGATAGGCGATCTCCCCATCGGCGGGATTCAACTCGCGCCCGCGTGCCAGATGAACGGCAGCTGCCTGCAGCTTGACACGGCGCGCCGGTCCCTGCGAGGCAAGACCCTCCGTAGCTGCCACCCTACCCAAAGCGTAATGGCTGGATGCTTTCAGCGCCCGCTCGATTGCGGGCCATTCCTTCTCTCCAATCACAGCCGGGCGTCCAAAACGCTCCAGGTATTCCAGTGCATCCGCAGCGCTGGCTTCTGCTTCCCGAAACGCCTTCAGCTGCACTTGCGCATTCGCCAGCAGAACCAGCAGAAACGGATTCTCCGGCAGAAGCCGCAACGATTCCCTGCCGTATTGCAGCGCCTGCGGAAGATCGTCCAAATCGATAGCGGCTTTGGCGGCGATTTCCAACGCCTGGGCCAGCAGCCAGGATTGGGGATACTTCTTTAGAAACGATTCCGCCTGAGACCGCCGCCGGACCGGCTGACTTTCCTGGTAAGCGCGAAGGAAATCGGCACGCTCGCCCTGATCCTGAATCTGATCCAGAAAGGTATACGGCTTGCGGCCGTCCGGCGTCACCACATTGTCGATATCCTGCGCCAGAGCGGTCCATCCCGCCAGAAGACTTGCGAAAATGACAATTAGCCGCATACCGTCCCGAAGTGCCAAGTTGCCCAATTTGAATGTTACAGTATACAGCGTCAGCTCGAAATCGAATGATGCAAATAACCCAGCGAGCCTTCCTTTGGATGTTCGCCGCCACCGCTCCTGCATGGTGCGCTGCCTGCGACCTGACAGCCATTGCCAGTGCCATCGATCATGGGAATTTAGCCGCCGCCGAAGCGGGGTTAAAGGTTCTGGAAGCCTCTACCCAGCGCTGCGACGAGATCTTACTGCAAACCGGACGGCTGCGGTTCGCCCAGTCGAATCTGATGGCAGCCGAGGACCTCTTCTTCCGCTTCGTCAATGCGGCCCCGAGCGACGCGCGCGGGTATTACCAGATCTCCGTCCTGGCGCTAGCGAAAGGAGATTATCGAAAAGCCGATAGCGCTTCCGCGGTGGCGCTTGCCCGCCATCCCGGCTACCCGGAAGCGTTGGTGATGCAAGGCCGTCTGCTGGCGATGAAGGGACAACTGACCGAAGCACGAGCCGCTCTGGAACAAGCCTGCAAGTTGAAGCCGGAAGATGCCGAGGGGCACTTCGAACTGGGTGCGCTCTTTGACCGGCAGAAACTCTATAACCAGGCCGTAGTGCAGTTTGAACGCGTGGTGGCGATCAATCCCAAGGACGCGCGAGCTTGGGATTACCTGGGCCTGAATCGGGAACCGCTCGCCCAAATCGAAGCGGCGGACACCGCCTTCCAGAAGGGCTTGGCAGTGAATCAGGGCCGCTGGGCCGACAACTTTCTGAATTACAACTACGGCCGCTTTCTGTTAAAACAGAATCGCCTGGCAGAAAGCCGTTCTCAGCTGGATCGGGCCGTGGAATTGGCGCCAACGGTCCGCGCCGTTCACTATGAACGCGCCAAGCTGAGCCTGCGCATGAGAAACCTGGCCGTGGCAAGACGGGAAGCAGAGAAAGCCCTGGAGCTGCAGGACCGCGCCGGAGTAATTTTGGATTTACAGGTCTACTACCTGTTACAGCAGATCTACGCGCAGAGCGGCGAGCCGGCACTGGCACAGAAGTATGCCGAACTCAGCCGCACGGCAACCATTCCGCCAAGGCCACGCTAGTGTACTGTCCGGCAAATAACTGGACACAGGAAACGGCTTGCACACGCGCGCGGCTGGGTCTCGAACTCGTTGCTGCAACAGTAGTTTCCGAGCCGCGACTGTAAAGGAGCGGTTCCCAGTAGTGTCCACCCAATTCGCGGACGCTACACTAGCGTGACCCTCAAGAAAAATCGGCGCACTCAGCGCTCCAGTCTACTGCGTGGCGAAACCTGCATTCCGTCGGCGACAGCTCAGATTGCAACGCCCTCACCCCAGGGGTTCACCCCATAATCGGCGTGCATCGGCGGCGAACAATCCTGGCTAAAGGTTAACGTCACTGCAGCCGGCTAACGCGCAATCTCCAGCCATTTCCAACTAACGCGTCTGCTGCGCACGAATCGCCGCCAACGCGCTCTGGGCAATCCTGTCGGAGGGATCGGATGCAATTGCCTTCGCGATCTCTATTTCGGCATCGGCCAAATGCCCTTGAGCGGCAAGAATCAGAGCCAGGTTGACCCGCGCCTTGACGTACTTCGGGTCATCTTCGGCAGCCTGCCGGAACATCTTCTCCGCCTCGACATGCCGCCCCTGCCGGCTGCTCAAAACCCCAAGGTTGTTTCGAGCTTCGGCGTATTGCGGATCCACTTCGAGTGCGGCCTGCAGTTCCTTCCGCGCCAGCGCCAGCCGGCCATCTTCCATGTGGCGCAGCCCCAGCTGATTGTGCGCCAACTTGAATCGGGGATTCAACACGACAGCCTTCTCAAGCGTTTCGCGCTCACCCGCATGGTCGCGCAATTTGTTCAGCGCCAGCGATAGATCGAAAAGAGTATTGGTATTCTCCGGATCAAACTTCAGCGCTTCACGATACAACTGCGCGGCGCCGGCGGCATCCCCTTTCTGCAACAGTTGCTGCGCGCTGTTTGTTCCAAATTCGGCTTTCAACTGGCGCTTCTCACGCTCTTTCAAATTCTGGAATATTTCCAGATGCTTCTTGGCGTTTGTCTCATCAGCCAACGCCCGGAACACGGAAGCCAGATGAAACTGAGCTCCCGAATCACTCGGTCGAATCGCCGCGGCCCGTTCCAAGTGTCCCTTAGCCTCTTCAAATTTCCCCAGCTTCTCTTGCACACAGCCCAAGTTGTATCGCACATTGTATTGCATTTTGGAGTCGCCGGGCTGCACCACCGCGGCAGCCCGCAGCAAGGCCGCCTCGGCTTCTCCGTAACGAGCCAGTCCTCGATTCGCCAGCCCACTAAGGTACAGTGCCTCGGTATCCTCAGGATGACGGGAAAGGTACTCGGCAACCAGCGGCAGCGCCGTTTCGTGCTGCGAAAGCGCCACCATGGATTTGGCTCCCGCCAGCCGGGCCACGTCGTTGGACGGGTCCAGCCGCAGCGTCCGGATGTACGCTTCCGATGCCTCGCTATACAACTCCTGTTTGGCGTACAGATTGCCAAGATTGAAGTGCGCTTCGGCGGAATTCGGATAAGACGCAACCAATTCTTGAAAAATCTTCAGCGCTTCCGCGGAGTCACCGCTTCCGCTCACCGCTTCCCCCAGCGCCAATCGGGGCGGGACGGTCGGTGATGCGTGCACCGCCTGTTTCAGATAAGGAACCGCAGCCGTATAGCGGCGCTGCAGGATCAGCGCTTGGCCTAACTGAAACGGAACTCCGGCCGATTCCGGCGCCAGCGGCAGCGCGGCCCGCAACTGTTCCTCGGCGGCCCTGGTGCGTCCGGTTGCCATCAACGCCAGCGCCAGGTTGAAGTGCGCCTCCCACAGGGTGGGGTCCAGGCGCGACGCAGTTTCAAAAGAGGTAATCGCACAGGGATATTGTTTGCGCGCGGCAAACCAGGCGCCTAGAGCGTTGTGCCTCCGGCCGGTAGATTGAAAAGCGATTGCGGCTGTCAGATCGGATGGGCCGTCACAGGCGCCAGCAGCCCAGGAGGAGGAGGAGAAAAGCAGAAAGACCAAAACTCCAGCGGAACGCATAGTAGCTCTTGCCACTATTCTAATCCATGGTGACTAGTGGGGAGCGGCAAAAGCAGCCCCCCACACCTGATTCCGGCAAGATTAGAAAATGATCTTAGCGCCCAACTGCAGCGTTCGCGAATTGTTCGCGGTGCTGGTAATTCTGCCGAAGTTGGCCGCATCCGCCATATCATTAGCGGGTTGACCAAGGATTGGATGGTTCGGGAGGTTAAAGCTTTCCGCACGGAACTCAAGCTTCAACTTCTCCTTGATTGGGAACTGCCGGAAGATCGAGAGATCGACATTCCAGAATGGAACAGTGCGCAATCGGTCCCGCCCTAGATTTCCGAACGTGTATCTCTCGGGAATCCGGAAAGCAGCGCGGTTCAAGCCGGTTTCCCACGTGACATTACTGACGTACGGGCTAACTCCACCTACCAGGTTGGCCCGTTCATACTGATTCCATCCAACGTTGCCTGTGTTCGCCACGTCACCGCCAACGTACACTTGGTAGGGAAGTCCCGAACGCGCCGAAACGATGGTATTCAACTGCCAGTTCCCCAGGATATAATCGGCCGCCTTGCTGCCGGTTTGAAACATCTTGCCCTTTCCGATGGGCAGCTCATATAAGGCATTGAACGACAGAACTTGCGTCAGGTCGAAGCCGGACGGACCGCGATCACGGCTCAGGTGATAAGGATCGGAGACTGATTGGCCTTCCACGCCGTACCAACCCGACGCGCCGTAGTCGATTGATTTCGACCATGTATAGGCTACCTGATAGGCCAACCCCTTCGTGTATCGCTTGTTCAGCGTGAACTGGAAGGCGTTGTAGTTCGCCTTGCCGATGCTCCGGTCGTAAAACGTGGGAGCGATCTTCGGGAATGGCGCGCGCAACTGCGGATCCCCGGGCCCGGGCGTCAGTGCCACGTTATAGTACCCGCCCACATCCAGGCGGCGTGATCCCGATCCAACATAGTTTACGGAAACAGTCGTCGCCACATTCACTTGGTGTTCTATACCGAAATTCCACTGCATGGAGTACGGATTCCTGGCATAAGGATCCATGAACCACTGCACCTGGTTAAAGGGCGTTGCTTCAGGCAGCAGGATGCCGCCAGTAGCAAATGGGTCCTGGGCTCTCACGTTCGGCAGAGTCTGCCCGGTTTTCGGGGCGTTCAAGTTGTTTGCAAGCTGCTGGCCGATATCCGGCCACGCACCTTCATAGTTCTGTGCGGTCTGGGTTACCGCCGCCCAGTTGTCGTAGACAATGCCGAAAGACGAACGGATCGCGGTGTTCTTACCCAGACGGTATGCCAAACCGAGACGGGGTCCCCAGTTCGTTGTCGTGTCGTGATAAATCTGGCCGCGGGGATCCACCACCACGTTTTCCGGCAATTTTCCGTCACCTGGAATGCAGGGCGCCGCTTTACGCTCGTTGCAGGACGGTGGCAATTTCTGCACCACGTAAGTTCCGTTATTGAAATTGATGGAGCCGGTCTCTATGCCTCCGTTCTGGCCCACGGTCTCCGGTCTGCCGTATGGCGGCTGGAACGTCCGGTCATAACGTAGTCCGATATTGACCGTCAGTCTCGATGTTGCCTTCCAGGAATCTTGAAGGAAGAAGCTCATTACGCCGCCAGGGCGTACAGTCTCATGCACGTTTCGGCGTCCGGCCTGGTCCGGCACATTCAGCAGGTAGGATGCGAGTGCGCTGCCGGGTTGTGCCGAGTTCGATGGATCTCCGGTCTGCTGTGGTGCGAAATTCACGCTCGAGCTCCGGCTGAAGGCTTCCTGTCCCATGCTGGAGTATTTGCCGCCGGCTTTGATGGTGTGGGTTCCTATGATCTTCGTGATATTGCCGCTGAACTGATGTGTATTGGCGACAATCGGGTTGCTGCCAAAGCTTTCTCCGCCGCCAAAAAATCCGTCCACATTGATTGCGGGGATAGCGGTCACGCCGCCAATGAAATTGCCGCCGAAGGCCGGCGAGAAGCCCCAGGTTGCCGCCGCTGGATTGACGAACGACGTCGGGCCGAACTCGCTCGAAGTGACGTGCCCATACTGCCCTTGCAGCACCAGACTGGGACTAAAAGTATGCACGTAGCTCGCGCCCCAGTTCCGTGCCGGGTTTGATTTAGTTGCGATCAGAGCGGGGCGTCCGCCGGAAGACGTTGTGTCGTTCGCGATGTCGCTAAATCGGAACCAAAGAAAGTCGTTGTTTCCAATCGTCTGATCCACGCGGAACTGATATTCCTGTTGATTTTGATGGAATGGCGTCGGATCCTGAGCGTTATTCAGACCATTCACCCTCGGACCGGCTGCTGGAAGAGTTGCTTTACCGAATTTCACCATCGCCTGATCGATCAGGCTGCCTGGAATCCGGTTTCCCGGAAACGGGTCCCGCGTAAAGGTACCGGCTGCTGCACCTGGACGGGTGGAAAAGGGGTTGAAGATCTGATTTGGAATGTCGCTCAGATCGCCGTTATAGTTGGCTTCTGTCGGAACGCGAAAGAAAGAGTTGGCCGGTTTGCGGAACAGAAACTGCTGAAACGCACCGTAGAAGAAGGTCTTGTTCTTGCCGTTATAGACCTTGGGAATGATTACGGGTCCGCCTAAAGAAAAACCAAACTGGTTCTGCTTGAATGGAGTCACGCTTGGCTGGAAAGTGTTGCGCGCATCGAAGGCGTCGTTACGAAGGTATTCCCAAGCCGTGCCGTGTAGCGAGTTGGTGCCGGACTTCGTCACCACGTTGATGATGCCGCCGGTGGAACTCCCGAACTCCGCCTGGTCATTGTGGGAATTGACCTTGAATTCCTGAATTGCGTCAATGATCGGCGGAATCACATAGGTGCTGACCATGCCATTGTTATCAATTCCGTCCAGCATGAAAAAATTGCTGCGGTTGGTCTGACCGTTGATGGCCGGGAAGACAAACTGGCTGCCCTCTGTCTTGGCAACCCCAAATCCGCCGCCGGCATTCTGGGAGACGCTCACCGGTGCGACGCCCGCCGAGAGTGACAGCAGCTGGGTAAAGTTCCGGCCGTTTAGCGGCAGGTCGACCACTTGTTTTTCCGCAATCACCGAACCGAGTTCGGCCGTCGAGCTTTCGATTTCGCCCGCGGTAGCTTCCACGTTCACCGTTTGTTCCAGCGCGCCTAACTCAAGGATGAGATCGCGGTTGGAGGTCTGGCTCACGGCGAGCGTGAATTCCGAGACGACGGTTGATTTGAAGCCCTTGGCGGTCGAATCCATGGAGTATCGACCGGGATTTACATTCAGGAAGTTGTAATTACCAGCGGAGTTCGACGTAGTGCTTCGTACAACATTGGTCTCCGCGTTGCGAAGTGTCACCTTCGCCGCCGGGATGACGCCTCCACTGCTGTCGCGGATTATGCCGGTCACCGAACCCGTGGATAATTGGGCGTATGCGCTGGTGGCGGAAAGGAGGAGCGCGCAAGATAACACGCGGACGACTGAGAGTCTTGATCGAATTGACAACATGGGCCCTCGCTGGAAAAGACAGGAATTTAAACTCCGACGCTTTGAACAAATTGGAACAAACCGTATTGGGATCTAATGTAAATCAAGTAGTACCCGAAGTCAAGCGATCAATTGCTCGGTCGGGCTGTCGTGAGGATCTTGACCTCCTGCATGTCGTGCTCGACGGTCGTAACCTGGTGGGCGGTGGCGACGGTGCCTACGCCGGGGTTGGTGGCGCCCACTTCGTCGATTGTCATCAGAAACGCCCGCGAGCGGCCGCCTGCGCTGTGGCCGTTACCGGACGGCGAGGTTACGCCCGAACCGCACCAGAGCATGTTTTCGATCTTCATTTGCGGCGTCGGCAGTGCAGTCAACTCCGCTCCAGTCAACAGTTGGCCCGTTGTGGCCGTTTCGGTTTCCAACGACGGAGCGACCGCCGATAACTCGACCGATTCCACTACCGTGCCGACCTCCACGGTAGCGTCCAATCGCACTTCTTCCGTCGAGCGGATCGGGATGTCTTTCCGCGCCAGTTTTTTAAACCCCGCTGCTTCAAACGCAATCTCGTACGATCCGAGATTCAGATATAGGACGCGGTAGATCCCTTCCTGAGTAGTATCCGCGTTGTAGTTGAAATCGGTCTTCTGATTTCGCACAAGCACCGACACGCAGGAGACAATTGCCCCGCTCGTGTTCGTTACCGAACTGGTAAGAGTTCCTTGTCCTGTCTGAGTAGGAACGACAGGCGCCGAGAATACCCACGTGCCCAGACATACCAAACCCCATTCGGGGATTGGAAACCCTGTATACCCTAACGGTCCGGCGGAACGGCGTCAGGAAGTCGCCCCAGCGAGACATATACTGGATTCCAGTATGCGAATCATCGTAGCGGTCCTTGTCGTCGCCACTCTACCCCTTCTGGCGCAGCATGAAAAAGACGCCGAGAAGCCCAAGAACCCCGCAATCGGCGACCCGATTGCCATCGATTCTGGCAAAAAGCAGTTCGCTGACGGCTGCGGCATTTGCCATGGACCGGAAGGGCAAGGCGGCCGCGGACCCAACCTCCGCCAGCGCGTCTTCTGGCATCCTCTCGACGAAGAGACTATCTTCAAGGCGATCAAGAAGGGCGTCGGCGCGGGAATGCCTCCGGCCAACCTCGATGACGCCACAACGTGGCAAGTGGTCGCATATGTCGTTTCTCTCACGCAGCCCGCCGCCGAATATAATGTCCCCGGCGACCCGAAGGCCGGCGAAGCGGTGTTCTTTGGCAAAGGTGGCTGTAACGAGTGCCACACCGTGCGGCGCCGCGGAGGCAATGTCGGCCCGGATCTTTCCAACGCCGGCGGAACCCGCTCGCTAGCTCAACTGCGCGAATCACTTCTCGATCCCGATGCTGACGGCGCATACAACTACCGGGGCGTCACTATCACCATGCGCAACGGGAAGACGCTGAAGGGCATTGCCCGGAACCGCTCCAACTATTCGCTCCAACTGCAAGACGCCCAGGGAGACCTCCACCTGTTGAACGTCGCCGATTTCGCCAGCATCAAGATCACCAGCGGCTCGCCCATGCCCAAGGACTTCGCCAAGAGACTGAACAAGGACGAGATTGAAAATGTTCTCGCCTTCCTCGCCAAGCAGTCCGTCCGCGCCGTCGAGATCTCCAGGAAGTAGTTGAGGAAACCGAACCACATGCGCAAACTTACGCTCGCACTTGCCCTGGCCTCCGTCTCGTTCGCTCAGGTCACCTTCGAAGACATCAAGAAAAGCCCCAATAAAGACTGGCTTACCTACGCCGGCGATTACAAGGCGAATCGCCACAGTCCGCTGTCGCAGATCACCGCCGCCAATGCGGCCAATCTCGTGCCGAAGTGGGTCTATCACGTTCCCAAGGCCAGCGGACTGCGCAACAACCCTCTCGTCTACGACGGCGTGATGTACGTCACCAACACGAATGAGATCCATGCCATAGACGCGCGGACCGGCCGGAAGATCTGGTATTACAAAGACACCCGATCGAAGAAGGAGGCCGTCAATCGCGGCGCCGCCATCCTCGGCGACAAGGTTTTCTTCGTCACCGGAGACATCCATTGCGTGGCGTTGGACCGCCGCACCGGCGCAGTGCTGTGGGATAAGAAATACGGCAGCATCGACGAAGGCATGTTCGCCTCCGCCGCGCCCCTTGTTCTCAAAGACAAGGTTCTGGTGGGCGTTGCGGGCGGAGACACCGGAATGCGAGGCTACATCGCGGCCCTCGACGCCGAAACCGGCAATGAGGTTTGGCGGACCTATACGATCCCTGCGCGCGGCGAGCCGGGTTCGGAGAGCTGGGGCAAATACGTCGACTACGGCGGCGGCGCCACTTGGCTCTCCGGAACCTACGATGCTGACTTGAATACGATCTATTGGCCGACCGGAAATCCCTGGCCCGATTTCTATGGCGTCGACCGCGGCGGCGACAACCTCTTTAGCTGTTCGGTTCTCGCGCTCGACGCCGACACGGGCAAGATGAAATGGTACTTCCAGTTCACCCCTCACGACACGCACGACTGGGACGCGCAAGCCTGGCCCGTGCTCGTCGACCTGCCCTGGGAAGGCAAGATGCGGAAGCTCATGCTCTACTCCAATCGCAACGGCTTCTTTTACTTGCTCGACCGGACCAACGGCCAGTTCCTGCGGGCCACCAAGCTGGTCGATAAACTGGACTGGGCTTCGCACGTCGATGCCAAGGGCCGTCCGGTTCTCATCGAAGGCAAGGATCCGACGCCTGCCGGCAACCGCGTCTGTCCTGGCGTGAGAGGCGCCACCAACTGGATGTCACCCTCCTACAACCCCGCGACCGGCCTCTACTATGTCGTGACGCTCGAACAATGTGACATCTTCACCAGTTCCTCCAAGGAACCTGAGCCGAAGAAGAGCTTCTCCGGCGGCGGCGCCGGGCCGAAACCCAACGAGATCGGCCAGTTCTTCCTCCGCGCTTTCGACCCTAAGACCGGCAAGCGCGTTTGGGAGTACCCCATGACCGGACCTGGCGAATCCTGGGCCGGAACAGTTTCCACCGCGGGCGGCGTCATCTTCTTTGGCGACGACGACGGCCAACTCGTCGGCGTCGATGCCAAGACCGGCAAGCACCTCTGGCACTTCCAGATGGGCGAAGGGCTCACGGCTTCCCCCATCACTTATTCGGTTGGGGGTAAGCAGTTCGTCGCCATCGCCTCGGCCACGGCGATATTCTCGTTTGGATTGCACGAGCCGGTGCAGTCGGTGCCGCTCCCCAAAATCAACGTTGAGTAAAGCATTGCCTATTTCCGCAACGATGGCCGGGGCGGCATGATCGCACACGACCAGATTCTGTCTTAAGTCTCCGACCGGGCATCGGGCGACCGTCAAATCGCTCAAAGCCAACGATACGATCCGGGGAAGCTCTCTCGATCGGGGACTCCACCAGGAAAGCATCCCGGCTGTTTCTGTCTGGTCCGCCGGCGAAATCGGCAGCGCGTGTGGAGCGGTGGGGCCTGACGGGCAGGATAGGCGAACTAACCGGGTGCCTGATTTGCTGTGAGCATAGCCGCTAGCTATGCGCGGCTTCCCCGGCGCCACCAATAATAAATCGGGATCCCGGAAAGCAGGATCGCGCAGCCGGCAAGCGACGAGCCGGGGCGCGCAATGAAAGTCGTGATGATGAACCACGCCGCGAAAGCGACGAAAAGAAGCGGCGCCCAAGGGTAGCCCCACACTTCATAGGGCCGCTCCCATTCAGGATGTTTTCGCCGCAATACGATAAGGCCGAGTACGACCGCGGCATGCACCATCCAGGCGATGATCAGAACATAGGAGATCAACTGTTCGTAGGATCCGCTGAGGGCGAGCACGCAAGACCACACTCCCTGTACGAGAATGGAAATTCCGGGCGTTTGGTAGACCGGGTGAATCTCTGCCATTTTCTTGAAGAACAGACCGTCCCTAGCCTGAGTGAAATAGATGCGCGGCGCGGTCATAATGCAGCCGTTAGTCGCTCCGATCATCGACAACACAATAGTAAGCGTGACGAACGAAGCTCCCATCCTGCCCATTGTGATCTCGGCGGTGTCGGCAGCCACGCGGCTGCTGGCGGCGATTTGGTTGAGTGGCATCACATGGAAGTAGGCGATATTGGCAGCCAAGTACACAAACATCGCGCCGGCGACGCCGAATACCAGCGCCAATACGATGTTGCGTTTGGGGTTGATCACCTCTCCGGCGATGAATGCGATCACGTGCCAGCCGTCATAGGCAAGGAACGCCCCAAGCAGCGCCGCGCTCAATGAGGACGACGCCACCTGCTCGGGGAGTGTCCAGTTGATAGCCACTGGGGCGGGAACAAAAAAGGCGCTAGCGACGAGCACCAAAAGTCCTGTGAGTTTGAGGATGGTAAATAGCACCTGCACCCTCGCACCCTGCTGGACGCCGATGTAGTTGACGCCAGTGAGCACGAGAATCAGCAGCACCGGAAACCAAGTCATCAGCCCAGGAACCGATGGCAACAGATAGGAAAGAAAACGCGCGCAGGCTACCGCTACGGCGGCGATGGAGCCGGACTGGATGACGAGGAAAAAGGTCCAGCCCGTGAGGAACGCCGGTAACGGACCGTAGGCTTCGCGCAGATACACGTACTGGCCGCCTGAGTGAGGAAGCATCGCACCCAACTCGGCATAAGCGAGGGCGCCAAAAAACGAGGCGATACCCGCGAAGACCCAGACGGCGAGAATGGCGGGAGCGGACGGAATTTCACGGGCAATGACGGCTGGGATCACAAAGATCGCGGCGCCAATCATGGTCCCGATGACGATGGTGGTGGCGTCGAGAAGTCCCAGTTTTCGCGGAAGCTCGTTCTCTTCAATTTGAGACATTTGTGGGGGATTCGGCGAACCCGGGCTAGCCCTTTGGAAAGCGCCAGATGCGAAGGGCATTCTCGCCGAGCATCAACGCACGATCTTGCTCCGTGTAGAATTCGCAGTACTTGTCGACGAACTCCAGTTCCTTGTCCATCGGCAATTCCCAGCGCGGGCGCGGATAGCCAGTGCCCCAGACGAGTTGTTTGCCGCCGAATTCTTCGTAAATCGCCTTGTAGAACGGCCAAGTGTCGCGATAGGGATATTTATTCAACTCGGACATCTCATAGGGCTCGGAATTGCTGATCCAGACCTGGGGGAACTTTTTCAACCGGAACATTTTTCTGAATTCGGGCCACGGATCCTTCAATTTGAGATCAGGCTTGCCGGCGTGATCAACCACCACCTTGACGCCTGGGAATCGCCCGCACATGTCTTCCAGCATCGGCATCTGGTGAGGGAGGATGTAGAAATTGAAAACCGCCTGGAGCTTTTCAGCTTCGCTCCACAGCTTGTACTGTTCCTTTGAGTTGAGCCAGCTTGCCTGCGGATGGTATTTCGGGCTGAAGCGCATGCCTTGGAACCCGTGCTCCTTTACCCAATACCGGAGGCGCTCATGAACTTTGGGGTCGAGCGGATTGATCAACCCGTGGGCCACAAACAGCTTCGGATACTTGTGAAGCGAGTAACTGATGTAAGAGTTATCCCAACCGAAATAGCGCGGATTAATCAGCACCGCATACTTAAGCCCGAAATCTTTCATCACCTCGACCTGGTTCTCGATCGGCGCGGAAATGTCCGGTTTCATCTCTGGCCGTTCGGGATGATTAAACGGAAACTTCGGATCGAGCGTCCAGACCTCCAGGTGAGTATCGATGATGAGGCGGTCTTTCTTCTGCGCAAGGGCGGCCGGAGAGGCGAGAAACAGGCGTCGTGAAATCATTGTGGAGAGCATAAAATCAGCAGGCTGCAATTCGGGCGTTCGGCACTAACGCGGCGATCCCGGAGCCTAATACAGCGTCTTGTAGGACTTCTGGATAAACTCATCGAGCGCAGCCACGGTTGTATTATCGATCTTTGCCTGGTCCATCAACATCTCAGCGAAAGCGGGCAAGGCCGGCGCTACCGCGTTGTCTCGCGCCGCCCAAAGATTCGATCGTAACGGCGCCTTGCCGCATTGCAGGTAACACTCTTCGATCTCCATCGCGATCCCGGCAATCGGGCGCTTATCTTTGACCGTCATGGGCGTTAGCACGTCTTCGTCCTGAATCACTTGGGCACGTCCGTTGACGCGGAGACTCTCGGAAATTCCGGGAATCAGGAATAACAAGCCGATACATCCGGTCTCAACAATGTTGTGTAAGCTATCCACGCGGCGATTCCCTGAACGTTCCGGGATAATAAGCGTCTCGTCGTCGAGCACGCAAACAAAGCCGGGCGCATCGCCGCGCGGGCTCACATCGCAACGTCCGTCCCGCCCGAACGTGGCCAGAAGCAGAAACGGTGACTGACCGATGAAGGAAACCATGTGGCGGTCCAGCTTGGTCAACTGTTTCTTCAAAGCCAGGTCAGAGGGCGTCCCAATGAGCGCCTCTAACTCGGCGGCGGACGTGACCTTCCTCTTAAAGGTGTGCTTCATCGTTTCATTATTGTACAGCCGGTTTTTCCGTTTGCAAGACCCAGGTGCCGCTGTCGTGTCCCGCTGCCCGTGAAGTGCAAGAAATCTACAGCCAGGACATGTTGCTCGGTACTTTCGTTTTACGCAAAAACGCGCATCGGACCGAAACCGCCGGTCCAATGCGCGCCCATACCCAAAACTTCAGCCTAGCTAGGACTTTTCGATGCCTACTCCGAAATTGGCGCTATCAACTACGTGCCCTACATGGGTTCAATGTTCGAGTATTTCGTGCAGGACGCCTGGAAGGCAAGCCGTCGCCTTCAGTAAGCCAGGGCACTGACGGCGCCGCCTTCATTCGCAAGGCGAAGCCGCCGGCCCTGTCTAACCAAAACGGCAATCTCCGCTAAAACTCCAGCTTGAAAACCAGCATCATGTAGTACCGCCCGCCCTGCCCGGAGAAACTCCCCTGGGTCGAGGTGATCTTCCCGAACGTCTGCGGACTGCGGAAATCCACCGTGCTTCCAGGATTTCCGTAGAAGTAACGTTTAAACGGATTGTTGACATCAAACCGCAGCGTCCCCTTCAACCGTTCCCGGAACGGAAACGACTTCGTAATGCTCGCCTGATGCCACAGCATGCCCGGACCGGTTTGAATATTCCGTCCCGATTGGCCCGCCGTGAACGACGCCGGATAAGCGAACGCGTTGATATTCGCCCACGGGTCCGAACACGCGATCTGGAACCGGCAATTTCCATGCGCGTCCCAGTCCAGTTTGATGTCGGCGTACGTCTTGCCCGGAGCCATGTTTGCCCGTTGCGTACCCGGCAAAAAGACGTTACCAGTCCCGGTAAACCCAAAGCTGAACGGAAGGCCCTGCTCCAGCGTCTGAATCCCGTTCACTGACCAGTTGCCGAGAACGCCCTTCGCCAGCCAGTTGGAGTTGCTCAACCATTTCTTCCCTTTTCCAAACGGCAGATCGTATGTGAAGTAGGTGACCCACCGATGCCGCACATCGTAGTCCGAACGCCCTTTTTCCAGCGCCCGGTTGTAGAACGTGATGCCGCCCGCCCCGCCATCGCCGGAACTCTCGTCGATGGACTTGGCATAGGTGTAGAAGGACGCCAGACTCAGACCTTTCGAGAAGCGCTTGTCCACCTTGATCGTGCCCGAATGGAACGTGCTGTGTCCATAGTTGCTGTAATTCAGAATATTGCCGAACTGCGTGTATGGCGTGAAGTTCGATGGCGCCCTCCGGATTGCCTCAAGCCGCACCGGATCGCTCGAAACATTCAGCGGAATCGCATTGATATTCCACCGGTTCAACAACCCTACGCCGGCCGAACCTTGATACGAAAGGTCGAGCAAAATCGTCGGCGTTAGCTCATATTGCAAGCTCCCGTTCCAATTCATCACATACGGCATCCGCATCTTGGGATCGTAGTAGGACGCGTTGCGTCCACTGTAATTCGTCCCGATAAACGGAGCCGACCCATCCGCCGCAACGGCAAACGAAATTGGCGGCGGCCCATTCTTCAGGTAGAATGCCACGTCCGGATTTCCCGCTGGCGGTTGGATAACCGCGCTCGCCTGGTACTCTTCAAAGTTCTCCTGCAAAGAGTTGGTCCACAGGTCCAGCGTGTTCACCGCGAACCCGCCGCGAAAAACCCACTTGTCACGGAAATTCCACGCCAGACCTACTCGCGGCTGAAAGTTGTTCCAGTCCTTCGTCGCCAGCGGACTCTTCGGATGCAGCAGCGCGCCCATTTTTCCAGTCAACTGGTCGATTGCCGTCGGATTGAACTGGCTCTGCTGCCCGTATTTTGTCGTGTACGGCGTTTCATACTGCCACCGCAGTCCAAGGTTCAGCGTCAGCCGCCTGGTCACCTTCCAGTCATCCTGGAAGTACGTGCTGTGGCTCCACCACCGCGGCAGCCATGTCGCCAAACTCCGCGTGAAGTCCGCTTGCACTACGCCGCCAAGCAGGAAGGACGCAAACGAGTTGCCCGTGTTCGGCCGGAACGGAAAATCCGTGCCGCCAAAACGGTACGCCCCCGACGGATTCGACGCCACGTGCGTATTCATTCTTGTCCGCAGCAACTCATAGCCCATCTTAAAGGTGTGTTTGCCGCTCACCTTCGTCAGGTTTTCCTGCAAGCTGATGCCTTCGTTCACCTCGGCCGAATCGCCGCCCGGAAACGCAAAAAATAGATTCCCGCCGCCCGAATTCAAGAAACTCGGCATCGTGTCCGGCGCCGCATTCGGGATCCCCAGCTTGGAGGCCCAATTGCCATTCAGGCTCTCCGGCGTACGGCTGAACTTCCGCCGCGTTCCTCCCAATCGAACCTGATTGATCATCGTCGGATTGATCGTGTAGGTGTCGGAAAATACGAGTTGCGTCAGGTCTAGCGGGATCGGAGTGTGATTGGCGTCGAAGATCGGATTGTTCACTGCCACCTGCCAGCGCCCGTTGAACGACCGGTTCCGGAAATCGGAGAACCGCCCGAATACTTTGTGCTTGTCAGAGAAGGAGTGATCAATTTTGTTGTCCAGGTTCGTCCGGTAGGACCGGTACACCGTGTCCGTGCTCAGGTTGGAATGCGGTCCCGTCCGGTTGATAAACGTCTGATTGTTGCGATTACTTTCCGGCGTATACGGATTCAGGCTCAGAAACTTGTTCACCGCCGGGTCAAACCGGTTCTTCGGAATCTGGTTGCCGGGGAACTGCGTGCGCGAATAGCTGCCATCGGCCAACTGCGTGATCGATGCCGGATCGTAAATCGGGTCGCCTATTCCGCCAAAGCTGTAATCGCCGTTCAGCATCGCGGGACTCGGCACGTCCACGTCGTTGTTCTCCGACGATTTTTCATGATGCCGCTGGAATCCCCACAGGAAGAAGGTCTTGTTCCGCCCGTTATACAATTTCGGAATCACGATCGGCCCGTTGATGTTCGCCGACATCAGGTGGAAGCCAAACTTGTTCGTCGGCTTCAGCGCGTCTTCCCAGTTCCGATGGATCATCGGCCGCGCCATGTAGCGCTCTTCCGCCATCGCGTGCAACTGGTTCGTGCCGCTCTTGAAAGTGATGTTCATCACTCCGCCGCCTGAATGGCCATATTCCGCTGGCAGCGCCGTCGTCAGCACTTTCACTTCTTCTATGTTCTGTTCCGACGGATTCACGTTGCGCCCAGTTCCGACGCTGCCCGTCCCCGGCGTTGTCGCCGATACGCCGTCATTGGCCATCACGAAGCTCCGCGAGCGCCCGCCCGCCGCGTGGCCGAAGCCCGCCTGCGACGTGACCCCCGGCACATAAAACAACATGCTCTCAATCTTGAGCTGCGGCGATGGCAGCTTAGTCAACTGCTCCGCGCTCACCAGATGGCCCGTGGCTGACGTCTCCAACTCGAGCAGCGTCCCATTTGCCGCCACTTCAATCGACTCCACCACGTCGCCCACCTGCATCGCCACATCCACCCGCTGCGTCTCCGTTGACCGCACCTGAACGTTCGTCCGCAGCAGCTTGCGGAATCCCGGCGATTCAAACGTCAGTGTATAGATCCCAGGATTCAAATAGGGAACACGGTAGAGCCCGTCCTCATTCGCCGCCGTCGCATACGCAACCCCCGTCGCGTCGCCCGTCACTTTCAATGCAACGCCAGCGATTGCCCCCCCCGACGTATCCGTAACCTGCCCTGTTAAAGTGCCTTGCCCCGTTTGCGCAAATGCGCCGGTGGCAAGGAGGGTCAACAACAACAACGGAATAATATCCCGGAAATGCCTGTTCTGATGCATGGATTACCCCTTCGCGGGATTATACCACATGCGGACGAGCGTCGCAGGCTGTGGCCGTGCTGTATCCTGTATGCAATTCCGTTTGGACAGGCATTAAAAAAGCGCCAGAGCACTGAGGCCCTGGCGCTTGGTACTGCGTCAAATCGTTACCTAAAGACTTACTCGGCTAGCTCTTCGGGCGTGCCCACGGTCAACCCGCCCGCATACTGCACGCGGGCTTCGTCGTCGTAGCCGGGAATGCCTTCGATCAGCGCGACATCCGCTTCGTTGACCAATTCCTCTTCCACCACATCCTCGCCGGCGATCTTCACATGGCGGTAGTAATCCATGCCGGTGCCGGCCGGAATTAGACGGCCCATGATGACGTTTTCCTTGAGGCCGCGCAGGTAATCCACCTTGCCGTTGATGGCGGCTTCGGTGAGTACCCTGGTTGTCTCCTGGAAGCTGGCGGCGGAGATGAACGAGTCGGTCGAAAGCGAGGCCTTGGTGATTCCGAGCAGGATGGCTTTCCCCTGCGCCGGCTTACCGCCCGCATCGAGCACCCGCTGATTCTCCTCGCGGAACTTGAAC
Source organism: Bryobacterales bacterium (assembly GCA_038230275.1). Lineage (GTDB taxonomy): Bacteria > Acidobacteriota > Terriglobia > Bryobacterales > Bryobacteraceae > JANXXV01. Next base: position 104,574 of record JBBRNO010000001.1, read on the forward strand.
TTATCCACCACTTCTTCTGGCAGAAATTCGGAGTCGCCAATATCTTCCACCTTCACCCAGCGCATCATCTGACGGGAGATGACTTCCAGATGCTTGTCGTTGATATTTACGCCCTGCAGACGGTAAACTTCCTGAATCTCGTTCACCAGGTACTTCTGCAATTCCTGTTCGCCGAGCACGTGAAGAATGTCATGCGGATTGCGCGGACCATCCATCAGCGGATCGCCCGAGCGCACGCGCTCGCCTTCCTGCACGTTGATGTGAACGCCGCGGGGAAGGAGGTATTCCTTCTGGTCACCGTCGTCCCCAGTGATGTAGATCTTGCGCATGCCTTTGCTGACTTCGCCGTATTTCACGATGCCGTTGATCTCAGCGATCACGGCTGTTTCGCGGGGCTTGCGCGCTTCGAATAGTTCGACAACACGCGGCAGACCGCCGGTGATGTCCTTGGTCTTGGTGGTCGCACGCGGGATCTTAGCGAGTACGTCGCCGGCGTGGACTTCTTCCGCATCCCGCACCATCAAGTGGGCGTGAGTCGGCATGAGATACTTCTTGTCTTCGCGCGTTCCGGTGGCACCCAGCGGGCGCACCATGATGGATGGCATGCGCTTCTCGTCGGGCGAATCCACGACGACCAACTGCATGTTGCCTGAGATTTCGTCCACCTGTTCCTGCATCGTCAAACCATCATGCAGTTCCTTGAAGTGAACGATACCGGTGACTTCCGTCAGGATGGAGAACGTGTAGGGATCCCATTCCAGCAGGTCCTGGTTGCTCTTGACCGCCGAGCCGTCTTCCACCAGAATCCTAGCGCCGTAAACAACCTGGTAGCGTTCCTTCTCGCGTTGCTTTTCATCGACGATTGCGAGGATCGAATTGCGGTTCATGGCGATCAATTCACCCTTCGCATTCCGAACGGTGTTGATGCCGATGAACTTCACGAACCCATTGGATTTCGCGTCCTGCTTCGACTGCTCGCTCGAACCCGTAGCCGTACCTCCGATGTGGAAGGTACGCATGGTGAGCTGAGTGCCGGGTTCGCCGATGGACTGGGCCGCGATGATTCCCACCGCCTCACCCCGCTCCACGAGACGTCCCGTTGCCAAGCTGCGCCCGTAGCAAAGCTGGCAAACGCCGCGCCTGGATTCGCACGTCAGCACCGAGCGGATTTTCACGCGCTCGATACCGGCTGCCTGAATGGCAACGGCCAGTTGCTCGGTGATCTCTTCGTTCACATGAACGATGATCTTGCCTTCGTAATCCAGCTGATCTTCCAGAGCCACGCGGCCAACGATACGGTCGCGCAAGTTCTCGATGATTTCGCCCGATTCCACGATCGGTTCGACGAAGATGCCGTCGCCCGTGCCGCAATCGGCTTCGGTGATGATAACGTCCTGCGCCACGTCGCAAAGGCGGCGTGTGAGGTAACCGGAATCCGCCGTCTTCAGCGCGGTATCGGCCAGTCCCTTACGGGCGCCGTGCGTGGAGATGAAGTACTGCAGCACGGTTAGACCTTCGCGGAAGTTCGCGGTGATCGGTGTTTCGATGATCTCGCCCGACGGCTTGGCCATCAGACCGCGCATACCGGAAAGCTGGCGGATCTGCTGTTTCGATCCACGCGCTCCAGAGTCGGCCATGATGTAAATCGGGTTGAGATAACGGCCCGTACGGTCGTCCTCTTCCATCGACTTGAACATTTCGTCGGAGACGCGCTCGGTCACCTTCGACCAGATCTCAATGATCTTGTTATAGCGCTCGCCCTGTGTGATGGCGCCTTCCTGATACTGCGCCTGTACTTCGATGACGGCCTTTTCGGCGTCCTTCACCAGCTTCGCCTTCGAGGCCGGGACCACCATGTCGTCGATGCCGATGGAGATGCCGGCGCGGGTGGCGTACAGGAACCCAAGCGCCTTGATCTCATCCAGCATTTTGACCGTGACCTGCAAGCCGAAGCGCAGGTAGCAATATTGCACCAGTTGCGCCATGCCCTTCTTCTTAAGCAGGCCGTTGATATACGGCATTTCATCGGGAAGAACGTCGTTAAGGATCACGCGGCCGACGGTGGTGTCCATGTACTGCTTGCTGAACTCAATCGGCTCGGTGTGCAGGATGTTCTGGTTGTCGAAGGCCTTCACCAGATCGATGACCTTTCCCGTATAGCGCAGCTTGATCGGCGACAGTGTTTCCACTTCGCCCATTTCGAGCGCGATCAGCACGTCGTCGGTTGAGGCGAACGTGCGGCCTTCGCCCTTGGTGCCGGTGCGGGTCTTCGTCAGGTAGTAGAGGCCAAGCACCATGTCCTGCGTAGGAACAGTGATGGGTGCGCCGTGCGCCGGCGACAGAATGTTGTTCGAAGCCAGCATCAATGTAGAAGCTTCAATCTGCGCTTCGGGCGACAGCGGGATGTGAACGGCCATCTGATCGCCGTCGAAATCGGCGTTGAAGGCGGTGCAAACCAGCGGGTGAATCTTGATGGCTTTTCCTTCGACCAAGACAGGCTCGAAAGCTTGAATGCCGAGGCGATGCAGGGTTGGCGCGCGGTTCAGCAGGATGGGATGATCCTTGATGACCTCTTCCAGGATGTCCCACACGACCGGATCCTGCTGCTCAACCAATTCTTTCGCTTGCTTGATCGTCGTGCAATGTCCGCGCTGTTCCAGGCGGTGATAGATGAACGGCTTGAAGAGTTCGAGCGCCATCTTCTTGGGAAGACCGCACTGGCGAAGCTTCAATTCCGGGCCAACCACGATGACGGAGCGGCCGGAGTAATCGACGCGCTTGCCCAGCAGGTTCTGGCGGAACCGGCCCTGCTTGCCCTTGAGTGTATCGGAGAGCGACTTCAGCGGACGGTTGTTGGCGCCACGCAATACGCGGCCACGGCGTCCGTTGTCAAACAGCGCATCCACCGCTTCCTGCAGCATGCGCTTTTCATTGCGCACAATCACGTCGGGGGCGTGCAGTTCCATCAGCTTCTTCAACCGGTTATTGCGGTTGATGACGCGGCGGTACAGATCGTTCAAATCGGAAGTGGCGAAACGTCCGCCGTCCAGCGGCACCAGGGGACGCAATTCCGGTGGGATCACCGGGAGCACATCCAGAATCATCCACTCCGGCTTGTTACCGGACTTACGGAACGATTCGGTCACGCGCAGGCGCTTGGCGAACTTCAGCTTCTTCTGCTGCGAAGCTTCGGTCTTCATCTTCTCGCGGATTTCAAGCGAGAGCGATTCCACGTCGATCTTGCGGAGCAGTTCCTTGATTCCCTCGGCGCCCATCATGGCGACGAACTTACCGGGGAACTCCACGTCGAGAGCGCGCTTGCGCTCATCGCTGATCACTTCGGCTACGCCAAGTCCGGTGCCCTCGCCCGGATCGACGATGACGAACGCTTCAAAGTACAGCACGCGCTCAAGCTCACGCAGGGTGATGTCGAGCAGGTAGCCGATGCGGCTGGGCAGGCCCTTGAAGAACCAGACATGGGAGCACGGGCTGGCCAGTTCGATGTGGCCCAGGCGCTCACGGCGCACACGGGACAGCGTAACTTCGACACCGCACTTATCGCAGATGACGCCGCGATGCTTCATGCGTTTATACTTCCCGCACAAGCATTCCCAATCGGCTATCGGTCCAAAAATACGGGCACAGAACAGACCGTCACGCTCTGGCTTGAACGTACGGTAATTGATGGTTTCCGGCTTGGTAACTTCACCATGCGACCAACTTCTAATTTTTTCAGGCGACGCGAGACTGATTCGAATGGAATCGAAGTCGGCGATCAGGTTCGCTCTATCGTATGGGGATGATCGATACATAGGTTGTCTCCAAAAACTCCCGTCAACAATTGACCATGGCCGTAGACGATCGCAGAAAATTACGATTCAGTCCGCAGCCTTTGCTTTGGGCAACCGCTCCCTGACAGTCACGGCTCGGAATTGAGCCGTGACCGTGAAGGAGCGGTGCGCAAGTGTTCAGGTGGTTACCCAATGACAAGTCCATTAGTCCGCGGCGAGCGCCGTATCGGCGATTTCCCGCGGTTTCTTCATCAATTCCACATCGAGGCACAACGACTGCAGTTCACGAATCAAAACGTTGAAAGATTCAGGAACGCCAGGTTCAGCGGCTGCTTCCCCTTTGACAATCGCCTCGTAAATCTTAGCGCGGCCATACACGTCGTCGGACTTCGCGGTAAGCAGCTCTTGCAGTACGTAAGCCGCACCGTATGCTTCCAACGCCCACACTTCCATTTCTCCGAATCGTTGTCCGCCGAACTGGGCTTTTCCGCCCAGCGGCTGTTGCGTGATTAGTGAGTACGGCCCAATGGACCGTGCGTGAATCTTGTCGTCCACCAAGTGGGACAACTTCAACATGTAGATGTAGCCCACGGTGACCGGCTGTTCAAACGCCACACCAGTGACGCCATCCCAGAGCTGAATTTTGCCCGAGGTCGGCAGGTTGGCCTTGGTCAGCTGTTCCTTGATGTTGCTCTCAGCCGCGCCGTCGAATACCGGCGTCGCAAAGAACAGGCCCAAAGCTTCAGCTGCCCAGCCCAAGTGCGTTTCCAGAATTTGTCCCACGTTCATACGGGACGGAACACCCAGCGGGTTGAGAACGATTTCCACCGGCGTGCCATCGGGCAGATACGGCATGTCCTCTTCAGGAACGATGCGCGCGATTACACCCTTATTGCCGTGGCGTCCGGCCATCTTATCGCCCACCGAAAGCTTGCGCTTCATGGCGATATAGACCTTTACCAGCTTGATCACGCCCGGAGGCAGTTCGTCGCCCTTACGCAGCTTGGCGATCTTCTCGTCGGTGATCTTTTCGAGCACCGCGATCTGCCGCGATGTCATTTCCTCGATCTCGTCGATTTGTTCGTTGAGACGAGGATCCTTGTCCTTGAACCGCATGCGTTTCAGATCGCGCGCTCGCAGTTTCTCGATCATGTCGCGCGTCAGATTTACGCCCTTGGCCAGGAGCTTCTTATTGGTCTTTTCGTCGTGCAGGTCGGCCAGGATTTCCCGGTTCTCCAGAAGATTAGCTAACCGCTTGGAGCGCTCGTCGTTGAGAATACGCTTCTCGTCTTCGAGGTTGCGGTGCAGCCGCTCGATCTGAGTTTCGAGAATCGCCTTCGACCGTTCGTCGAGCTCGGCGCCCTTGCGGGAAAACACCTTGCAATCGACGATGGTGCCTTCGATTCCAGGCGGGCAGTAAAGCGAGGCATCCTTCACGTCGCCGGCCTTTTCGCCGAAGATCGCACGCAGCAGTTTCTCTTCCGGGGTCAATTGGGTTTCGCCCTTCGGAGTGACTTTACCGACTAGAATGTCGCCCGGCTTCACGGTTGCGCCGATGCGAATGATGCCGCTTTCATCCAGGTTGCGCAGGAACGTCTCGGCGATGTTTGGAATATCGCGCGTGATTTCCTCAGGACCCAGTTTGGTATCGCGGCCTTCGATTTCGAACTCTTCAATATGGATGGAGGTGTAGTAGTCTTCCTTGACCAGCTTCTCGCTGACCACGATGGCATCCTCAAAGTTGTAGCCCCGCCACGGCATGAACGCCACCAGCACGTTCCGGCCGAGAGCGAGTTCGCCGTTATCGGTGCAAGGCCCGTCGGCCAGCACGTCGCCCTTGCGTACACGCTGTCCCTGGAACACGATCGGCTTCTGGCTGATGCAGGTGTTCTGGTTCGAGCGTTTGAACTTGGTGAGCTGGTAGATGTCGGCGCCAACTTCACGCGACATTTGACCTTCGTGAGCGTTGCCTTCGACGCGAACGATGATGCGTTCGGAGTCTACGGAATCCACGATGCCGGCACGCTTGCAGATAACGACGGCTCCGGAATCCCGCGCTGTGACGCGCTCCATTCCAGTCCCGACATAAGGCGCTTCAGCGCGCAGCAGCGGCACGGCTTGCCGTTGCATGTTCGATCCCATGAGCGCGCGGTTGGCATCGTCGTTCTCAAGGAACGGGATCAAACTGGCGGCCACCGAGACCAACTGCTTCGGACTGACGTCCATGTACTGAATTTCGTCGCGATGTTTCAGCACGAAGTTGCCGGCCTGGCGGGCATCCACCAGATCGGGGACGATGTAGCCGCTGTCGTCCAATTCGATATTGGCCTGAGCGACGATGTATTTGTCCTCTTCCCAAGCCGACAGGTAGTCGGAGTGAGCTTCATATTCGGCCGGTTGCTTCTTAGCGGAAAGGCCGGCGTTGGCCTTCTCCAGATCGCCGCGCATGGCGATTTCGCCAACCTTAAAACTGGTGTCGCCAGGATTCAGCACCCTGACTTCGTCGGTCACCGTGCCCTTCAATACGCGACGGTATGGGCTTTCGATAAAGCCGTAGTCGTTGATGCGCGCAAAACAGGAGAGCGAGGAAATGAGACCGATGTTCGGGCCTTCCGGCGTCTCAATCGGGCAGATGCGGCCGTAGTGCGTGGGGTGAACGTCGCGGACTTCAAAACCCGCTCGTTCCCGCGAAAGACCGCCAGGTCCAAGAGCCGACAGGCGGCGCTTGTGCGTGATCTCAGACAGCGGATTGGTCTGATCCATGAACTGCGAAAGCTGGCTCGATCCAAAGAACTCGCGGATGGCGGCCATAACCGGCTTCGCATTCACCAGGTCATGCGGCATGGCCGTGGACATTTCCTGGTAGACCGACATCTTTTCCTTGATGGCGCGCTCCATGCGCACCAGCCCGATACGGAACTGGTTTTCAAGAAGCTCACCCACCGCGCGGACGCGGCGGTTGCCAAGGTGATCGATGTCATCCACCACGCCGATGCCCTTGCGCAGCTTTAGCAGGTACTTGATGGTGTCGATGAAGTCTTTCTGATCGAGCACGCGCTTGTCGAGCGAAGTCTCATCCGCTTTATCGTGCAGCTTGATGTTGAACTTCATGCGCCCAACGCGCGAGAAATCGTACTTGCGGGCATCGAGGAACATACCCTGGAATAGCTGGGTGGCCGTGTCGACGGTGGGCGGATCGCCGGGACGCAGCTTGCGGTAGATTTCCAGCAGCGCGTCGTTTTGCGACTTGACCGCATCTTTGCGCAGCGTGACCGAGATCACGTTGCCCGCATCGTCGCGGTCCGGGAAGAAGATTTCGAACGACGGGATGCCGGCCTCAATCAACTTGCCCATCATGGTTTCGGTGATTTCGTGATTGGCTTCCACCATCACTTCACCGGTGGACATGTCGACCACGTCGGCGGCGACAAATGCGCCTTCCAGGTCGTTCGGAGCCACTTCCACGCTTTCAATTTTCGCTTTCTGAATATCGCGGAAAACCGAAGCGGTGATCTTCTTGCCCTGAGCAACTACGGCGTCGCCGGATTTGGAAGAGATGGCGTGAGACAGCTTCAAGCCAACCAGGCCGTCGGAAACCTTCCACATCAACTTCTTGTCTTTGATGCTGATGTCGCTTACCTTATGGAACGCGCGTAGAATATCGGCGTCGGTCTTGAGGCCCAAGGCGCGCAGGAATACAGTGCCGTAGAACTTGCGTTTACGATCAATACGAACGTAGAGGAGGTTCTTGTTGTCGTATTCGAATTCGACCCAACTGCCGCGGTAGGGAATGATCTTGCCGAGAAAGTAACCCTGAGCGGCTACGCGTTCGAAGAACACGCCGGGGGAGCGGTGCAGCTGAGAGACGATGACGCGCTCGGTGCCGTTGATGATGAACGTTCCGTTTTCGGTCATCAGCGGAATTTCGCCGAAGAAAACTTCCTGTTCCTTAATATCGCGGATGCTCTTCTGCCCCGTCTCGGCATCCTTGTCAAAGACGGTCAGACGAATGGTGACTTTGAGCGGCGCCGCGTAGGTCATGCCGCGCTCTTCGCACTCAGGAACGTCGTATTTCAGCTGCAGGCCGACAGGGTCGCCGCAGCGATTGCAGAAGGTGACAATGTTCTTGTTGAAGGTGCCGCACTTTTCGCATAAAACATCGCCGGGATGAAACGGGTCGGTACGGATGGTGGATCCGCAGCTTGGGTTGCGGCAGACGGTGCGAAGGTGATTGAGGCCCTTCAAGCTGCCGCATTTGCACTCCCAGTTACCGATGGAGTAATCGACAAAGGCGAGTTCGCTCAAACCCCGAAAATCAGAAATGGGGAAGACCGACTTGAAAACACTCTGCAGACCGGTATCATCGCGCTCGTCGGGCAGAAGATCCATCTGCAGGAAGCGCTCATAGGACTTCTTCTGAACCTCAATCAGGTTCGGGATGGGAACCGAAGTCTTGATCTTCGAAAAATCAACTCGTTCGCGGGTGGTGCCTTTAGGCTGAATTTGCATGTTCCACTCCTACTGATAGCCGGCACGTCCTAAGCGTCAGGCTTGGACGTTATGTACGACGCCGGTACAAAAAGGACCACAGCGGACAGGAAAGACGCCTTGCGCGCTTCCACAATCCGCAATTAATGACAAATGAGAACCAGAAAACAGAAGACAGCTGAGGAAACCGGAGGATAGTAAACGAACAGGAGAGTAGCGCTGCTTTGAGAAAGGCGAACCTACGCCGCGGCCGGCGAAACCACACACTACTCCCAAGGAAGAATAGCGCAAGGCTATGCGGTGCATACTCCCTGAGAAGCGATGCACAATGCCGCAGGATGAAAGGTTCACAGGCAAATGTCCGGCTACGTATCCGGTCAGACCTTATTCAATCCACAGTCTAGCAGACGCAATCACCAGCGTCAAAGAAGGATGGCAGTCCAACTGCAGATCAGACTGCCTCCAAAACTATTACCGACGATCCAAAACCACCTATCTTGTTGCTGGTAAAAAGCTTAACTGAACCCTTTACTTCACTTCGACGGTAGCGCCAGCTTCGGTAAATTTCTTCTTGATGCTTTCTGCTTCGTCCTTGTTCACGCCTTCCTTGATGGGCTTAGGTGCGCCGTCCACCAGGTCCTTGGCTTCTTTCAGGCCGAGGCTGGTAACTTCACGAACCGCCTTGATGACGTTGATCTTGTTAGCGCCGACAGCGGTGAGGACCACTGTGAATTCGGTCTTTTCTTCCACTGGAGCAGCGGCCGCGCCGCCCGCGGCCGGAGCAGCTGCAACCGAGGCAGCAGCGGCGGAAACGCCGAGCTTTTCTTCGAGCAACTTGACGAGCTGCGACGCCTCGAGGAGCGTCAGCCCTTGAATCTGTTCTGCAATACCGTTGATGTCCGCCATTTTTCTTACACTCCCAATAATTTAAGAACTGAAATTGAATCCGAAAACCTAACTGCTAAACTTGTTTTCCTTAACGCCCTGATCCACCACGACGGCGAGATTCCGCCCCACTCCATTCATCGCAGTAACCAGGCGCTGCGCCGGAGATTGAATGAGCCACAATACCTTGGCCAAAAGCTCGTCCCGAGACGGTAGGTTGGCCAACTCCTGAATGTTTTTCACCTCAACCGCACGGCCTTCGACAAAGCCGGCCTTGAAGGTGAATGCCGGAACTGTCTTGGCGTACGTGGTGAGGGCCTTGGCCAGGGCGACCGGATCGGCAGTGGTGTACGCCAGGGAGGTCATACCCTTCAATCCAGCGAGCAAATCCTGGGACGGCAACCCTTCGGAAGCCTTGGCAGCGAGGTTATTTTTCACAACCTGATATTTACCGCCCGCCTGCTTTACCGTTTTGCGCAGTTCAAAATCCTGCTGGACGGTGATCTTCTCAAAGCCAGTGACGAAGATATTTGGCGACTGCTGCAACTCTTTGCGCAAGGCATCGAGGTCTTTCTCTTTTTCAGATTTTTTCTTCATTGATAATTTCCCGAGGGATAGTTTCCCGAAGCCTTAAGAGGCAACCGGCTTCGCGTTGAACGAACTGACATCGAGCGAGATGCCAGGACCCATGGTGGAGCAGATAGTGACGCTCTTGACGTACTTGCCCTTGGAGGCGGCAGGCTTCGCTTTAACAACCGCGGCGAGCAGGCTGGCCGCATTGGCGAGCAATTTTGGCGTCTCGAAACTGACCTTGCCAACGGGAGCATGGATGACTCCGGTTTTGTCGACGCGGAATTCAATCTTACCGGCTTTGGTTTCGCGGATGGCTCCGGCCACGTCCTGGGTGACGGTCCCGGTCTTCGGATTGGGCATCAGGCCGCGCGGGCCGAGCACCTTGCCGAGCTTACCAACCGAGCGCATCATATCCGGAGTGGCGATCACGGCGTCGTAATCGGTCCAGCCTTCGGTCTGGATCTTAGTGACCATATCTTCACCGCCGACGAAATCCGCACCGGCTTCCTGCGCCTCGCGAATCTTGTCGCCCGAGGCGATCACCAACACGATCTTCTTCTTTCCCAGGCCGTGCGGTAGAACGAGCGTGCCGCGGACCATCTGGTCTGCATGCTTTGGATCGACTCCAAGCCGCATATGCAATTCGACAGTCTCGTCGAATTTGGCGAACTTGATCTTCTGCACGAGCGGAACGGCTTCTTCCAATTGGTACGCACGGGCTTCGACCTGCCCGGCGGCAGACAAAAATTTCTTACCTTGTTTCTGACTCATGAAATCCTCAACTGGTACAAACGGCTTCCGGCGTTTTAACTACGATTACGCTTTCCGCCTCCCAAGGTGACGTGGCAAAGCTCGCCACATAACAGCAGGTGAAAACATCAGTGTAACAAACTGGTTATCCAATTGCAAGCCGCCTCATATTGCACTTCGAAATGCCGAAAAGGAATAGAAGGCGTGCTTTCCATGGTAACAGATCCGCCACGGTCCATTGGCGAGGTAAAGCTTCGGGCGTGCCTTGCTCGAATCGCGGCCAATGAGGGAATTCCTCCATTTCGCGAACATGCAGGGGAGCTGATCGTTGGGACGTACGATTTGGAGAACAGTTCCAGCCACCTATCGCGGATCATTCTGAAGGACGTCGGGCTGACTTCGCAGATGCTGCAGGTGGCTAACTCCGCTTTCTATAACCGGTCGGGCCGTCCGATTCTCACGGTGGCCCACGCGGTGACGCTGCTGGGTTGGGAGACTATCCGCAACCGGGTGAGCGCGGTGCGCTACATCGAACACTTCGCCAACCGTTCGCCGGGGCTGCGCGAGTTGATGGTGCTATCGGTGATCAGCGCGGTTCACAGCCGTGAGGTGGCGGTGACGGTGGGCTATCCGCGTCCGGAAGAGGCGTTTCTGTGTGCGCTGCTACGGAACCTGGGTGAGGTGTTGATCGCTTCGCACTTTCCGGAGGAGTACGGCGACATTATTCTGGCGATGCAGTCAAAGAAACTCACCGCCCAGGCAGCTTGCGTCCGGGTTCTGAGCTTTCATTGGGAAGCGGTTGGGGCGCGAACGGCGGCGGCTTGGAATCTTCCACCGAGTGTGCAGCTGTGCCTCAACGGTGCGGTAGCCGCCGGCGTGGCGCCGCTTGACCGCTGCCTGGCATCGCTTGCAGAGTACGGCCAGACCATGACCAATGCGTTGTACCGAAAGGGTACCGGGATTGAGTCCATGCATTTGGGGACGGTTATCGACCCACACGGCCGCGGGACGCTGGTTCCGCTGCGGGACTTGCAGCGTGTTGCCGGAACCGCAGTCAGCGAGACGGCGCAGATGTTGGCGGCGTTGAAGATTCCAGTAGACGTGCTGCTCCTGGAAATGCAGGCGCAACTTTCGCAAGCGAACCTGGAATCCGGTCCGTCCCTGGAGGCGGCGGTTGAAGTGGCGGCGCGGGAGCTGCAATCGGGCGACTTCCAGATCACTCCGTACCTGATGCGTCTTTTGGACGGAGTGCAGGCCGCCGGATTCGATCTGGTTATTTTCGGTCTGGTGAACGAAGACTGCACTGTGATTCGCGGCCGGCTGATAAGTGGGGATTTCGGCGACAATATCCTGAGCCGTTTCGATTTTCCGATTGACCGGAAGGAAGGGCCCATTTCGGCGGCGTTGCGAAACAAACTGGACGTGCTGGTGGACGGGGCTCGCGATGACCGCTACAACGGGTCGGGGTTTGTGAAGACCCTGAATGCCAGCGCCTTTGCGCTATTTCCCATTGTGGTGGACCGGAAGGTGGCGGGGTGTCTTTATGCGGGAAAGCGGGGGCGCGCCGTGGGCCTGGAGAACTTCCGGGCGGGTCTGGTCCGGGTGCGCGATCTGATTGCCGAGGGAATCGGGAAGACGCACCAGGGTTAAGGTTTGACGCATCAGGGTTAAGGTTTGACGCATCAGGGTTAAGGTTTGTGGATACCTGGCGGCGAACGAGGGCTTGCCCAGAGTGCGAGGGCCGGAGGGCGGCGGAGATTGTCCGTTGTCAGGACTTGCGGTACCGGCTTGCACCTTGCGAACGTCCGGACGGAAGCCGGGTTTGCCAGGTGAGTGCGGAGGATGAGGTTGCGGACGGGAGCTTGGTATCGCTCCCGTCCGCAGCTTAGGTTATGCGGTCAGTCTGAGTTGGTCCGCCAGCTTTGGGAGGAGAGCTTCCAAGACCTGGCCGATGCGATCGGCGAAGATGAATTCCATCTCCGCGCGGACTGCGTCCGGGAGTTCCCGCAGATCCTTCTTGTTCGCCTTGGGCATGACTACGCGCTTGATGCCTGCGCGTCTGGCCGCCAGCACCTTTTCTTTGATGCCGCCGATGGGCAGCACCAAGCCGGTGAGGGTCATCTCGCCCGTCATCGCGGTGTCGGACCGGGCAGGTATTCCGGTGTACATTGAGGTGAGCGCGACCGCCATGGTTACACCCGCCGACGGTCCATCCTTGGGAATGGCGCCGGCCGGTACGTGTACGTGGACCCCGTTCTTGTTGAAGACTTCGGGATCGATACCCCACTCGGCTGCGTGCGACCAGATGTAGCTCTGGGCCGCCTTCACCGATTCCTGCATCACCTCGCCTAACTGGCCGGTGAGAGTAAGCCCTTTTCCGTTCGGCTGCAGCGAGGCTTCAATGTAGAGCACATCGCCGCCGGTTTCGGTCCAGGCTAAGCCTGTCGCCACGCCCGGAGGCACGTTGCGTCTGGCCTCTTCCGGGGTGAACGGCTCGGGTCCAAGCAACTCTTCCAGATCTTCGGGGCCGATTACCACCGATTGCGTGTTGCCTTCGGCGAAGCGCAGCGACACCTTACGGGTGAGCTTGGCGATGGCGCGCTCGAGCCGGCGGAGTCCGGCTTCGCGGGTGTAGCCGGAGATCACTTTCTGCAAGGTTCCACTGGCTAGAACCAGCTGCTCGGCGGTTAGGCCGGCTTCCGCCAACTGGCGCGGAATGAGGTAGCGCACCGCGATTTCGATCTTCTCTTCCTCGCTGTAGCCGCGGAGATGCAGGATCTCCATGCGGTCGAGCAGCGGTCTGGGGATAGTGTCCAGGGTGTTGGCTGTGGTGACGAATAAAGTCCGCGAGAGATCGAAGGGCAGATCGAGGTAATTATCGCGGAACGTCTTGTTCTGCGCCGGGTCGAGGACTTCAAGCAGCGCGGCGGCGGGGTCGCCACGATAGTCGCGGCCCAGCTTGTCGATTTCGTCCAGCATCAGCACCGGGTTGTTCGCCTTGGCGCGCCGGAAGGCTTGAATCATGCGGCCGGGCATGGCGCCGATGTAAGTCCGGCGATGGCCGCGCAGTTCGGCTTCGTCGTGCATGCCGCCGAGACTGACGCGTTCGAATTTGCGGCCCAATGCCCTGGCGATGGATTGGCCGAGGGAGGTTTTGCCTACGCCGGGAGGTCCGACGAAGCAGAGGATGGGCGCCTTGGCGGTGGGGTTCATTTTCAAAACGCCGAGGTGTTCGAGGATGCGCTCCTTCACTTCCTTGAGCGCATAGTGATCCTCGTCCAGGATCTGGCGGGCGTGCGAGATGTCAAGCCGGTCATCGGTGCCGGTGTTCCAGGGCAGCTCGAGAATCATTTCGACATAGCTGCGCACGACGTGATGCTCCGGCGATGCCGAGGGCAGTTTTTCCAGACGCGACAGTTCGCGTTCGGTTTCCTTGCGTACTTCTTCCGGCAGATTGGCCTTTTCCACCTGTTCGCGGAGCAGGTCGGTTTCGGCCTGGTCGGAGCCCTTCTCGCCGAGTTCGGTTTGAATGGCGCGCATTTGCTGGCGCAGCAGGTATTCGCGCTGCTCCTTCGACATTTCACTACGCGCGTTGTTGGCGATTTTGCTGCGTAGTTCCAGCACCTGAATCTCGTGGCTAAGGTAGGAGTGCATCAGGCGCAGCGCATCGACTCGCGTTTGCGACTCGAGCAGTGCTTGCTCCTTCTTTACGTCCAGACCCAGCACCGAGGCCAGCAGGAAGACCAGGCGCAATGGATCGTCGTTACTGGCCAGCAGGGAACGGATCTCGGGTGGAGCTTGCACTTGCGTCAGTTCGATGGCCTTGTTCGAGAGTTCGATCAGCGCGCCGTGCAGGGCTTCCACTTCGGCGCCGCCATCTTCGGGAAGCGGGGACGGGAGCACACGCGATTGGAGATAGCCGTCTACCTCTTCCACCTTGAGCACGGTGACGCGCTCGGCCCCCATGACGAGAACTTCCACCATGGACTCGTTGGGCTTGGACATGCGGCGGATCACCGCACGGGTGCCGACCGAGTAGAGATCGTCCTGCGCGGGCGATTCCACGTCGGGATCGCGTTGGGCTACCAGGACGATCTCTTTGTCTTCCGAGGCCAAGGCTGCCTTCACGGCAGCCAGGGAAGTCGAGCGGCCAACGGAGAGTGGCATCAACAGATTTGGGAACAGCAGCGCGTTTTTCAGCGGGAGGATCGGTAGAACTTTTACGTTTTGTTGGTCGCTCATATTATTTGCTCCTCTTACTATCTACTTTGATGCTGTTCCGCGAAAATGGATTCGGGATCATCTACCGCTCCCTTACGGTCGCGGCTCGGAAACGAAGTGGCGCTCTAGCTGGGGTCCACTACCACGAACTGGGTTTGGCCGCCGCTGCCGGTGTTACGTGTCTGACTACAGGCGCTGCGGAAGATGATTTTAAAAAAGTACCGCCGTAAAGAGGCCATAAATAGGGATCGTTTCATTTATCCTTGCACTCCTTGTAATTTAGACGTGTCAACTTTGGCTTTGATATTCACAAATGTCAAAGCCTGATTGGCTACTTCGACCAGGATCTTCTGGTTATCGCCTAGCTCTCCGGCTAAGAGTTTTCGGGCTAGCGGCGTTTCTACTTCGCGCTGGATGGCGCGTTTGAGCGGCCTTGCGCCATAGGTTGGGTCGTAGCCGCTTTGGACGAGATGGGCGCGGGCCTCGTCTGTCAGTTCGAGTTCGATATGACGTTCGGCTAAGCGCTTGCGGAGTCCGTTGAGTTGGATCTCCACGATCTGCTTGAGGTGATCTTCGTTCAGCGAATGGAAGTTGATGATTTCGTCGATGCGGTTCAGGAATTCCGGCCGGAAGAAATCGCGAAGGTCCCCGGCGATGTTGGACGTCATGATGACGATGGTGTTTTTGAAATCCACCGTTCTTCCCTGCCCGTCCGTTAGACGGCCGTCGTCTAAAATTTGCAACAGAATATTGAAGACGTCGGGATGCGCTTTTTCGATTTCGTCGAACAGGATGACGCTGTAGGGCCTGCGGCGGACGGCTTCGGTTAACTGGCCGCCCTCTTCGTAGCCCACGTATCCGGGGGGTGCGCCTACCAGTCTGGCTACGGCGTGCTTCTCCTGATACTCCGACATGTCGATGCGGATCATGGCGTGTTCGTCGTCGAACAGGAATTGCGCCAGGGCGCGGGCGAGTTCGGTTTTGCCTACGCCGGTGGGTCCTAAAAAGATGAAGCTGCCGATGGGGCGTTGCGGGTCCTTGAGTCCGGCACGGGCGCGGAGGACGGCATCGGCTACCGCATTCACGGCCTGGTCCTGGCCGACTACCCTGGCGTGCAATTCGTTTTCGAGCTGCAACAGTTTTTGGGTTTCGCCTTCGAGCAGTTTGGAAACCGGAACGCCGGTCCAGCGGCTGACCACATCGGCGATATCTTCCTCATCCACTTCTTCTTTGAGCAGACGTTTGTGGCCTTGTTTTTCGGCCAGGCGCTCCTCTTCTTTCTGCAGCCTGGTTTCTAGGTCGCGCAGTTTTCCATACTTTAGTTCGGCGGCGCGGTTGAGGTCGTACTGGCGTTCAGCTGTATCGATGTCGCGGCGGATCTGATCGCGCTGTTCGCGGAGATTGCGCAGGTTTTGGACGGCTTCTTTCTCAGACTGCCATTGGGCCTGCAGCGAGCTGGATTCTGTTTTCAGGTTCGCCAATTCTTTTTCGATTTTGGCCAGGCGTTCGCGGGAGACGTTGTCGTTCTCCTTCTTCAACGCTTCGCGCTCGATTTCGAGCTGCATGCTGCGGCGCAGGATTTCGTCGAGTTCGGCTGGCATGGAGTCAATTTCGGTGCGCAGTTTGGCAGCGGATTCGTCCACCAGATCGATGGCCTTGTCCGGCAGGAAACGATCGGAGATGTAGCGCTGCGAGAGCACGGCGGCCGCTACCAGCGCGGTGTCTTTGATACGGACGCCGTGGTGCACTTCATAGCGTTCGCGCAGACCGCGGAGGATGGAGATGGTGTCCTCGACACTGGGCTGGTCCACAAGAACGGTTTGGAAGCGGCGCTCCAGGGCGGCATCCTTTTCGATGTTTTTACGATATTCGTCGAGCGTGGTGGCGCCGATGCAATGCAGTTCGCCGCGCGCCAGCATGGGTTTCAGCAAATTGCCGGCGTCCATTGCGCCTTCGGCTTTGCCCGCTCCGACAACGGTGTGCAATTCGTCGATGAAGAGAATGATCTCGCCTTGCGCCGATTGCACTTCCTTCAAGACGGCTTTGAGGCGCTCTTCGAATTCGCCGCGGAATTTCGCTCCGGCGATGAGAGCGCCCATGTCCAGCGAGACCACTTTGCGGTGTTTGAGGCCTTCGGGGACGTCGCCGCGGACGATGCGCTGGGCGAGGCCTTCCACGATGGCTGTTTTGCCTACGCCGGGTTCGCCGATGAGCACCGGATTGTTCTTGGTGCGGCGGGAGAGCACCTGAATGACGCGGCGGATCTCTTCATCGCGGCCGATTACGGGGTCGAGCTTGTCCTGGGCGGCCATTTTTGTGAGGTCGCGGCCGTAGCGCTCCAGCGCTTCGTAGGTTACTTCGGGATTCTGGGTGGTTACGCGCTGGCTGCCGCGAACCTCTTGAAGCGCACGCATGAGGCGCTCGCGGGTGATCTGGAATTCCTTGAAGAGACGGCCGGTAGTGCCGGTGTCGTCCGTCATGGCCAGAAGCAGGTGTTCGACCGAAACGTAGTCGTCCTTGAGGCGTTTGGCCTCGTCTTCGGACTGCGTTAAGAGGCGCTGCAGACGGGCGGTGACAAATACCTGGTCGGGCGTGCCGGCAGGGGTGGACACCTTGGGCAGGCGGGCGATTTCCTGGTCTAGACGGCGTAGCAGGGTCTCGGCTGGGAAGTCGGCTTTGAGCAGGAGGGAAAGCGCAAGTCCCCCTTCTTGCTCTAGTAGGGCGGCTAGCAGGTGCTCGATGTCGATTTGCTGCTGGCCGTTGCGGACGGCCTTCGACTGAGCAGCCTGGAGCGCGGATTGTACTTTTTCAGTGAGGCGGTTGAAGTCCATGGCTTGAGCTTAGCATAGTTAGTATCCGGAAGTACAGTTATCTGAGTGTCTTCTTGTCATGTTTCTTTATTTCTGGGTGGTCAGCTTGATTTTCTCCTTTGATTTCGGGTTCGGCGCTGGGTTCTTTGGGCTCGATTTGGGTTTGTTTTGCGAATTCGGTTGGAAGTGGGTTTGCCGTTTCGGTTTCAACGGTTTGAGTTTCCTTTTGGCGGGCGGATTGGAGGGACTTTAGTTCTTTCCAGGCTTTGAAGAAGGACCGTTCGAAGCGGGCGTCGTAGCGGTAGTAGCGTCCCAGCATGTCGGCTCCCTGGACGTCGGCTTCGGCTAACAGGTGCAGCGTGCCTTCCACTGTCATATCTTTGAACTTCTGGGCAATGGTTGACTTTAGCTTGCTGTTATTTACGTCGAAGAGACCGGTCTCCATTTTGACGATTCGCTGGCGGCGCCAGTAGGTGTCGGCGATTTGATTGACGAGCAGATGTTCCATGATGCCTTCGGGGTTTAGTTCCCGGCAGAGCTGGTTTAGGAATTCGTCGAAGGCGTTTTGATCTTCGATGTCGGGGATTACCGGGTGCTGGGCCGAGAGGCCGTGCTTGAGAGCGTTGTTACGGACGGCGGCGCGTCCGGCTGGAGTCTTGGGACCGCCCTTCTTCCCGTTTTCGCGGTTCGCGTTGATTCGCTTTTCGGTTGCCATTGTTGGAACACCATTTCCTTTGATCGTGATTTCTTTTCGATCTGGTTCAGGGTATGGGATTGGGCTTTGGGATGGCTCGCGGTTTGGCTGTAAGTTATTGAGGAGATTGAGACGATTTCTTGAAGATTTCTGTGATCGTTAAGGTTTCGTCAGCGGGGCGGCGGGAAACGGCTGCGGGGAAGCGCGAAAAAGCCGGGGCCG
This sequence comes from Bryobacterales bacterium, assembly GCA_038230275.1. Taxonomy (GTDB): domain Bacteria; phylum Acidobacteriota; class Terriglobia; order Bryobacterales; family Bryobacteraceae; genus JANXXV01. The sequence continues at coordinate 123,008 of JBBRNO010000001.1, forward strand.
CGCCGCTGATGAAACCGCTCGGTGAACTAGACCGCAACGTAAAGCCGGGTTATGGGGATTGAATACGGCCGATCAGCGTGAGAGTTGAGTTTTGAGGAGTGCCAGCCGGGTTGTGGCTGATCCACTGAGGCTGCCGGGTAGTGGGAATTGGATGGTTTGTGCGTGCCGGGAGCTGGAAATGGATCACAAGTCGGGCCGCATGGACTCTCGGCGGACGATGTTTCCGCCTCGGAACGCAACTTTGGC
>JBBRNO010000002.1:0-115259 GCA_038230275.1 Bryobacterales bacterium
AAACGCGTCGATGGGTGTTCGGACCCACGCATCTTTGCTAGCTGGAACCGGATGGCGGACAGGCTTTTGAAATGCCCACCAGTTGCGCCGGTTTCCAATGAAAGCCTCTTCCTTGGAATCCACTTTGGGGTCTGGCCACGCCGTGGCGGCAATAGTGATTAGGATAGCGGCGGCAATAGCGGTGCGTTTGCTGCGCATGTCTGTTCTATTCTTGGCACAACGCCGAGGCCTTTTCAAATACATCCAGCAGCATTCGGTCAGTCAACTTCCCGGTGGAAGTATTTTGCCGGCTTGGATGATAAGAACTGATCAGCACCGGTTGGCCGTCCCCCACCGCGTGAACCACATTGTGCCCGAACGCGAACGGCGCTCGAGTGCGGATGATTCCCTGGTCTTTCAAAATGGCAAGGTAGTTGTCGAAGGCGAGCTTCCCTAGGGCCACCACCACCTTTAGATTTCGCAGCAGCTGCAATTCCCGCAGCAGGTATGGCCGGCACCGCACAACCTCTTCCGTGGCCGGCTTGTTATCCGGCGGAGCGCAGCGGACCGACGCTGCGATATAGGCGCCGTTGAGCACCAATCCATCGTCCAGCGACACGCTCCCTGGTTGATTGGCGAATCCCGCCGCATGCAGCGCACGGTACAGATAATCGCCGGAGCTATCCCCGGTGAACACCCGGCCCGTGCGATTGGCGCCATGCGCGCCCGGAGCTAAGCCGATGATGGCCACACGCGCGTTCGGATCGCCGAAAGACGGTACGGGTTTGCCCCAGTAATCCCAGTCGCGATACGCACGACGCTTCACTTGAGCGATCTGCTGACAATGCTGCACTAAGCGGGAGCATTGCCGGCAATCCACAATTTCCCGCTGCACGAGTTGCAACAGGAATGCCCGCATTGCGGCCAGAGCACGTGCCCGGTGGCTGACCGTTTGCTTCCGTGCCAGCGGCACTTCGCCAAAGCTGCGGCCGAAGGCAGGATAGTAAAAAAGCGGATCGTACCCGAACCCCCCGGCGCCTCGCGCGGCCTGAAGTAGCTCGCCTTCCACTTCGCCGCGAAACGTTTTCACGAGTTGCCCTTGACGCGCCAGCGCAATTACGGAAACGAATCGGGCACGGCGCTCGGTGATGCCCGCCATGCGCTCCAACACCAGTCGGTTATTGGCTTCATCCGTCGCGTCTGCGCCGGCATAGCGAGCCGAGAAGACGCCCGGGGCACCGCCCAGCGCGTCCACCACTAACCCGGAATCATCGGCAAACACGTCCTCATCGGTGAACCGGCTGTAGTAAATCGCCTTCTGAATTGCGTTGTCTTCGAACGTCTGTCCGGTTTCCTCGCACGGCTCGATGGCCGAAAGTCCGGGCAGTGGTTCGGCGCCAAACTCACGCAGCTTCCCTGCATTGGTGGTGGCGCCGTACAGCTTTTTCACTTCGAGCCGAGCGCTTCCTTCTGAATTGCAATCAGATCGCGGACACCCCGCGAAGCCATGCCCAACATCGCCATCAACTGCGTGTCGTTGAACGGAGTCTTTTCGCCGGTTGCCTGCAACTCGACGAACTGGCCAGAGCCCGTCATCACAACGTTCATGTCCACCTCGGCCTGCGAGTCTTCTTCATAGTTCAAATCGAGCATCACCTCGCCGCGAACGACGCCGACGCTGGTGGCGGCGACGAATTCCTTGATCGGGATGGTCTTCAGCTTGCCAAAGGAAACCAGTTTCCGTAGGGCCATTACCAGCACGACATAGGCGCCGGTGACGGAAGCCGTCCGCGTGCCGCCATCGGCCTGCAGCACGTCGCAATCAATCAGGATGCTCCGTTCGCCCAGTGCTTGCAGGTCCACCACGGTGCGCAAGGAACGGCCGATCAGGCGCTGAATTTCCAGCGTGCGGCCGGTGGGCCGGCCCTTCACAACCTCCCGCGGTGTGCGAGTGGCGGTGGCTCGCGGAAGCATGGAATATTCCGCGGTCACCCAGCCCTTGCCGCCGCCGCGTTGAAACGGCGGGACCGATTCTTCAATGGATGCCGCGCACAGCACGCGCGTATTTCCCACTTCAATAATGGCTGAACCTTCCGCCGTCAGCAGATAATCCGTAATCAACCGGACCGGACGCATCTCATCCGCTTCGCGGTTTTCTCTTCTATTAGTAAACTTTTGCAATGGAGACTCAGTTCGCTTTCATGCCGTAGTAGAACACCAGGGCGACCAGCAGAAATCCTATAAAAATCAGTACCAGGCACGGGATGGCGCCTTGCGCTCTTGGGGAGACGCCGCGCTTCTTTCCGCGTGCCAGTTTATATTTACCCACACTGTCGATCCTATCATTGCGCCTTGCGGCCGCGTAAGAAAACAGCAGTCTGACGGAAGAAGTCGTCCAATGCAACCAAGGTGGACGCTTCCAGATCCTTCAACGTGATAGCAACCACGGAGCGTCCACGTTCGGCCAGAGCCATCTGGGTGGCCAGGAATTGAGCCCGATGGTAGTCCGCGGTGTAGCCTACAGCGGTAATCCGGGATGGCTTCTCAGACAGCAGCACCGTGGACAGCGCCTTGCCATGGCCGATCACCATCTCATGATAGGAATGGTTCATCGCCGGCCCTTCGTAGACATCGGCGGGCATCTTCAAGGTGGCACGGAACACCCCTTCCGCGGCGCGGTCCAGTGACTTGCGAACGGCCCGGCCCTGTAGGTTGTAGCGGGTGTCGCCGAAGAAGGTGAGTTCGCCATACTGCATGGTTTGACCGCACGCCAGCGCCTTCAAGATCGCGGCGTAAATGGCGGGGGCGCTTTCGCCTTCGGTGTTCACACTCTCCGGCAGCCGGTCGAAGTAGAGCGTCAGCGCGCTGCGCCATTTTGCGCGGCGCGTTGAGGCTTGCATGCCAATCCATTCCTGCGTTTTCTCAATCCCGCCCACCTGCTGCGATTCCGCGTGCAGCCGATTGGTAATCGCCTTGTACAGCTCAACGCTCGGCTGCGTGACGAAGTTCATCTTTTGCAGAAAACCGATGCCGAACACTGCATAGTGGACGAGTTGCATGTAAGCCGAAAGCTCTGGCCTGGGAAGCGTGAGCACCGCAACCGGATAGCCCGCCCGGCGCAGCGCCGCCACTTTCTTAGCCTCTTCATGCACCGCGCCTTTGACCTGCACGGCCAGGAAACAACGGTCTTGCGCGCCATCCTTGGGGGAACGGTAGTTGGCCAGCTTCGGCCGTTCGTCAATCACAATCTTCAATCCAAAGTCTTCGCGCTTGCCCAGGCTTTCTTCAAAATCCTGCTTGGTCCACAGAGCCGCGCCGGCCCATGCCTTCGGTAGCAGCAACGTCACTTTGTTCCTTCCAGCCACTGCCTGCGCGTTCAGAAAGGACGAGAGCCGCCAAGCAGTCTGGATGTTGCTTTCACTCAACACGGCCGCTTCCATCCACGACTTAAGGTCGACGCCGGAAAGCCCAAGCGGATAGAGGCTGCCCCGGGTAAGCGGTCCGCTGTGGCGTCCAGCAGTGCTGTTTCCGCCATCCAGTTGCAGCTCGATCTTGCGATAGCCCAGGCGCTTGCCGAACTGATCCAGCAGCGAATCCGGCAATGTCATGTAGACGAAATTAGCGCTGCTGTCCACTTTGCATTTCGCGTAAAGAGCCGCCAGCTTTTCCAGGTTCACCACCGGCTCATAGGACGTCATGCCCATGGCCATACCCACCACCAGCGTGCCCTTCAACGTCTCCGCTAGTGATTTTCCGGAGCGCTTCTCCATGTCTTCGAGAATCGCTTTAAGCTTCGCCGGATCGGTGGAATCCAGCACGTAACAGCGCGGCCCGCGCTTCAGCAGGCCCACGGCGTTATACATCGATTTGTCTTCGGCCGACCCGCCCATTCCGGCCCAGATCAGGTATTTCAGCGGCACTTTGTGCGCAGCGCGAATGGCTCGCTTGATCTGGTCCAATTCCTGCCCAACTACTTCCGGCCATTCCTTGTGCTGCGCCGCCTGCCAGCTAAGGTTGAAGACGCCGTAACTGTTCTTGGTAACAACTCCACCCGCGTCGATTTCCATCCCCAGGGGGAGCAGAGGGTTTTTGTCCGGATCCATTGCCGCCAGTCCCTTGCGCCGGGCGCGGGCATCCAATACTTTGAGCTTCTCCAAAATGTCCTGTGTTTGAAAAGCATCGCCCGCGGCAATTGACGATGGCGTATCGTTATACAAGGTAAGAAGCACCATCTGGTTGTATCATAATGGGCTGGAATGTCCCGCTTCGTTTTCATCCTCGCCACGCTCTTCGCCGTCTCCTGCGTTCGGAGCAATCCGATGAAAGAGATTTTGCCGGTTCAGGTGCAGCGAGCTTGGACGCTGGATGAAACCCGCGCTATTCCGATTGAAGAAGTGGCCGACTCCATCCGCGGAGCAGGATTGAAGCAGGCGCTGTTTGCCGGCTACCGCGGGAATGGCCGCATCCGCGTGCGCGTGTTCGACATGGGCAGCGATGCCGGCGCGCTGGAAGTGCTGCAGAAATGGCCGCCAGCCGATGGACTCGCCTTCTATAAAGGGAAATACTTCATCCTGGGCGAGGCGAACGACGTGGACCGTGCCACCTTGTCCAGTTTTCTACAGGCGCTGCATAAAGATTTGAAGATTTGAAGTGCGCCATCAGAGCCGCGCAGGCAGTCTCACTACGCGGTTGCCGGTGGCTGCCATCACTGCAATCGCGCCTGGTCCAAATAGCGCTTTGATATCCGGCGGAAGCCCGGATGATATATCGAATCCGGCCGCAAGCGGGGAGAAAGCGGGAAGCACGCACACCCGCGGCCCCACCAGGAATGCCGGAATCCGCCTGCTGGATCCGGCGTCGTCCCGCACGGCGACGGCTGGATGCAAATGGCCCATCACCACGCGCTCCGTCGAAGGCCCATTGGGCAGACGATCTCCATGGATAGCGATCAATCCGGTTCCCGTCCAATGCTCCGCTGTGCGTATGCCAAGGCTCGCGTAGTCACGCGCGAAGGCTCGGTCGTGGTTTCCCCGCACGGCAACAATTTCCACACGTGCCGCCAGTGATGCCAACGTCCGTTCCACCAGCGCGCGTTCCTGTGGCGCAGGGTTAGGCGCATGAACTACATCGCCCAGAAAGACGATCGATTCCGGGCTCAATTCATCAATCAGTGCGTGCAGCTTCTGGTGGACGCCCGCGTCCTGAACCGGCCCTAACTGTCCCCGGCGGCGCTGCGCCCAACCATATCCCAGGTGCACGTCGGCAACCAGCAGAATGGTCCGCTGTTCGCGCACGATAAGCGCACCGCTGGCATGGGCAAACACGCCCGGCGCGATCTCAATCTCACGCAAGCTGTTCCAGCTCCCAACCATCATAGAGCGCTGCCACCATCTCATCCAGCGCCTTCTCCGGATCCTGCGCCAGCAAAGTCTCCCGGCTGAATGCCGCGAACAGCGGCAAGGCGAACGGCGATGGACGAGGTAAGTCGAACACCTCCCACTTGGCTTCGAAGATCTGTTCGGCCTGCTCCGCGGCGCGGTCCGCATCCATCAGATCGTGCATCACCTCGCGCACGGCTTCCCGCAGCAACGGATGATCAGGCTCGTGCTTCAGCAGCGTGGTATAGAGCAAAGATCCATTCCAGCTAGACGCTTTCGGTGAATTCATTCCCAGGTAGGTGCGCTTCTGAATCAATTGGCCTGTCTCCGCCACCGGCCGGAAACTTCGGCCCAGCATTTCGCTTTGTTCCAGGATGGTTCGCAGATCGGCCTGAAAGTTCGCCGGTTGGAAGCAAGCCCGTAACTGGGCTTCATCCGGGGCATCACGCGGACTGATGGAGAGAAGGAAGCTATGGTCGTCATGATTGGCCACAATGCTGCCTGCGTTCCCCAGCCGGTGTCCCACCACCCAGGCCAGCGAACGATTGATGGCCCGGCCCGCCACAACATGAAACAAGATCAGCAGCGATCTTCCTTCCCGCACGCGTTCCACTTGCACCGGCGAATCCACGGGAATAGGCGCAGCGCGGTTCTGGCGTTCCAGAAACGTGAGAATGCGCGCGATCACATCGGACCCTACCTTCCATTTCCGTTGCAGGATTTTGCAACACGCGGCACGCCCACCACTGTCCCAGGCACTCCGCAAATCCCGCCGCAATTCGAGCTCTTCCGCGGCCAGACGCGCAGTCAACGGCATCTTCGCACCCATCCATCGGGGTGTTTGCACCCGCTGCCCTTCAGCAGGCTTCACCACAGCTGTATTTTGATGCAGCCGCTCCACGGCAACCACTTTGCCGCCGATGGTAAAGGCCTCGGCCGGCCGCAGGGAAGCGATGAATTGTTCTTCTACTTCTCCCAGCTTCTTATTGCCGCGGCTTACCACCTTTACTTTGTAATCGTCACTGATGGTTCCAATATTCATGTAGTATTGGCGCGCCACTTTCTGCGATGCAACGCGGAACTCTCCGTGCTCCACCACAATCTTTCCGTACGTTCCATAAGGTCCAAGCACCTTTCCACCGCCGCTTAAATATTCGATGACGGAATCGAAATCTTCGCGGCTTAGCTGGCCGTACGGGCCGCTCTTCCTGACCAATTCGTAGGCTTCATCCAGCCTCCAGGATCGTTCAATGCTCATGCCGAGCAATGCCTGCGCCAACACGTCCAGCGGGGCCGTGGGCACCCGCAGCGCGTCCAGTCTTCCCTGCTCCGCGGCGCGGCGCAAAGCTACCGCCTGCATCACATCGGGCAAGCTAAGCGGCACCAGTGAGCCGTCCGCGACGCCATCAACGCGGTGTCCGCTTCGCCCCAGGCGTTGCAAGGCACGGCTGACTCCGCGGGGTGTCCCAATCAGCAAAACCTGATCCACACTTTGAAAATCAACACCCAATTCCAGGCTGCTGGAACAGACCACCGCCTTCATGGTTCCATCCGCCAGACCCGCCTCAATCGCCAGGCGGCTTAAGCGATCAATCGAAGAATGATGCACACCAATCTGTTCGTCAAACTCCGGCAGCAGAATCTTCAGCGCCAGTCCCAATTGCTCCGCAGCTGAGCGCGTGGTGACAAACACCAGACTGCAACGCGCATTCGCCACCAGATCTGCTACCGGCTGGGCAACGCGGTAAGGGTTGTAGCCGGCCGCGGGCAGACTGTGATCCTCCGCCGGGACCACGATTTCCAATCGATGCGCTTTTCTGACATCCACGGAAGCTACCGCGCAGGCCCGCGCTCCGAATAGAAGGCGGCAGACAACATCGACAGGCCATGCGGTTGCGGAAAGGCCGATGCGCTGCAGCGGCCTGGGCGACTTTGCTTCCAGCCGTTCTAAAGTCAGAGCCAGCAGCGAACCTCGTTTGCTCTCCGCCAAGGCATGGACCTCATCCACAATTACGCAGGCGGGCGCAAACCCATCCTGCCAACCTTTCTGCGAAAGCAATGCGCTGAGACTTTCCGGTGTGGTGAGCAACAGATGGGGCCGCTGCCGCTGTTGCTTGCCACGCGCGGCCAGATCGGTATCGCCCGTGCGCACTTCCATACGAATCCGCCGGCCGGGTTCCAGGTTCGCGTTGATGGCGGCCAGCGGTTCTTCCAGATTTCGATGGATGTCGCGCCCCAGCGATTTCAGCGGCGTGATGTATACCGCACAGACCGCGTTCGGCAATCCGCCCACGTCCGCCCGAACCGCCAATTCCGAAAGGCAGGAGAGAAAGGCCGACAGTGTCTTCCCGCTGCCCGTCGGCGCCAGAATCAGCGTATTCTGCCCCGCCAGAGTGTGCGGCAGCGCTTTACGTTGAATCTCGGTCATCCCCTGGAACGTCTGTGCGAACCACGCCTGCAGACCCGGATGCAGTTTCATGTTGCACCTGCCAACGAGGCTTCATACATCGCTTTCACCTGATCGATGTCGTCGCATTCGGCGGCAGTTTTATCCTGCCGCCAGCGCACGATGCGGGGGAAGCGTAGCGCGTAGCCGCTCTTATGCCGGGGACTTTTCTGCACGCCATCGAAGGCAACCTCCAGAACCACTTCGGGCTTCACCAGCGTTACGCGGCCAAACCGGTCCAGCGCCGCCGCCCGGAAGATGCGAGTCAGTTCCTTTATTTCCTGGTCGGTGAGGCCCGAATACGCTTTCCCCACGTTGACAAACTGATCGCCGGAACGAACGGCGAATGTGTAATCGGAGAGCACCGTGGCTCGCCGCCCATGCCCCTGTTCGGCCGCGGTCACCACAACATCCAGTGTTCCGTAGGGGCGTTTCACTTTCTTCCATGTTCCGCTGCGCCGGCCCGGCTCGTAGATGCTGCCGAAACGCTTCAGCACCAGCCCCTCGTTACCGCGCGCGCGGGCCTGCTCAAAATACCGGTCGACATCCGCAGTGGATTTCGCCGTGTACTGCGTAGAGATCAGCAGTGGGGGTGGCGCGTCTTGCAGCACGGCCTCCAACTGAGTCCGCCGCTCCTCCATGGCAACATCAACCAGCATCTTACCGTCGCGATAAAGCAAATCGTACGCCACGAAGACTACCGGAATTTCAGTCTGCATCGCCGCGGTAACCTTCTTCCGCGCGATGCGCTGTTGAAGCACCGTGAAGGCCAGCGCCCGGTTATTGCGCCATGCCAGAATCTCGCCATCGAATACCGCGCGCCCTTCAATGCACTGCATCGCCGCGGACAGTTCGGGAAAAGCGCCCGTCACCTCCTCCATGCCGCGACTGAAGATCATCACCCGGCCGTGGTCAACGTGCACCTGCGAACGAATCCCGTCGAACTTGTCTTCCACCCACCAATTCTCCGGGTCCGCTAAATCAGCGAGCGCCTCCAACGGCTTGGCCAACATGAAGTCCATAGGATGAAACAGCCGCGCCTCAATCTCATGCACCAATCCGCGCCGCGCCGCCAGCGCAATGGCCGCCAGATCGCCAATGCGATTGTTCGCCTGCCGGATGGCGTCATGAGGCGTCCCGGTGGCCAGCGCGACGGCCTCCTCCAACAATTTACTCTGCAATCCGATGCGCAAATTCCCGGTAATGATCTTTACGAAATACTTGATGGTGGCTGGCCGGTATTTCGCGAACACCTGCCGCAGCAGCTCCACCTTATCCGCGGTACGGCGCGCCTTGTACAGCCGCGCGTATAAGAATTCGGCGTCTGCCAGACTCAATGCTTCGTTGCTGGTTTTCCCTTGCAACAGCAGCCCAATGGTTTCTCCGCTGTCGCCCACTTCGCGATAGCAGAGGCCTAGAATGTGCGGCTCCCAACCGGAAACCTGCAGCACGGCTTCGCGCATGGTGGCATACCCGACAGAGAACTTCTTTCCACTGGGGACAGCAATCGGCCCGGACGATAGGAATCGCACCGCACGTTCCAGATCGATGTCGGAAAGGGTGCGGAAATAATCGCCCAGCGCGCCGATTTTCCGCAGTCGTGACGCGTACTTCGCCACCCGTTCACACGCTGCAGCCAAAGCGTCCATCAGCCCGCCGCAGCCTCGTCCGCTTCAGAGCGCGCGGCCAGGGCCAGCGGCGCACGGGCCCGAATGCCGCGCTGGTTTAGAATGCTAGCGAACGCTTCGGTATAGCCGTGCACAACGTCCACTTCGACTGCGCCAGACCGCTCCACCAGCAGCAGCAACTCATCGAAGCCGGCATGGTCTGAGTAGGGAATCAATTCCTCGGCGCCGGCCCGAGCGCGCGCATTGTCCAAGGCAGCCCAACCGGAAACATAGGCCAATCGGGTATTCTTGCCGCTGGCCTCAAGTGTGGCGCGGAAATTCGGCACTACTACGAGTGCCTTCCCCGCCGTTTCTTTCGCCGCATAGGGCGTCCAACCAGGAAATGAATAGCCCGCCGATTCGTAAACCGGGATCATGCGGGCGATGGAACCGTGCACCGCCGTAGGTATCGCCGCCTGGCAAAGCGCATAGAGGATTTCTTGTCCCCGGCCGAGCGGATATCCAGTAAATACCGGCGCAATTCCTTCCGCCAAACTCTCGCGGGCGAACGAGACAATCCGCTCGCAAGCCTCGTCCCGGCCCAGAAACCGGTATATTGGCAGTCCGAAAGTGGATTCAATAATCAACCGGTCGCAAGGCACCACCTCCGTAGGTGAGCCACAGATGGGCGCGCGCAGCTTGATATCGCCGGTGTAAACAATCCGCTCGCCCTGCCACTCAATCAGAAGCTGTGCCGCGCCCACAATGTGACTAGCCGGGTAGGCGGTCAATCGGGCGCCGTTAAAATCCATAGACTGCCCGTAGTCCAACGATCGCAGTTCCTGAGGCGTGCCCGCATCCTCTGGCCAGCGCAATCGGTAAATGCGCAGCGTGGCGGTTGTGGCAATCACTTTACTATGCAGACCTCGCGCGTGATCGCTATGGCCGTGGGAAATCCACGAATTCCCACAGGCATTCTGCGGATCGAGCCAGAGATCGATCTCCGGCAAATGCATGCCCTTCGCTGTGAAGTCAACTCTCATGGCGCCTGTTTGTTAGATGATATGATTCGCACAAGATTCCAAATGATTCCGCGGAAGAAAATCACGCCTTTCGGCGCCGTTTAGCATCTAACAAAGTACGTACGATGACAACAGCGAAATCTCCTGTTTGGATGCAGTACTTACTATGGGCGGCGGCCGTCTATAACATCGCTTGGGGAGCCTTCGTCGTCCTGTTTCCACTGCAGCCTTTCCAGTGGGCCGGACTGCCCGCACCGAACTACCCGGAACTTTGGCAGTGCATCGGAATGATCGTCGGCGTCTATGGCGTCGCTTATGCGGCAGCGGCCGGTCATCCGTATCGCCATTGGCCGGTAGTCTTCGCCGGACTTCTCGGCAAGATTCTGGGACCGATCGGATTTATCAACGCCGCCATGCATGGCCGGTTACCCTGGAAGGCCGGTTGGGTTTGCGTCGCGAACGATCTAATCTGGTGGATTCCGTTTATCTTCATCCTCGCCGGCGCCTATCGGGCCTATCTTGGCAGCCGGCGCGCTCTCGCCCCGGAAGTGCTTCAGTTCGCTCTCCGGACAAAGGTACACGGCGGCGCGACTATCGCCCAGCTCTCCAAATCTTCGCCCGTTCTGCTGGTTTTCCTGCGCCATGCGGGCTGCACATTTTGCCGGGAGACGCTGGCTGACATTGCCGAGCAACGCCACTCCATTGAGGCCGGCGGCACCAGGGTGGTGCTGGTTCATATGGGCGGCGAAGAACACGCGGTCAAATATTTCCAACACTACGGTCTGCAGGACCTGATGCGGATTAGCGATCCGAATCAAGCTCTATATCGCGCATTTGGCTTGGGTCGCGGCAATCTTTTCAGCTTATTTGGACCAAAGGTCTGGTTACGTGGTTTTCAGGCGGCGATCCTGCGGCGTCACGGCATCGGCCGGTTGGTAGGGGACGGTTTCCAAATGCCTGGGGTATTCCTGGTATTTCACGGCGAAGTGCTGCGCAGCTATCGCCATCAGAGTGTCGCGGACCGCCCCTTGTACAGCCGCTTCGTGGACGAAGAGCCCCACTCCCGCGCCACCGTGCAATCATAAGATAGCACCCTGCTATCGTCAAGGAAGCCAGGCAGAAATGCAGCCTACGTTGCCACCATCCGACTCATCCGCCGGGAACCAGAAGCCCACAGCTTCAGGAACCGCGGGATCTTTTCGTCTGTTTGGAATACCTATCCGGCTGCACTTCACTTTCCTGTTGCTGCTTGTCTTCATCGTCGCCACCGGCCTTAGCGGCGGACAGTCGTCCTTGGTAAATGCCGCCTACATTCTGGCGCTCTTTGTATCCGTTTTGCTGCATGAATTGGGGCATGTGGCTGTTTCCCGTAAGTTCGGTATCGGGACCAAAGAGATTGTGATGTATCCCATCGGCGGCGTCTCCGTCATGGAGCGGGATCCGGCGCCGGCGGCGGAGCTTTGGATCTCACTCGCAGGCCCGCTGGTGAATCTCTCCATCGCGCTCGCACTTTGGGCTTGGCTTTATTTCTCCGGCTACCCGATTTCGGTGGAAATGCTGGGCAAAGCATCGGATTCGAACCTATTGGAACGAATCGCCCTGGGCAACCTGATCCTCGGGCTGTTCAACCTCATTCCTGCATTCCCAATGGACGGCGGCCGGGTATTACGAGCCTACCTGGCCCGCTCCAGATCGCTTCAGGATGCCACCCGGATCGCAGCCGCAGCCGGCCGCTTCCTGGCTATTTCCATGCTTTTTACCGGGCTTTTGAGCGGCCAGTATTTCCTGATGTTCATCGCGGTTTTCGTCTATCTTGGCGCCGAACAGGAAAACGCATCGGTAATGGGCCGCGCTCTCACCCAGGGCATTCCCGTCCGTGCCGCGATGATTACCGAATTCCACACACTGTCGCATGGCAACTCGATACGCGACGCCGCCAACCTGCTGCTCTCCACCTCGCAACAGGATTTCCCGGTAGTTCTCGGAGAGCAGGTGATCGGGCTGCTGGGGCGCAATGCGCTGCTGCAAGGAATGGCGCACCAGGGCGCCGAAGCTTATGTAGCCGGTGTGATGGATCGGAACTTCACCGCAATTAAGCCCGACATGGATTTAGCCGAAGCGATGCCCATCGTACTGCAGGCCGGTTCCTGCGCTCTGGTGATGGAAGATGGCCATCTGCTGGGCCTGCTCACCCGCGAAAATCTCACTGAGTTTCTGCTGCTACGCCGGTCCGGCATGGAGCCCATGACTAGCCGCGTCTAAACCATGCTGAGCCGCATCTGATTAACATGGCGCACAAAGTTGTCATTCTTGGCGGGGGCTTCGGTGGTCTCTATACGGGAAAGGCACTGGGTAGCGCTGCGCTGGAAGTCACCCTGGTGGATCGCCGCAACTTCCATCTGTTCCAGCCACTGCTCTATCAGGTGGCAACCGGATCTCTTGCGCCCGGCGAAATAGCCGCGCCGCTGCGCTCCATTTTCAGCTCGTACAAGAACACCCAGGTGCTTTTAGGAGAGGCGGTTGATATTGACCCCGTTGCGCGAAAGCTACTCCTTGCCGACGCCGAAGTGCCCTACGACACGCTGGTAGTGGCGACCGGCGCTGAAAATCACTACTTCGGCAACACCGCTTGGGAACACTTTGCACCCGGCCTGAAGACCATTGAAGACGCCACCCGCATCCGGCACAAGATTCTGTACGCCTTCGAAGCCGCTGAGAAAGAGCACGATCCGGAGACGCGCCGCGCCTGGTTGACATTCGTTGTCGTTGGGGCAGGACCGACGGGCGTTGAGCTGGCAGGCGCTTTGGGCGAAATCGCGAACGATGTGTTGAAGAACGACTTCCGCTCCATTTGCCCCGCCGACGCGCGCATCCTGTTACTAGACGGTTCGCCGCGAGTACTGCCCCCTTTCGACCCCACATTGTCTGCCGCGGCGGAGCGTTCGCTGATAAGCCTGGGCGTGCGTTCCCGCACCGGCGTCCGTGTGACGGCAATTGACGAACACGGCGTCTCGATCCACTCCGAGCGCGGAGACGAGCGCATCGATTCCCGCACCGTTCTTTGGGCAGCCGGCGTACAAGGCTCAGCCTTCGGAGGCATACTCGCCGGACGGCTGGGCATCGAACTCGACCGCGGCAAGCGCATCCCGGTAAACTCCGATTGCACCGTCCCTGGGCATCCTGAAATATTCGTGATCGGCGATCTCGCCAATTTTCGCGATCCGGACGGAAAGACGCTGCCAGGGGTAGCGCCCACTGCTATGCAAGAAGGCAGCTACGTGGCGGATCTGATCAAGAAGCGTCTCGCGGGACAGACAGCGAAACCGTTCCGCTATATCAATAAAGGGAATCTGGCGGTAATCGGACGGGCCGCCGCCGTAGCTGAAATCGCCGGACTGAAGTTCAGCGGGCTCATCGCGTGGCTGCTCTGGTTGTTCATCCACCTGATGTACCTGGTGAACTTTCAAAATCGCATCCTGGTGTTTATCCAGTGGGGCTTTAGCTACCTGACATTCAACCGTGGCGCGCGGCTGATTACGGGCGAGCGGGAACCCACCGAACAAGAGCGGCAAATTCTGAAACTGCGCGCCAATACGCCGAAGTAAGAACGGCGCCGCGGCGGCACAAGGGTCAGGGAGTTCCCTTCGCACAACATCCGCGTTGGACTACTGCGAATGCGAAACGCCGCCTTCCAGTTCCTGGTTGATGTTTCGGGCTCCATGAAGAATCCGGAGTATCTTCAATGGCCGGCCGTATCAAGAAGCGAACGGGAAGTTCGGTCAAGTCCTTACGTGCATGCGCGTGCGAGGGTGTCTTGGCCCGAAACGCACAAGCGCCATGCATGGCGTCTTCCACCTTGTCCGCAGTATCCACCCTATCGATTAGGTCCGCCATGGCCTTCGTCCCCAGGGCGCAACGGATCATGCCGGCCGGTGGTGTTTCTTCCAATCCTCTTTGAACAGCCGCACCTCGGCGCGAACGGTTTCCCCATCGGTCAATTCGCCTCTTTGTGCTTCTTCCCAGCCTTCCTGAATCTGGAAAGCAACCTCATCCCGGTTATCGGCCAGCCAGTCTTCTTCGGCGCAGAGGAACTCCACTGCGCGCTCGATGACCTCCTCGGCACTGGAAAATGCACCGGTTTGTAGGCGCTTCCGGATGAGCGCCTCTATCTCGGGTTTGAGTTCGACGGTCATGACGTCACCATACGTCAAGAACCAACGAGTGAGCAAGTCGATATCGTCCGTCGATATCGTCAGCGCAAATCTACATTCGCGAATGGCCAAAACAAGTTGCCGCAAAATAGCACCGGTGCTATGCTACGGCGGAATGGACGAGCTTCTCGATTTGCTCGCTCGCCGCAACGAGAGCGTTCCGCTTGACGTGGCTGCGCTGCAACTTGCCACTATTGAACATCCTGAGCTGGACCCGGTCCCCTATCTCGCGTTGCTCGATTCGCATGCGTCTGAACTCGGCGAACGCGTCGACGCCGATACCAGTGGCGAGGACTTCGTACGGTTGTTGAATGAATATCTGGTGGAAGAACTCGGGTTCCAGGGCGACCAAGAGCAGTATTACAGCGCCTCCAACAGCTGCCTCAACATGGTGCTCACCGAACGGGTTGGAATCCCCATCACGCTCGCATTAGTCTACATGGAGATTGCACGCCGGCTCGACCGCCCGGTCTACGGCATCGGCCTGCCTGGTCATTTTCTGGTCCAGTACGACGATGGCGAGTTTTCCACATTCATCGATCCTTTCAACAGCGGTCGCCTATTGTTCGACCAGGAATGTCTGGAGCTGGCGAAACAAGTGACCGGCTACGACCTTTCGTCCGACAACTCCGTACTGCTGCCGGTGAGCAAGCGCCATATCGCCATCCGCATGCTGAATAACCTGCGCGCGGTTTATTTCAAGCTGCAAGACCCGGCGAAATTGACCGCGGTGCTGGACTTGTTGATTACCGCTGAACCCGCTGCCGCCGACGCATACAAACATCGCGGCATGTGCCGGTCGCGGATGGAGTTGTTCAAAGGGGCCAGAACCGACTTTGAAACCTACTTGCGTCTGGACCCGAAAGCCCACGATCGAACCGAGGTGGAAGCCCAAATCGAACGGCTGAGGCGTTGGTTAGCCAAGCTGCACTAAAAATTAATAGCCGGATTTATCTTACCGATAAGTTCGGTATGCTCGAAGAAACTTTGTCAAGCGAAGTAATTGCCTCGCGTTTCAACCGCTTGGTCTATGAATTGCTGCGTGGAAAATTGAAGCGGAATTGTTTTCAACGGTGGGAAGTGGATCTACTTCTCGATATTGAGAGTTGCGACATGGGTCCGGGCGCCAAGCGCCAGGCATTGAAGCGATACCAACGAGCCGTCAGCCGCCAGCTGGAAAAAGGCGCCCACACACCATTCAAACTCTCCGAGTATCTGCACCGGGGCCGAAATGCTACCGATGCTATCCTGAAGGCGTAACACGTTTTTCAGGAGAGTACTTCATGGGATGTGGAAGTAGCGGTATTCCAATGCGGCCGGAAGAGAACACCAGCGGCCGCATGGTCAAGTGCGTCAAGTTCGGAAAAGAAATGCCAGGGCTGGATGAAGCGCCTTTCGACGGTCATCCGCTCGGCCTCAAGATCTACGAAAACGTCTCCAAAGAAGCGTGGAAACTGTGGCTTGAGCAGATGAAGATGATCATGAATGAGTATCGCTTGAACCTGGGCACGCCGGAATCTCAGGAATTCATTTTGCAGCAGATGGACAGTTATTTCTTCGGCGAAGGCGCTGCCCTTCCTCCGGGCTACGTCGCACCAAAATCCAAGAGCTAACGAACTACTTCCAGTTGCTGGGCGATCTCAAATTGGAGTTGCCCATGCGCCCGCCGCAGCGCCTCTACTACCTCCAACGGACCGGATGCCCGCGAAAACAGGAAGCCCAAATAGCTATTGCCCTCAGGCAGTTTCTGCAGCCGTTGGCCTTCCTTTGCGGTGATCACGATGTCGGCAATCGCGGCCGCATCAGCCACCCCTCTCACGCCGCGGTAGATCCCGTTCTTCGGAATCGGAATCATCATGACTCCCGATGCAGCGGATTCCCGTTCCAGCCCGCTGACATCTTCGCCCAGCGCATGCCGCAGAATCAATTCTTCTAAACTCATCGCTCCACCGGCAAACCGTAACGCCCGCGCGCACAACCCGCCGATAGGTCGGGCGGCAATTTCCAGCATCCAGACCCCGGCGGAGTTCAAACGCACTTCCGCATGAATCGGTCCGTGCGTCAGGCCAAGCGCGGTGATGGCGCGCTGCGTTGCGTCACTTAATCGTTGCTGGCCGGGCTCACGCGACGGCGTCACGTAGATCGTTTCTTCAAAGTAGGGGCCGTCCAACGGATCCGGCTTGTCGAAGATGGCTAGCGTCTGCAACCGGCCCGCTGTGACCAGACCTTCCAGGGCGAACTCGCGGCCCTCAATGAACTCTTCCACCTGAATAAACCGGTCCTGTCCGTCATGCAGTCTCACGATCTCGGGGCTTAGCAAAATGGAGCGGATCCGGGCGAACGCGGAGTCGAATTCGTTGTCATCACTCGCCCGGATCACTCCCCTGCTCCCAGAGAGGCCAAGCGGCTTCAGCACGCATGGGTAGGCTATCGGATTTGCGCCGCCCTCCAGGGGCAGGCGGACAAAACGAGGAACCGGCAGCCCGGCCGCGCGGAATCGCTCACGAGCCAGGAACTTGTTTCGGCATGCCGCCACGGCATCGGGCGGATGGTACGGCAGACCCAGCCGTTCGGCCGTCAGCGCGGCGATGGACGTCGGACGGTCCCCGATTGCCACTATGGCGCCTGGAGGCGGCGCAAGTTGAGCGAGTTCGGCCGCCGCAGCCTCCGGATCTTCGAATCGAACCGCCACCGCATGGTCGCCCCAAGGGTCTTCGAGTACATGGCAGCGATCGGTCGCCATCACCATATCGAGATCAAGCGAGTGCGCCGCATCCGCGAAACTTTGAGTCTGGTAACCGGTGGTGGCGGCGAGCAGCAGAAGGCGTTTAGAGCTCATTCCATCATTTGATAAAGTATCCGGCGCACTTCCACTTACCGCCGTCCATCATCATCGTGATGGTCTCAGTCGCTTTGGCCTTGCTCTTAAATACGGTGTCGAACTGCACCACGGCATATTCGCCATCCGGTGCGCCTGGAAGGCTCTTGGCCATGGTAGTTTTCAGTGGCTTCCGGGAGATCAGTGAGCCCATTCCACTCCGCACGTTCTTCACCATTTGCGTCCAATCCGTTTGCTTCACGCCCTTTTGAAAGACGGAACTGGCCTCAGTCCAACTCGCTTCATATTTCTGCGCATCGATTAGCGCCACCCAGGATTTGGCCGCCGCTTCGGCATCTTCCTTGGCGGGAGCCGCGGCGCACAGCAAAGCAGACGTAGCGGCGATTGCGAGTATTGCAAATAGGGTTCTCATTCGAGAACTATTATTGCTTAGTCTAGACCGGCCGAACAATTGTCGCTCTCGAGCGCCCCGCCGGACATCTGTCCGGATGAACAATATGCACGACCGCGGGCAAACCCGTATCATGGTCCCCAATGTCGGCGGCAACGCCGCAGAAGTTCAGTCAAGATGCGGCGCAACGAGATCGCGCAAGCAATTCACTGGTACGAATTCAATTCGGGAGGGCTTTCAACTTGAGTGGAATAAATTTGAGCCGAGTGCTACTGGGCGGCTTGCTAGCTGGCGTGATTCTGAACGCCGGACGTTACCTGGTGAACGGTGTGTTTCTGAGAGAGAAATGGAGTGAGGCGATGAAAGGCGCGCCAACTGATATTTCGAGCGGTGTCCAAATCGCGATTGTGGGTTTCCTTGCGGGCATCTTCCTCGTTTGGCTGTACGCCGCTATCAGACCGCGCTACGGGGCCGGTCCGAAGACAGCCGTTCTGGCGGGAATAGCGGTATGTGTATTAGGCTACCTCTTGGCATGGGGATCCCCCATGGCTATGCACCTTCTGCCGGCGGATCTCATCCTGACAGGGATCGCGGCTGGGCTTATAAACGTCGTGTCGGCCGCGCTTGCAGGCGCGTGGCTTTACAACGAACCAGTTTGAGCCCTTACAACCAGACCGCTGTTTGAACGGCCGGCAATTGGAAATCCTCCGAACCGTCTGGCAGAATAAATCATCTATCCATGTCATCGCCGCCCCCATGCGACACCATGTTGTTAACGCGCCTGCACGAGCGCGATCCGGAAACGCTGTCCGCCACCGTGGAGGAAAATGCGCGGCCGCTTTACCGGGCCGCGCGGGCCATGGGATTCGATGAACAGCAGGCCGAAGATCTGGTGCAGGATGTGTTCACCGTGTTCCTGCAGAAACTCGACGAGTTCGAGGGACGTTCCCAAGTGCGGACCTGGCTCTTCGGAATTCTACACTGGAAGATGAGGGAACGGCGCAAGGCGATGCAGCGGGACGAATCCCACGATTCGATCGACCCCTCCTTCGCCGACTGGTTCGACGGAAAAGGGCACTGGATCAGCCATCCCGACGATCTGGAACGCTTATTCGCATCGAAGGAAATCCGAAGTGCCGTGGGCGAATGCCTGGCGTCAATCCCGGTACAACAGCGGGAAGCTTTTCTGTTGCGCGAGGTGGAGGGGCTGGAGTCAAAAGAAATTTGTAATAATCTGCAGATCAGCGTCACTCATCTGGGGGTACTGATTCACCGCGCTCGTCACCGCTTGCGCGAGTGCATGCAGGAGAAGGGATGGAAATGATCCATGTAATGAACTGTCGGGAAATTGCGGAGTTGATGGATTCGGACGCTGTTCCGCATCAACCTTGGATTACGCGCGTACAGTTCCGCGTGCACCTTGGGGTCTGCTGGCATTGCCGCCTTTTGGCTCGCCAAATCAAATGGTTGGGGAACGTCACACGGCAGAGCGTGAACTCGATTTCCGACGCCGGCACGGACTTCGAAGCCCGTATTTTACGGAAGCTTTCCTTGCCCCCAAAACAAATTTGACCATTTTTGTAAGAAATCGCAGCGCCGCTCCACTCACTTGTCATGCAGATGCGGCGATGGATTCTTCCGGTCCTGATGAGCGGGATTGCGGTCTGGGCGCAAGCTCCCACAGCTTCGGTGAGCGGCACCATTACCGATTCCTCAGGTGGCGTGCTGGCAGGAGCCTCCGTTTCCGCGCGTAACCTGGAAACCAATGTGACGCGCACGGCAGCGGCGAACCAGACCGGGAATTATCAGATTCTGGGTCTTCAATCCGGCACATACGCAATTGTCGCCGCACAACCGAAATTCACGTCGGTGCAAAGGAACGAAGTCGCGCTGCGGGTCGGCGATGAGGTTCGGATCGATCTGTCGTTACCGCCCGGCGAGTCCAGCGAATCGATAGTCGTCACCGAGACCACGCCGCTGGTGCAACTGGAAACGGCGACCGCCTTTGCCGTGGTGAATGAAAGGTCGGTGCAGGATCTCCCCACCGATGGCCGCCAGCTTCAGAACCTGGCACTCATTGTTCCTGGAGTATCGGCGGGCTGGAACGTTTCCACCGCTGCCAACCGTTACGGTAAAGCGCGCGAAGGCACCGAAGGCGCCTTCAACGTGAACGGCGCCCGAAGCCGCTCGAATAATTTTCTATTCGATGGAATGCCGATGAACGTGCGGCAGTACAGTGTCATCAATTTCGAGCCGTCAAACGAAGCGGTGCGGGAATTCTCCGTCATCAACGCCGTCCCAACAGCAGACTACGGCCGGACCATGGGTGGACAGGTGAGCATTATTACGCGCTCCGGTTCCAGCCAGTTTCACGGCTCCGCGTATGAGTTTTTTCGCAACACGGTATTGAATGCCAATGATACATTCAGCAAGCGGTCGGGGCTTCCGCGCGGCAAAGTCCGCCACAACCAGTTTGGCGGCAGCGTCGGCGGACCCATTTGGAAGCAGAAGCACTTCTTCTTCGTAAATACGGAACTGCTGCGCAATCTGGAAGGGTCGGAGACGCGAACTTCTTTCGTGCCCACAGCCGCACAGGCACGCGGCCTCATCCCTTTCACCGGGGCGAACGGGCAGGCCCAAGTGCTGGATCTCTCGGGGAGAATCGCCCCGGTATCGGCGAAACTGCTGGCGCTTTATCCACTGCCGAACGCCTCGCTGCCCGGGGGAAACTATAACGCCGCGCTGACGATTGGGGTCAACGATTATCAGTATCATGTGCGCACCGATCACCACTTCTCCGATCGCGATGTGGTGACCTTGCGCACGTCGTGGAATTTGAATGACCAGGTGTACATCGTGGACCGTTTCGGCGGGCCGTACATTCCAGGTTTCTCCCTGCCCAACCCCGAGCGCAGCACCAACGGAACGTTAGGTTATATCCGCACCTTCTCTCCGGCAATTTCGAATGAGGCTCGCATTGGCGTCAATCGCTACGGAAACGATCTGGCGAATGGCGACCCCCGGAATGCAACCGAATTTGGTCTCCCAAACGGATCTACCGCGAATGGCATTCCGTCCATCTCGTTCGCGCAAGGCGGGCTGGCCGCGCTGGGCGGCCTTTCCTGGTATAACCGCGTGCAAAATGAAGACACCATTTATGCCTCGGATGCCGTCAGTGTGCTTCGCGGCGCGCACAGCTTGAAGTTCGGCGGTGAAGTTTCCCGCTATCACTTCAATACTCGCGGGGCCGGAAATCAACGCGGAACAATTTCGTTCGACGGATCGAGAAACGGATTGATCCCTAACACACCGGCCAATGCACTGGCGAACGTATTGGCGGATTTGGTGCTCGGTTTGCCCAGCCAGGCGACCATCACCGTAGGCCAGTTTGGGCGCGGCTATCGCGATTCCGCCTGGGCACTTTTTGCGCAGGACACCTGGCGGTTGAATAGGCGGTTGACGCTCGATTACGGGTTGCGCTACGAGTACAGCGCTCCCTGGAACGAGGTCAATAACAAGCTGGCGAACTTCGCCCCGGGTAAGGGCATCGTTACCCCTCAGACCTCGGGCTGGAACGGTCTATATCAACCGGACCGCAATAATTTCGCGCCCCGCCTGGGATTCGCCTATGACGTAACCGGCCTCGGACGCACCGTGCTGCGAGGCGGCTTCGGCGTCCTCTATGAGACGCTGTTGCAGGCCAGCACCGTGCAGCAGATTGAAAACAATCCGCCGTTCTCCAGCTCCGCGATCACGAATGCGCCGACTCCGTTTTCAACTTCCACCACGGTTGCTTCACGCACATTACTGGATCTACTGGGCGCGGCGCAGCCTTCCCGCTCACTGGCTGCGATTCCCTCCGATCTGCGGAATCCCTACAGCTTGCAATACAGTCTGGACGTGCAACAAGCGTTGGGACAAAGCTGGTTGATGGAATTGGCCTACCGCGGCACGCGTGGCGTCAGGTTACCGTTGAACTACGATATCAATCAAATCCCGCTGGGGCTGTCGTCTCCAGTGCGGCCGTACCCGGGTTTTAACTCCATCAATCAATACGCCAACATCGGAGTTTCCACCTACCACAGCATGCAAATCAAAGCAGAGCGCCGGTTCCATGCAGGTTTGAATCTGCTTGCGGCCTATACCTGGTCGAAGTCGATCGACAACGCCAGTGACTTCGGATCCGGCGACGCCAGTGAACACGTGCTGAATAGCTACAACCTCCGCGGACAACGCGCCGTTTCCAGCTTCGATATTCCACACCGCTTTACCGCTGCATTCAACTATGCGATTCCCGCACAGAAGCTGAAGTCGGTGCTCGGCGGATGGCAGGTGAATGGCATCGTCACAGTACAATCGGGACAGCCGTTTACACCTTACACCAGCCAATTCGATAGCTACCGCGGCGAATCGTACAACCGGTTGAACGTGGTGGGGGATCCCAACAAGAATGTCCCTTCCGGCCTCGCCTACAATCCGGCCGCTTTTGCCCTGCCTTCAGTGGGAACGTTTGGCAACAGTGGGCGGAATATCATCCGCGGCGATGGATTTCGGACGGCGGATCTGTCCCTCTTCCGGAATTTCCAGGTGAAGGAACTATTGAAACTCCAACTCCGATTTGAGGCCACCAACGCCATGAATC
The DNA here is from genome assembly GCA_038230275.1 of Bryobacterales bacterium. Classification (GTDB taxonomy): domain Bacteria; phylum Acidobacteriota; class Terriglobia; order Bryobacterales; family Bryobacteraceae; genus JANXXV01. Next base: position 22,516 of record JBBRNO010000002.1, read on the forward strand.
AGGTGAATTTTCAAGGACCGGTGACCAATCAATCCACGCAGCCCGGCGCCTTTGTAGCTATGGCGATTCCACGAACCCTGCAATTGGGAGCGAAGTTCAGCTTCTGAGTGCGGTATAACTCGTTCGTGACTCGGCGACAGCTTCTACTTTCAATTGGAGCAGCGGCGACGCTGCGGGCTCAACAACACTACCCGGGAGTAACATATCGCGATTACTCACGGATACTCCCGGATTTTCTGGGTAAGCTGGCAGGCCAGGCATACCAGCAGCGCAATCAAGCGTTGGCGCAGCTTACCAGCGTGGACAACATCCGGCAGCGGCAGCGCTGGGCGCGGGACACATTCTGGAAGCTGGTGGGCGGAATGCCAGAGCGGACGCCCCTGAATACCCGCACGGCCGCTTCGTTTACCCGGACCGGTTATCGCGTGGACAAATTGGTCTATGAGAGCCAGCCGGGCTTACACGTTGCCGCTAATCTCTATATTCCCACCACCGGAAAGCCACCGTATCCGGCGGTTTTGTTCCAAATGGGCCATGCCAATAATGGGAAGGCCTCACCCACCTATCAGCGCTGCTGCCAGGGCTTGGTGCAACTCGGCTACATTGTGTTGGGGTTCGATCCCATGGGCCAGGGCGAGCGCATCTATTATCCGGATGCCTCTGGAATTCAGACCCTCCTGCCGTCCGCCGACGAGGAGCATTCGCTCGCGGGCCGGCAGATGCTGCTGGCGGGCGATTCCGCCACGCGCTTTCAGACGTGGGACGCGGTGCGCTCGCTCGATGTACTGGCGGCCCATCCGCTTGTAGATCCCGCAAGAATCGCCACATCCGGGCAGTCCGGCGGCGCCACCCTGAGTATGTTTTTGGTGGCCGTCGACGACCGTATCGCGGCGTCTGTCGTTTGCAGCGGGAACACTGAGAACGTGGCTTGCCGCGACTTCGTCTCACCGGGATCTACAGACGATGCCGAACAGAACTTCCCAGGATCGGCGCCTCTGGCGTGGGATCGTTGGGACCTCTTCTATCCGTTCGCGCCCAAGCCCATGTTGATTACCGTGAGCGACAAAGACTTCTTCGGCACCTATTCGCTCAACTACCTTTCCAGCGGCTGGGAGGAGTTTCAGAAGCTGAAGAAAGTGTATGAGGTGCTGGGTCACGGCAATCAACTGGCGTGGGGAGGAACTCCTTTGCCGCACGGGCTTTCCTACGATACGCGCCTGCTGATGTATGACTGGCTGGGCCGGTGGCTCAAGGGCGGGGGCGAGGGGATCAAAGAAGAACCGCCAACCCGGTTGGAGCCTGACGAAACGCTTTGGGTTTCCCCGAAGGGCAATATGGTGCACGGCTTCGCCGGAGAAACACCACACTCCCTGTGCGTAAAACGCGCTGTCCGGCGCGGCGCAGGTTCCATTGCGGATCGTCTGGGCATCGTGAAGCCCGGACCTTCCGTTCATGCCACGGTCGTGAAAAAAGTGCCGTCGCGGGAGGCAGACATCGAAGCCTTGGAAATTCCTTCCGAAGCCGGCGTGTTCCTTCCCGCGTGGATGTTCCGTCCCAAACGTGCGGACACGTCGAAACCCTTGCTCGTTTTATTGGAACCGCAAGGCCGTCTTTCCCGGTGGCATGAAGATGAGCTTTATCTGACCCTGGCTGGCAGGGGCTATACGGTCTGTGTGCCGGACTTGCGCGGAGTGGGGGACCTGACTCCGGCTGTCGGACGCGGAGCGGCGCGTCACGCGCTGGAGCATGCCAGCGAGGAAGAGTATGCGTGGGCATCGCTGATTCTTGGACGGCCATTATTGGGACAGCGCGTTACCGATGTTCTCTCGGTGTTGCGAGCAGTGCAGGCCCCGGGGACCAGGGTGATGTTGGCGGCCCAGGGGAAGATGACCGTACCGGCACTCTACGCGGCACTTAGTAATGCTGAAATCGGCGGGCTCTATCTTTCGGGCGGGCTAACTTCATTTCGCAGCGTAGTCGAAACCGAAACATACGTTCATCCATTCGCCAATTTCGTTCCGGGCATTGCCGGGTTCATGGATCTGCCGGAAATCGTTCGCAGTTTGGCACCTCGTAGGGTGACGCTCGCGGGAACTGTAAGCGCGTCGGGACACGCCATCGGAGCCGGCGTTGAGCGGAAGATGTTCGATGACGCCCCGCACGTTGCCGTATTGGACCGGGCGGCGTGGGACGCCGACACGTTTGTCAGTACCCTACGGTGAATTGCTGCCGGATGAAGTGCGGACGCTCCACCTCATTGAGGATCGCTACCGCAAAATCCTCGACGGAGATCTTGCTCTGGCCGGCCTCATCCACAATCAGCCGACCGGTGCCGGTACGGAAAGTGCCGGTGCGTTCGCCGGGCTCTATGAAGGCGGCGGGACTTACGTAAGCCCAATCCAGATCGGCATTTTTAAATATGGGCAAGGCGTCGCGATGAGCCAGCGCCAGTTGCTTCCACGCGGGCGGGAAGTCGGGTGTATCTACAAGCTGGACGCCGTGGGCCACTTCCAGACTGCCCGCGCCGCCAACCACAATCAACCGCTTGGGCCGGCCCGCAACCAGCGAGTGCGCCGCCGCCAGTAAGCTTCGGGGATCACCGTTGCCTGGACCGTAGGCGCTAATCACCACGTCCTTTCCGGCGGAGACCGACGTCACTCCGGCCTGGTCCATAATGTCCCCTTCCTCGACAAAAAGGTTCTGGTTCACTTCCGTAAATTTGGATGCCTCGCGAACCACCGCTGTCACTTCGTGTCCACGGTGAAGGGCTTCCTCCATAATTCGCTTACCAATCATGCCCGAGGGACCGTACAAGGCAATTTTCAAGATCGAACCTCCAGCTCTTTTAGACGCCCTTCTGGATATCGCGATGCGTTTCTTTCACCTTGTAACCGGCTTTTTGTAAGCGCTTTCGAATGTCCGAGGCAATCATTACGGACCTGTGATGCCCGCCGGTGCAACCGAAGGCAATGGTCAAATAGCTCTTTCCTTCGTTGATGTAATGTGGCAGCAGATAGACCAGGAGTTGCGAAATACGCTCAATGAACTCGATGCTTTGCGGAAACGACCGGATGTACCGCGCGACGCCGGCATGCTTCCCGGTCTTCTTCTTGAACTCCGGAATGTAGTTCGGGTTCGGCAGAAACCGGACGTCAAACACCAGGTCGCTATCGGTTGGAACTCCGTGGCGGTAACCGAAGCTGGTTACATTCACCATGATTTGCGCGCCGGCCTTGGCTTCCCCGAACTTTTCCGTCACCGCGGCGCGCAGTTCATGAACGTTGAACTTCGACGTATCGATGATGTGGTCGGCCAGGGCGCGGATCGGCACCAACTGCTCGCGCTCGCTGCGCACGCTCTTGGCAACCGAGGTATGCGTGCCCAGCGGGTGCGGACGGCGGGTTTCACTGAAGCGGCGGACAAGGGAATCGTCAGCCGCCTCCAGAAATAGCAGGGTAGTGGGCAGGTCGCGCTTGATCTTTTTATACAGCGCAGGGAAATGCTGCAAGGCTTCGCCTTCCCGGATGTCGACCACCAGCGCGGCCCGGCGAATTGTGGGAGACTCCCGTGTCAACTCGGCGAATTTTGGAATAAGATCGATCGGCAGGTTATCCACGGCGTAGTAACCCAGGTCCTCAAGACTCTTGAGGACAGTGCCCTTCCCTGAGCCGCTCAGCCCGGTGATAATCACCAGGTGAGAGCCCGGGGCTTTAATTGCCGATTGACCTGTCAGAGGCAATCGAATTAGCTCTCGATGAGATCCAAGTGGCCGTCCGGCCGCCGGATCAGGACCGACAGGCAGCCCTTCTTAGCATCCCGGTAGACAACGTAGTCTCCGTCCTTGCCCAGGTCGAGGATGGCTTCATCAAGGGTCATTGGCTTACGGGTCGACGCCTTGGTATCCACCTGATAGACCGTCTTCGCCGATCCGTTCTTACGCGACGCCGGCTCCACGGCGGCAACAATGTCAGCCGTATTCGACTCCCCTTTCACCCATGGCGCTTTGGTGTTCTTATCCACGTCGCGGCGCTTGGCGCGCAACTTTAGAATCTGCTTCTCCAGCTTATCTAGCGCACCGGTCATGGCCGTGTACTGATCGCCGTCGTCGGTGGCGCCCACCAGCGAATGATCCATATAGTTGACGGTGATCTCAGCGCTGTGCACGCCGCGTTTGCGGGAAAGAATGACGTGCGAACTCTTCTCTCCCTTGCCGTCGAGGATCTTGGCCAGCTTCTTGAATCGCGCTTCTATCTTCTCGGTCTGAGCCGGATAAAACTTCTCTTGTTTACCTTTGTAGGTGATGTTCATGTGTACAACCTCCCAATGGCGCGGGGACTCTGGTCCCGGCCTGAGGATGCAATATCAGTTACTCCCGTACGCGCCGCTGATGTGTGGAAGGAATCTTCATATCCTCCCGGTACTTTGCGACGGTGCGGCGTGTCACTTGAATGCCTTCGCGCTGCAGTTGGGCTGTGATCTGCTCATCGGTTAATGGTTGCGAGGGGTTTTCCTCCGCGATCATTTTCTTGACTCTCCGTTTCAAAATCAGGAGCGGAGTAGCACTGCCGGAAGGACCTTGCACAGCTTCCGAGAAAAAGTATCGGAGTTCGAATACACCCTGTGGCGTGTGCGCATATTTGCTGGCCACGGCCCGGCTCACGGTTGACGGGTGTACACCAATCTCCTCAGCCACCTCCTTAATCATCATCGGCTTCAGTTCATCTATGCCGCGGTCAAGGAAATCGCCCTGCCGCTGCACAATGGACTGGCAAACTTTCAGAATCGTCTGTTTGCGCTGTTCGATGTTTTTCATTAGCATCAGCGCGGAGGCATAACGCTCTTTGACGTAATTGCGGACTTCCTTACTCGGCTCATTATCGCGGTCGAGCATGCGGCGGTACTGCGCATTGAGCCGGAGTTGCGGCAGGTCCTCGTCGTTCAACTGGATGAGAAAGTCGTCTCCGTCCTTAGTAATGTAAACGTCCGGCTCCACCGCACGCGGTGCGGACGTCGTGAATCGCAGCCCGGGGCGCGGATCAAGCCGGCGAATCATATTCACCGCGACCTGAATGTGTTCCAGCGGCCGGCCCAAAACTTTCGCCAGCTCTTTAAACTGCCGGGTCTCCAGCAGTTTCAGGTGACTGGAGATAATCTGCCAAGCCACTCCGCCGCGGCCGTTATGCTGTTCCAGTTGGATTAGCAGACACTCGCGCATGTCGCGCGCGGCAATCCCGGATGGATCCAGAGACTGTACCGCTTTGAGGGCCGCCTTGACATCTTCGATGGTGTGCAGTCCGGATTCGGACAGCTCTTCCACCGACATCATTAGATATCCGTCGTCGTCCAGATTTCCGATGACCGAGTCGGCGGCTTCGCGAACCGATTCCGGCAGAACTTCAATGCTGAGCTGACCCTGCAGATGGTCGGCCAAGGTTACCGGGGCAGAGAGAAACGTTTCGAACGACGGCTTCTCAATGGCTTCGGCGGATGGAGTCTTGTATCCAGGGTCGAGGTAATCGTCGAAGAAGGAACCGAAGTCGATTTCGTCGAAGGGATCGGAGTCCTTCTTCGGTTCCGGCAGATCGGGGTCAACCGGAGTGGTCGCCGCAGGCAGTTCAGAGCTAAAGTCCGACGTGAAATCGGAGGCAAAATCGGAAGAGGAAGGGGACGCTCCGGCGTCTGAGAACGATTCGATGGGTTCCGCTTCTCCGGCGGCATTCGTCTGGCTTAACTGCTGCAGGATGGATTGATCGGCAGGCTCGGCGGAACGTTCGCGCTCCAGCATCGCCTGTACTTCTTCCTGAGTAAGTTCCTCACCGGCATCCAAAGATTCTTCAAGAACGGGGTTGAGGGCGATTTCCTGCGAAATCATTTCCTTCAATTCCAGCCTGTTCAGCTGAAGCACCGTGACCATCTGTACGAGGCCCGGTGTCAGGATCTGCTTTTGCGCTACTCGCAATTGCAATCTGGGAGATAGCAAGCTCATCTGTCGTCATGATATCAGAGGCAAAAACCGGCCAGAGGTTTCTATCTAAAGTGGTTCGGCGGCTACTGCGTATACCCGCCCATCTGATCCCACTGGAACGATTCGCCCAGGTAAACGCGCTTCACTTCCGGATCCCGTCCGAGAGCCTCAGGCGTTCCGGCGCGGAAAATCTTGCCGTTGTTGATGATATAGGCACGGTCCGTGACGGCCAGCGTTTCGCGGACGTTGTGGTCGGTAACCAGAATGCCGATGCCCGAACGTTTCAGTTCGAAAATGATTTTCTGAATTTCAAGCACCTGGATAGGATCGATGCCGGAAAAGGGTTCGTCCAGCAGCAGGAAGTGCGGATTGATGGCCAGCGATCTGGCAATCTCCACCCGGCGGCGTTCCCCGCCCGACAATGCGTAGCCTTTGTTATGCCGGACCTTGTCGAGGCCCAGTTGCTCAATCAACTGGTTCATGCGGTCGCGGCGGACGTGGGAATTGAGCGAAAGCGTTTCCAGGATGGCTAGCAGATTCTCTTCCACCGAAAGCTTGCGGAACACCGAGGGTTCCTGCGGCAGGTAACTGATGCCGCGGCGGGCTCGCTGGTACATGGGCAGTTCCGTGATGTCCGTATCGTCCAGCATCACGCTACCGGAATCTGGACTGATCAGACCGACAATCATGTAGAAGGACGTTGTCTTCCCTGCCCCATTGGGTCCAAGCAGCCCCACCACTTGCCCTTGCGACACGGAAATGGAGACGTCGTCCACCACTTTGCGTCCACGATAAGTTTTAGAAAGCTCGCACGTCTGAAGGGTTTGCATTGTCTTGATCAGTGCGTGCGGTCACTTGCGGCGGAGGTTGGTTTCCGTAGGCAGACTAACCGCCCCGTCAACCAGAAGCCTATCATTGTTGGAAAACCAGGTCAATTGTTTGCCCTTGGTGGTTCCGCGAAGCGAGTCCACCAGTTGCGGCTGGCCATTCCGCAGGATGACTTTCGCTTCATCCACGTAGTATTCCGCGTGTTCGGAAGTTCCGGTGCGTTTGCGGCCAGGGGAAGACTGGACGATCTTCACGGCCCCATCCGCGAATGCCTTGTCCAGACTGGAGCCGGAACCGGCTTCGGCACTCTTTAAGTACGACAACAATTCGCGGGACTGGACGTCAAGACCCGGCCGGTTTAAGGACACTCCGTTCGTATAGTGCGCCACACGTTCGGAATCCACATAAGTCATATCGGGAGCTTTGATAGTTGTAAACACCGCAGCCTTGGCAGCAGTTTTGGGTGCCGTCGATTTAGCCGTACTGGATTTGTCCAAGAACTGGCTGACCACGTTGCCGTGCGCTTCTAATTTGCCCTCGTCGCGATCGATGAAAATCTGATTGGCCTGCAACCGGTTTGGTCCCTGCCAAAGGATGGCATTGCCCTCGTAGTGGATCTGCAGATTGTCGTCGGTGGATGTCATGCGCGCGGCTTTTGCCTGGATCGGATCGTCGCCCGAGAGCATACCGGAAGCGTCCTTCTTCTTTTCCGGAACGCGGGTGGAGGTGACGTTTCCGGCGGCCTCAAAATCGCCCGATTTCTGGTTTAGCAAGATCTTGTCGGCGGAGGTGGACCCGGTAGGATCCCAAACGCGCGAGCCAGGACCGGTGAGCGTAATGGAGTTTTTCGCGTAGTCCAGAACGGCGCGGTCGGTGCGGGCTTTGCGTTCGCCCGCCTCGTAGCGGAAATCGTTCCACTGTTCCAACTTTGTGAGCGTGCCGCCCTTGGGTTCAAATTCCGCCAGCAGATCCTTGCTGGATGTAATGGCGGGGGGAATGGGCGGCTTGCCTTTCACCTGTTCCGATTCCGTGCGCGTGGTGGCCGTCACCGCGCGGAACGATTCGATCTGATTCTGGGCTCCGTAGGTAATCCAGAACCGCTCACCGTTCAGGAAGCGATGTTTCTGGCCAGGGGCGTTGGGAACGAATTCCAGCGAACCGGGTGTGTGCGTTTCAACGGTTTGAATCTCCTGTCCGCCGGGCTTCATATCCACCTGGATCACCTCGCTGCGCATGATCTTCGTTTCTTGCGGCTGCGTATTCGGACGCGGAATCGGCTTCGACTCAATGACGCTCTTGCCTCGGGAAGTCGCTTTTTGCAGCGTGCTGGAATCGCCCGAGGTATCGAACTCCATATCCACACGAGTGGCGGTGATGGTGGTGCTGGCTGTGGCGGAGGTGGAAAGAAGCTTGGCGTTATTTTCGCCGGTAATCGTCTTCACGATGCCGTCTTCGTCGAAGTTCATCCGGAGTTGGTCCGCGGCGTAATCCAGCCTGCGTTTGGGATCGAGATCCACTCCGTGCGCGTGCTGCGCATCCACCAGTTGAATGACGCCCTCGTTCAGGAAAACAGTGGAATCGGCGGCATCCAGCGTCAAGGTATCGCGCTTCAATCGGGACCATGGGGAGAGCAGAACCTTCTGCTCTTTCTCTTTGTAGACCAGCGCGCCCGCTTCCACCTGCATCGTCTTGCCTTTGGTGGTCCGCGGATGCCAGAGTAGCGAAACGTCTTTAAACATCCGCAGCTCTCCGCTGGCGGGATCGTACTCGGCCCCGGTGGCGGTGCCCTCGCCACGATCGAAGGTGAAAGCAGCGGCACGATCCGTGAACGCCTTTCCGGATTTGCTGTCGTAGCGCACGCCGGAAGACTTGATGATCAACAGTTTGCCGCTGGGCGTGGGTGCGTCGCCCGACGGGACGCCCAAAGTGATTTCCACATCGCCTTCGGAATAGAGAACGCCATCGGATTTATCGAACAGAGCCTTTTCGCTGCGCACCTGGTCGAAGGCGTCATTGGTCTTATGAAAGACACGGAGGTCCACGCCTTCGAGCTCGTAACGGTTGCCTTCCGATGTCTCGCGCATATCCCTGGCGTGGATGCGGAAAACGCTGCGGTTGCCGTCGTCCTTGGTCATGGTCCAGCCGTTAAGCTTGGCGCTGGTGCCGGTGGGAAGCGAATCCGGAATGGGCGGGGCCGCTTTCGCCTGAAATGTCTTCTGCTTGATGTAGATGAATCCGACTGTCGCTGCGATCGCGAGGATGAGCAGCAGAATAAGCCGGCGGGTTCGCCGCATGGTTGTATCTTCAGAATAGCAGAAAGCGACTTCCGCAGAATAGCAGAAAGCGACTTCCGCGAGATTGCTGGTAAAGATGCCTGCGTAAAACATTGGACCACGATGATCGCAGGCCGGGCCTGGGGGCAGAAATTGGCTTTGTTCGTGCAATTGGGGCAGGAACTGCGGCTCCGTTCGGCCTGCCCATTTTTACGAAACGGAGCCAACCCGGCCACTGTTGGGTTTGTTCGTGCGATCTCAGGCACGAACTGCTATTCAATTGTCGAAGATCTACGGGCGGAGCCTCGTTCGGAAGATGCCCTCATGTCCGGTGCGGATTTTGCGAAACGAAGCCAATCGCGTAATCGGACCCTGCTTTCCAATTGTCAGAATAGCCGGCTGCTGGGATAGGGCCGAATTCCATTTTTAGCAAGTGGCTGCGTTTGGTTAATCTTAGGGGCCGAAAATAGTTGTGATTCGCCATCGCGATGGTTTCAGACGGCGGGGAACACCTCAACGCCCAACGCTTTCCGGTTTCCCGCTGCTGGCGTCATGAGCGCGGTTTACCGGGGCCAGCGGCCGCACGGCACTAAGCTTCCTTAATCTTAGTCAAGCAACTGTAATAGTCTTTTATTCAACATGTTAGACAAAACTATTGTCACTCCTCGCCTTAGTGTGCTAATAATTGGGAGTAACGAAGTTCAATTCGAACAATTCACATTCACAACGTTAGTATGGAGGTTGTAACAATGGCACTGAACATTCGACCGCTCTATGACCGCATTGTGGTCAAACGGCTTACCGAGACTGAGGAAAAGACCGCGAGCGGACTGTTTATCCCGGATTCGGCGAAAGAAAAGCCCCAGGAAGGGGAAGTAGTGGCAACCGGTAAAGGCAAGCGTCTGGAAGACGGCAAGATTGTGCCGCTCGACGTACAAGTCGGCGACCGGATTCTGTTTGGCAAATACTCTGGCAGCGACATCAAAATCGACAACACAGAGTACATGATCATGCGTGAGGACGAAGTCCTCGGAATCCTCAGCGGCGCTGAGAAGAAAGCAAAAGCTTAGTAGGTATCAGGAGAGAATCACATGCCAGCAAAACAAATTGTATACAGCGAAAATTCACGGCAGGCAATTCTACGCGGCGTCAACCAGTTGGCTGATGCTGTAAAAGTCACCTTGGGCCCCAAGGGCCGCAACGTTGTCCTCGAGAAGAAGTTCGGCGGACCGACGATCACCAAGGACGGCGTCACCGTAGCGAAAGAAATCGAGCTGGCCAACCCGCTCGAAAACATGGGCGCGCAGATGGTGCGCGAAGTAGCATCGAAGACTTCGGATGTGGCCGGCGACGGCACCACGACGGCAACCATTCTGGCGCAGTCGATTTTCCGCGAAGGCGTGAAGTCGGTCGCAGCCGGTGCGAACCCGATGGCACTGAAGCGCGGCATCGAAGTGGCCGTAGCCGCTGTTGTGGAAGAAGTGAAGAAGTTCAGCAAGCCGGTTTCCGGCGACATGATCGCGCAGGTGGGCACCATTTCGGCCAACGGCGATCCGACGATCGGCAACATCATTGCGGAAGCGATGAAAAAGGTCGGCAAAGACGGCGTAATCACTGTGGAAGAGAGCAAGACCATGGTGACCGAACTGCAGACGGTGGAAGGCATGCAGTTTGACCGCGGCTATCTGAGCCCGTACTTCATCAGCGATCCGGACCGGATGGAATGCGTTCTGGAAGAGCCCTATATTCTGATCCACGAGAAGAAGATCAGCAACATGAAGGACCTGCTGCCGGTATTGGAGCAGATTGCCCGCTCCGGTAAACCGCTGCTGGTCATCGCGGAAGAAGTGGAAGGCGAAGCGCTGGCAACCCTGGTTGTAAACAAGTTGCGCGGCACGCTGAACGCTTGCGCAGTGAAGGCCCCTGGCTTCGGCGACCGCCGCAAGGCAATGCTGGAAGACATCGCAACCCTCACCGGCGGCAAGGCCGTGTTTGAAGAAACCGGCATCAAGCTGGAAGGCATCCGTCTGGAAGATCTGGGCCGCGCCAAGCGCGTGACCGTGGACAAGGACAACACCACCATCATCGATGGCGGCGGGGACCACAAAGCGATCGAAGGCCGCATCAAGCAGTTGCGTGCACAGATCGAAGAAACCACGTCCGACTACGACCGTGAGAAGCTGCAAGAGCGGTTGGCCAAACTGGCCGGCGGCGTTGCGGTAATCAAGGTTGGCGCTGCAACCGAGACCGAGATGAAGGAAAAGAAGGCTCGTGTTGAAGATGCTCTGCACGCCACTCGCGCCGCGGTTGAAGAAGGGATCGTTCCTGGCGGCGGCGTAGCTCTGCTTCGCGCAGCTTCCGCTCTGGACAACCTGAAACTGGAAGGCGACGATCAGATCGGCGTCAACATCATTCGGCGCGCTTGCGAAGAGCCGGTTCGCCAGATTGTTGGCAATGCCGGTCACGAAGGCGCAGTCATCATCGGGCAGATCCGGGCCAACAAGGACCACGATTTCGGCTACAACGCCGCGACTGGCCACTTTGAAGACCTGGTGAAGGCAGGCGTGATCGATCCTACCAAGGTGACACGCACCGCTCTGCAGAATGCTTCTTCCATCAGCGCATTGATGCTGACCACGGAAGCGATGATCTGCGAGATTCCGGAGAAGAAGTCGAACAACGCTCCGGATCCGGGCCATGGCCCTGGCGGGATGGACTACTAAGCTAGTTTCGTTCTGTTCCGCAAAAAGACCTCCCTGGCAACGGGGAGGCCTTTTTGTTTTGGCTTGGTCTTGTCTATCCGGACGCGATCAGGGCACTTGCGATCTTGATGACGAAGATCACTGCCAGAATTGCTGTGAAAAGCACCATCTGGAAACGATGAAACGATGGCACTGAACCTTCAGTCAAAAGATCGGGTAGAAACCCTTGCCTTGTCGAGCCGGAAGGTGAAGGTTTGCCGCGTGACCCGCTCGCGGGCGCCAGGCAGATGGATTGCGACGAATCCAAACGCGCGTCCAGCTTCCGTTTTCGCCGCTCCCACGCGCATCAGCAGTTGATCGCGCTTGGGGAAGCTGCGCCGATGGCACGCAATTTCCGTAACAGCCGCGCCAGTTTCTTCCGGCGCATGGCCATCTCTTTGGCTTGCCGCCCTTGGCACGTCGCAGGTGCGACGTGGCGAGAAATAGCAATGAGTCATAGCACGCTGTGCCAACAATCGTTGTCCGGATTCCCGCTGCCGCTGCTACTCGCCGCAGCGGACGTTTCTCAGCCAAATGGTGTTACATTAAACGGAATCGATCCAACGCGAGAGTTCCGGCCTGTTCCGTGGGCCCCGCCGGTTGGTCCATACTCGAAGCGTACGCCAGATAGCGTGCAAAGTCCTTTGTCAAATGGTATTCACTTTCAGGAGAATTTCATCATGGAATTAGCGGCATTTATCCGGTCAAAAGAGGAAGCCATCATCGCGGAATGGGAAGCATTCGCACAAACATATTTGCCCTCCGCCGCGCATATGGACCGGTCCGCGCTGCGCGATCACATTGTCGCCCTGCTTCGGTTCATTGCAAATGATCTTGAGTCCTCCCAAACCGAACGGGAGCGGAGCGAGAAAGCCAAGGGACAGGGCCCGAAAGACGGAGGAGCGCATGACAGCGCTGCCGAAACCCATGCCGATCTTCGGTTTACGGGAGGCTTTGATACGGTCGAGATGATCGCCGAATTTCGCGCCCTGCGTGCAAGTGTGATCAAACTGTGGAGAGCTGAGTGGGCTAAAACCGAAACCGTGGACATTCTTCCGGACCTGCTGAGGTTTAACGAAGCCATCGACCAAGTCATGACTGAATCGCTCTCCCGTTTCACCAACAAATTTAATCATTCGGGAAGCCTGCTGGTGGGGACTCTTGTTCACGATTTCCGCGGTCCACTCGCGGCAATTGACAACTCTGCCCAGGCGCTGGTAAAGAGAGGCAAGCTTGACGACGAGCAGGTCAAGCTGGTGTCTCAGATCGAAATCAGCGCCTCCAGCATCAGCCGGCTGGTTTCCGGCCTGATTGACGCCGTCCGCATCCGTCTCGACAAGGGCATGCAGATTGCGCCCGCTCCGATGGATATAGGAGCCACTGTCCAGGAGGCTGTAAAGGAAGTTCAGGCAGCGCACCCCGACCGGGAATTTTTGATCGAAACATCCGGTGACCTTGACGGGGAATGGGACCGCGCCCGCATCGGGCAGGTCCTGTCAAACCTAATCGGCAACGCGGTGCTGCACGGATTGAAGACCTCTGCGATTAACGTTGCGGCGAAAGGTGCAGGTCAGGAAGTAATCCTGTCCGTTCATAACGAAGGCGCTATTCCCCCCGATGCTGTCGCCACTGTTTTTGACCCATTGCCACGCGAGGCGGATGAGAATCAGATCCAAAGCGAGAAGGCCAGGCTTGACCTCGGGCTTTTCATTACCAAAGGAATCGTGACCGCCCACGGCGGCAAGATTACCGTGACATCGGGCGAACAGGAAGGAACAACCTTTACAGCGCATCTTCCCCGCAAGAACAGTAAATCATGAAGGTCAGATCTGGTCTCCCTTCAGGCGCTCCGCCGTGTACGTTGAACTTGCGAATCGAAAATGGGTGGGAGTGAGCAAATGAGTCTTTTCTCAAAAAATTTCCCTGTCGTTTGCGTGGGCGGCTCGGCCGGTGCCTCCGCCTTCTATGTCCAGTTACTAAAACATCTGCCGCCCGAGACCGGTGTTGCTATCGTCATCGTTAATCATATAAAAATCACGTCCGCGACGCTTCACAAGATTCTTCCCCGCTACACAAAAATGCCGGTTGAGCTGATCACGGAAGGCTTACCCGTTCAGCCTAACCATGTCTTCATCATCCCGTCAGATCGCGACTTAAACATTCTTGATGGAGAGTTCCTTTTAACGCCGATATCAAAACCCAACGGATGGCCCGACGTGATTACACGCTTCCTACGCTCTCTCGCGCAGAACTGGGACGGAAAACTAATCGTTGTGATTGCCTCTGGTCTGGATGCGGATGGGACAGAAGCACTGCGCAGCATCAAGGAAGCCGGCGGCATTACGATCGCACAGACGCCCGACACAGCCGAGTGGTCAGATATGCCTGAGAGCGCGATAAAAACCGGCTATATAGATTTTGTTCTATCAGCTGAGGATATCGCTCAGAAGATTGCGCAGATTGCGCGCGCGTTCCCGGCGAAGGCAACATGAGTTTCCGGTTCGGGCTAATAGCGCCGGAACAACACATCAGCGGTTTGCTCTGCTCCTGCCGAACACAGGCTCTTCTTTCCGCTTAGAGAGGCTGGCGTGACGTTTTGGGCTGAACGGCCCTTGATCGTCAGAGAATACGAAGACATTCAAGGCTTTGCTCTTGCTAAGTGGAGTAAGGCTGTCTCGGATAGTCTTCTGCTCGGGCTGTACCGAGTTGCCGCGGCGAGCCTTAGTTAGCAGCTGTCGAATCCGTCACGCTGTCAGTGGTAGCCGCAAGTAACGTGGTACTGAAGGAAATCCCAATAAGCACCAAGATTTCCTTGGTCAGCGTATTCTCGTTCCCAGTCACCGTGAATAGGAACGCGAGCGCCCCTGCCACGAGAAACGTCCACGGCGCCATCTGCGTTCGTGCGAGGCTATATGCCGCCAACCACGCCAGGTTGATCCGTTCAATCGCAACCGTCACCTCGCTGGGCCAGGGTAGGCCAGGATCCATACCTTCCGTACCTACCGACACTGTCACCGGGCGCCGAAACGGCCACCCGTAAAGCCTGAGTAAACTGGTTGCCATGTCCACCATCGTGATCCCGGATGACTATCCCGCCGTCATGGAGCCCTCCGCCGCCTTCCGGCGTGTCAGCGCGGAGTGGCCGATAACCCACTACGGCACCCTGCCCGGCTCTGAAGAAGCGCTGCTGGACCGCATCCGCAGCTTCGAGATCGTCATCAATATCCGCTCCTCCACCAAGTTTACCGAGCGTGTCTTCGCCACCTGCCCGCAATTGAAAATGCTATCCATCTGGGGCACCGGCACCGACAATGTGGATCTCAATGCCGCCCGGAAATACGGCGTCACCGTCACCAACACGCCCGGCGTCGCAGCGCAAGCGATAGCGGAGCATGCGCTGATGTTGACACTGTCCATCGCCCGCCGGGTCGTGTCCCTGCACCAGCAAGTGGTCAACGGAGCCTGGCCGCGCGGGCAGTCTATTCAACTCCGCGGCAAGACGCTGGGCATCATCGGGCTGGGCGCCATTGGCCGCCAGTTCGGCCGCCTCGGCGAAGCCGTCGGCATGCGCGTCATCGCCTGGACCATGCACGCCAACCCCGCGCTTGGCTTCGAACTGGTCGAGCTGGAAGACCTCCTCCGCCAAAGCGATGTCGTCAGTCTCCACCTCCGCCTCTCCCCCCAGACCATCGGCTTTCTGGGAGCCCGCGAGTTCGGCCTGATGAAACCCTCGGCCATTTTCATCAACACCGCGCGCGGCCCAATCGTCAATGAAGCGGTGCTGATCGACGCCCTCCGCGCGCGGCGCATCGCCGGAGCCGGGCTCGATGTTTTCGACGTGGAACCGCTTCCAACGGGGCATCCGCTCACCCAACTGGACAACGTTGTGCTCACGCCGCACTGTGCCGGCGTCACGCCGGAAGTGCTGGAAGCCGGCCTCGCGCTCGCCTTCGAAAATGTGGAAAGCTTCCTGCGCGGCATGCCCCAATTCGTAGTGCCTGCGCCGGTTTAGTGCGCTCCCGCCTGTTTCATGACGAAGTCCCATTCCTTCCCCGAAATCTCCTCCAGCATTGGAATGTCGCGCTCCAGCAGATACCGTCCCTGCACCAGTTGCCGCGCTGCCGCACGAATCTTTCCCAGATACGCCGTGCGATCGCCATAGCGCTCCTTCACCACCTGGCGCGGAAATGGAAAGTAGGACCCCACCATACTGAACAATTCTTCCGGGGAGCCTATCGCCGGATTGCGCAGATTCCATCCCGTATGCACTGCCAGCGGAACGGCCACCTGCGGCGTCTTCAACCCGCCGATGCCATTGCCATCGGAGTCCACCTGCGGCAATAGGATTGGAAACGCCGGCCCCATCTTGGGCGGTTCATTCGTGATAATGCCTCGTGAACGGAATTCCGAACCAAAGTCCAGCCGGTAAACATCGTGCACCCGAGTTGGCACAATGATACCCGGCAGCTTCGGAAAACGGATCTGATCAATCGCCGCCAATTCCTTCCGGTCCACCCGCGGGTACACCGAGGGCGGCGGCGCAACATCACCGGCGATCCACTGTTGCATCGAGGCCAGCAATCCCCGCAGAATCCACTGATAATCGTTCCCATTGTTCAAATACCGGGTATTCGCAGACGCCACCGGCGGAATACTTCCCGGCCCGTGATTTCCCCCTGCCATCACATACAATCGCGTATTCGGCGCCAGTGGCGCATCCGCCGTCCCGTCCAGCGTCGTATGCATCAAAGATGCCGCGCGGCCGTAATACTCATACTCCGAATTCGTGTAGAAAATCTTCGGCGTCACGTTGTCCCGTTCGGCCCGGACCAGAATGCCGTCCTCCTGTCCCGTCACCGGATCGGATTGCTTCAAGTCGGTGAACGGGAAAATATCGGTCGCATAGTAAAAGTTGAAGAAGGGCCGGGCATCGCGCGACGGCTGCGCGAACTGATGATTGAAATTCCCGCGCCCGCCGCCCGCCACATTGGCCCAAACGCCGTCAAACACGCGCCACCCGTGTTCATCTCGATTGAACCCCTGATAAAGAAACGTCCGTAGGAACCGTCCACTTTGCGAACTGCCATAGGCCAGCGACCGCCGCGCAGCCGGCGCCAATGCCGCCAGCGGCCCCGGCGCCGAGCCCGTCTTCAATGCCGAAATGAAATCGCGAATTCCGGCCATACCCAACCCCACTACCGGCGGATCTTGCGACCGGTACACCACCTCATAAATCTTTCCCGACTCAAACCCCGAAGCCTTCCGGACCGCGCCGCGATCCTCGGTAAAACTCCAGTCCTGGCGCGGAATCACCCGCCGCGGCCCATTGGCCAAACTGCGCTCAGTCAGCGTTGCCGAAGCGTCTTTCGGATCGGCTACGCGATACGGGTAGAACAGCCGGTCGCCCAGCGAAAACGAGGTCAGGCCCGAATCGGGAACAAAATCGGAGCGCACCACGCCCTGGATCGGGGAGCCATCCGCGTTCTTCGCCACCGGCACGGTCACACTCAGCAACGGTGCTTCTCGCGGAACGTCGAACTGCCAGCCGAGCCATGCCAGCGTATAGCCCTGCTCTAGCAGCAGCGCGTCGCCAAACTCTTCTGCCGTGCGCGGATCGTTGGAGTTCCGCGCGTGGCTGAACGCCGACAGCAGCCCCTTGCGTCCGCGATTGGACACTTCAAAAAACAACGTGCCGTTGCTCTTCTTCGGGTCCACGGGAGCGAACAGAACAAAGTCGGCGTAAAACTCCACTTGCCCGTTCGGATTGCGCGGCGCCAACTGCAGATTCACCACATCCCGGTTGGCCGGGGATAAGGGGTCGACAGCGAAGTGAGCTTTGCCGATGATGCGCTCATACGCCCCGGCCTTGCCGAATGGCTTGCCGTCCAGGATGGCGGAGCGCTCGGAAACTTCGACGCGAACAAGGGCCGCCTGTAAGACAACGGAGCTGGTGAGGAGGAAAAGAATGCGCGGGATCACGCCTGCCATTGTAGTCGACTACTTAGCGATGTTGCGCTATGCTGACAGTTTTCGCATGCGCTTACTCCTTCACTTGCGAGCCTACCTTTTTATTGGAATATTCACGGGCGGTGTCGCGGGCCAAGTCCAAAGCCGGCTTCCACCGGGCGAAATTCCAGCGGGGAAAATTCTACTGGTTGTACAGCCGCATCACGATGACCACACTACCGATTACGGAATGGGGGGAGTTATTGCGCGCTTTGTGGAGAGCGGCTATAAAGCGTATTACGTTCGAGCGTCGAACGATGAGAAGGATGGCGCAAACAGTTATGCCCGCAACGACATCATCAACCTGAAAGAAACCAGAGACGGAACCCGCATACTCGGCATGGAAGACGTGATCAGCCTGAACTGGCGGAACGATTTCATGAATCCAATTCCGCTCAATGAACTGCGCGAGCAACTGATTTTTTTGATCCGAAAATACCGGCCGGACGTGGTGCTGGGACACAACCCTTGGGAGCACTATCAGAAGAACCCGGATCACCGAAACGTGGCTCGGGCACTGGTGGAGGCCTATTGGCTGGCCGGTTATGACACGGTTCATCCGGAGCATTTCAAATTGGGACTGAAGCCGCACGCCGCCGCGCATTTCTACGAAAAGGGCAGGCTGGATTGGGGGCTGGGACAGATATCCAATGTGGCGCTGGAACTGAGCGAATCTCAGGTTCAAAAGAAGGAGCGCGCCATTGCCGCGCATCGGAATGTCTACCATAACCCCGGCGCCAAGCGCGCGATTCAGGACCGGCTGGCAGCGATGGGGATGCATGTACCTGAATTAGACGCGGTGAATGGGGATGAAGCTTCCGATCTGCTTCTGCACTGGTGGATGAACTGGGTATCTCGCGATATCGGCAAAAAAGCCGGAGTGAAATACGCGGAAGACCTCTATCACATGGACGCGCAGGATCATTTGCCCGGACTGAAAGCGTACATAGAAGCGAACGCCCGCAGGATTCCATGAGGATGAGACGCCGGCTGTTCCTGCAGATTTTGAGTGCTTCGCTGGCGCGCGCCGCGGCCGGCAAGACGGTACTGATCGTCGCGTCGGACGCTGGCTGGCTTGCCTGTGCCGGCGGCGCAGTTGCCAAGATGACCGGCGACGGAGCTAGCGCTATTTTGGTGCGCGTGGGCAATGACGAGAAGGAGTCCTGGGGGTTGACGCCGGAGGAGACGGCGCTGCGAAATCGGACCGAGGGGGAAAGGGCGGCGAAGCTGCTGGGAATCCAGGAAGTGATCTCATTCGGCTACCGCAGTTCCGAGCTACGCGACGTGCCGCATACGACGATGCGCGACCGGCTCATTTTCTTAATTCGGCACCACCGCCCCGCCGTGCTGTTCTTTCCGAATCCGCACACCGAACAGGACCGCAATCTGGATCGTTATTACGTCGGCGCGGCAGCCGAAGACGCTTGGCATTGCGCTCGATTCCAGAATTACCTGCCGGCGGCCAGCCACAGCGGTCTGGCGCCCCACATTGTCTCGGAAGTGTATTACTATTCGCCGCCGGTGGACCCGCGACGCCGTGAGCCGGAGAGCACCGCGACGTTTGTTCCGCAACCGGTTCGCGTGGACATCGGCGGGCAATTTGAGCGCAAACTACGGGCCGCGCAAGTGCTTCGCACGGTGAATCGCAGTACTGCGATGCGGTTAAAACAGAGCCTGGAGGCAGCAGGGCGCAGGCTGCCTATTTTAGACGTCGTCGATGAGAGCGCGATAGACAAGCTGGTGGAGGAGAATTTACGTGGATTGGCCGCGGTGTGCTCCGAGGGTAGCGGCTATCAACTGGCCGAAGAATTCCGTTATGCCGGCATCGAATATGACATTCCTGCCAAATACCTGCGTTGAACGTCTGGCTGTGCTGTTCTTCGCACTGGTGTTGTGGCCATGGCCATGCCCGGCGCAACCGCAGAACCGGACCATTGTCGCTATCAGCGCCGGCGGCGGCGACTATCTGAAAGGCGCTGGTGGCACGCTCGCCCGGTTCATTGACGAAGGCTATAAAGTCTACGTTATTCAGGTGGGCAACGATGAGAAGTACTCGATCGGCATGGGCCCGGCCGAAACCCGTTTGGCAAACAATGGAGACGCCGAAAGAGCGGCCAAGGCCCTGGGTGTCACCGAAATCGTCAATCTGAACAACAAGACTGGAGAATTAAGCCAGCTTTCCAGCAATGAACTTCGCAACGAAATGTCTACGTTGCTTCGGTTCTACAAACCACAGAAGCTGTTTCTTCCCGACCCTTTCCTACACTACGAGGCCGAATGGGATCAGTTTTGGGTTGGCCGGGCCGCCGAGGAAACGAACTATTCCAACAACGACGTCTTCCTGGCCGAACTGACGCGCATCGGTCTTAAGGGCTACAGCGTGCCGGAGACCTACTACTACTCCGTGCGGCGGCCCTACCGGCCTGGCGAAGGCGGCCACAACGGAGCGCGGTTGGAGGCAGTGGATATTTCGAAAACGTTCCAACACAAGGTAGACGCGTGCCTGCAACTGCGAACGACCAATCGCGTCTACGCCGAGCACGTCCGATGGCGGCTGCAGTTAATGAACAGGCCTTCGCCGCTGCTGGAAAAAATGGACGCGGCGGCGGTGGATGCGCTGGCGCGGGAATGGATTTCGGAGTTGGCAAGCACTATTGGCGCCAAACACGGGTTTTCGCAGGGCGAAGAATTCAACTACCACGGTTCGGCACCCGGCCAGACGCAGCCGCTTCCACCGTGGATTCTGGAACGCGCGAAGCCAATGCCGCGAAAGCAGTAGGAGACAGGCAAGCTATACTGAATCCACCGCACACCCTTCCCACATGCTGCGCCTGTTTCTTTTCTTAGCACTCCTGCAATCCGCCGTATTGGCGGAAACCCATAGCGTCGTCGCCGAGACCTATCACCATACGTTCTCCTCGGCTCACCCGGTGTTGCTGCGTGTTCAACCGGGGGACACGATTGTCACCAAGACTGTCGATTCGGCGGGCTTCGATTATCGCAGCGTTCGCCGCACCAAGACGCACGGCAATCCCCTCACGGGGCCTTTCTACATCGAAGGAGCAGAACCGGGCGACGCGCTCGTGGTCCGCCTGGATCGCCTCAACCTTAATCGTCCAACCGGCTATACGGGGCGTTCGGTCGGCATCAAGGATCTGGAGGCAAGCCTGCAGGCGCCCAGACCGGAACCGGACGCCGTCATTCCGGGGTACAACGATCTGGTTCCCTGGGTTATCGACCTGCAACGGAAGACCGCCTGGCCGAAGGAATCGGCGGCGGCTTTTTCCTTTCCCACTCGTCCCATGCTCGGCTGCATCGGCGTAGCGCCGAAGGGGGATTTCTCGCCGCGGTCCGGGCCCGCCGGCTATTGGGGCGGCAACATGGACTACAACTGGATTCGCGAGGGAACCACCGTCTTGCTGCCGGTGTTCCATCCCGGCGGACTGTTGTTTTTCGGCGATGGCCATGCGCTGCAAGGGGACGGGGAGGCTATCGGCTCAGGCGTCGAAACGTCGCTGGACGTCACCGTCACGGTCAGCCTGCGGAAAAATGCGCGCCTCACCTCGCCCAGGGCGGAAACGCCGGAGTTCCTCATCAGCATTGGCGGTAAGGCGGACGCCAATCTGAATCAGACGCTCGAAATTGCGCTGCACGACATGCTGCGCTGGCTGATTGAAGAGAAGGGCATGAAGCCGAGAGAAGCGCACCTGCTGATGGGCGCCGGTGCGTCGCTCGATATTGTGACGCTCAGCGGGTCGACGGCGGTGCGGATTCCAAGACGGGCCGCCGAAGGACACTAGACCGCCTCCTCGGCGTCAGGCCTTCACTGGGCGCTGAGCCTCCATGCGCTTCATCGCGGCGCTCAGCTTTGCGTAGAACTCGGCCCAGGCTTGACGCACATCGTTCGTGCCCCGCGGATTCGTAATCGCGATCGGTAACGCCGTAGGAGGCGTGGCGCAGACCGAGTCCCCGCCATGCGCCAAAATGGCGCAACCAGTCCTAGTGCTTAGTTGCAGAAATAGGCGTTTTGGATTTTCACGGCTCACACTGCGTTTCCGAGCCGCGACCGTGAGGGAGTCGTTGGCCGGTCGAAGCCGCCCGCTTGCGGCGGAAGAAGGATCGCGCAAGTCGTTGCTTCTTCGCGCGACCCTTTGGGAGCGGTACACACGAACGTTTGCAACCAGGCCTAAATCTGTTTCGCCAACGCTTCCTCGTAAACGCGGGTGAAGAAATCGCGCGCCGAAGGAGCGCTTCCAATGTGAAGGGTCCCACTATTCGGCGATTCCTCAACGAATCCCAGGTAACCGTTCCAGCCGATGTCTTCCAGGACAAAGCGGAGGCATTCGCGCTCCCTGGGCGGCAGTTGGGCGACGTTGATATCGAAGACCTGGCCGGAACAGTGCGAGTGAAATTCAGACTTCGCGTCAACTGCCGGCTGGTGCAGGTCCATCGGCCGGATCAGGTTGGTGACTTCGAGCGGAATGAACTGTTCGCCCTTGGGCTTGAGAGCATCGTGCAGGCGCCGGGTTTCAAAAGCAATGTAGGTCAGCGCACCGATGGCCGACGGCGAAGCCTGCAAATAGAACTCCTGATTCTTCAGATCGTGGTGCCCAATTGCTCCCGTTCCGGACTTGCGCAGGGAAAAACCGAAAAGCTCGGGGTTCTCAAATACGCGAAAGAGCTTGGTGCCCTGATCGCGCCGAATATCGTCACAACTGCGATACGCCAGATCTTCCGGACGCAGCCAGACCGAGAGGCGGTGGGGCGCGCGCATGGCCGGATTGGGTTCGTATCGATATTCCTGAGCAAGTCTAGTGTAGGCGGCAGGTTCCTTCTTATAGAGATCCAGCAATTGAGCGGCGCGCATGATGCGGAACCAGTAAGTGGGCGAATAGTCGCGGTCCATATGCTTGGCGATGGCCTGGTAGAGTTCCTTGTTACGCGCGGGGCTGCCTGAGAAAAATGCCTCGGCGACGGTGGTCTTGCCACGCTTTAAATCATTGGTCTGCTGCAGGATCGATTGAAATTCCGCCACGCATCCTTCGCCGCAATGATAGGCGAACACCGCCCAGTCCTGACCGCCGAAGTGCTTCTCCATTTGCGCCAGGTAACGGGCCGCGGCCGGGATCGCCTTCTCAGGCAGGAACCGCTCGTCGCGCACGGTCACGGTGTAGGGCGTCTTCTTGGTGAAAGTTCGGGTGACGGTCTTGCCGCGCTTCAGCCGGACAGTTCGCTTCTCGCTGGTGACCCGGTACTTGGTGGCGCGGACGACTTTCAACCCCATTCTGCGTGAAGTGGCTTCAGAGATCTGCATGATCCCCTTCGGACCGGCGGGGCTTTCCGCCAGGGGATCGCCCCAGCTTTCCAGATAGGAAATGGCGGCGATCATAGGCGCCGGCCAGCCAGACTTCGCTTCGGCGTCCAAAAAAATGGCTTGCAACTTGGGGCTGGTGATTCGCTGGGCGCCGGAGATCGCATGAGGATCGCGCATGATGCCGAAGGTTTGCGAATCGATCATCAATCCGGTTCTGCTGGAGAGCACAATTTCCGACATGCCGCTGCGGTCCACTCCGATGCCGGACAGACGGTTATCGGGAACGAAATAGACGGAGGACTTCAGCCACGGGAATTGAGCCGGAGCGATGGGCGCAAGAACGGCAGCCATGGCAAGACTGGTGCAAATCCGAAGAATTGGATTCATCTGTTGTAACCTTATGGACAGCCGAAAGCCCGGACTGCCCTAGAACATTTATATCCGATTTTGATTTGTTGTGCTGAGTGCCTCCCGTGCACCCGCCGAAATGGATCCGCTGATAAACTGAATTCGGCTCATGATGCGGAACAGGAATGTGGCTGGATTTATCTTATGGTTCGCGGCGGCTGGCGCGATTGCCGCGGGTGCCGATGAGGAAGCTGCCAGCGCGGCTAAGCATACTCATATTCGGCTTGGCGGTCTGGTCGTGGGCGCTGGATATGCAAGCGGCCCTGCCTGGTACAACGGCTGGCATCCCCGTTACGGAATTTACGATCCGTTCTCGTATAGCCCCACCCTTCATTCCGGATTCTACAGCGGCTTCCTGCAACAGCCCAACATGGGGCAAGTGAAGCTGGATACCGTGGCTAAAGACGCCTCTGTGTGCTTGGATGGCGCGTATGCCGCATCGGCACAGAAGCTGAAGAGTTTCTGGCTGGCGCCGGGTGTCTACAATCTGGAACTGCGCGATGACAACCAGCGCACCTTCACCCAGAGAGTGTACGTGCTGAGCGGAAAGACGCTGGCGATACGCGCCAAATTACAAGCCGGAGAGGCGAAATGAGATTGGCTTTGTTCGTGATCTTCTGTGCCTCGGCGGCGCTTGCCGATACGCAGGGCCTCCGCCCGCGGGCAGACGTAAACGATTACCGCGCGCACGATGAGCAGAACGGGATCACCATCGCGGCGGATGTGATGGATGCCGAACAGGCGCGCCACGCATTCGCCTCCGGAGTCTACAACGGCTATGCGGTGGTGGAAGTGGCGGTGTATCCGGGAGCGGGAAAAAGCGTTGACCTTTCCACCATGGATTTCACACTGCGTGTTGCCGGGCAATCAACCCCCATTCGCGCCTCCAACGCGCGGACGATTGCCGCGGTGTTACACCGGAAAGCAGCGGGACCACCGACGAGGTCTTCCGATGTGACTATCATTCCGACAGTCGGCGTGGAGTATGACAGTGGCGGGTACGATCCTGGATACGGCGGCGCCCGGCGCCCCGGTTGGCGCACCAGCGCGGGCGTTGGCGTGGCAACCGGCGGCAGGGGAAATGGGATACCTGCCCCGGCATCCACCGATCGCGACCGGACCACGATGGAAATGGAACTGGACGAGAAGGCGCTGCCTGAAGGCCCCGCGTCGAAGGCCGTTGCCGGGTATCTGTACTTCCCGCTTCCGGCCAAGAAAAAAGCGTCCGACGTCACATCACTCGACTACCGCGGCGACGGCACCAGTATCCACATCAGTTCGCCTGCGGGTTCCAAACGAAAATAGTATGCCTCTCCTTACCGTCCCCAATCGCCGGGAATTTCTGCGTGCCACGGGTATCTCCGCCGTGGCTGCCTGTTTCCCACGTGTTCAGGCCGCCAGTGCGAAATCGATCCACTGGGCCATTCTTTCCGACCCGCATCTCTCGGCCGATCCGAAAAATGAGAATCGCGGATTCCGCCCCTATGACAACCTGGCGCGGGTGATTCCGGAAGTGCGCAAGGCAAAACCCGAAGTGGTGCTGATCAATGGAGACCTGGCACGGCTGGAAGGGCTGCCGGCGGACTATGATCTGTTGAAGACGATGCTGCAACCCATGGCGGAGGAAACGCCGCTGTGCCTTTCGCTGGGAAATCACGACGACCGGAAGAACTTCCTGGCAGCGCTTGGGAAGCCCGGGAAAGGGCAGCAACAGCCGGTGAAGGACAGAAATGTACTGGTTGTGGATCAGCCACCGGTTCGTATTCTTGTCTTGGATTCGCTGATGGCGGTGAACCAGGCTCCGGGGCTGCTGGGCAAGTCGCAGCGCGGATGGCTGGACGGATTTCTGAAGTCATCGGATCAGACGCCGGTGTTGATTTTCGTGCATCACACCGTGGACGATAGCGATACCGGATTGCTGGACGCGGACCGGCTGCTGGCCATGGTTACGCCGCACAAGAAAGTGAAGGCCATTGTTTACGGCCACTCGCACATGTACCGCTATACCCAAGTTGCCGGGATTCACCTGATCAACGTACCGGCGGTAGGTTACAACTTCGCGGATTCGGAACCAGTTGGCTGGGTGGACTCAGTGATTTCGAAGGATGGCGGGGAATTTACGCTGCATGCCTTTGGAGGAAACACCGGTCAGAATGGAAAAACGACGTCATTGCACTGGCGCGGGTAGAATGAGAGGCGATGAAACTACACGACTGGGCAGCGATTGAACGCGAGCAGATGAATCCGGAATTTGCCAGGCAGGTGATCCACGGCGACAATATGACCATCGCCCGGGTGTATCTAAAGAAGGGATCGATCGTGCCGCGCCACAGCCATGTTAATGAGCAGATCATGCTGCTGCTGGAAGGCAGGCTGAAGTTTATTTTTGACGACCGCGAAGTGGTGGTGGAACCGGGCCAGAACCTGCAAATTCCGGGGTATGAGCCGCACGGTGTGGAATCGCTGGAAGACAGCGTCGCGCTAGACCTTTTCTCCCCTGTGCGCGAGGACTGGATTCGCGGCGATGACGCCTATTTGCGGAAGACGTAAGTCCAGCGAGTAACGGCCGCGGGGCCGATGGATAGCAGCGAGTTGCCATCCAGATTCCAGATCGAGATCATTTCCTTGCCGCGACCGATCTGCTGCGCGCGGAATCCGCCAGCTTCATTCCAGAATGCGAAGAGGCGCGAATTGGCTTTGTTTCGTTCGCCGGCCAGGAAGTCGATTCTACCGTCGGCGTTTAGATCAGCCGCCACCAGGGCGTGCGGATTTACCAAGTGCAGTTGGTCTGCTAGCCGGTGCCCGACCCACAGCCGCTTGGGATCATCCGGCTTTTCAAACCACGTGAAACGCGCATCGCGCCTGTGTCCTTGGCTAACGATTAAATTGTCAGCCGGGGAAGCGAGCGCGAGTTGCAGCATAGCGGAATCGTCCTTTTCGCTGTAGGTATTGATGGCGAACAGCCGCCAGGGAAGTTCAAAACTGGTGGGACTCTTGATCCAATAATTGCCGCAGAGGATATCCGGCAGGCCGTCGCCGTCGATGTCGGCCAGCAGCAGTCCGGTCTGCTTGGAAGGGGTATAGATGGAGTAGAGATCAGTGGACGTCCACGGGTCGCCTGGCTTGGCTGGGGATTCGTAGAAACGCACCTGCGAGAAGCGGTGAATCATGACGAAGCCGCGGTGGCCGAGCAGCGTGGCGGGCAGGCAGTCGTGCAGAGCGACCAGCGTGTCGATCCGCTCCGCATTCCACTGCGGTGGGCGGCGAATCGTAAGATTGCCGAGGCCGGGACCATCCTGGAGAACAATTCCGCCATCAACGATGCATCCGCCATCGCCAAATGAGGTGGCGGACAATTGATTGGCGCGCAGGCGTGAGAGATTCCAAGAGAACAACCCTTCGCCCCAGGTGAACAGGGTTTGCTGGTCGTCAGACAGTGCGCCGCCGCGGATAAGAGCGCTATGGCGACTGGCGCGCAGCTTGAGGACCATGGATTCCGGGAACGCTGCCACGGCAACCAGAAACAAGGCAAGAAGGCGCAATCAGACACTCTTGTACCACACCCGATATAATCTCCTCTAGATGATGCGATTCGTACTGATCCTCTCCCTTCTGTTCGGCAGCTCCGCGTTCGCCGAGAGCCGGAAACAGCTTTTCAACGGCAAAAACATGGATGGCTGGAAGTTTGTTCCAAGGGCGGAAGGCGACACGGGCTTCAGCGCCTCGGAAGGTATGATTCACACCGGCGGCGCCAAGGGAATGCTGCTTTATACGGGCGACAAGATTGGAAATGCCACCATTCGTGTGGTTTACAAGATGTCGAATGCGAAAGGCAATTCGGGAGTTTTCATTCGCATCCCAATCATTCCCGATTCTGAGACGTATGCGATTCATCACGGGATTGAAGTGCAGATTGACGATCAGGACGACGACTGGCACTGCACCGGTACGCTTTACTCGATGACCAAGGCGATGGCGAGAAAGTCAAAGCCGGCACCCGCATGGAACACGATGGAGATTACGCTGGAGGGGCTCCGGACCTTAGTCCACGTGAACGGCGTGCTGGTGACGGACTACGATGGCGTCGGGGCGGTGCCGGAACGAACGAAGCAATTTGAACCCGAACGGGGCCCAAGGCCGGAATCCGGATATATCGCGATACAGAATCACGACCCCACCGCGGTGGTGACTTTTAAGGAAATTAGCCTGGAACCGTTGAAAACGAAGAAACCGAAGAAGTAGCCGCGGGCTTAATCCGTCGCCAGGTACAGTTGATCAATGGCGAACGCTTTCTTTCTACCGTTGGCGACGATTTGCCCGCGGAATTTCAACTTTCCGTTCACCAGCAGGTCCAGTGGTTTGCCGGCCACAAAATCAAAACTGAGCACATCGCCACGCTCCAGACGCATCATGTCTTCCACTGCAATGGTTGGGCCTTCCAAACGGGCGTCAACGGACATGTTCGCGGGTTTGATCAGCCGCAGAATGCGCGAATGCTCCTCTTCGGTGACTTCGGTTTTGCGCACGCTCCACTGCTGATCGAATTTCTGCCGCAGCATCTTGATGATGATGGACGGAATTCCGATGTTC
The DNA here is from genome assembly GCA_038230275.1 of Bryobacterales bacterium. Classification (GTDB taxonomy): domain Bacteria; phylum Acidobacteriota; class Terriglobia; order Bryobacterales; family Bryobacteraceae; genus JANXXV01. The sequence continues at coordinate 50,641 of JBBRNO010000002.1, forward strand.
ATCATGCCGGAGTTCTCCCCAATACGGACCTCCAGGCTGATGGCGACCAAGGCTTCATTGGGCGCCAGAATCTGCAGCAGAGCAGGCTCGGTTTCGTGGGTTTCGATGGAAAAATCGAGGTTGGTGACACTGTGCCATGCGCTTTTCAGGTTCTGCAAAATAATGCGCAGCAAGCCGTCGAGTATGCTTTGTTCAATCTCAGTGATTTCGCGAGTGATTTTCGCGGAAACCTTCCCGGTGCCGCCCAGCAGCATCTCCAGTACGGGGAAGACCAGCGCCGGATTCAATTCGAGTACCGCGTTGCCTTCGTAAGGCCGCATTCCCAACGACGCCATGCAGGTTGGCGACGGCAGACATTGCGTGAACTCGCGGAAGGAGATTTGTTCCACCGAAACCAGATTAACGATCACGTACGCACGAAGATAGGCCGAAAGGCTGGAAGCGAGGCTGCGGGCGAAGTTCTCATGTAGCAAGTGGATGGCCCTAAGCTGATCTTTTGCAATACGATCGGGACGGCGGAAGTCGTAGGGTTGGGTTCGTTTCGCAGGATCGTCGTCAACCCCGCCATTCATGCCGCGGAATACGGCGTCGATTTCATCCTGCGATAAGACTCGATCCAAAGACATGCGTGTACTCCCTTTTTGTCCATCGGTCCTTTTGATGGAATCTGTATTGGGATTAATCCGATTGCTAAGCTATCCCTAGTGCCTACGTTCGCTATTCAAAACTTCGGATGCCGGGCGTCGCAGGCGGACGGCGCGGCTTTGAATTCCCTGCTGGCCGGCACCGGTTTCGAAGCGGACCAGCATCATCCCGATATTTTCATTCTCAATACGTGTACCGTAACGGCCGCCGCTGATGAAGAAGTGCGGCAGACGGTGCGAAAGATGCACAGGGAAAATCCGAGTAGCCGGATTGTGGTGACAGGTTGCTATGCGCAACGGGCGCCGGATGAACTGGCGGCACTGCCCGGGGTTTCCATGGTGATTGGGAACTCACACAAAACACAGATCGCGGAGTTGTTGTCTGACCCGTCGGCCGATTTCCACGGCGAAGTGCACATAGGAGATATCTTCGGCCAACACGAATTTCTGGCATCGCCCGTGGAGGCGGCGGGAATCGACCGGTCGCGGCCCAATTTGAAGATCCAGGACGGCTGCAATAACCGGTGTTCCTTTTGCATCATCCCGTTTGTGCGGGGACGGAGCCGGAGCGCGCCAGTCCGGCAAATTGTGGAACAGGTACGGGACTTGAGCGCGCGGTATCAGGAAGTGGTGCTGACCGGCATCAACCTGGGGCGTTGGGGGCGGGAACCGGGGAGCACGCTGCGATTGGCTGATCTGCTGCGGCTATTACTTGCCGAGACGGGGATCGGGCGATTGCGGTTGAGTTCCGTGGAGCCGATGGATTTCTCGGACGACCTGCTGCGGTTGATGGCGGATTCACCGCGGATAGCCAAGCACGTCCATGCGCCGCTGCAGTCTGGTTCGGACACGGTGTTGCGCCGGATGCATCGAAAATACCGGCCCCGCCATTATGAGGATCGAATTTGGAAGGCCCGTGAGTGGATGCCGGAGGCTGCCATCGGCGCGGATGTGATGGTGGGATTCCCGGGTGAGACGGAAGCGGAATTCGAGCAGACGCGGAACTTCATTGAACGGCTGCCGTTCACCTACCTGCACATATTTCCGTATTCCGAACGGCCCGGCACGCCCGCTGCCGAGCGGCCGGATGCAGTGCCGGTCGCGGTTCGCCGGGCGCGGGGGCGAATTCTGAAGGAATTGGGATTGGCCAAGAATGCGGACTTCCGGCGAGCGATGGTGGGCCGAACTCTGCCGGCGGTTACGCTGCAAGATCCGGCTTTCGCCATGACTACGAATTACCTGAAAGTGGATTTGGCGCAGCGGCGCATGCCGCGCGAACGGATCGATGTTGCCATCGGCGGCGTGACTGAATGGGGACTTCAGGAGCGAGCGCTGTTTCCCTTGCTATAGGTCAGTCGAGCCGGATGTAGAGCCGCTTGTTGATTCTGCCCTTGTTCTCCGTGCGGAAGATGGAAAGCTTGCCCACTTCGACGGTGGAACCGACATGGGTGCCGCCGCACGCTTGCGCATCGAAGCCGTCAATCTCCACCACGCGAACACGGCCGTCGACGACCGGCGGCTTCACTTCCAATGTGCGCAATAAGTCCTCGCGCCGGTGGAATTCATTCTCCGCGAGATAGTACGACCGCAGGGGATGGTCCACATTCAGAACGCCGTTGACCTTGGTTTCCAACTCACCGCACATGGCCGCGGAGAAGCCTTCGAGTTTGAAATCGATTCGCGAATATTCGGCGCCTATCTGTACGCCGGTGATCCAGCCGGCGTAGTCCCGCAGCGCGATTGTGTTCAGGACGTGGAGCACGGTGTGGTGCCGCATCAACGCCAGCCTCCTTTCGCGATTGAGTTCAAGTTTGGCCTGCTGTCCGACGATACCCGGCGGCGCGGCCGAGTTGAGAACATGCCAGAAGGTGTCGCTCGCATCGGCACGAATGGAGGAGACGGCCAGCACCTGCCCGTCCGCCAGCGTGACCGTGCCTTCGTCCGGGGGCTGACCCCCGCCGCCGGGATAGAAGCAGGATCCGTCAAAGGCGAGTTCACTGGCCTGCGCCCCGACGATACGCGCCTCGGCGGAAAAACAGTGATCATCGTGCCAGTAGAGACGCGTTGTCGGCTGGATAGTCCGCGGTGGTTCGTCCGGCATTGCGGGCTCAATCAGGCTGAACTTCCCGTACAATAATGAATATACATGGCCAGCCAATTGACCCCGTTGCCCTCTCATCTGCTGAGTTCCGTGCGTATCAACTGGCACATCAGTTCGTGGTGCAATTACAGTTGCCAGTACTGTCCGGTGATGGTGTTTCACCAGCGGTCGCGGAGTGGCGAAAGACAGGCTCACGCGTTTGATTATCATCCTGTCGGCGAGTGGTTGGGGGCCATCCGCAAGTTCGATTTCCAGAAAGTCCATCTGAAGATTAGCGGAGGAGAACCGTTTCTCGATCGCAACCGGTTCCGTGAGTTGCTGATTGGGCTTTCTGAGATGGACCATGTTCGTGTTGGCGTGGACACGAACGGCTATTGGGATCCCGCCTACTTCAAGGACGTCGATAAGAGCAGAATGTGGGTCAACGTGGCGTTCCACCCGACTCAACGGCCGCTTGAGGAATTTCTACCGAACCTGCTGAAGATTCGCGACGCGGGCTTCTCGATACCGATCGTGAACTACGTGCTGGCGCCTGAGAATCTGGATCAGTTCGACAGCGTCATGTGGAAGTTCGAGCGAGAAGGCTTTTTTGTCAATGTCTCGACAATGATTCCGACCGGAGTGTATCTCTCGCGGACCGGACGCACGGAGCGCGAGTTGAACATCGTGGAGAAATACAACACTCCACTCGACAACCACTTCAAGATTGTGAAGCCTGCAACGAAGGGCCGGCCCTGCTTCTATCCGGCCATGACTTACTACATGATGTACGACGGAACCATACGGGTTGCGTGTCTGGATTCCACGGTGCGCGATCTTTTCACCGAGGAGATTCCAGCGCTGCCGCGGACGGCCGTAGCCTGCGAATACCAGGAGTGCATCGGTTGTTCCGACATGTATCGGGCATTGGAAGATGAGCCCCGGATCACACGGCCGCTGGAACTGTTCACGCTGGAAGAATACGCCGAGGAGGTGCAGGAGTTCCGGCGGCGGCGGGCGTGGAATGAAAAAGTGGAACGTATTCCGCTGGTGAGCAAACTGCTGCGGCACGATTTGGAAACGGCGGCGTTCCGGGGTGAGTTTTTCAAGATCAAAGAGATTGCACCAGCCGTTCCGCTGCAGGACAATCCCCAGCCGTTGCCGGACGGCGCCGCGTTCGGCCGGGCGGACCAGGGCGAAGTGGAAGCGCGCAGCGGCGACCGCATCTCACTTTCCGGGTGGGCGGCCGGTCGAGCGGCTAGCGATACTCCCTGGGAGGTGCGCCTGGTGCTGGCGGGCCAGCCGATCGGCGCCGTGCGCGATTTCTTTTATCGCACCGATATCGCCCGTGTCTTTGGCCGCCCGGAAATGGCCAAGTGCGGGTGGCGAATCATGGTCTACCTTCCCCGTTTGAGCCGGGGCGAACACGATTTGGTTCCCATGGCGGTGGACGCGCAAGGGAACGAAACGGCCCTGGCGCCGATCAAAATTCGCATCGTGGATTAGCGCATTGGCGTCTGTATCCGATCTACATTGGCGCCGCATCCGCATGGCCGCGATAGCAGTCTACTTGCTGCTAGCCTTGTCGATTGGAGCGCAACGGCCTGGATTCAACTACGACGAAGCGATCCAGATTCATGGCGCGGTCCACATGTTGCATTCCGGTGGTCCTCCGCCCTTCGCGCACGATCCCTGGTCCTGGCTGGAGATTGGCGGCAGGCACTGGCAGGTCATGGTGGTGCCGTACGTTGGCGCGCTGAAGAGCTACCTGCTTATGCCGTTCGCGCTGATTGCTCCGGTTTATCAGATAGCAAGGCCGCTTTCGGCGCTTTTTGGAGCCTTCGGTATCTGGGCGCTGGGGATATTGCTGAAGCGCGAAATCGACGAATCGATGGCCGCGCTGACGTGCCTGGTAATGGCAGTACAACCCTCCTACGTTGCCGAGAATGTTTTCGACTATTCGGCGTTGGCGAGTTGGATGCTGGTGCTGGGGCTGGCCGCGCTGCAGTTGTCCAGAGTTCTGCAGCGGCGTTCTGATCTGAATCTGTTATTACTGGGGCTGGCCTTGGGCGTGGGAGTATGGGCACGCGTCAATTTTGCATGGCTGTTGATGGCGGCCGCGGCCGGGGTGCTGGTTGGGTTTGGACGGCGGGTGTGGCTTCCGTTGCGCCAGTGGTTCATGATGGGAACCGGCATGGTGGCCGGCGCCGCGCCGCTGCTTGTCTATGAGTGGATTTCGCGCGGCGCAACCTGGCGGGCGTTATCCGCGGACACGATTGCGACGAGCCAGCCACTGGTTCAGTTGATTCCGCTGCGGGTTCTGTTCATGGGCCGCGCGTTCGTGTCCGATAGTGAGATGCGGCGGATTTGGGGTGGGCCGAGTGTGCCCGCGGGCTTGGCCCTGCTGCCGGTAGTATTGGTGGCTTGCTGTTGCCTGCTCTGTTGGATTCCGCGGGACGATGCTGCTGAAAATGAGATTGCCTGGCGGCGGGCAACGGTGGTGACCTTCCTGGTGTTGAGCGCGCAGATCTTTCTTTCCAAACTGCGTGTCAATGAGCATCACGTGGATTGCCTGCTGCCATTGGCTATCGCGATCGTCATCTTCGCGTTTCGCGCAGGCATACGAATGAGGATTCAGGTGCGAACCCTCGGTCAGGCGATGCTTGGCCTGTATCTGGTGGTTTCGCCGTGGTACAACGTATCAGCGGCACGGGGCCTGGCGGAAAGTGGCGGCGTCTCGCGGTGGTCTAACGGGATCTCCAGTGTCGCGACCGGGCTGGCGCACGACTATGCCGGGCGCAGGATTCAGATTGTCGACTGGGGACTGCAAAACAATCTGTTTGTCGTCTCGGACGGGCAGATCAAGTCCAACGAAATTTTCTGGGGAGCAGCGGCAAACTTGAACAGTGCGTCCCGCCAGTGGAAGGAAGCGCTGGCGCCGGGGATGTGTTCGTTCTTAACTCCAAGGGAAACGAATTTTACCCAAGCGTCGCCGATGCGTTTCGCCAAATGCTGAACGAATCCGGACTGCCCACGAAAAGGACGGAGTACCGGCAACAGAGCGGCGCCCCTTTTGCCGAGATTATCGAAGTAATCGGCAATCCGAGTGGCCCCGGCGAACGGGCACCTGCCATTCTTGGATTGTTTCCGCCGGAGACCAAGGCTGGGGCCGGCTTCAATGTCCAACCGGACGGAAGTGCCGCACTGGCGGTGGAGAGCAGGAATAACAATGGGTCGACGGTGGTGTTGTGGGCCGACACTCCGCTGGCGAGTGTTTCGGGCGATCATGTGGTCACGGCCACCGTACCGAGGGCGCTATTCTCCGTCCCGGGATCTATCGAGGTGCGGTTGGTGAACCGGGACACCGGGGCGCGGTCCAAGCCGGTGCCGTTTTGGGTAAGATAAGCGGATCGTTATCGAAGCACCCGAAATTTGTCGTTTTAGAATAGGACCGCGCCAATCATGGGAAATAAGATTTGAAAAACAGGATCCTGATCACGGGTTACTTCGGATTCGGCAACACCGGGGACGAAGCGATCCTCCTGGCGATGGTTTCGCATCTCCGTTCGATACGCCCCTCGCTGCAGATCACGGTGACTTCCGCCGAACCCGCTCAAACGGCCGCAAGCTGTGGTGTGGAAGCCATCCTCTGGAGTGACGTTCTGGCTCTGATGGAAGCGGTCCAAAGCACTGATCTGGTGCTCATCGGTGGTGGTGGAATTTTCCACGATTACTTTGGTTTCGACGCCACGGCGTTTCTCACCGACAATCACAGCGGAATTGCATTCTACACGGCGCCGGCGGTGATAGCGGCGCTGAGTGGAAAGCCGGTGATGCTGTATGCGATTGGGGTGGGTCCGTTGCTGACGAAGACAGGCGAGCGGTTTACGCGGCTGGCCTGCGAGCTGGCACAGGTCGTTACCGTGCGCGATGAGGGTTCGAAGAACATCCTTGCAGAGCTGGGCGTGGATGGCGGCAAGATTGAGGTAACCGCCGATCCGGCCTTCGGTTTTCAGGCGGCGACGAGTGCGGCGCTGGCAGAGCCGGGGACAGGGTATCCTCTGATTGCCGTGGCGATACGCAATTGGGATGTAGGAGTAGAACCCGGGTATTGGGAAGCGGAGTTGGCCGCTGCCCTGGACACGATTCTGGAACGCATGCCGGGTTCGGTTATCTTTTATCCGTTCCAGGTGCTATCGGGACTGGATACCGACGATGTGGCGGCGGCGCAGCGTGTTCACGCGCGAATGAAATACGCGGACCGGGCGTTGCTGGCGCAACCGCCTCTCAGCCCGGAGCAACTTTTTGATGCGTTGAGCAGGTCGGACCTGATTGTTGGGATGCGGCTGCATTCGCTGATCTTCGGCATGGCCGCGCGCGTGCCGGTAGTGGCGCTGAGCTACGACGCGAAGGACGAGCAGGTGATGCGGCAGGCGGGACTGGAAGCGCAAATCCTCAACTTGCCGAGTTTGGAGCGGAGTGCGCTGGCTGAGTGCATCGAGCGGACGCTGACAGCGTCTGAGGGAATCAGTGCCAGTCTGGCCAGGCAGGTACCCGCATGGCGAAACGCGGCCCGGCTCAATGCCGCCAGGGCGATCTCACTGCTGGATGCGGAGGCCATCGTCCGGCCGGTTGTTAGCGCCGAAGTCCTGCAGCTTATAAGTGGCGGCCTGCTGGCGCAGATGCGGGAGAGCCACGGCCGGGGTGTTGAGGAAAGACGTCTTCACGCCGAGATCGATTTCTACTTAAAGCAAAGCCGGGACCAGGAAGCGATTGCGGCTACTGAACGACGGCAGGCAGAATCGTTCGCGCGCGAAAAAGAAGAGCTGACGGTTGAGCTGTCAGATGTCCGCGGAAAGCACGAGAAGGCAACGGTCGATCTGGAAGCGCGCCTGGCGGAGATTGCGGCTTACCGGCCGCGGGTGGCTGAATTGGAAAAACAGTTGGCCCAGGAACGCAAGCGCGACACCGCGGAGCGGGTACTTGCCGGCAAAGCGCTTGCACGTCTGGCGGCGGGCGGCGCGGGCTTCGAGTCCGCTTTCACGTCGCGGCTGGATGAATTGCGGAAGCAGCGAGCGTGGCGCGTAATGCTGGCTATCCGCAAGGCGTACACACTATCGAACCGCCAGGGCTGGCGTGGAAAATTGAGTGTTCCGAAGGTTGCGTGGGATCTGATTGCAAACCCTAGAGAAACGTTTGCCGAGTACGACGTGCGCTTCCCCAGCGTCCAGGATTACTTGCCGTCAGCCGTGCTGAAGACCGCAATTGAGCCAGGTCGAGCGCCAGGTCCAGCCGGGGGCCTTCCTGCGAAAGTGGATGGCCCGAGCGCAACATAGCTGAAACCAGTTCCGCTGCGACGCGCGTCGCATTAAAATCAAGATATGCGTGTTCTGTCGGTAATCCTGCTGCTTTGGGTAGCGTCTTTGTTTGGCCAGACTGCGTTTGGCCAGTCTGCCCGGCCCAACAAGCCGGTTGCTGCCAAGCCACCTGTGGAGAAAGCCGCCGCCACGGTGCCTGTGGCTACGGCGTGGCCTGTGGGCAGCTTACAGGTGGAAGGAAACCGCATCTATTCGAGCCAACAGATTCTGGCGGCAGCCGGTCTGAAGGTGGGACAGATGGCCGGCAAGGAAGAATTCGAAGCAGCCCGCGACCGTATTCTGGCGAGCGGCGCTTTTGAATCGGTCGGCTACCGGTTCGGACCTACCGAGGCTGGAGCCAAGCAATTCGCCGCCTCGTTCCAGGTGATCGAAATCGCGCAGGTGTTTCCATTCCGGTTTGAAGCACTCACCGCTAGCGAGGCCGATCTGCGAAATTTCCTGAAGCAGAAAGAGCCGCTGTTCGACAAGACAATTCCCGGCACCAAGGATGTTCTGGCCAGGGTTGCCAGGGAGACTGAGGAATTTCTGGCAAAGTCGGGACACGCGGACAGCATCGCTGGAAAATTGATGGGCGAAGGGACGAAAGAGTTGAGCATCGTATTCGGCCCAAGCACGCTTCCCTCGGTGGCGGAGATCAAATTTACGGGGAATGAGGCGATTTCGACGCAGACGTTGCAGATGTCGATTGCCGGGGTGGCGGTGGGCGCAGTCTATTCCGAGCTGCGCTTTCAGCAACTTCTGGACACCAGCATCCGCCCGTTGTATGAAGCGAAGGGCAAGATCAGAGTGTCGTTTCCCAAGCTGACCACCGAACCGGCCAAGGATGTGAACGGTCTGATTGTGACGGTGAAGGTGGTGGACGGACCAACCTATAAGTTGGGTGACGTGACGCTGACCGGTGTGCCGGCAGGCGCTTCCTTAGTGAAAGAAGCAAAATTCAAGGCGGGCGAACCGGCGAACTTCACTGCGATCGAAGAAGGGGTGGAGCGGATTCGTTCGATTGTGCGCCGTGGCGGCTACCTGCTGGTGAAGTCGGAAACGGAGCGTAAGGTCGACGATAAGGAAAAGAAGGTTGATCTGGTGATTCATGTCGACCGCGGGGCGATGTATTCTTTCGGCAGGCTGAAGATCGAAGGGCTGGACCTGATTGGGGAGCCGCAGGTCCGCAAACTATGGTCGATGAAGACCGGGGTGCCGTTCAACGGCGAATATCCGGCGCTTTTTCTCGCGCGGCTTAAAGAGGACGGCTATTTCGATAATCTGGGCAAGACGAAGTCGAAACTGGACATCGATGAAAAGACGAAGATCGTGGACGTGATGTTGCAGTTCACCTCCGATGGGAAAGCGCCGCCGGCGATTGGACCGGAACGGGACGCGCAGGAAAAGCGCGAGCGGCAGCGGCTGCCGCAGTAAGAGCGAACTGAGGTTTAATCGACCGATTCGATTTCTACCTAGAAATGTGACTAAATCGTTAGTCTACTCGTAAGCAGATTTGACCCTCGTGATAGCATGGGTGGTTGTCAGGCCTCGGGCTTCGTGCAACGGGCGGCTGCAAACCCCGCCAGGTCCGGAAGGAAGCAACGGTAGTGGTTCAGCCTGTGTGCCGCGGATCACCCGAGGTCTGGCAATTCCCATCCATGTACCAGGTCATCGCCAGAAAATACCGCCCCGCAACCTTTTCCGAACTCGTGAGCCAAGAGCACGTGCGGACCACGCTGGAGAACGCCATCACGCAGCGGCGCATTGCGCATGGCTATATCCTTTGCGGCCAGCGCGGCACGGGCAAGACCACGGTGGCGCGGATCATGGCGCGGTGCCTGAATTGCGTGAACGGACCTACGCCGAATCCCTGCGGAGTCTGCGCCAGTTGCCTGGAGGTAACCGCGGGCAATAGTGTGGACGTGATCGAGATTGACGCGGCGTCCAATCGCGGCATCAATGAAATGCGGGAGTTGCGGGAGAATGTCCGCTACCGTCCGGCGCGCGACCGCTACAAGGTGTTTATCGTGGATGAGGCGCACCAGATCACGAACGACGCCTTCAACGCGTTGCTGAAAACACTGGAGGAACCGCCGGAGTGGGTGGTGTTCATCCTGTGCACCACGGAAGTTCATAAGCTGCCGGTGACCATTGCGTCACGGTGCCAGCAGTTCAGTTTCCGCTCAGTGGATTTCGTGGATCTGGTGGCGCGGATGCAGTGGATCTGCGATCAGGAAGGAATCACCACGGACGAGGAAACACTGGCGGTGCTGGCGCAGGCTGGTGAGGGCAGTGTGCGGGATTCGCTTTCCGCGCTGGACCAGGCGATTGCCTGTTGCGGGACCACGCTGCACGCGGCGGAATTGCGCGGACTGTTGGGCATGTTCTCGCTGGACTCGCTGCAACTGGTATCGCAGGCGCTGCTGGAAGCCGACTCGCAGAAGATGCTGGAGGTGGTGCAGGAGTTGGACCGGAACGGGCTGAATCTGCAACACTTTTGCCGCGAACTGGCCCGGTATTTCCGCAACTTGCTGGTGGCGAAGATAGCCGGGAAAGAGACGAAACTGATTGGGGCGTCCGCCGCCGAACAAGTGCGGATGCGCGAGACGGCGGCCGGATTTTCCGAAGAGGATCTGACGCGGTATTTGCAGTTGACGCTGGATGTCTTCAAGGATTTGCAGTATTCGCTACAACCTAGATTGCATCTGGAAATTGGGTTGTTGAAGCTGGTGCATGTGGGAAAGCTGTTGCCCATTGAGCAGGCGCTGGCAGGTTTGACATCCGCTCCGGCAGCGAAGATGGCGCCTCCGCTTCCGCGGCCGGTTGCAGTTGCTCCGCAAGCCCCGCCGCCAGCGCCCGCGCGTGTGGGTCCGTCGCCATTCGCCGCCGATAGTCAGCGCAAAGCTGCTGCCGCTCCCCCGCCCCCGGCTCAGGTCGCCGCGCCCAAACCGGCCGAGGCATCCGCCGGTGATGCAGACTTGAAGTCGAAACTATATGACGCGCTGGTGGAACTGAATATGCCGTTCACCGCGGATGCTCTGGAGCATTCTCAGGTCAGCGCAGAGGGCGACGGACTTACGTTTGTGACACCGAAAGAATATTCGCTATCGATGACCGAGGGCGATATGAAAAAAGCGGTGCAGCACGCCATGGGCCGGCCCATGCGTGTGAAAATCGTGTTTGGGCAACCGATGATGAGCGATGCCCCCGCCGCGCCCCGGGCAAAGGCTGCGTTGGGCGACGAAGAGGTTTCGCAACGAGCGTTATCTCATCCGGAAGTGCAAAAATTTCAAGAACTCTTCCCTGATGCCCAAGTACGGGCGGTGCGGAATTTGAAGGAGTAGAACGATGAAACTACCCGGCAACATGCAGAACATGATGAAACAGGCGCAACAGATGCAGCAGAAGCTGCAGGAAGAGATTGCGCTGATCCGAGTGGAGGCTTCCGCGGGCGGCGGCATGGTCACCGTGAAGATGGATGGCCAGAAGAATGTGCTGGCGGTGAAGATCGACCCGGAAGTGGCTGGGGACGTTGAGATGCTGCAAGACATGGTAATGGCGGCGTTCAATGAGGCGCACAAGAAAGTGGAAGCCGAATCCCAGCAGAAGATGGGTGGAATGCTCGGCGGGATGGGATTGCCTCCAGGGTTGTTCTAAGCTATGCCGGATTTCGCCGAGCCGCTCGCGCGGTTGATCCAGGAAGTGAAGCGGTTGCCGGGAATCGGACAGAAATCCGCGCAACGGATTGCGTTTTACATTCTGCGCAGCAGCCGCGAGGACGTGGAACGGCTGTCCCAGGCGCTGTTCGACGTCAAAGACAACCTGGGCATGTGCGCCGCCTGCAACAACATCAGTGACGGAGAACTGTGCCTATACTGCCGCGACAACTCCCGCGATCCAGCGGTGATTTGCGTGGTGGAAGAATCGCACAATATCCTGCCGATCGAGACCACACGCCAGTTCCATGGCCTCTATCACGTCCTGCACGGCTCCATTTCCCCACTGCGCGGGATCGGTCCGGAACAATTGAAGATCAAGGGACTGATCAGCCGGATTGACGGCGGCGAGGCGAAGGAAATCATTCTGGCCACGAATCCAACAGTGGAAGGCGAGGCTACCGCCAGCTACCTGTCGCGCCTGCTGAAGCCGCTTGGCGTGAAGGTGACGCGGATCGCGATGGGAATTCCAGTGGGGAGCGATCTGGAGTTCGCCGATGAAGTGACTATGATGAAGTCACTTGAGAACCGGCGTGAGCTTTAGCAAGTTTGCGCAGCCATTCGGGCTGAAGCGTCCGATGGAGTTTGAAAACGTCGAAGACCTGTTCGTAATCGTTCACAGTGATTGTTAGCTCATTCACCAACAATCCGCGTTCTAGCTTTGTGGAGCTAATCTGGCTGAGCGGAATTTTGTGAACGCGCTTGCGGAACATGCGGCGGGTGGTGAACACAAATTGCTCCGGTTCCAGACATAAGCTTCCCACGGAATTGATCAGGCCCTTTACGCCGCGTCCGGCAGAGCAGCGGATGCATTCCGGCACCGTCTGCTTTGGCGGCGACGCGAAGTGCTTTGTCAGGATGGAACCGACCGCGATGCATTCGACGCGAAGACTGCGGAAGATCCGGGATGAGAACCACGCAAACGCGAATAGGAAAAGCGCCAGGGAGCCCAGAGCGACCGCAGGATGCTTGACCAGCACCCAGAATGCGGCCGGGATGAAAATATCTCCGCCCAGGCTGAGCGCCAGATTGGTAAACGGCTCCGGCAAGTGGTTGGCAAAAAGACGCGTTGCCGCCTTCGAGGAATGCCCAGTCAGTGCGACGCCGCCGCAGAGCAGCGCGATTACGGTACGGGTGACCGGGTCTTCACTGCTGGCGGCGGTGGCACCGAGAAAAATCGCACCGGCGGGCCGGATGAAGGTGTGGATGGAGTCCCAAAGGCTGTCTACCCAGGGAATCTTATCGGCCATAAATTCCAAAGTGGCCGCAGCGGCCGCGGCGGCCATCACCCATTTATTTCCAAGCACATTGAGATGCGCAAACGCAGGCGGCAGTGCGATCCAGTGAAATCGAACGACCAGCCCGATCAGCAGAACGGTGGCGTATAACCGAAGGCCCGCCAGGAAACCGAGGCCAAGGGTGGATCCGAGCAATTCCATCGTATCCATACGAGAATGATACCTATGATTCGCTCTGTGTTGTTTACCGTCCTGTTGCTACCCGCCTATGCACAGCCGCCGGTGCGCGCTTACGTGGACGCGCACCAACCGGAGATCTTGCGAGAATTCACGGAACTGCTGGCCATACCGAATGTGGCCGCGGACCAGACCAACCTTCGCCGGAATGCCGATGCGATCCAAAAGTTGATGGGTCGGCGCGGCATTTCGTCGCAGCTGTTGGAGACACCGGGAGCGCCTCCGGTTGTGTTCGGCGAAATCGTAACGCCTGGCGCGAAGCGGACGCTGATTTTCTACGCGCATTACGATGGACAGCCGGTGGATGCGAAGGAGTGGGCGGGCGGGAATCCGTTTGCGCCCACCTTGCGCGATGCGTTGCTTGAGAAAGACGGCAGGGTGCTTCCCATGCCGGCGGCCGGGCAGCGCATCGATCCGGAGTGGCGCCTTTATGGACGGTCCACTTCCGACGATAAGGCGCCCATCCTCGCTTTGATGGCAGCCGTTGACGCGCTGAAGGCAAACGGCACGAAGCTGACATCCAACATCAAGTTCTTCTTTGAGGGCGAGGAAGAGGCCGGGTCCATGCATGTTTCGCGCATTTTGCAACAGAATCAGGGGCTGCTGCGCGGCGATGTGTGGCTGTTCTGCGATGGTCCAGTGAGTCAAAACCGGCAGCAGCAAATTTACTTCGGTGCGCGAGGCGTGGCCGGATTGGAGATTACCGTATACGGCGCGCGGCGCGAATTGCACAGCGGCCACTATGGGAACTGGGCGCCGAATCCGGCCATGATGCTGGCGCGGTTGCTGGCATCCATGAAGGACGACGATGGCCATGTGCTGATCGCCGGTTTCTACGATGGCGTGGAGCCGCTAAGTCCCATGGAAGAACGCGCCGTGGCGGAAGCACCGGACGTGGACGCCAGTCTGATGCAGGAGCTGGGGTTGATGCGAACCGAGGGTAGCGGGCGGAAGCTGACCAGTCTGATTAACCAACCGTCATTGAACATTCGCGGGTTGCAGAGCGTGGCGGTGGGAGCGCAGGCGCGCAACGTGATTCCGGCCGCGGCTACGGCATCCCTCGACATTCGCCTGGTAAAGGGCATCGGCCACAAGGAATCCGTGGAACGCGTGATCCGGCACATTCGCAAGCAGGGCTATTTTGTGACGGCGGATGAACCCAATATGCAGATGCGATTGCAGCATCCCAAGATTGCCAGAGTGGTGGTACCGGGGTTTGATTACGATGCGGTTCGTACCTCCATGGACTTGGAAATATCGCGCGCGGTGGTGGCTGCCGTGGAAGCGGCGCGCGGGCCCGTAGTGCGCATGCCCACTCTTGGCGGCAGCCTGCCGCTCTTCATGTTCGATGAGGTGCTGAAAACCCCGATGATCGGGATTCCCATCGCCAATCACGACAACAGCCAGCACAGTTTTAATGAGAACATCCGGCTGCAAAATTTGTGGGACGGAATTGAAACGATGGCCGCGCTACTGACGATGAAGTGACGGTGGATGCGCTGGATACAATGCAAAATTGAGATGACAATCACAGAGCAAGAGTTCGCCGACATTCCGACTCCAACCGGCCCGATGCGTACGTATGTGCTCCGGCCTACCGCGCCCGGGCGCTATCCCGGCGTGTTGCTGTATTCCGAAATCTTCCAGATCACCGGCCCCATACGCCGCACCGCCGCGCTGCTGGCCGGGCATGGATTCGTGGTGGCGGTGCCCGAAATCTATCATGAATTCGAAGCCCCTGGAACCGTACTGGCCTATGACCAGGCGGGCGCGGACCGCGGCAATGAGCTGAAGACCACCAAGGAAATTTCGGCGTACGATAGCGATTCGCGCGCCGCGCTGGACTTTCTGGCCTTGCACCCAAGCTGCACGGGACGCCTGGGCGTGATGGGCATCTGCATTGGCGGGCACCTGGCGTTTCGTGCGGCCATGAACCCGGACGTTCTGGCGGCCGCCTGCTTTTATGCCACCGATATCCACAAGGGCGGGCTGGGCAAAGGCATGCACGACGACTCCTTGCAGCGGGCGGTGGAGATCAAGGGCGAGCTGCTGCACATCTTCGGCCGGCAGGATCCGCATGTGCCCCTGGAAGGACGCAACCTGATCCGCGCGCGGCTGGAGGAGGCAAACCTGCGCTTCCAGTGGCATGAAGTGAACGGCGCGCATGCTTTTCTGCGGGATGAAGGACCGCGCTACGATCCGGCGCTGGCCTATCAATGCTACGGATTGGTGTTTGAATTGTTCCACCGCAGACTGGGTCTGGGAGATCTGTCGGGCTTACAGGCCGGCTCAAGCGAGCCGCGCCACTAGAGCCGGATATACTGCGACTTGTCCCTTATGAGCAATCAAGAGAGAAAGCGCCTGCGAAGCGAGATCTGGTTTAACGACATGACGGAGCCCGGCGAAACCGCCGTGTATCTGGAGCGGTTCAACAACTACGGCATCACACGAGAGGAACTGCAATCGGGGCGTCCGGTGATCGGGATCGCGCAAACCGGTGGTGATCTCACTCCCTGCAATCGGATTCATATGCAGCTTGTCAGCCGCGTGAAGGATGGCATCCGTGACGCCGGCGGCATCCCGTTTGAATTCCCGGTGCACCCCATTCAGGAAAGCTGCCGGCGCCCCACGGCGGCACTGGACCGCAACCTGGCGTATCTGGGGATTGTGGAAGTACTGTGCGGCTACCCGCTGGACGGTGTGGTGCTGATGACCGGCTGCGACAAGACTACGCCCGCCTGCCTGATGGCGGCGGCCACGGTGAACCTGCCGGCGATCGTGTTATCCGGCGGGCCCATGATCGACAGCTATTACAAGGGCAAGCTGGCTGGATCGGGCATGGCGCTGTGGGAAGCCCGGCGGCAATTGGCTGCGGGCGAGATCGACGATCAGGAATTGCTGGAGATTGTCTGTTCTTCGGTTCCCAGCGCCGGGCACTGCAACACCATGGGAACCGCGCTTTCCATGAACTCGCTGGCGGAAGCGCTGGGCATGTCCCTACCGGGATGTGCGGCCATTCCGGCGCCTTACGGTGAGCGCGCCAAGATGGCGCACAAGACGGGCAAACGGATTGTGGGCATGGTTCATGAAGACCTGACACCGAGTGCGGTGCTGACGCGGGAGGCCTTTGAAAACGCCATTGTGGTGAATTCAGCCATCGGCGGCTCCACCAACTGCCCGCCGCATCTGATCGCCATCGCGCGGCACATTGGAGTGCCGCTGGAAGTGAACGATTGGGAGACGATCGGCCATGAAATCCCGCTGTTGGTGAACCTGCAACCCGCCGGAGAGTTTCTGGGCGAAGGCTACCATCGCGCTGGTGGCGTACCGGCGGTGTTCGGCGAGTTGATGCAAGCCGGAAAGATTCACGAAGATGCTTTGACCGTGACCGGCAAGACTGTGGGCGAAAACTATCGCGATGCCCGCAGCGTGGATCAAAAAGTGATTCGCACTTATGAAACTCCTTTGATGCAGGACGCGGGCTTCATGGTAGTTACCGGAAACCTGTTCCACTCCGCGTTAGTGAAAACGTCGGTGATCAGTCCCGAATTCCGTAAGCGCTATCTGTCGGAACCTGGATTGGAAGACTGCTTCACTGCACGCGCGATTGTGTTCGACGGGCCTGAGGATTACCGGAAGCGTATCAACGATCCCGCGCTGGCAGTGGACGACAGCTGCATGCTGGTGGTTCGCGGTGCGGGCACTGTAGCCTATCCAGGGTCGGCCGAAGTGGTGAACATGACGCCGCCCGGCTATTTGGTCAAGCAGGGTGTTCGCATGTTGCCGTGCATGGGGGATGGCCGGCAAAGCGGCACGTCGGATACGCCTTCCATTCTGAACGCGTCCCCGGAGTCTGCGGTGGGAGGAAATCTTGCCATTCTGCAGACGGGTGATCTGGTCAAAGTGGATCTGCGGAACCGGCGCGTGGATGTGTTGATCGGCGACGAAGAAATCGAGCGCCGCCGGCACAGTTTGGAGCCGGTGCAACTGCGTCACGATTCGCCTTGGCAGGAGCTTTACCGGGCGCACGTGGGGCAACTCGAAACCGGCGGCTGCCTGGAATTCGCGGTCCGCTATCGCGATCTTCGTAAGACGGTACCGCGGCACTCGCATTAGGCCGCGACGCTTGGGCGCAACGCGCGCAACCGGTTGAAAATCAACACGTGCGTGAAGATGATCAGCGGCACCAGAAACGTGGGCAGCAGACTGAGCGGCAGTTCAGTAAGCGCGCTGATCGATGCGCGGTCGCGGATAAGCCGCCACGCCAAGAGATGTGACGGCAACGGCGATGTCTCCCCATCCGCCCGGAACGGCGAACGCATACGGCAGCCGCCCCTGAGCGCACAGGTAGAGAAAATAGATCCCGATGAAACGGGTGGTATGGAAGAGGACCAGGAAACGTAGCTGCCGATCGCCAAGAGAGCACCAGCAACACGGCAGTTAGCCCTACCAGCGTTCCCTGCGCCAGCGGACCCGGGACTGCGGCGAGCAATCGCAGCTTGCCGGCGATTATCGCCAGCAACAACTACAGTGACGCCACGACTGCGGTTTTCACAGCCGGCACGCCGCTGGCGCCTCCACCGGGATTGCTGTTCAGCGCAAATCTTCTTTCCTGATAGCGAAAAGGTAGCCTAGGTTGGGCTCATGGACTATCAAGCCGTACCAGGCAAGCGAATACCGTGCCGAAGGTAATGGTACTGAGATCGATGCGCGTTATACGTTCGCAGCCTGTTTCGGCGGCGCGAGACGGCAACATGTGCTCACCCGCGAATCGAAGCGAAAGATACGCCGAATGCAGGCATATACCTCATGACCAAAGTACGGTTGGTACAGTGCAGAGCGGCTCCCAACTCCGAGTAGGAATCGAGCGTTTTGATCCGTGAGTTGGATCCCTGCGGAAGCACTACCAACCATTAGTTATCCCCCGTTCGATTAATCTTCGGTACGGTCGTACTAGCCAATATTTGCAATAGATCTACTGGTCCGAATGGTTCTTGACAGACCTCGATATTCTCCCTATATTTGCCCTACGCCGCAATTTTTTTTCGCGACGGCTATTTCCCCCCGATAGGCCATGTTTTGCAGCTGGGAGAGGCGAGTGAAATCGTCGCGATAGGGTTCCAGAGTTGACGGGGAATTGAGGAGCAAGTGTTACGGTAAGCCAAAATCGACGTCCGAATGAGGATCGCACAGGAGGTCCAGGCAGGACCACGCAGGGCAGCGCCTATGCCGATTATGATGCGCGGGAAAGAGGCTCAGCGCTATGGCGGTGGTGAAAATGCCAGGTACGGAAGCGGTCGCCGTTGTTGGGATGTCCGGGCGATTCCCCGGGGCGGCCGGCGTGGAAGAGTTCTGGCGCAATATTCAGAATGGTGTCGAGTCGATTACTCACCTCGCAGTCGACGAACTGGAAGTATCCAATCCGGCTGCCGCTGTTGTGCAACCCGGCTACGTCAGCGCCAGGGGCATACTTCCGGACGTGGATCTGTTCGACGCCGCGTTTTTCGGGATGGCTCCGAAGGAAGCGGAAATCACCGATCCGCAGCATCGTCTATTTCTCGAATGCTGTTGGGAAGCCTTCGAAAACGCCGGCTACGATCCGCTAACCTACCCCAAGACGGCCGCGGTCTTCGCCGGATGCAGCAGTAGCACCTATTTTCTTCAGCAAATTTGCACTACCCGCGATTTCATTCGCAAGTATACGGCGGCCTATCAGACCGGGAACTACAGTCTGGCTGCCGGCAACAGCCCCGATTTTCTGGCCACCAGGATCTCCTCCACACTCAACTTGAAGGGGCCTAGCTACGCCATCAGTTGCGGGCACTCCACCTCGCTGGTAGCAATTTCGCAGGCTTGCCAAAGTTTGCTCACCCATCAGTGCGATGCCGCGCTGGCGGGAGGTGTCTCCATTACGTTTCCGCAAAAGCGCGGGTACTTGTACGTGCCGGGCGTGTT
Source organism: Bryobacterales bacterium (assembly GCA_038230275.1). Lineage (GTDB taxonomy): Bacteria > Acidobacteriota > Terriglobia > Bryobacterales > Bryobacteraceae > JANXXV01. The sequence goes on from JBBRNO010000002.1 coordinate 69,868, forward strand.
ATCTCCGGATGGCCACTGCAGAGCGTTCGATGCCGCGGCGGAAGGCACCGTTTTCAGTTCGGGTGCCGCCGTCGTACTCTTGAAGCGGCTTTCCGAGGCGATTCACGATGGCGATCAGATCTACGCCGTGATTCGCGGATCGGCAGTTAACAACGACGGTTCGGCGAAGGACGATTTCACCGCGCCGGGCGTCGAAGGACAAGCAGCCGTAATCGCGCTGGCGCTGGCTGCGGCCGGTGTTAGAGCGGAAACCATCAATTACATTGAAGCGCACGGATCGGGCACACCGTTGGGCGATCCAATGGAAGTAGCCGCACTGAAGAAAGTGTTCCGGCGCAGCATGGAAAACCGCGACCTCTGTTCTCTGGGCACAGCCAAGGCCAATGTAGGACACCTGGATGAAGCATCCGGTGCGGCCGGGTTGATCAAAGCATGTTTGATGCTGCGGGATAAGAAAATGCCGCCGCTACTGCATTTCAAGAGTCCAAATCCAGCAATGGATCTGGAAAACAGCCCGTTCTACGTGAACACCGGACTTACGGATTGGCCACGCAGCCACACACCGCGGCGGGCAGGCGTCAGCGCTTTTGGAGAAGGGGGCACCAATGCGCACGTCGTGTTGGAGGAAGCTCCGGCGCTGGCGGCCGCGGAACCGGCAAGGTCCAGCCATCTGGTGATGCTTTCGGCGAAGTCGGAGCAGGCGCTGGAGCGTGCCACCGGCAATCTGGTGCAGTTCCTTTCCGCAACGTCCGCCAGTCTTGCGGACACGGCCTACACCCTGCAGATTGGCAGGCACGCGTTTGAACACCGGCGCGTCACCGTCTGCCGCGATCCAGCCGATGCCATTGACGCCCTCTCCACTAAAGAATCCTCGCGGGTATTGACGGGAACGGCGGCGGCTTCCGCCCCATCGATCGCGTTTCTATTTCCGGGCCAGGGCTCTCAGCAGGTGCAAATGGGCTATGAGCTTTACCGCACCGAAGCGCGTTTCCGCGAAGAGATGGACCGCTGTTCGGAAATTCTTCGACCGCATCTGGACCTGCACTTGACCGATATTCTCTACCCCCTGGAATCGTACAAAGGGAGAGCGTCGCAGCAGCTGAATCAGACCATACTGGCGCAACCGTCCATTTTTGCGCTGGAGTATTCGCTGGCGCGGCTGTGGATGCAATGGGGCATGACGCCGGCGAGCATGATTGGCCACGGCACGGGAGAATATGTAGCTGCCTGCCTGGCCGGAGTAATTTCGCTGGAAGATGCGTTGATGTTGACGGCGGCGCGCGGACGGCTTATGCAGCAGCTTCCGGGCGGAGAGATGCTGTCGGTATGGCTGGCGGCCCATGCGCTTGTGCCCCGCTTGCATGGAGCGCTGTCCATCGCGGCGATCAATGGACCCAACAACTGTATTGCGTCCGGCCCAAGCGAGGCGATCCGGCAGCTGGTTGAAGAACTCACCAGTAGCGGCGCCATCTGCCATCCTCTAACCACGTCCCATGCGTTTCACTCCGCCATGATGGACCCGGTTATTGAGCCTTTCGTTGAGATCGTCAGCAGGGTGAAGCTATCCGCGCCAGCCATTCCGTACATTTCCGGAGTAAGCGGCGACTGGATCACCGCGGCGGAAGCGACCGATCCAGCATACTGGGGACAACAGTTAAGGCAGCCCGTGTTGTTTGCCGCGGGAATTCAGAATTTGGCCAGGGAAGGCGTGCACGCCGCGATTGAGGTTGGATGCGGCAGCTCGCTCACGAACCTGACTCGCCGAAACCTGGGAAGCACCCCGGGCAACAGCGGGGAGCACCTGGTTCTCGCCTCGCTGCCGGGTTCCGAGAGTGGCGGCTCCGATACAGCCGGAATGCTGGAGGCGCTAGGCCGCCTATGGTTGGCGGGCAGCCAGCCGGATTGGGTTGGCGTGTATTCATCCGAACGGCGCCGGCGTGTACACCTGCCTACCTATCCGTTCGAACGCAAGCGGCACTGGATTGAGAATGTGGAAGCGGACCTGGAACGTGTGGATGCCGGTTTGGTAAGCGTGGAAACGGCAGAACCGAAAGCGGATTTCGAAATAATACACAATGAGCAGATGGGAGACGACGAAATGACACCGGAAAATTCTTTGGATACCGACTCCAAACGAAGAGCACGTATCCAGTGTGCAGTGGCGGAAACATTGGAGGAGGTGTCGGGAATCAACCCCGCTGGTTCCAATGCAGCCTCCAAGTTCTTGGCGATGGGATTCGACGTCTTATCCCTGACACAAGCGGCGCAAAGCATCTGGTCGAAGTTCGGAGTGAAAGTCAGCCTCGGGCAGCTTCTGGATCAACAATCCACTCTTTCGGCGCTGACGGATTATCTGGGCCGCGAAATGTCCCCGGACAAGTTCGCCGAGGCTGCGGTTCCACGAGTGCAAACCGCTGTTTCCGAGGCGGCCTCGCCGCAGGTTCCGGTGCCCGGAACGCTTGCCTCCATCCTTTCCGATCAGTTGCACGCGATGACGCAGTTGATCAACCGGCAGCTGGAAGTCTTGCAGCAGGCGGGCGCGATGCCTTCCCCGGCGGCTCCGGTGGCTCCAGCGGCTCCAGTCGACGCGGCGGTTGCTCCCAGCGTCTCCCCTGTTGCAGCGGCACCGCCAGCAGCGGTCCCGGAAGAGAAACACGAACCGGAACAGCGGCACGAACCGGAGCAGATCGCCGCGGTCGCGCCGGTGCACTCCGACGGCGAGATTGGTCTTACTCCCGAACAGGACGCTTACCTCGCCCAGTTCACACAGCGCTATATTTCACGAACCAGTAAATCGAAGGAACTGACGCAGCAGTATCGTGCGAAGCTCGCCGATCCGCGGGCTGCCGCCGGATTCCGCACGCAGTGGAAAGAGCTGATATATCCCATCGTCACCGGGCATTCCCGGGGCTCGCGTCTGTGGGATCTGAATGGCAACGAATACATTGACGTCGTGAATGGCTTCGGCCCGACGGTTTTCGGTCATGCACCAGACTTTGTCGTGAACGCCGTGCGTTCGCAGCTCGATCGTGGATTTGAGATTGGCACGCAGTCGCCCATCGCGGGCAAAGTAGCCTCCATGCTGTGCGACATGACAGGCATGGAGCGGGCCACGTTTTGCAATACCGGATCGGAAGCGGTGATGGCTGCTATTCGAGTGGCGCGCTGCGTTACGGGCCGTTCCAGAATCGTAATGTTCTCCGGCGCCTACCATGGCATATTTGACGAAGTTCTAACTAGAGGGATACAGAAGCCGGACGGTCCGCGCACTGTTCCCATCGCCTCCGGCATTCCCGCACAAAATCTGCAAAACATGACAGTGCTGGAATATGCCTCGGCTGCTTCCTTGCAATGGATTGAGGAACACGCGCAGGAACTGGCGGGCATCCTGGTGGAGCCGGTGCAAAGCCACCATCCGGACCTTCAGCCAAAAGAGTTTCTACAGGAACTGCGGCGCATTACGAAGGATTCCGGTTCGGCGCTCATCTTTGATGAAGGCACCACCGGGTTCCGCGTGCATCCGGGTGGAGTGCAAGCGCTCTTTGACATTCGCGCCGACATGGCGACGTATGGGAAAGTGCTGGGCGGCGGATTGCCGATTGGCGTGCTGGCAGGGAGTGCACAGTTTCTGGATGCCCTGGATGGCGGCAACTGGAGCTTCGGCGACGATTCTTCTCCGGATCGTGGCGTTACGTTTACCGGCGGCACCTTCATTCGCCATCCATTAGCCCTTGCGGCCGCCGAAGCCGTATTAGATCATTTGCAGGAACAAGGCCCGGCGCTGCAGGAACGGCTAAATGCGAAGACGGGCCGGCTTGTGGCGGAACTGAACTCTTGTTTTGCGGAGGCCGGACTGCCCTCGCATGTGGAATCTTTCGGAAGCATCTTCTTCTTCAGTTTCCCCCCGGAGGAGCGGTTCGCCTCGCTGCTGTTTTTCCATCTGCGCGCGAACGGCGTTTACATTCTGGAAGGCTACCCCTGCTTCCTAACCAGTGCTCACACCGAAGGTGATGTAAAAAATATCGCCGAGATCTTCCGCCGCAGTGTGCAGGAAATGAAGGACGGCGGCTTGCTGGCGCCACCTCCGGAAAAGGTTCCCGTTCCGGAGGCGCCTTTGGTGGACACCGTCTTGCAGGCACCCTTGACGGAAGTGCAAAGTGAGATCTCGCGCGCCGCTCACGGTGGAGGAAACTCCAACATCGCCTTCAACGAATCCTGCAGCACGCACCTGCAGGGCGATCTGGACATCCCGGCCTTACGGGATGCAGTCGCCGAAGTTGTGGCGCGCCATGAAGCGCTGCGCGCCGCCCTTGAGGCTGGTAGTGAATCGTTGCGCATCGTCCCTGCCCTAGATCTCGCGTTCCCAATTGTCGATCTGTCAGGGCTGGAGCCGGACGAACGCGCCAACGCCTACGAAGAATTGGTGATGGAGGATTCCAGGACGCCATTCGATCTTGCCACCGGCCCGCTTGTACGTACATTGCTGGTACGGCTTCAGCCGGACGACCACATCTTCGTCTTTTCCACCCATCGAATTGTTTGCGACAACTGGTCGGCAAACATGGTTTTGGCCGAGATCTCGAAGCTTTATTCAGCGAAACATCAAGGCACGGATTGCCAGTTGCCTGAAGTTCAGCCATTCAGTGAATATGCCCTCGCTGAACGAGCGCGGGCCGGGACCGCGGACGCCCAGAGGACCGAGGCCTACTGGCTGGAAGAGTTCAACGAGATTCCCGCGCCTTTGGACCTGCCGTCCGATCGTCCGCGGCCGGCCGTTCCCTCCTACCAGATAGCCACTTGCCGGGCGACGATTTGCGCTGAAAATGCACACCAGATCGAATGCCTGGGACTCTCCCAGGGGTGCACGCTCTTCGTCACCCTGGTGAGTGGACTGCACGCCGTGCTGCAGCGGTTGGCGGGGCGCAATGTCACCGTAATCGGAATTCCGGCGGCAGCGCAATCGGCGATCGAAGCCGTCAATATGGTTGGCCGCACCGTCGACTTTCTCCCGCTCCTGGCACGGACCAACGAAGCCACCACGGTGGCGGAGTTTCTAAATCAAACCAAGCGAACGTTGGTGGACGCCTGCGACCATCAAAACTATGCGTACGATACGCTGGTGCGCAAACTCGGCTTGCCGCAAGACCAGGGCCGCCAGCCGCTGATGGGATTCCAATTCAATCTGGAACACGCCGGCGAAGGCTTGTCCTTTGCCGGGCTGGAATCCATAGTAACCACCAACCCCAAGAGCGCCGCGCTGTTCGACCTGTTTCTGCGAGTGACGGCGGTGAGCGACGGACTGGTTCTGGATTGCGACTACAGCACAGACCTTTTTGACGAATCCACCATTCGGCGGTGGCTGAGACACTTTGAAACATTTCTGGTAAATGCCGCGGCCGATCCCACGGAATCGGTACAACGCGTCCCGCTGATGAAGCCCGAAGAGACGGCGGCGGTACTTTCGGGATGGAACCGGACCGCGCAGGATTATCCGGCCGTGCGCTGCCTTCACGAATCGTTTGAAGAGCAATCCGCTATCAACCCAAGCGCGATCGCCATCGTTCTTGAAGACCGCCCGCTGACGTATGGCGAACTAAACAGCAAAGCCAATCAACTCGCGCGCTATCTGCGGAAACAGGGCGTAGGCCCGGAAACCGCGGTCTGTATTTGCGTGGAGCGTCCGCTTGGATTGTTGGTTGGCATGCTAGGTATTCTGAAAGCCGGCGGCGGATATGTTCCGCTGGATCCTGACGCGCCCGCGGAACGTTTGCGAGCTTTGCTGCAGGAGTCGCGGAGCGGCTTTGTTGTCACCGAGCTTGCTTTGTTGAACTACTTCCCCGCTACCGAAGCAAAGAGCATCTGCATTGATACGGACTGGCCGCTAATTTCGCGAGAGAACGACCAGAACCCCGCCGCGGCCGCTTCGCTGGACGGTTTGTGCTGCGTGATTTATACACCTGATTCCAGTGGTAAACCGAAGGGAGCGGTCCTGACGCACCGCAACTTGGCTCGCCTGTTTGCGGCAACCGATGAAAAATTCGGTTTCGAACCGTCCGACGTCTGGGCGCAGTCTAACCCCTACGCATCCTCCTTTGCCGTTTGGGAGGTTTGGGGCTGTCTTCTCTACGGCGGCCGTCTGATCATCGTTCCTCCGGCCACCGCCGCGTCCGCGCAGGAGTTTCGCCGCTTGTTGCAATCGGAATGTGTTACGGTGCTGAATCAAACCCCATCCGCCTTCCACAGCCTTATGGAAGCGGATGCGCAAATTCCGGCCGGCAATCGTCTGCCGCTTCGGTTGGTAATTCTGAGCGGCGAAACTCTTCCTTTCGCCAATCTCAAACCGTGGTTCGATCACAATGGCGACAATCATGCGGAGGTGATCAACATGTACGGCGTTACCGAAGCATCGGTATTCGCCTCCTGCCGCCGCGTGCGAGCGGCGGACGCCGCCGGTGGATCGGCCAGCCTGATTGGCCAGCCCCTTCCGGACGTGGATCTGTATATTCTCGACCGGAATTTGAACCCTATTCCTATCGGTGTGGAGGGTGAGCTGTGCATAGGCGGAGCAGGAGTTGCGCGCGGTTATTTGAATCGTGAGGATCTTACGGGGGAGCGGTTTGTCCGGGACCCTTATACTGACAAGCCGAACGGAAGGTTCTATCGCACCGGCGATCTGGCGCGAATGCTTCCGGGCGGCGAGATTGAATACCTGGGAAGATTCGACGGGCAAGTAAAGCTTCGCGGGGTTCGAGTGGAACCGGGAGAAATCGAGCGGGCCCTGTGTCAACATCCCGGCGTACTGAAAGCCGCGGTAATCGTTCGTGAAGACGCACCGGGAGACAAACGCCTGACGGCGTATGTGGTTCCGGCTGAGCCATCGATTGCCGCGCACGATCTTCGCGCGTACCTGTCCGAAATTCTGCCTGAACTGATGATTCCCGGCGCGTTCGTAATGCTGCAACAGCTACCGTTAACCCCAGATGGGGGAACGGATCGAGCTGCGCTGCCGGTGCCGGACTACACACAGCGTAGCGGGCGTGAATACGTAGAACCGCGGACCGCCGATGAGAAGACTCTGGCGCAGATCTGGGCCGAAGTGCTGTGGCTGGAACAGGTGGGCGTGGAAGATGACATCTTCGAACTGGGCGCGGACTCGCATCATCTCTCGCAAATCAGCGCCCGGGCGAGAACCGCGGGCATCCAAATCACGCCGAAGCAACTGCTGATGCAGCGAACCATTTCAGCGGTGGTGTTAACGGTTGCTGCCGCTCAGGTGGAAACTCCGCGATTCCGTGTGATGGATATGGCTTCCTAGTTGGAGCAAGACGCTCATCTCGTGCGATTCTGATTAAATCGGGCCGCAAGGCCGAGGTCCAGCACCGACTCCAGTTGGGGCTGCGCCATACGAAGGTAGAACATGCCAATGCCCGCAGTGCCAGTCATTAGTTGCGGCGGCTCAGGTTGCGAACCTGGAACCCCGCATGGCCAAGCTGCTTCCTGGTTATGGATACGATCGCGCCCGGCAGCGGCAACCCAAGCGGCGGCATCGGCGTACCTGGCGTCGTTCAGGCGGCGTGAGGCGGAGAGAAGAATGTCGGCGTTGCCGCACGCACCATGGCAGAGGCTGTAGTTGCCGTACGAAGGGTGCGATAGCCGCTCGATCGATTCCATGGTATTGTCCAGTGCCGCCACGAGGTGTGGCGATGGCGCCTCCAAAGAAAGGTTCGCCAGCGCAATACCAGCCGCGCCGTGGCACCAGGCGCTCATGAACGTGGGTGGCACGACGGATCCACCGATCCGGTAATCCGGCCAGTTCGATCGGCGGTCGTCAAAGCGGGATGTCTCATGAAGCAGGCCCGCTTGGACGGTTTCTCCAAACACTGCCAACGGGGCGAGAGCGGCTACAATGCCCGATACTCCATGGGCGAATCCTAGCAGGGGCGCGATCTCAGATTTCGGATCACCCGGCCACGCGACGCCGCTATCAATCCGTACGGAGCGGCGCACGATCTGGCGACCGAATGCGACGGATTTCGCGTTTAGCTCGGCAAGCTGGGCGGGCGTACCGAAACGATGCGGGGCTCTTTGACCCGAAACCCAAACGGCGGCTAAAATTCTTCCGGCCAAACCAGAGATGATATCGGCGCTTTCGCTGGAATTCAACGGAAGCGATAATAATAGGGACAGCGCCGTCGAATTCCAGCGATCGCTACCGAGCGCCAATCCCGCCGCCAGCAGTGCGTAGGCGATGCCCGTCGTACCTGAAAAAAGTCCCGAATCCGGGTCGTCGCCGTTCAGAGAGGCAAACTCGAGCGCGGCACGCGCGTGCCGCGCCTGAATTTTATCGCCGGTCGCACTTGCAAGATGAGCCAGGAAGAGGCCGATGCCAGACGCTCCGTTATACAAGCTGGATCCCAGGTTCCTATAGACCCAAGTAGTACCCACCGGGAGCGGGCCGAACCAGCAACAACGGCCTTCACTCCAATGCGCGTCGCGGCACAACCTTGAGCCGATACGGTCTGCGACTGCCAACCACTGCGCATCAACACTCATTCAGGTTTCCGTCGTCCAGCTCAAACTCCGCATTACCGGGACCGAGCCAGGGCCGGGACCAATCCAATCCGGCGCGTTCGAAGCTGCGGCGTACTTGCCCCATGCAGCTTCCGCCTTGCAGGACCGAGTCGAGATAGCCGCGTGCTGTCAGGCGGCATCGAGTCTGGCCAAAGCTTTCTCCGGTGATGGGATCGTCGGCCACGCCGGCCCCCGGCATTAGGTGCCTGGTGAAAAGTGGGGACCGATTCCGAAGGGAAAGGTCGCATTCGCGTAGGCAAATCGAAACGATCCTGCTATATCGGCGCGGAACATAGAGTACAGAAGAGTCGGCACGGTCGAAGGCGGACGTGCGGCTTAGCACCTTGAGAATGAAAGGCACCTGGTATCGATTCAAGTGACGCACGATTTTTTCGCAATTTTCAACCGCGTGTTCGGGCGCCGTATTGCAGTAGAATCGTACGGTGTTGCGGCGATCGAATTCGGACGCGAGGGTAGCGCCGAAATAGTAAAAAAAACCTGCTTGTTGGGTTCGGGAACAGACATTCCGCCTCAAAGAAACGACGCCGCCCACCGGGGCTTCTGGCTGGACGATATCCCCAGCGCGAACCAGCCGCTGGCGACCGTTCTTAGACACTGCGAATCGATTGTCCTGCCCCATCCATTTGACCTCCCAACCCGGATCCGGACTGTACGGCTCTGGTGCGGCCATTTCCAATTCCGCAGTCATATCCCGCGTCGGCTCGCCGCTCCCTTCGCCTGCCGGACGAGTGAAGCACCTCCAATACAGGAAGTCGGAGATGGCGTCTTCTTGATTCGGTTTGGGTAGGGTGAGATTGGGAAGGAAGCCCGGAATGCTCGCCGTCCAGCAGAGTCCGGAGGGTAGAATTTGGAGCCCTTGCAGAATGGGTTCGAGTACTTGTTCGACGGTGCTCATTCAGCGGTATCGGATCCGAAGAACGTGGCAACAGCTTTCTCCGGCGAGCATAGAATGTTGAGGCTGGTCTGCAGCATCATGGCGCATTGCGTGGATAAGACCGTCTCAGCTCTGGCCTGTTCGCAAGCAGTTTGCAACAGTCGAGCGCCGGCGGCGGCGATGGATTTCGCCAGGAAGTCCGCGGGCAATGCAGCGCGCCGGCTCTTGATGTACGATTGCCAGAACTCTCGTATAGCGCGCTGCGCCAGGGACAGGGACCAACCAGGGAAGCTAATTGCTTCGCGCGGATCGGCGTACTGATTTAAGGGCAGTGCACAAATCCAGAAGGCTAGATAGCTGTGCAGAAACGAACCCGTATCCCAATACGGTTGCCCTAGCTCGACGTGTTCCCAATCGATCAGCAAGACCCGCCCGGAACGCAAGCGCACCATGTTGGACCACTTTATGTCTCCATGAATGATCGATTCCGCCGACCAGTCAGTCTTCAGCGTTAACAACGGAGGGCCAAGGCGCGGTTCGTTCTGAATGGTAGCAAGCAGCGTCTGAATGCCCGCCGAAGACCACTCCATAGAAGGCGGAGTGAAGCCGGGTTGCGTGATGCCAAGTACCCACGGTGGACTGCCATTCCAGAAGCCGCTGGCACGCCCGCTCAGTGGAACGGGTATTGGAGCATCGTGCAGCAGCGCAAGTGCAGAAGCCGAGCGGCGGGCTGCTTGGATAACCGCACGGTCGTCGCCGGACCAAACGCGGTGATGAAAAGCGGTGAAATCTTCGCCCGGATTGTACCGGGTGACCAGGACGGAGTCTGCTTCTTCAAAAGACACCAAGGCCGGAATTATTCGCTTGATGCTTGCTCCAAGAAATCCACCAGCGGCCAATTCAAGAAATGCAGCTTCTCGCCGCACCAGGCGATTCCCGCCGTTTTCAGACCAGAATGGCTGCTTGACGGCCAGACCCAATCCGTCTTTGTGGCTGACTAACGCCACATTGTGGGGATCATGCGGAAACGCCAGCCGCCAACCGCCTCGCAGCCAATCGGCATCCACCAGGCCACGCATTTGCAGCATGGCCACAATCTCATCTGGCGTCAGCGCGGCCGGACTTTGGACCATCTACAGCGAAGGCTCACAGGCTGACACCTCATCTTCCGTCTTCTTGCAGCAAGTGCTAAAGGTTTTTACCGTGTCGCACTTTTCGGAAAGGCTTTCGTCGTCGGATGCGGAAAAAGGAGAAATCGGCGCGTTGGCTACAGAGGGCAAACCGATCAACAGGTCGCCGACAAAAAGCTGAGTGGATTCTTGGATCTGCATAGATAGAGCTTTACCACAGTATGCGCCGCGGTGGCAAGTGAGAGTTCTCTCTGGAACTTGACGTCACGAACGGCGGATTGATGCCAAGCGTGCGGCTGCTACTTTTAGAGCGTTCGGCGCATCGAATGTTAAGATAAGGAAATCAAATGTCCTACGATCTGGTAATCATTGGTAGCGGCCCCGGCGGCTACTCGGCGGCGGTGCGCGCCGGCCAATACGGCCTGAAAACAGCTGTTGTCGAGAAGGATCCGAAGCTGGGCGGATCGTGTCTGCATGTAGGCTGCATCCCAACCAAGGCGCTGCTGCATTCGGCCGATGTGTGGGACTATTTCACACACTCCGCCGACGAAGGGATTCTTTGCGATAACCCGCGGCTGGACTTTCCCGCCATCTCAAACCGCAAGAATAAGATAGTGGCTAAGCACGCCAAGGGCGTGGAAGGCCTGATGAAGAAGAACAAAGTCGAGTGGGTCAAAGGCTACGGAAAATACGCGGGCCCCGGCAAGGTGGAAGTGACTGCCGCCGACGGCATGGTTTCCATGCTGGAAACGAAGTTCGTCATGCTCGCGACCGGTTCGGTTGCCCGGATGATTCCGGGCCTGGAGCCCGATCCGCAGTTCATTCTGACGAACATCGAAATCCTGAACCTCACCAGTGTTCCGAAGACTCTGGGTATTATCGGCGCCGGGGCCGTGGGCGTGGAATTTGCGTCGATCTTCTCGCGCTTTGGATCGAAAGTCACCATCCTGGAAATGCTGCCCAGGCTGGTCCCGGTGGAAGACGAAGACGTATCGAAAGAACTGGAACGAGTCTTCAAGAAACAGGGGATTCGCGTGGAAACCGGAGCCAAGGCCGAGAATATTCAGAAGACCGGCAGCGGCGTGAAGCTCTCCGTCACCCTTTCCAACAGCAAGAAGGAAGACATGGAGTTTGATGCCCTTCTGATCGCGGTCGGCCGGAAACCGAACACCGAATCTATCGGGATTGAAGGTACCGGAGTCGAACTTGATCGTGGTTTTGTGAAGGTGAATCCATATCAGCTGACCGGCGAACCAAATGTCTACGCAATCGGCGATATCGTGGCCGGGACGCCGCAATTGGCGCACGTAGCCACCATGGAAGGCATGATCGCGATGAATCACATGACTGGGCGTCCGGCGACGCCCATCAATCGCAACCGGATTCCCGGGGCAACCTACACCGAACCGGGCATCGGCAGCGTGGGCATGACGGAGGCGCAAGCCAAGGCGGCCGGCTACCAGGTGAAGGTGGGCAAGTTCCCGTTCCTGGCAAACAGCAAGGCAACCATCCTGGGCCATCACGACGGCTTTGTGAAGGTGGTGGCGGACCAGAAGTACGGCGAAATTCTTGGTGTGCATATCATCGGTCCGAATGGATTCGAATTGATTGCCGAAGCGGTGGCCGCGATGGAAGCCGAGGCTACAGTGGAGACGATGATGAATACCATTCACGCTCATCCCACGTTGTACGAAGCGCTGGGTGAGGCCTTCAACAACGTCTACGGGCTGGCCATCAATATTTAGTGCGCCGTATTTGATGCCATCCCTGTCCAATTGCGAAGTGCGGCGCCTGGGACGAATCGGCTACGCCGAAGCGTTTGAGCTGCAGCGCGAACTGAGCGAACAGCGCAAGCGCGGAGAGATCTGCGACCAGTTGCTGTTTGTTGAGCATCCCCATGTGATCACGTTGGGGCGCAATGGGCACCTGGAAAACCTGCTGGCCGGCGAGGAACACCTGCGCGCCGCGGGCATCGAATTTCACCGGACGAACCGGGGCGGCGATATCACCTATCACGGTCCGGGCCAGATTGTGGGATACCCGATTATCGACCTGCGGGACTGGAAGCGCGACGTGGTTGCCTATGTGCGAACACTGGAACAGGTGATCATCGATGCCCTGCGGCAATTCGGCGTCAACGGTGAGCGTTCCGAGGGCAACACCGGCGTGTGGGTGGATGGAAAGAAGATCGCCGCCATTGGCATTCACATCAGCCGCTGGGTGACGTCTCACGGATTTGCCTTGAATGTCTCCACCGATCTCAGCTACTTTCAATACATAGTGCCGTGCGGGCTGACCAAGCCCGTCACGTCCCTGCGCGAGCTTGGATGTTCTGCATCGCGGGAAGCGGTTTCGGCCGCGCTTACTGAACAATTTTCTATTCAATTTGCATGCCGGATGATGGAACCGGCACTGGCCATGGAAGGGAATCAATGATTGACGTCGTAATGCCCCAAATGGGCGAAAGCATTGTAGAAGGCACGCTGACTAAGTGGCTAAAAAAGCCCGGCGAGAGGGTGGAGCAGGACGAACCACTCTTTGAGATTTCGACGGACAAAGTGGACACGGAAATTCCGTCGCCCACGGCCGGCACGCTGAGTGAAGTATTGGTGGAGGAAGGGAAGACGGTGGCAATCAACACCGTGGTAGCGCGCATTGACGAGGGCGCAGGTGCGGCAGCCGCTCCTGTAGCGGCTCCGGCTGAAGTCGCCGCCCCGCCTGTTGCAGCGGCACCGGCAGCGGCTCCGGCGGCACCGGCTCCGGCAGCACCGGTATCTGCGCCTGAGGCTCCGGCAGCGGCGGCCGAGGCCGACGAACCCTCCGGCCCGCTGTCTCCTATCGTTCGCAAGATGGCGCGCGAATTCAATATCGATCTCAAACAGATCAAGGGCACCGGCGCCGGTAGCCGCATTACGAAGCAGGATGTGGAGGCCTACATGAGCGCCCAGGGCGCCAAGACCGTCTCCGCCGCAACTGCACCGCCCGCGGCTGTCCCCGCTCCGGCGGTAGTTCCGGCACCAGCTCCGCCTCCGGCGCCAACGCCGGCACCGCCGCCCGCCGCAACCGCTGCAATCCCCGCTATGCCGCGCGGTGAACAGGCCCGCGTCCGCGTGGAACCCATGAGCACCATGCGGCAGAAGATCGCCGAACACATGATGTTCAGCAAACGAACCTCGGCCCATGTCACCACCGTCCATAAGGTGGATATCACGAAGGTAGCCAAGATTCGCGACAAGCAGAAAGCCGAGTTCCAGGCGCGCTATGGATTCTCGCTCACCTATCTGCCGTTCGTGGTCCGGGCGGCGACGGAAGCATTGCGGGCGTTTCCGATTGTGAACTCATCCATCGAAGGCAACAACATCCTCTACCAGAACGAAATCAACATCGGGATCGCGGTGGCTTTGGAAGGCGGCCTCATTGTCCCGGTAATCCGCAATGCCGACGAGAAGAATGTCGTGGGCCTGCAAAGGTCCATCGTCGATCTCGCTTCTCGCGCACGCTCCCGCCAATTGAAGCCGGATGAAGTCACCGGTGGCACATTCTCCATCACCAACTTCGGCAGCTTTGGCAGCGTCTTCGCCACGCCGGTTATCAATCAACCGCAGGTGGCAATTCTAGGAATCGGTACAGTGGAGAAGCAGGCGGTTGTGATTGACGATGCCATCGCAATCCGGTCCATCTGTTATCTTGCGCTCACGTTCGACCACCGGCTGATCGACGGCGCGCTGGCGGATCAGTTCACCGGCAAGGTAAAGTCGATTCTCGAAAACTGGTCTGAGCAGGTTCTGTAATCACAGCAGCACACAACCTAAAAGCCCTCCTGCGATTAACCAGCCAGGAGGGCTTTTGTAATTCTGTTTACGCGAAGAGTTCGCGGTCCAGGATCTTGCGGGCATTAGTGAAGTCCTCCGCCCACCAAGCCTTTTCTCCCGCCTTTCGCGGCGGCTTCGAGAGTTGCAGCTTCTTGCTGGCCGTATCGGCTTCCAGTTGCGCCACTCGAAAATGGTAGTGGTCGAAGATCCGTATCGCCTCTACCACGTAGGAAACCGCAATCCGGCGATCACGAATCAACAGCAGATTTTCTCCATTCGAGATATCGGCCGCCGAAGAGAAATTATAGGAGCCCAGATAGACTCGTGCCGTCGGTTTGTCGAAATCGATCACCACGAATTTATGATGCAGGCGAGTACCGCCGCCTCCGGTGGGTTCAGACTTAAAGGGCTCGGGTACACTCTTATCCGTAAGCGACTGGGGACGAACCAGGGTGACTTTTCCGTCAGGCTTCTGAAGGTCCACGCCTTCCGTTTCGCCCCCTTCCAGCCCCTTCACCTTATGGTCGGAAATGCCGTAGGAAAAGATCGTGTTGTCCTTCTTGATTTTCTTCACCGCATTTTGAATGGCGCCCGGAGTCTCGTAGAGAAAGGCCAGTGAGAAGAACAGGCAGGAAGTGGTTTGGTTGGCAATGTCGTCCGCGACATCCTGCAACACCGCGTTCTTTTTCGAGCGCGGAGAGAATCCAATTTGGGCATCGATCTTCTTCAGTCCCAGATCGTTCCATACCGCCGAGCCGGTCTTGCTGAAACCGGCCACATCGTCATTGGCGAAGTAATCGTTGAAAGCCGTCTGAAATATCTTCACTACACCCTTGCCGCGCAGGATGATGGCGTTGTTATTTTGCACGAAGAAGCCGCGCCAGGAATGGTTGGTGGAACCGCAGACGGCGGCTTGCACCTTCGGGCCGTCCACCACGATGATCTTATTGTGTTGCAGCTTTCCCAGATGTTGCCTTTTCACGTTCTCCGCACCGGCTGAGAGGGCCAGGCGCGCAGCGGACCTGGTCTCTCCGGAACCAGCCCCGCCGTGAGAGCCGTCGTCATCAATGATGATCTTCAGCCGCTTACCCAACTTCTCGAACCGCGAAACCATGCCCGGCTCGTTGAGGTCGTAAACCACCGCGCGGACTTGCGCGTCTTTGTCGGCAATGGCTTCATCCAGCACTTCGATGATGGCACTGCGGGCCTCGAAGCCCATCCATGCCAGAGCCTCATCGGCCTTGGGATTGGTTGGAACGAAGTCCAATCCGGCGTCCGCGCTATCTGGCAATATTGTGGGAATTGAGTCGGTGCCGTACCTGTCCACGAACGCCTGCGAGGAAACAAATCCGCGTGTGAAGGTTACGTTGAGCTGTCCCGGATAGGTCTCGCGCTGGAGTTCAATGGCTGCATCCTGCGATTCGCCATAGCTCAATTCATCGTGGTCATTCATGAAGACTGGAGAGACGCGGTACACAAATTCACCCGCCAGTTCGGCATTTCTGGGGAAATGCACCCAACGGAATTTCTGGATCGGCGAGAGCCTGGTAGAGAGTGCGTTCGGAATAACCGCGCCACCGGCGCCGGGGAACGTCAAACGGTTCTTCAACGCGAAGAACTTGTCGCCATCCGGTTCCTTGTATTCAATGGCGAAACCAACGAAGTCCGCGGGTGGTTTGCCGTCTTTCCAGTTCATCGCCAGCAGGGCCATGCCTTCGCCGCGATGAATCTTTAATGTAAATAGCGCAGCCTTATTTTGGCCGCTAACCTGAAATTCTCCAGCCATAATACCCCTCTGGCCCGGCTTTAAAAAAAGTCGCCGATAGCACCAGCAAAGATATCATAATTTGCTCTTAAGTAAGCGACGTTTTGCCCATTAAGTGAAGGTCGATGGCTCTCGCCGCCTTCCGCCCTTCCGCAATCGCCCACACTACCAGCGATTGTCCCCTCCGTGCGTCACCGGCGGCGAAAATTCCCGGCACTGTGGATTGGTAATGTTCGTCGGTGGCGATATTCCCGCGCAGATTCAACTCCACCCCGAGTTTCTCCACCATTCCCGTCTTCACCGGACCCGTGAAGCCCATGGCCAGCAGAATCAGATCGGCTTCCAGCGCAAACTCACTGCCCGGAACCGGTTCAAATTTCGGCGGAGCGCCGACACGAACACCGTGAAGATGCGTGAGGTTGCCTTGCGCATCCCCGGTCAGCTTCGTGGTCAACATGCTCCATTCGCGAAGACCGCCTTCTTCATGCGCGCTTTCGATGCGTAATTGCAGCGGCCACAGCGGCCACGGAGTCAGCTCGGAACGCTCGCTGGGAGGCATGGGCATAATTTCGAATTGATGCACGGAGAGCGCCTTCTGGCGATGCGAAGTACCCAGGCAATCGGCTCCCGTATCGCCGCCGCCGATGATCACCACACGTTTGCCCGTGGCCAGAATCTGATTGGGCACCTTGTCGCCAGCCACCACTTTATTCTGTTGCGGTAAAAACTCCATCGCAAAGTGGACGCCCTTCAATTCCCTGCCCGGCACAGTAAGATCGCGCGGATGTTCGCTCCCGGCGGCAACCAGGATGACGTTGAACTCCTTGCGCAATTCCTCAACTGGATAGTTATCTCCGACGTGGGCGTTGGTGACAAATTTCACGCCCTCGGCCGTCATCTGTTCCAATCGCCGGTCGATGGTCCATTTCTCCATCTTGAAATCCGGAATGCCGTAGCGCAGCAGGCCGCCGATGCGGTCCGCTTTTTCAAACACCGTCACACCATGACCGGCGCGCGCCAACTGTTGCGCCGCCGCCAGACCGGCAGGTCCCGAACCGATCACGGCGATCTTCTTCCCTGTACGGCGTGCGGGTGTTTCAGGCTTGATCCATCCTTCTTGGAACGCGTGTTCCACGATGGTCTTTTCAATCACCTTAATGGTTACGGCTGGTTCGTTGATGCCAAGCACGCATGCCGCCTCGCACGGCGCCGGACAAATCCGTCCAGTCCATTCCGGAAAATTGTTCGTCGCGTGCAGCGTGCGGATTGCGTCTTTCCAGCGGTCCCGATAAACGAAATCGTTCCAGTCCGGAATGATATTGTTCAGCGGGCAGCCAGTATGGCAGAACGGCACGCCGCAATCCATGCAGCGCGCTCCCTGTGTCCGAACGTGTTCCTCGGCGAACGGCTGATAAACTTCAAAATAGTCGTTGACGCGCTCCGCCACCGGCCGGCGGGCCGGCAGTTCCCGCGTATATTCCAGGAATCCAGTTGTCTTACCCATGAGTCACCTGCATCTGCGTGGCGGGCAGTTTCACTGCTTCATGCGTCAAGGCAGCGGCGGCCTCCCGCTTCACTCCCAGCACACGCTTGAATTCGTGCGGGAACACCTTCACGAACTTTGGCAGCATCTCCGCCCAGTTATCCAAAATCCACTTGCCGCGCGGACTAGCCGTAGCTTCCACGTGTCTCTCAATTAAGCGTTGCAGCGCTTGAATATCGCTTGGCTCAACCACCGGATCCAGATCCACCCCGCCGCGATTGCAGAGCGTTGCCCTGAATTCACCGCTATCGTCGAGCACAAAGGCAATTCCGCCGGACATGCCCGCGGCGAAGTTCTTGCCCGTGCTGCCCAGCACCACCACCAGCCCATTCGTCATGTATTCACAGCCGTGGTCGCCCACGCCTTCCACCACTGCCGTCGCTCCGGAGTTGCGTACCGCAAATCTTTCGCCGGCCACACCGTTGAAAAACGCTTCGCCCGTGGTGGCTCCGTACAGCACCACGTTGCCGATGAGGATATTCTGTTCCGGCAGGAACGAAGAAGCCTTCGGTGGGAACACCACCAGCTTTCCACCGGAAAGTCCCTTGCCGACGTAATCGTTCGCATCGCCTTCCAGCGTCAGTGAAACGCCCTTGGCCAGGAATGCCCCAAAGCTCTGCCCAGCGGAACCTGTGAAATAGAACTTGATGGTATCGTCGGGCAAGCCAGCCGATCCATACCGCCGGGCAATCTCGCCGCTCAGCATAGCGCCAACCGTACGATGGACGTTCCGGATAGGCAACCGGAACTCCACCGGCGTCTTCGATTCCAGCGCCTCGGCCGCGTGATCGATCAATTTATAATCCAGCGCCCGGTTCAATCCATGATCCTGCGCCATCGTACAGCGCCGGCCCACGCGAGCGGGTACTTGCGGATTGTAGAGTATCGCTGAGAAGTCCAGACCGCGCGCTTTCCAATGCTCGATGGCATCGCGCATTTCAAGCATGTCTACGCGGCCCACCATCTCGTCCATACTGCGGAAGCCCATCGTTGCCATTAATTCGCGAACTTCCTCGGCAATGTAGAAGAAGAAGTTGATGACGTTTTCCGGCTGCCCCGTAAACTTCTTGCGCAGTGCTTCATCCTGTGTCGCGATTCCCACCGGGCAGGTATTCAGATGGCATTTGCGCATCATGATACAGCCCAGCGTAACCAGCGGAGCGGTTGAGAAGCCGAACTCCTCAGCGCCCAATAGAGCGGCTACCGCGACGTCGCGCCCGGTTTGTAATTTGCCATCGGTTTGCACGCGAATGCGGCTGCGCAGATCGTTCAGAACCAGCACCTGCTGCGTTTCCGCCAGCCCCAGTTCCCAAGGCACACCAGCGTGCTTCAACGAAGTGAGCGGCGCTGCGCCCGTGCCGCCGTCATGGCCGCTGATGAGCACCAGATCGGCATGCGCCTTTGCTACACCGGCAGCCACCGTTCCGACACCCACCTCAGCCACCAGCTTCACCGAAATGCGGGCCTTCGGATTCACATTCTTCAGATCGTAGATCAACTGCGCCAGATCTTCGATGGAGTAAATATCATGATGCGGCGGCGGCGAGATCAGCCCCACGCCGGGAATGGCGTGGCGCGTCCGGGCGATGGATTCGCTGATCTTGTGACCGGGCAGTTGCCCACCCTCGCCGGGCTTTGCTCCCTGCGCGATCTTAATCTGCAGCTCATCGGCATTCACCAGATAATTTGTGGTGACGCCGAACCGGCCGGAAGCCACCTGCTTGATGGCGCTGCGGCGCCAGTCGCCATTGGCATCCCGCTGAAAGCGTTCTTCGTCTTCCCCGCCCTCACCGGTATTCGACCGGCCACCCATGCGGTTCATGGCGATCGCCAGCGTTTCGTGCGCCTCTTTGCTGATCGATCCGTAAGACATGGCGCCCGTGGCGAAGCGTTTCACAATCTCGCTGGCGGGCTCCACTTCCTCAATCGGAACCGGCTTGGCCGCGGTCTTCAACGTCATCAGCCCGCGCAGCGTACACAGTTGCTTGCTCTGGTTGTTCACCAGTTCGGTGTACTCTTTGAACGTCGCGTAGCTTTGCTGCCGCACCGCATGTTGCAACTTGCTTACCGTCAGCGGATTGAACAAATGATACTCGCCGCGGATGCGGTATTGATAGCTTCCGCCCACATCCAGTTCGGTGGAAGAATCGGTCAACGTGCGGAACGCATGGCTGTGCTTCATCTGCGCCTCGCGCGCCAGAACTTCCAGGCCCACGCCCTCTATGCGGGAAGCGGTGCCGGTGAAGTACTTGTCGACGATATCCTTGTTCAGCCCGATCGCCTCGAAAATCTGCGCCCCACGATAGCTCTGTAGGGTGGAGATTCCCATCTTTGAAAAGACCTTCAACAGTCCCTTGTTGATTGACTTCTTGTAATTCTTCAGCGCCGATTCGAACGTAGTCTTCGCGCCGAGATCGCCACGGAGCGTCAGATTCTCCAGCGTCTCAATGGCCAGATACGGATTGATCGCGCTGGCGCCATAGCCGATCAACACGCAGAAATGCATCACCTCGCGCGGCTCGCCCGATTCGATAATCAACGCCACTTGCGTCCGCGTCCCTTCCCGAACCAGATGGTTGTGCACCGCCGTCAATGCCAGCAGGCTGGGAATTGGCGCCGAGTCTTCGTCTACGCCACGATCCGACAGGATCAGCACAGAGTAGCCGTTCTTGATGGAGAGCGACGCGCGCCGGCACAAACCGGTAAGCGACCGCTCCAGTTCCTGTTCCCCGCCATCCACGCGATACAGCGTAGGCAGGGTACAAGCCAGAAAATCGCCGAACGAGACGCGCCGCAATTTCTCCAGATCCCGATTGGTCAGAATGGGATGCTGCAGCTTCAATGTATGGCAGTGCTGCGGAGTCTCATCCAGTATGTTCCGCTCATTGCCGATGTAGCTGGTGAGCGACATCACGAGTTCCTCGCGGATCGGATCGATCGGCGGATTGGTCACCTGCGCAAACAACTGCTTGAAATAGTTGAACAGCGATTGCGGCTTATCGGAAAGGCAGGCCAGCGGCGTATCGGTGCCCATGGAACCGATAGCCTCCTCCCCTTTCTCCGCCATCGGCGCCATCAGAATGCGCACATCCTCATCGGTATAACCGAACGCCCGCTGCCGGCAAAGAATTGTATCGTGATCGGTGGAATAGACCCGCGGTGGTTCTGGCAGGTCGTCCAAATCGATCTGATTCTCCTCGATCCATTGCCCGTAAGGCTGGCGGTCTGCGAGCCGCTGTTTCAATTCCTCATCCGGAATCAGGCGCTTCTCGGAAAGATCCACCAACAGCATGCGTCCGGGTTGCAACCGTCCCTTATACTTCACCTCTTCCGGTTTCACCGGCAGCACGCCGGTCTCCGACGCCATGATCAGCAGATTGTCATGCGTCACCAGATACCGCGCGGGCCGCAAACCATTCCTATCCAGCGTTGCCCCAATCACGTTGCCGTCCGTAAAGGCAACCGCGGCCGGCCCATCCCAAGGTTCCATCAGCGAAGCGTGATACTCGTAAAACGCTTTCTTGTCCGCCGGCATGGTGGTGTCGGCGTCCCAGGCTTCCGGCATCAGCATTGCCATCACGTGAGGCAAGGACCGGCCAGCCATCTTTAGAAGCTGAACCGCATTGTCCAGGCAGGCCGAATCGCTCCCATTGGGCGCAATCACCGGAAACAGCTTCTTGATGTCGTCACCAAACAGGGGCGATTCCATTACCGACTGCCGCGCATACATCCAGTTCGCATTGCCGCGGACGGTATTGATCTCTCCGTTATGGCAAATGTGCCGGAACGGGTGCGCCAGTTGCCAGGTGGGAAACGTGTTCGTCGAAAATCGCTGGTGTACCAGGCACAGCGCACTCATCGCATCGGCATCCGACAGATCAGTGTAAAAATTGGTGATCTGCGGCGCCAACAGCAAGCCCTTATAAACGATGGTGCGCGACGACAGTGAGGGCAGATAGAAGAAGCTCTTGTCCCGAATATCGGACCCGGCCACTTCTGCCTCGGCCCGCTTCAAAACCAGGTACAGCTTTCGCTCCAACTGGTCCTGCGACATACCTGCGGCGCTGCGAATGAAGATCTGTTCGATATACGGCTGTGAGCCCCGCGCCACTCGGCCGATCGCGTTGCCATCCACCGGCGTATCCCGCCAACCCAACACCGTCAAGCCCTCTTCGGCGGCAATCCGCTCCAGAATCCCCTCGCATTGCAATCGCTGCTGGCGTTCCAGCGGCAGAAATACCATCCCAACCCCGTATTCCCCGACGGGCGGCAGGGTGAAGCCAAGTTTTCCGCACTCCCGGCGGAAGAACTTGTCGGGTATCTGAATCAGCACGCCGGCTCCATCGCCGGTCTCCGGGTCGCAGCCGGAAGCCCCTCTGTGTGTAAGGTTTACAAGGATCTGAATACCCTTGGTAATGATCTCGTGAGATTGTTCGCCCTTGATGTTCACCACAAAGCCGAGACCGCATGCATCTCGTTCATTCTGCGGAGAATAAAGTCCTTGGGCGACCGGTAGACCGTTAGGTAGAGTTGCGTGAGTCATGGCACCCCTCGTCGGGTTGATTAGCGCCCAGTATAGCACACGGACAGTATTAGTTAAAGTGAAAATATAACCCTGGTAATTTAGATTTACTTAAGTTAGACTGGCGTTTGTGGGTTTTGACAGTCTAATTCTGTTCCGCGACATCGTCCAAACGAAAAGCCTAAGCCGGGGCGCGGAACTAAACGGAATCTCGCCCTCCGCCGCCAGCCAACAACTGCATGAGCTGGAGAAAGGGCTGGGCGTATCGCTTCTGGACCGGTCCACCCGGCCGCTTTGCCTCACACCCGCCGGAAAGCTATACCACGAGCTTTGCCGCGATGTCCTCCGCCGCAACGATGAGTTCCGGGTGGCTCTTGACGAGCTCCGAATCGAAATTGAGGGTACCGTCCGCATCGCTTCCATCTATTCCATCGGACTGTCTGAAATGTCGCAGCTGGAAGCGGAGTTTCTGCGGCGCGTCCCGAACGTCCGGCTGCAAATCGAATATTTGCGTCCGGAGAAGGTGTACGAATCGGTTGCTTCCGACCGTGTCGACCTGGGTTTGGTCAGCTATCCGGAACCGACTCGCGAGATTTCCGTCATTGCCTGGCGACAGGAGGAAATGGCGCTGGCTACGGCTCCGTCCCACCCGCTCGCGGCGCGGAGCGCCATCTCCGCTATCGATCTTCAGGGAGTAGACTTCATCGCCTTCGATGAAGATTTGCCCATCCGGCGCGAAGTGGACCGTTATCTCCGCGCCGCGGGCGTCGAAGTGAACATCACCATGCACTTCGATAACCTGCAAACGATTAAAGAAGCGATCGAGCTGGGCTCTGGTGTGAGCATCGTGCCGGCAAGAATCCTCCGTAACGAACTGTTACAAGGGCGGCTGGCGGCCGTTCCCATCGCGTCCCCCGGGCTGGTCCGGCCGCTTGGCATCATTCACCGCAAGAAGAAGCGCTTTCACCGCGCGGCGCAGTCGTTTCTGGAACTTCTGCAGGAAACGCCGGCCGCAGCGGTTGCCGATCCCGTACTAACCGTCTAGTGTAGCGTCCGCGAATTGGGTGGACACTACCGGAAACCGCTCCTTTACAGTCGCGGCTCAGAAACTACTGTTGCAGCAAGCTGTTTCTTTTGTCCAGTTATTTGCCGGACAGTACACTAGAACGGGCGGCAGCGTCCTTTTCACTTGCGGCGTAGTAATCGCGGCATTCCGGCTCCGTTGCCGGGCCGCAGAAGACCATTCGCCGCGATGGGACCGAACTGTGAGTTCCGGCGTTTCGACCGAGGTGGAAATTGGGATTCCGGCCGGGATTCGATGGCCGGTATGGATGCCAATCTGGTTTCGACGGGTCCAGCGGGTGGCTCGAGATCTTCAAGGTTGGATTCCGGGCTTTCCGGCTGGTCGACTTTCGCGATGACCGACGCAGGCTGGGGCTCCGCTTCGGCTGGTTTAGGGTCGTTTCGCAAATTTGATTCTTCCCGCAAACGGAAGAGAGCTTTCATGGCGCGGTCGTGCATGCGGCTGAGGCTGGTTTCGTAGCGGAGAAGCAGTTCTAACGTCTTCTCATTGTTTGCCATACGGGTGACGGCCAGGGTGATGCGGCGAGGATTTGTCATGTTGAGTTTCGGGCCGCCTGTGGCTTTGTGTTCGTCGATGTCGATCTGCTGGGCGTCCATCTCAAGTTCGAGCGCGGTGGTTTCGTTCATCCAGGCCCGCTGCTGACGCCATTTGGCCGCCACCATTTCGTAGACGAGGTTTGTTTCCACTCCGTCCTGGGGCTGGAATTTTTCCAGATACATGTTGAGGAGTTCGTCGAATTTCTCCTGGGACTCGTTTGAGAGCACGAGGACCTTGGAGAGGAGTCCGTGACGCAGTGCGTTCCTGGACGATGTCTGAATGCCTTGCGGGGACTTCGTCCCGGCGGCTTTTGCGCCATTCCGGCGCGCGATTTTCCGTTTTTGCTTCGATGTCATGGGGACCTCTTTCGTGGTCAGAATAACGGCCGGGCAGTGCGGGTTGTTTTGGGTTTCCTTGTAAACGACTGATTCGGTTCGTACGAAAGTTTGAAAAAAGATGAACTGGCAATTTGGGCCGCCGATGCACGCCGATAAACACAGATAAAAAAGCCCTGTGCGACGGCGGCTGCGCACGGAGCCCCGAGGGCGGTCCCATTTATTGTGAAACTCTATTTGGTTTATTTTCAGCGATGAACCGATTTTCTCGGATTGACCTCGCCGGAAGGGTTGCTATTTTCTTTCCAGAATGATGAATTGCGTGAATCGTGTGCGAAATCGACAGCGCTCGTTTGAGAAAGGGGCGATTTGCGTTGGGCGGAAGAGTCCCGTTGCGGCCTCTTCGCGCTCTAACGACTGGAGCGCGGAGCAGATGGAATGGGCGCGGTTGCGGTCGGCGATCCTGAAGGCGCTGGAGGAGTTTCCCGGCGCGCGCGAGGCGGTGATCCGCGCATTGGCGGCACTGCCAGATGTAGATAAAGGAGGAAAGATATGACTCGAGATTGGATGATGGCGGGAATGGACGGCGTGGAATTCGCGCGCAGGCGGCTGGGCTTTGAGCCGGACGCGAAGCAGTGCGTGATGCTGAGCAGCCGGGTGCGGCGCGGGCTTTTGAATTGTACGCGGCAGTGGGGGAAGTCCACGGTAGCGGCGATCAAGGCGGTCTTTCAGGCCGAGACGACACCGGAGAGCCTGGTGCTGGTGCTGAGCCCGACGGATAAGCAGAGCCGCGAGTTCGTGAGAAAGGCGAGCGAATATGTACGGCGGTTGGGAATCCAGCCCAGAGGCGACGGAGACAACGACTGCTCGCTGCGTTTTCCGAACGGGTCGCGGATTGTCGGGCTGCCGGGTCAGCAGGCGACGGCGCGAGGGTTCTCGGCTGTGTCGCTGCTGCTGATCGACGAGGCTTCGCGGGTGAGCGACGACCTCTACAAAGCAGTGCGGCCGATGCTGGCGGTGAGCGGCGGGGATCTGTGGCTGATGAGTACGCCGGCGGGGAAGCGGGGGTTCTTCTATGAAGAATGGGAATACGGCGGAGACCAATGGGAGCGCGTATCTGTGACGGGGGCGGAGTGCAGCCGGATCGATCCGTCGTTTGTAGCGGAAGAGCGCGTGAAGCAGGGCGACCGCTGGTTCCGGCAGGAATACTGCTGCGAGTTCGTGGATACCGAGGAAAGCATGTTCGACAGCGATGTGATCCGGGCGGCGATCACCGACGATGTGAAACCGCTGGATCTGCGGGGGGAAAAGTGATGGATTCGGCGATTCGGGAGAAGACCAGCGATTTCTTTATTGGCGTGGACCTGGGGCAGAAGCACGACTACACGGCGGTGTGCGTGGTGGAGCGGGCGGAAGTAATGTATGAGGCGCGGGACCCGGTGACGTGGCAGTGCCGGCGGGAGACGTGGTTTCACGTGCGGCACATGGAACGGATCCGGCTGCGGACGCCGTATCCGGAGGTCGTGGCGCGGATCAAGGAGGTGGCGATGAATGCGGCACTGGGCGAGCGGCGGACGCTGGTGGTGGATGCCACGGGCGTGGGCGCTCCGGTGGTGGATCTGTTGTGCGCGGCGGGGATCGGGTGCGAGATTGTGCCGGTGACGATAACGGGCGGAGGGGCTGGAGGGCAGCGGTCGGCTCCGAAGCGGGATTTGCTGAACGGGCTGCAGGTGATGTTCGATTTGAAGCAACTGCGGATTGCGCGGGGGCTGGCTGAGGGTGAGGCGCTGCTGAGGGAGTTGATGGGGGTGAGGGTGAAGCTGTCGGCGGTGGGCCGGGAATCGTATGGGAATGGAGGGGAAGCGCGGCACGACGATCTGGTGCTGGCGCTGGCTCTGGCTTGCTGGAAAGCTCGGGAGCCGGGGAAGTGGAACTGGTTTGGGGGGCGGCCGGATGGGTGGTGAAAAATGGCCACGATGAATGGGATCAATGGGATGGGAATTGGGCACGTTCCGATTGGTCCTCACCGGAATCGGAAGTACCGTTCGGACGGTTGCCCGGCTCCGCACCAGGATTGACTGGGATTGCGGAGCCGGTTAGGCTGGAAATCTTGGACCTGACCGTTCGCATTTCCGACGAACTGGTGGCTCACCCGGGGCGGCGAAGCCGTTCATGACCAACTGAAGATCCGCGCCCTGGAAGCGTTCGTCCTCGAAGAACTCGGGGCCGGACGCATCAGCGAATTTCACTTGCGCAAGATGCTCGGCCTGGGCGGTATTGCGCTGGATGGCTTCCTGAAGGGGCACGCTATCTATCAGGAATATACCCTTGAGGACTTCGGGGAAGAACGAAGGGCTCTGAAAGAGCTTGGATTCTAAGCCCTTGCGGTTGGTCATCGCCGATACCGGCCCCATTGACTATCTGATCCTCATCGGGCAAGGCGATCTGGTTCCGCAGCTGTTTTAACACGTGGCGCTTCCCCGCGCCGTGGAGCGCGAACTCTCTTGAGGGACCGATGGATGGGTGGGGTAGACTCCTGACCTTGGCCGCAGCCGATTGAACCCCGAGTTTAGAGAAGGTCCCGAAATTGTTCCGCAGAAATCCCAGCGTCCCGAACGATGCCGCCCATGGTTGAGGCGTCCACAGGATTGTGCCTTGGGATGGTTAGAATCCGCACGCCGTCGGTCATGACTATGTGCTTGGCTTGTCTCGCGACGTGGAAGCCAATTTTTTCGAGCGCCTTCACGGCCCGAAGATGAGGGATTCCAGGGATTTTCGGCCCTTGTTAAGCCGGAATCTCCACTTCCCTTAAATTCTGCTCGCCAGCGAGTTGGCGGGCGACTTCGAGATATTCCCGGATCGCGTCCTGAATGTTCGCCAAGGCTTCCGCTTCCGTGGCGCCTTGCGACCAGCAACCTGGGAGGCCAGGACAGGAAACGCTATATCCTTCTTCGGTTGGCATCAAAGCAACTGGGTCCTTCATGCTGGAAGTTTAGCATTCCGTTGCGCCATAATGTAGTCCAGACGATCACGGCTTGCCTGCCTTCTGGAGACTATTTCGCCTCCCGGAGGTTGTCGCTCTTTGCAGCTTGGAGGGCGGCCGGATCGGTGGTGAACCATGGCCATGATGAATGGGATAAATGGGATGGGAATTGGACGAGAGTCTACCCCTTGGTCCGACGGCGTGTGCGCAATGGGCACTGATGGAATGCCGGCACAATCCCGATGTGATGGTTCCGGGCAAGTTCCGATTGTTCCTCACTGGAATCGGAAGTACCGTTCGGACGGTTGCCGGGCTCCTAAGCAGGATTGACTGGGATTGCGGATCCGGTTAGGCTGGAAATCATGGACCTGACCGTTCGCATCTCCGACGAACTGGTGGCTCACCTGGGCGGCGAAGCCGTTCATGACCAACTGGAGCGCCGCGCCCTCGAAGCCTTCGCGCTCGAAGAACTCCGGGCCGGACGCATCAGCGAAGTCCAGTTGCGCAAGATGCTCGGCTTGGGCCGCATTGCGCTGGATGGCTTTCTGAAGGGGCACGGTATCTATCAGGAATATACCCTTGAGGACTTCGAGGAAGAACGAAGGGCTCTGAAAGAGCTTGGGTTCTAAGCCCTTGCGGTTGGTGATCGCCGATACCGGCCCCATCAACTATCTGATCCTTATTGGGCAAGCCAATCTGCTTCCGCGTCTGTTTGAACACGTGGCACTTCCCCGCGCGGTGGAGCGCGAACTCTCCGACGCGGATGCCCCGGACTTGGTGAGGAACTGGATCGCCGCACCGCCCATGTGGCTTGAAATCCACGACATTATAGGGCTGCCCCAGGTGTCCGGCCTGGATGAGGGCGAAACCGCCGCTATTTGTTAAGCCGAATACTTGCACGCCGACTTACTGTTGCTGGATGAGCGCAACGGTTACCGCATAGCCACAGGAAGAGGTCTGCGGGTCACTGGCACGCTCGGTGTACTGGATATGGCGGCAGATAAGTCTCTGATCAACTTTGCGGAAGCGATCCGCGCGCTGGAGCGCACCAACTTCCGGCGGCCAGCAGCTTTGCTCAACGCTCTGCTGAAAAAACATGGCGAAGGCTGCGATGGCGGAATCGACTAAGTTCGTTCCCTTACCATCCGTCCTGCTCTGCTGGCGCCGATTCAGGATGCCGCGGACAAGCCCTCGCTACCCGCCAATAACGAACAGAGTCGCTGGATCGAATGACGCTGCTGTGATCGACGCGAACGTTCTGGTCTACGCCTTCTGGAGTGACGCCGAGCACCACGGCCCATCCCGCCGGCTCTTGGAAAGTTCGCACGACCCCGCAGCAACTCTATGCGTTACCTCGCAGGTACTCGCCGAATTTTTCTCGGTTGTTACCAATGGAAAGCGAGTTGCGATACCGCGCACACCGGGTGAGGCGATAGACGCGATACTCGCTCTACCAGGGGTAGTGGTATTACCGGTCCCCCCCAGCGCCGTCTTTCATTGGCTGGAACTTCTGCGGAGACGGCCAGTCACCGGCGCAATGATATTTGACATTCAACTGGCTGCTACGATGCCGGCGAACGATGCCCTGCGGATCTACGGCTACAACCGGAGAGACTTTGAGCGATTTGCTGAACTTGCAGTTGTTACACCGTAGAGCCGATGCCCGATCTCAGTTCCGGAGGGTATTGCCAATTTTGCAATTGCTTCGCGACTGCCGATCCTCCGCTGCAAGGACACAAAAATGCCGTCCAGCCCTTACAGGCACGGACGGCATTTACAATCGGTTGAACTTCAGTAATTACTTCCCGTCCCCGCCGGCGCTCTTCTTCAGAGCACGCTCAGCCTTGAGCTTCTTCGTCTCAAGAGCCTTCTGTACCCAATTGTCGGCGATGTCCACTTCTCTCTTGTAGTCTTCCGCATTGTCGGCCAAATCGGCACGTTCGCGAATCAGCAGATTCATGTAAGCCATCGCGTCGTCGTATTGCGGGTCCACATCCAGCGCCTTCTGCAGATTCTTGATACCCGACTCCACCATGGGACCATACTGCGCCTTCAGTTCTTCCTTCAGCTTCTTGTCCTTAATGGGACCCGGATCTTCGGGCTTCATTCCCAGCTTGGCCCGCGCCGTGGCAAGCTGCGGATACCATTTGGCCCAGGTGATGACACCCAGACTGTAGTAGGCTTCCTTATTCTTGTCATCGATCTGCGCCAGCTTCTCGTACCATTCCTTGGCTTCATCCAGCTTCTTGATCTTGGATTCCAGCCCGGTCGCACCCTGCGCCTCACTGTAGTGGAGCGAAGCGAGCGACGTCACCGCCACCGTGTTCTTCGGGTCCTGTTCCAGCACCTTCAGGAACTGGTCGCTGGCGGCCTTCGCGTTTTGCAGATTCTCCGGCGACTCGGCTCCCGGAATATATTGGCTCATGTAAGCCGTCGCCAGATACAGGCGGGCATTGGGGTTGGTTCCGTCCAATTCCACCGCGGTCTTGAAATGCTCCACCGCTTCCACGTACTTGGCGTTCTTGAAGGATGCCACGCCCTTGTTCAGCTCGTCGCGCGACTTCAGCTTGTCGCAGCCGGTCGAGAAAAGAGCGAGGATCGTAAGGCTGGTAACCGCGAGAATTGTCCTTTTCATGAGACTACTTTCCTTCCTCCATCTTCGCTGTCATCAAACCCACCTTATCGATTCCGGCGCCCTTTGCGATATCGATCGCGTGGGCTACATATTGAAATTCCAGATCGGGGTCGCCTTTCACAAACACAACCTTCTCCGCGCGGGTCTTGAAGATTTCCATCAAGCGGTTACCCAGCCTGCCCTCATCGGTTGGTTCAGTATTGATCATCATCTTCTTGTCCTTATCGATGATAATCACCACCGTACGATCTTGCCCGGGTGGAGGTGGCGGCGCATTTGGCGGCGGGGGCTGCGGCACAAGCGCATCCAGTCCCATCTGGTCCAGCGGCGTGATCACCATGAAGATGATCAGCAGCACAAGCAGAACATCGATGAGGGGCGTCAGGTTCATGTCCGCCATCGCGCCTTTTCTTCCACCACCGACTGCCATTGACATAAGAATGCTCCTTTATGAAAAACTCTGTCGTTTACCGAAATGCGCGGTCCGAGCCTACTGTCCGGCTGGAGGCGTGGCGGCGGGCGCCGTCTTAGCGTCCTTTTCCGTCAACAATCCAAGCTGGTCCACACCCGCGGCCCGAAGGTTATCCACCACTTCCACCACGCGTTCGTAGCGGGCGCGGGAATCGCTTCGCAGATACACGGTCTTGTCCACCTTGTTGGTGAGCATATCTTTTACCTTCTGGGGCAACTGATCCGGCACCATCGCAGTGGTACCCAAATAGGTCTTCCCGTCGCGGCTCACCGCGACCAGGACCGCGTCTTCCTTATCCGCGGCGGACATCTTGATCGGATTCTTGGTCTTCACCATGTCCACGCTGATGCCTTTGGAAAGCATGGGAGTGATGACGATGAAGATGATCAACAAAACCAGCATCACGTCAACCATTGGCGTGACGTTGATGTCGGATACCGGAGCAGGAACCGGTTGTTTTTTCATGGATGGAATCTCCTTCACTACCAGGATGTGAGAGGAGCCCCGCGGTCCCTCTCACTCTCCCGAATTCAACTCGCTACGGCCACGATTTCGTGCCGTTTTACTTCTTTGCCATCCGCTGCGACCGCTTCAGGAAGTAGTCGATCAGTTCGGAGCTGGAGTTACCCATTTCGACGTCGAACGACTCCAGTTGACCGGTGAAGTAGTTGTACATCCAGACGGCCGGGATAGCCACAAACAGACCGACGGCGGTGGTGACCAACGCTTCCGAAATACCGGCTGAAACGGCGCCTAGACCGGCAGACTTTTCCGTCGCAATTCCACGGAATGCGTTGATGATACCGATAACCGTTCCGAACAGTCCGACGAACGGCGCGGTCGAACCGATCGTCGCCAGCGTGCTGATGCCGCGCTTCAATTCGGCGTGCACAATGGCTTCGGAACGTTCCAGGGCGCGCTTGGAGGCTTCAATCTCTTCACCAGGGATCTCAGTGCTGTCCTGGTGTGCGCGGAATTCCTGCAGACCGGCCACTACAACTTTCGCCAAATGGCTCTTGCGGTAACGATCCGCAATCTTGATTGCTTCATCCAGCTTGTTCTCACGCAACGCGCCGGCGACGGCGGGAGCGAACTCCCTGGATTGCTTCCGGGCTGCCTTGAAGGCGATGGCTCTATCGATCATGACGCCGATGGACCAAGCGGACATGATAAAAAGAGTCACAACCACGGCCTTACCCATAATAGTCATCTGGCCAACCATCTTGACCAAGTCAAAGCTGATGGCGGGCGATCCTGCTTCTTGAAGAAACATGAAAGCCCATAGGTGCATCTGTAGCAACATTCTGATTGTCTCCTGCGAGTTGAATTAAGTACCGAAATTTCTTACGAACAAAGTTTACCTGATTTGCGTATACCTTCTCAAGAACGCTATTGACTCAGAGTAAAGTTGACGTCAATCGTCGTCACCACTTCCACCGGCTCACCGTTCAACGTGGTGGGCTGGTAGACCCACTGGCGAACGGCATCCTGCGCGGAAGGAATCAGCAGAGGATGTCCGCTGACCAGCGTCAAGTTTTGAATGGTGCCATCTTTTCCGATTACCGCGTTGAACCGTACAGTACCCTGGATGCGAGCCTGTTTGGCCAGTGGAGGATAACTTGGCTTGGGCTGCCGGATCAATTTGGCGGCCTGCACGTTACCACCGACACGAATGGACTTTGGGGTCACCGGCTTGGGCGCTTCCTTCACCGGCGGGGGAGGAGGAGCGGCGGACGGGATCCCGCCGATGATACCACCCAGCACGCCGCCGCCGACTCCGCCGGGAACTCCACCGGGAACTCCACCGACTACGCCCGGCGTACCGGCCATGGGAGGAAGCTCTTCTTCCTTGATATTGGCGATGTCTTTGGGAATGACTTTCGGAGCCATCAGCTTGTTGGCGTCGAACTGACGAGGGATGACTTTGACAACTTTAACCGGAGCGGCTGCGGGCGGAGGCGGTGGTGGTGGCGGTGGCGGCGGGGCCACCAGGAAGCTGGTGAGCTGCGTCCTGGGAAGAGAGTCGGTGAAGATCAGGGGAATGAGCACCAGGACGATGATCAACACCACCTGAACGGCGAAGGAGACGAACACCGAAGCGCTCTTGCGAGTCCGGTTTCCGCTCTCGACGAAGGTCTGTTCAAACATGACAATTACCCCTTTTCGTTGCCGCGCGATTTGCCTTCTCTCACGCACGGCCTACTAGTTTAAGTTAAATTCTTCAGCGGCGCCGAACTGCCCCGGCAGCCAGTGCCGGTGCGGTTCCCTTCCGCTTTTCCACAAAATCCTGCCACAGAACCAGGATCGGACTGGCAATAAAGATCGAAGAGTAGGTGCCGACGATAATACCAACAACCAGAGCAAAAGAAAATCCCTTCAGCACCGGACCACCGAAAAGAAACAAGGAAAGCGCGGTAAGCAACGTCAAACCCGAGGTCAGCAGCGTCCGGCTCAACGTCTGGTTCACGCTGATGTTGATCAGGTTCTCCAGTTTCTCCCGCCGCATCAACTTCAGGTTTTCCCGAATCCGGTCGAACACAACAATCGTGTCGTTCATGGAGTAGCCAACCAAGGTCAACAGCGCCGCTACCACCGTCAGCGATATTTCCATGTTGAACAACGAGAACAGACCGATCGTGATAATCGTATCGTGAAATACCGCCAGCACCGCGGCGACGCCATAAATCCACTCAAACCGGAATGCGATATAGATTAGCATTCCTCCCAAGGCGGACAGCACTACGTAAATCGCCTGGCGGCGCAGGTCCGAGCCAATCTTGGCACCCACCAATTCCACATTGCGGATGGCGTAGGGCGCCGCATAAAATTCCTGGTTCAGCGCCGCAATCACCGGCGCGGTTACACCTGGAACGCCGGAAAGCTGTTCAAAGTTGCGAAGCAGCCCCGACTGCGGCGGGGTATCGCGATACTTTGTGATCGCCTTCGACATATCCTGCAATTGTTGTTCCGAGATGCCTGCGCCAGTCCGCTGCAGCGCATCACGAAGCTTGTCGGCGACCGCTCCGGCCCCGGCGTTGTTGATATCCAGACGTTGGCCTCCGCTCTGGCCAAACTCTTTGGCGAGCGTGTCTACAATCGCCTGCCGCGTCACCGCCAGCGTCTTCTCGTCCTGAATTTCCGTGCCGATGATCAGCTCGTTCGTACCCTGCACTTCCACCACTTCGGGTGCGCCGCCGCCAGGAATCTTCGAGGCCAGCGCCAGTCGGACTTTGTCCGGCATCGGCTTGTCCGCAAACTTCACGTACACCAGCGCACCACCGCGAAAATCGATCCCGTAACGAGGTCCGCCGCGCGCCATCAGACTCACCAGGCCCGCCCCAGTCAGTATCAGAGAAGCGATGATGAAGGGCCACTTCTTACCCAGAAAGTCAAAATTCGTGTTCTTAAAAAGTTCCATGAATCCGATCAAGCTGGCATTCGTCTTGTTTAGACACCAGCACCTATCAAACAGTTCCCGTAAAACGTATCATAAAACGGCCCCAACCTCAAACCGTTCCAAAGGGTTACACCAAAACGCCACCAGTTGCGCGCCGGCCCCGAGGCCTGCTCGCCGCGGCGCAGTTAGATGCTCAGCGTGGTGAGTTGCCGTTTGCCGGACAACTCCCAGTCGAAGATAAACTTCGACACAAATACTGCGGTAAACACATTAGCTACTAAGCCTATCACTAGGGTGACGGCAAATCCCTTCACTGGCCCGGTTCCGAACAAAAAGAGAAACGCGCACGACACCACGGTGGTCACGTGCGTATCGATGATGGTGCCCAGCGCCTTACTGAATCCCATATCTACCGCCGCAATCACCGCCTTGCCGGATCGCAGCTCTTCGCGGATGCGTTCAAAAATCAGCACGTTGCTATCCACCGCCATACCGATGGTCAGAATGAATCCCGCAATGCCAGGGAGTGTGAGTACCGCTTCGAAATAGCTCAGCGCCGCCAGAAGGATCACTGCGTTCAATACCAAGGCGAGGGTCGCGTTGATGCCGCTGCGCTTGTAGTAAACCAGCATCACCAGAACCACTGCGACAATCCCGACGACGCCCGCCAGCAGTCCCTGCTGAATGGAGTCGGCGCCCAGGGATGGACCAACCGTCCGCTCTTCCAGATAGATCAAGCTGGCCGGCAGCGAACCCGCCCGTAGCACCAAGGCGAGATCAGAGGCGTCCTGCTGATTGGACGCACCTGTAATCCGTCCGTTGTCGCTGATCTTATTCTGAATCGTAGGAGCACTGCGCCATTGATTGTCGAGCACAATCGCCAGCCGGTTGCCAATGTTGCTTTCGGTAAAACGCTCAAACCGTTTTGCCGCGTCCTGCGTCAGCACGAAATTCGTTTCCCATTTGCCCATTTCACCCTGCGCCGGTTTCGCATCGCGAAGATCGCTGCCGCGGATCACCGGATTGCGGGTCACCAGAAGCCAGCCGCTGGAATTATCGCCCCGGCCAACGCCCTTCAGCAGCTTCGTGTTCAGCGGCAATACTCCGCCATGCTTCACGCGGGCTTCCTGGTCGTCCGCAAAGGGTCCGTCTTTCACTTCGTAAAGCTCAAGAACAGCCGCCGTCTGAATCAACTGCTTGATACGAGCAGGATCGTCAACACCCGGAAGCTCCACCAGAATTTCAGAAGCACCGTCGGTTCTGCCGCGCGGGATGACCGAAGATTCAGCCAGGCCCAGCCCATCCACGCGAGTCTTAATGGTGCGGATGGCGCTCTCCACCGTCCCGCGGCGCAGCTCCAGCGCATCACTGGGCCGGATGGTCATCTTGTAATTATTCACGCCATCCGAACTAAGGATCCACGCCTTGAAATTATCGTTGGCGATCCCGCGGAATGTTCCGGCCTTCTCCGGCGGGATGCCTTTGATGGTCACCTGGACCGTCTCGGCTGTCTCCAGGCTGGGCGGCTCGGTGTTGTCGATCTGGGTGAAGCTGATATTTTGCTTGGTAAGCTCTTCCTTCAACCGTTCGCCCACCTGCGCCGCCTCCGCTTTGAAGGCGTCCTGCACCTGCACCTGCAACACCAGGTGGCTTCCGCCGCGCAGATCGAGGCCCAGGTGGATGTTCTTATTCCAGTTGCCAACCAGTTCGTCTTTCGATTTCGGAAACCCGACCAACAGGTACGCGCATGCCAGCAGAACGGCAAGGATGACAACGGCTTTGATCTTCAAACTCTTATTCATGTGCTTCTAATTTCGCCTCAGTTATTTTTCGGAAACCAGGGCCGCGACGGCGCTTCTTGCGACCTGTAACTTGATGTTATCCGGCTTGACTCTCACCACCAGCGTATCATCACCGGTGTTCATGGAAACTATGGTTCCAACAATGCCGCCCGTGGTTTGAACCACGTTCCCATTTTGCAATCCTTCCAGCATTTGCTTCATCTGTTTCTTCTGCTTCTGCATTGGCATGAACAGCAGGAAATAAAAGATTCCAAAGATCAGCAGGATCGGCAAAAAGCCGAGCAGCTGGGTGGATTGGTTTTGAATGAATAGCAGGTTTAGGGGCACAAACATCTTTCACCGGCAGTGAGCCGGACTTTACGAATTGAGGATAGGAACAGAGCGGACGGCATGCAGGTATTGCGGGAAGGTCCCAAGGAGAATAGCCTGCCTCATTTGGCGCATAATGTCAAGGTATCGCTGCAGGTTGTGCAGCGTGGCCAGCGTGGAAAACAGAATTTCACCGGCCTGGAAAAGATGCCGCAAGTAGGCCCGGCTGAAATTTCGACAGGTGTAGCAGCGGCATTCGGCGTCCAGCGGTGCCGGGTCTTCTTTATATTTGGCGTGCTTGATAATCACCTTGCCCGAGGCGGTAAACAGGCATCCATTGCGCGCGTTGCGCGATGGCAGGACGCAGTCCATCATGTCGACGCCGCGCGCCACATACTCCGGTAACTCCTCTGGCATCCCCACGCCCATCACGTACCGAGGGCGGTCGCGCGGCAGCAGCGGCACCGTGGCTTCCACCATTTCCTGACTTAAATCCCGAGGCTCTCCAACCGATAACCCGCCTATTGCATATCCATCGGCATTCAGGTCCAGCAGTTCCCGTGCGCATTCGGCGCGCAGATCGGCATACATCGAGCCCTGCACAATGGGGAACAACGCGTGAATCGATTCGATGCTCTCCATGCGGCGCCTGAAATGGTCAAACCCTTTACGGGCCCAACGAATAGTCCGGTCCATGGAAACTTTCGCTTCCAGGTGCGTCGCCGGATACCCCAGGCACTCATCCAGCACCATGGCAATATCGCTGCCGAACGCGAGTTGCACATCCACCGTGGATTCCGGTGTAAACATATGCGGGTCGCCGTTCAGATGCGAGTGGAACAGAACGCCCTCTTCGGTGATCTTGCGCAGGCTGTTCAGGCTGAAAACCTGAAAGCCGCCCGAGTCGGTGAGAATTGCCCGCGGCCATGACGCAAATTTGTGAAGGCCACCTAAGCGCTGAATTGTTTCATGGCCGGGCCGCAAGAAGAGGTGGTAGGTGTTCGCCAGAATGATCTTGGCATCCAGGCTCTCGGCCAGATCGCGAGGCGTGACGCCTTTCACCGTGCCCTGCGTTCCGACAGGCATGAATACAGGCGTCTCAACGATTCCATGGCCAGTGTGGAGCAAGCCGGCCCGCGCGCCGGTCACCGGACACTCAGCTTGCAATTCGAATCTAAGCATGATTTGAGATTAACCTGAGGCTTCTTGCTCAATGTCAACGACGCTGGTTTCCAGTATTCTGAACACTGGGGTGTTCCGTGAAACTGGCTCTATGCGCCGCGTTCCTGCCTGCGATTCTATCCGCACAGGTAATCCTGGAAACTGGAATCTTGACCGGCGCCACCGCAACCGCGGCCGGCACGGCAGGCAAGGGAACCGCAAAGGCTCTTTCCGGCGTTTTTGGTACCGTCCAAAAAACCGCCGCTCAAGCTGCCGCGGGTGCGCCCATGCCGAAGCAAGCTCAACCAGCCGTTATCGCCATCGAAGTCGCAATCGAAAAGGTCGCAGTCGAAAAACCAGTGGAACCGGTGAAACTCCCAGATGTGGCTCAGATCTCAACAGGCATGACGCGGGAGGAACTTCTCGCCAAGTTTGGTGCCCCGTCGCAGAAGATGACCATTCCGGAAGGCGCTCATCTAACGGAACGCTTTCGTTATGATGTGGGCAAAGACTCGGTGAGGGTGATTCTGGAAGATGGCAAAGTGAAAGAAGCGATCGCCTCCGCACCCTAACCGGCGGCGCGCACTAACGTGTTGCGCCTTCCTGCTTCGGGACGGGTTCGCAGTGTTCCGTCAACCAGGCTGCAAACTGCGCTTGTGTCAGTTTGTGCTCGGCCAGATCCAACATGGCGGCGACAACCTCCGCCTGGCTCGCGGCTATCTCGAAACCATTGTCGAAAAGAAACACATATGCAGTTAGGAAGGAAGTCCGTTTGTTGCCGTCAATGAAGCCATGATTCTGCGATAACCCCGCGGCATAGGCAGCGGCCAGTTCGAATACCGACGGTGTTCCATAGGTGAACAGGTGCCGCGGTTTCGCCAGCGCCGACTCGATACCTGCCAAATCCCGAACCCCGTGCGCACCGCCGTGTTCATCCAGCTGTTCGGCGTGTAACGCTAGAACCAGGTCTAACCCGATCCACCGGGGTTCGTTCACTTTGCCAGTTCCGAGAGGGCCTCACGATACTTGGACATCCCCAGGCGGGCGATCTCAATCTGGCGCTGGAAATTGGGATCGGCGGGAGTTTCCCCCGCATAGGACCTCAATTGCTCTTCGACTAACTCTTGAAACGACTGATGATCCTTCACCAACTTAACCTTGACCCGTTGATGCAGATCCTCCGGAAGCCGAATCGTAATCGTCTTCATCGTCTTGACAGCAGAACTAGCCATGGCCTTTTCTCCCTGAAATCATAATAGCATACTTTCTTGCTGTCATGACTGCAAACAGTCTACGCCCCTCGCACCACCTCAAGAAACGCCTTCGCCGCGTGGCTGAGCGCGCGCCTCGCCGGATAAACCAACCGGATCTTGCGGTCTACTTCGAGTTCATCCACTTTCACTTCCCGCAACGTCTTCTGCTCCAACTCCTGCGCCACGCACATCTGCGGCAGGAACGCCACGCCTTCATTGCGCTGCACCAGTTTCCGGATAGTCTCGACGGTAGGCATCTCCACGTCCATGTTCAACGCCACTTTATGCCGTTGAAACTCACGCAGCACCACCTCGCGATACGGCGATAAAACATTGTGGGCAATGAATGTTTCCATGCCAAGCTCCGTGATCGAGACGTGCGTCAGCTTGGCGAACCGGTGTACCGGCGAAACCACGAACGCCAGGTGATCGGTATAAATCACCTCGCTGATCAAGCGCTCGTCTTCGGGATCGTAGCTGATCACTCCCAGTTCCAGATCGCCATCGATCAATTGCGCGGGCACTTTGCTGGATAAACTCCGCCGCACCTGGACCTTCACTTTCGGATACAGCCGCCGGTACTGTTCAATATGCTTCAACAAGTACAACGATGTGGACTCGTTCGCCCCGATGATCAGCCGCCCCGCCGAGTTATCCCGCAGCTCCGCCAGCGAGTTTTGCAGTTCGCTTTGCAGGTTCTCGAACCGCCGCGCATACTCCATTACGATCCGGCCGGCGTCGGTCAGAATCAACGGATTTCCGGATCGATCGATCAGCCGCTCCTGCAGCGCCGCCTCCAGTCGCTGCACGGCTAGTGAAATAGCGGGTTGCGTTCGAAACAGTTTTTCCGCGGCGCGCGAGAAACTCTTCTCCGTTGCGACTGTCAAGAAGACCTTCAGAGGATATAATTCCATAGAGCGTTCACCTAGCCGCCCATAAGGACCGCTAATCGTATTATCACTCCTTATCATCGGAACGCAAATTATAAATTTGCTAAATCAATCTCGCGCCTTGATAATGGTGGCTGGAGAAAGTCGACATGAGCTCCCGAGTCTACATTTTCGATACGACCTTACGAGACGGCGAGCAATCGCCCGGCTGCAGCATGACGGTGCCGGAAAAGCTTCGGATGGCGGAGAAGTTGGTGGCTCTGGGAGTAGACATCATGGAGGCCGGCTTCCCCATCGCCTCAGAGGGCGATTTCCAAGCCGTTGACGCGGTCAGCCGCGAGTTTCCCTGGATTCAAGTGGCGGCCTTGGCGCGGGCCAACACCCTGGATGTGGAGCGCGCCGCCCGGTCTTTGGCGCACGCCAAGCGGCCCCGAATTCACACGTTCATCGCCACCAGCGACATTCACCTGGAATACAAGCTGAAGAAGTCCCGCCAGCAGGTTCTGGACGCCGCCGTGGCCGCTGTGGAATTAGCACGCCGCCATGTGGACGACGTAGAGTTCTCCGCCGAAGATGCCACCCGCACCGATCCCGATTATCTGGAACAAGTCTGCCGCGCCGTGGTCGCAGCGGGGGCGCGCACGGTGAACCTGCCGGACACAGTCGGCTTTTCGGTGCCACAGGAATACGCGGAACTGATCGGCCGCATGGTGAAAGCGCTGGGCGACACCGCCATCGTCAGTGTGCACTGTCATGACGATCTCGGCCTGGCCGTCGCCAATTCGCTAGCCGCGGTGGAAGCGGGAGCGCGTCAGATTGAATGCACGATCAACGGCATCGGCGAACGCGCGGGCAACTGTTCGCTGGAGGAGATCGTGATGATCATGAACACCCGGCACGACCGCGTGCCGTATCGCACCGGCATCGTACCGGAACATCTCTTCGCCGCCAGTCAGATGCTGTCGAGCATCATCACGTTTGGGCCGCAGCCGAACAAGGCCATTGTCGGCAAGAACGCCTTCGCGCACGAAGCCGGCATTCATCAGGACGGATACCTGAAGAACCGCAGCACGTATGAGATCATCGATCCGAAGTCGGTCGGCGTCCCGGAAGGCAAGCTGGTGCTGGGAAAACATAGCGGACGGCACGCGCTGCTGGACCGCTGCAAAGATCTGGGTTTTTCGCTGAACAAGGAAGAATTGGACGCCGTCTACGAGACATTCATCGCTCTGGCGGACCGCAAGAAAGGCCTCATGGACGAGGAGATCGCCGGACTGGTTCGTCAGGAACTTCACCGGCTGGCTCAAGTCGCCGCGGCCAAATAGACAAGGACCAACACACTTACATCATGGACTTACACGTTCTTATTGTGCCCGGTGACGGAATCGGCACTGAGGTTACTCGCGAAGCAGTCCGCGTTCTGGAACACGTTTGCGGAAAGTACAAACACAAGCTCTTTCAGAAGGAAGCGCTGCTGGGTGGTATCGCCATTCATAAGACCGGCAGTCCGTTTCCGGACGAGACCGCCAAGCTGGCCCTCGAAGCCGATGCAACCCTGATGGGCGCGGTGGGCCTGCCGGAATTTGATAACGCGCCGCCAGAGAAGAGGCCTGAAAAAGGCCTGCTCGGCATCCGCAAGACTTTGGGAGTTTACGCGAACCTGCGGCCGGTGCGGGCGTATGCGTCGCTTATTGAATCGTCCCCGCTCAAGAACCATCTGGTGGAAGGCACGGACATGATCATCGTGCGGGAACTGACCGGCGGCATCTATTACGGCACGCCGCGAGGCATCACCGGCAGTGGGGCCGAAGAACGCGGCACCAACACCATGACTTACACCCGTGCGGAAATCGCCCGCGTGACCCGCATGGCTTTTCATCTGGCACGGAACCGGCGCAAGAAGCTAACCAGTGTGGACAAGTCGAATGTCCTTGAAACCTCGCAGTTGTGGCGACGGGTTGTCATTGAGGTGGCGAGCGAATTCCCCGATGTGGAACTCGACCACTTGCTGGTGGACAACTGTGCGATGCAACTGGTGCTGAATCCGAAGCGCTTTGACATTGTCGTCATGGAGAACATGTTTGGCGACATTCTGAGCGATGAGGGCGCGGTGCTGGCTGGTTCCATCGGAATGCTGCCTTCGGCCTCCATCGGCGACCGGAAGCCCTCCGGCGCGTGGGTTGGGCTGTACGAGCCAGTGCATGGATCGGCCCCCGACATCGCTGGACAAAACAAGGCGAATCCATTGGGCGCGATCGGCTCAGTCGCCGCGATGCTGGAATATAGCTTCGGATTGAAGGAAGAAGCCTCGGCGGTCAACGCCGCCGTGGAAACGGTGCTGGACAGCGGCAAGGTCACGGCGGACTTGAAGCCAAAGGGAACGCCGGCGACTACAGTGGAAGTAGGCGCAGCGGTTTGCGCGGCTATCTAGGAATTCTTATGAGTCAACCTCGTACCATCATCGAAAAGCTCTGGGATCAGCACATCGTCAGCGAACAGCCGGGGGCGCCCGCGCTGATCTACATCGATCTGCATCTGGTGCACGAAGTAACATCCCCGCAAGCATTCTCGGGGCTCCGCGCGCGCGGCCTCAAAGTGCGCCGGCCGGAGCTGACGCTGGCCACCACCGATCACAGCATTCCCACCACGGCGAAATCTCTGCCGATCATCGACAAGATCGCGGCCACGCAAGTGGATCAGCTTGAGATCAATTGCAAAGAGTTCGGGATTCCCTGCTTCGGCTTCCATAGCGATAAACAGGGCATCTGCCACGTGATTGGACCGGAGCAAGGGGCCACACAGCCTGGGATGACCGTGGTTTGCGGCGATAGCCACACGGCCACCCACGGGGCATTCGGTGCGCTGGCATTCGGCATCGGCACCAGCGAGGTGGAGCATGTTCTGGCCACCCAGACTTTGCTGCAACGGAAGTCCAAGACCTTTCAGGTGCTGGTGGATGGAGTTTTGAAACCCGGCGTCTCAGCCAAAGACATCATTCTCAATCTGATCTCCCGCATCGGCATCGGAGGCGGGACCGGCTGCGTATTCGAGTTCTGCGGTTCGGCCATTCGCGGGCTCTCGATGGAAGAACGGATGACCGTCTGCAACATGGCGATTGAAGCCGGCGCGCGGGCTGGTCTGGTGGCTCCGGACGACACCACTTACGAGTTTCTGAAGGGCCGTCCGATGGCTCCGAAGGGCGCCGATTGGGATGCCGCGGTGGCACGCTGGAAGCAACTGCCCACCGATGAAGGCGCGGTCTACGACAAGCAGATCACGATCAACGCTTCGGAGTTGGAACCGATGATTACCTTCGGCACCAACCCCGGCATGGGCATGGGCATCAGTTCGCGCATCCCGAACCCGGCATCGATCTCAGACCCGCTGGAGCGCGACTCACTCACCAAAGCACTGCACTACATGGATCTGGAAGCCGGTGCCCCGCTGATCGGTCACAAGGTCAACGTGGTGTTCATTGGAAGCTGCACCAACTCGCGCATGTCCGATCTGCGCAACGCGGCGTCCGTTTTGAAGGGCCGCAAGGTGAGCCCGAATGTCCGTGTGATGGTGGTGCCCGGTTCGCAGGAAATCAAGCGCCAGGCGCAGGCCGAAGGTTTGGACAAGATCTTCACCGACGCCGGAGCCGAATGGCGCGAGGCTGGCTGCTCCATGTGCATCGCGATGAATGGCGATCAGTTGAAGCCCGGCGAATACAGCGTCTCCACCAGCAATCGCAACTTTGAAGGCCGGCAAGGAAAGGGCGGACGCACGTTTCTGGCGAGCCCGCTCACTGCGGCCGCCAGCGCCATCACCGGCGTAGTTACCGACGTGAGGACGTTACTCTAATGAAGAAGTTTACGAAGTTCGAAAGCCGGTTGCTGCCGTTCCCCATCGACAACATCGACACCGACCAGATCATCCCTGCGCGGTTCCTGAAAACGATCACCAAGGAAGGGTTGGACAAGCAACTGTTCAACGACTGGCGCTACGATGCGGAGGGCAATCCGAAGCCCGATTTCATTCTGAATCAACCGCGGGCCCAGGGTGTTGAGATTCTGCTGGCCGGCGATAATTTCGGCTGTGGCAGTTCCCGCGAGCATGCCCCTTGGGCGCTAACCCAGTTCGGATTCCGCGCCGTGATCAGCACTTCCTTCGCGGACATCTTCAAGGGTAATTCGCTGAAGAATTCGCTGCTGCCGATTGTGGTGCCGGCTGATGTGCACTCGGCGCTATTCGCGGCGGTCGAGGCAGACCAGAATGTGCAGGTCATGGTGGATCTGGTGTCGCAGCAGTTGACGCTTCCGGGCGGCAAACAGATTCCGTTCGCGGTTGACGAATTCTCTAAGCAGTGCCTGCTGGAAGGCGTGGACGAACTCGGTTACATCCTCAAGCAGGAAGCGGCCATCGCCGCTTTTGAAGCGAAGCGGATTGGCACCCTCAACACGCTGCAAGCCTAGTACGTGCTTGTAAAAGTTTGGGTACCGCTCCCAAAGGGTCGCGCGAAGAATCAACGACTTACGCGATCCTTCTTCCGCTTCAAGCGGGCGCATTCGCCCCGCCAACCACTCCCTTACGGTCGCGGCTCGGAAACGGGTACAAACGCAGTGCGAGCCGCGAAAATCCAGAACGCCCTATTTCTGCAACTAAGCCCTAGTTTTGGTAAACCGTGTAGCCGGCGGCATTCAAACGCGCCGGCTCTTTCGGCATCACGATCCAGGCGATGACGTAGGCGATCAGACCAACCGAAGGCGGGATGAAAGTCAGGGTCAGCCAGATCAGCCGGACTACCGTCACATCCACATCCAGATATTTCGCAACACCGGCGCAGACTCCTGCAATCTTCTTGTCGTAGATCGAGCGGGTTAGCGGACGTGGCTGCGGTCCCCCTGACTGCCGCTGCGCGGCCTTTTCCGTGGCGGTTCCACACTGCGAACAGTAGATGTCCCGGTCCTGTAATTGAACTCCACACTTGGTACAGTACATGGTTTCTTTCCCTCTCCACTTCAGAAAACGCAATCGGCCGGGAATATGTTCCTCGTATTCTGGGATGATTAGATATGGTGATCAAAGAGAGCGACCTTACGCCCGAAAGTGTCTATCTGAACCGGCGGCAGATCCTTACTGCTGCTGGATTTCTGGGCATGGAGAAGCTGCTGTCCGGGGCTGGGGCAGTTCAGCGGAACCCGGAATTCGTGCTCGACCGGCCGATCACGAATGAAGCCGCTGTTCTGAGCTACAACAACTTCTACGAGTTCCACGGCACCGATAAGCAGGCGGTGAAGGACCTGGTGGGGAAGTTCACCATCAGTCCCTGGACGGTGGAAGTAGGCGGCCTGGTGAACAAGCCGAAGACGTTCGACATCGACGACCTGCTGCGCACCATGCCGCTGGAGGAACGCCTCTACCGCCACCGCTGTGTGGAGGCGTGGTCGATGGCTGTCCCGTGGACTGGCTTCCCGCTCTCGGCACTGATCAAGCTGGTGGATCCCAAGCCCGAGGCGAAGTTCGTCCGCTTCCTCAGCGCGAAGCGCGAAAAGGAGATGCCGGGCATCCCGTCTCAGCCCTGGTATCCGTGGCCTTACTTTGAGGCGCTGCGGAT
This sequence comes from Bryobacterales bacterium, assembly GCA_038230275.1. Classification (GTDB taxonomy): domain Bacteria; phylum Acidobacteriota; class Terriglobia; order Bryobacterales; family Bryobacteraceae; genus JANXXV01. The sequence continues at coordinate 114,563 of JBBRNO010000002.1, forward strand.
GGATGAAGCGATGAACCCGCTTACGCTGGTGGCTACCGGCCTCTACGGCAAGCCGCTCCCGAAGCAGAATGGCGCGCCGATCCGCATCGTGCTGCCGTGGAAGTACGGTTTCAAGAGCGCGAAGTCGCTGGTGAAAATCGAGTTTGTGAAAAGCCAGCCGGCCACCTTCTGGAACAAGCTGCAGGCCGACGAATACGGCTTCTACGCCAACGTGGATCCGAAGAAGCCGCACCCGCGCTGGTCGCAGGCGGTGGAGCGCGCCATTCCAACAATGGAACGGCGGCCCACCCTACCTTTCAACGGATACGAGAAGTACGTCGCGGGGTTGTACAAGGGTGGCGAGTGGTAGTTCAATAGCTGACCTTTCCCAGGATCACGGGGCTCCTGGCGCCCGTGGCGGAGGGTAAGTTCGATGGCCGCTTGTGCCATGTTTCATATGCTAATACGGCAAAGGCGATCGCTTCCTTGGCATCGGCATCGATTCCGAATTCGTTTGAGTAGCGGAGCCGGATGTCTGGAAGGAAGGCCTTCAAGTACGCCATCATTGTTGCGTTATGGGCGCCTCCTCCCGACACGATAATCTCGCGGACTGGAAACGGCACGAAGCGTTGAATGCCCGCCGTAACCGCGGCTGGCGTGAAGGCGGTCGCGGTCGAGATTAGATCGAGCATGGGAAGACCGGTCTCGCGTAGCTCAT
>JBBRNO010000003.1:0-110543 GCA_038230275.1 Bryobacterales bacterium
CAACATCCGCCGCGCCACCAGGCAATTGCGGCCAAAGTCTTCGGTGACCTTCTCCCCTATTCCGTAGAGCTTCCGCGTGGCATCCGATTCTTTCGAGATGTCCATCACCTCCGGCGCACTGAGTTGTAGCTTCGCCGCCATTTCATACGATGCGATGCGCGCCTCCAGCCGCGAATCGCCTTCGCGGGTGGAAAGATGTTCCCGGTTCAAATCCTTTAGCAGTGCCAGGCCCGCGTGCTCACTGTCCGCTGTAATAAAGGATGCCGACTTGGGCGGAAACAAATCGTAGATCGGGTTCGGGCTGCTGGCTCGAATGAGCGTGCCTTGGTGCGCGGCCGGCAGGAAGCCCGCGTTCCAATTGCCAGGGCCGCCCGGCGCAAAGCCGCGCGAATCCGGCAGTACCACGAACGTCGGCAGATTGTCATTCATACTGCCCAGCCCGTACGAAATCCACGATCCCATGCTGGGGAACCCGGGCAGTACAAAACCGGTGTTCTGCATGAACGTAGCAGGCCCATGAACATTGGACTTGGCAACCATGGAATGCACAAAGGCCATATCGTCCACGCAACCTGCCAGGTGCGGCACCAACCCGCTCACCCACTTGCCGGACTGGCCGTGCTGCCTCCATTCCCAAGGGCTCTTCATCACCGCCCCGGGACTGCTTTGAAACAGTTCCACCTTACCGCCCGGATCGAACTTTTCCCCGTTCTTTTGTAGCAGCAGCGGTTTGTAATCGAACGTATCGCACTGGCTGGCTGCGCCGGACATGAACAGCTGCACCACACGCTTCGCCTTCGCCGGATGATGCACGCCCACCGGAGTCTCCGCCAGCAATTGAGCCAATGCCATGCTGCCAAAACCAGCGCCGAGATTTGCCAGAAATTGCCTGCGATTAGTCATCAGTCGATAAACAGAAACTCATTGCTATTCAGAATCAGCCGGCACGCGTTCGGCATGCCGTAGGCTGCGGCGTATTTCACCAGCTTGCCCCGCTCGCCGGCCGTCGCGTTCCTGCCCAGTGCCAGCCGGTTAGCCCATCCAATCTGCTCGCCCGGATCATTCGACAATTCCCGAACGCGCTCGCTCAGATGCTCCGCCTGCTTCAGCATAAACGGGTTGTTCAGCAGCGCCAGCGCCTGAATCGCCGTGATGGTCACGTTCCGTTTCGCCGTCACCAGCGAGGAATCCGGGCAATCCAACCGCTCCATAAAAGGATCGGGAACGCTGCGAACGATGAAGCGATAGACACTCCGCCGCCGGCTCTCCGCGCTGTCCACATCAAATCGGGTGTAGTCATAAACCGGCGAGTGGTCGTCTTTGAAAAAGAACTGTTCCACCGATGGCCCGCCCATTTTCAGATCAAGCCGCCCGCTTACGGCCAGTGCCGCATCCCGCACCGATTCCGCATCCAGCCGCCCGCGATTCATCCGCCACAAATAGCGGTTCTCGGCATCTGTCTTCGCATTGGCCGCATTCGAAGTCGACGCTTGGCGGTATACCGAGCTCATCACAATCAGCTTGTGCAGCTTCTTCATCGAGCCGCCGTTTTCGAGAAACCACGATGCCAGCCAGTCCAATAATTCCGCATGCGTCGGCAGAGATCCCATGCGTCCGAAGTCGTTTGGTGAATCCACAATCCCCGCGCCAAAGTGATAGTGCCACACACGATTTACGATGGAACGCCACGCCAGCATGTTCTTCGGATCGGTGAGCCAGGCCGCCAGCGCCGCGCGCCGCTCGCCTTCCGGAGCCACATCAAACCGCGGCGTCAACCCCGGAACAGAGGAAATCGCACCGGCGCCCACAGCCTTGCCGGGCGATTCCACACTCCCTCGCAGCAGCACTTGAATCGGCCGCACCGCCGGAATCGGAGACGCCGCGTAAACCAGCTGCGGCTTCGGCATCCGTTCCATCTCCGCGTTCAGCGCAGCGATTCGCCCGCTCAATTCATCGGATTTCGCGCGGACCCCCTCGTCAAGCAGCTCCCGCACGCGTGCCTTTCGCGCCGCCACGGCATCGTCAATCTGCTGTTGAATCTCTTTCGTGCGCGGTGTCAGCAGCCGCAGCGCCGTGGTGCTGGTATCCAGTTTCTCCAAATCGGCACCGCTCACCTTGGCCGCAATCTCAAGCAGTGGATCCAGATCCCGCTGCACAAGCAGCCGCTTCTTCAGCAGTTCCTGCCGGGCCCGGTTCGTCGCCGGATCAGCATCAAACGGGCGTTCGGCTCGGTCCACTCCGGCAAACACCGCCTGCAAGCTGTAATAATCTTCCTGCAAAATCGGATCGAACTTGTGATTGTGGCAGCGGGCGCAATGTGCCGTCATGCCGGCGAAAGCGGACATGGTGGACATCACCATGTCATCGCGGTCCAGCACCCGCGTAATTTTCTTGTCTACCGTACCTTCCCGCAATTCCACGTGCCCCACAAAATCCCACGGCCCGGCGGCGATGAAGCCTGTGGCCACAATCCCCTGCGGATCGTCCGGATACAACACATCGCCGGCAAGTTGCTCTTTTACAAACCGCGCGTACGGCTTGTCTTCATTGAAGGCGCGGATGACGTAGTCGCGATACGGCCACGCATTGCGCCGCGGCTTGTCTTTGTCGTATCCATGCGATTCGCCATAGTGGACCACGTCCAGCCAATGACGCCCCCAACGCTCGCCGTAGCGCGGCGAACTCAGCAGCCGGTCCACCAGCTTTTCATACGCATCTAGAGATTTATCCGCTTCAAAGGCCTGCACTTCTCCCCAAGTAGGCGGCAGTCCGTGCAGATCGTAAGTCAGGCGGCGAATCAACGTCCGGCGGTCCGCCTCGGATGAAGGGGTCATCCCTTTTTCGCGAAGCTTCTGCAGCACAAAAGCATCCACTGGCGTCCGCACCCAGGCCGCGTCCTGCTTGGGAACTTCCGGCTTGCGTAGAGGCTGCAACGACCACCAAGCCTCACCGATGTTTGCGTCCTCAGGCCAGTTCGCGCCGCCGGCAATCCAGGTGCGCAGCGTTGCCACCTCGCCCGCCGACAGGGGGGCAGACTGCAGCGGCATCCGTGGCGAGGCGCCCGATACCATTTGGATCAGCAGACTGGCGTCCGGATTTCCCGCGATGATCGCGGCTCCGCGCTTCCCGCCACGCATTGCATCGGCCGCCGAGGCGAGCGAAAGCCCGCTCATCTTCGCGCGCGAATCGTGACAGGTCATGCATTTCCGGGCCAAGATCGGTCGCACATCGCGGCGAAAATCGACAGTTTCGCCCGAAGCAAAAAAAACGAAAGCGAATGGAAGCAGGAGCGTCCATGTTCTGACAGTGAGGAGGCGCACGATCTTGATCGCATTGTACATCGGCGCCATCCCCCGGCCACGATTAATCCGGAAGATAAGGTGAGGATAATGATGAATCCAGCAGCAAACGATAACCGAGAACACTCACGACGCAGCTTCTTCGGAAACTCCGTCAAGTTAGTAGGCGCGGGCGCAGTTGCCGCCACCTTGGGAGCACAAATCACCAAGCCGCCGTCGGACGTAGACCTTCTGAACTACGCTCTTACGCTTGAGAATCTCGAAGCGGCCTTTTACGTCCAAGGCCTGACGAAATTGACAGCAGCCGATTTCGCCGCCAGCTCCCTGCTGAAGAATCTGGGCAGCGGGGTAACAGATAAGGTCCTGGACTATCTCAAAATCATCCGCGATGATGAGACGGCCCATGTCAATACAATTACAACCGTGATCAAGTCGTTGGGCGGTACACCCGTTGCGGCATGCCCCAGCTACAATTTCACGTACGTCACGGCGGATGACTTTCTGAAGCTGGCCGTTACGCTGGAAGATACTGGGGTCTCGGCATACGATGGCGCCATTTCTGCCATCCAAAGTCCAGACCTTCGAACCGCTGCCGCCACCATCGCCACGGTGGAGGCGCGGCACGCGAGTTACCTGCGTCTGTTGAACGGCAGCATCCCCTTCCCCGCTCCTTTTGATCCCACCAGGACGCAGGCGGAAGTCGTGGCCTTGGTCACTCCGTTCCTGAGCAAGGATTGTCTGGCAACCGTGCCGCCGGTGGTAACACCGCCGACTGTTGTCACCAAGGCCGTAGCGAACCCCAAGAGCCCAACCGCCATCAGTTCCATCGTGCTCGACGGAAGCTCCTCAGTATCCTTCGACGGCAAACCGCTCACCTATGTATGGACGGTCGCCACCGGTGGAAAGAGCGCCGCTATTCTCAATGCCAATACCGTCAATCCACAGATTCAATTTGGTGAAGGCTTCGGCTACTACAACTTCACACTGACCGTAACCGACAGCGCCGGCAAAACGGCAACCGACCAAACCAGCGTCTTCTACGCCGGCCGATAGCCTCTCCACGGAACGCAGGCTTGCCGTACTTAGGCAGGTCTGCGTTCTGGTGTCTCGGCCGGTTCAGTGTGACAGTATTTCGCTGCGCATCCAAGATCGCTCACGAACGCAAAGCCATGCTCATACGGTGTGGCGCCTATGCCGCCGCTGCCACCACCCGACAAAGTAAACACCAACTGTCCTCCAAGAGGAATGGACTGCGACTTATGAGGTCCAGGCGCCGCTCCACCTCCTATTGTCGAGCCGTAATAGTTCAGCGTGCACGTGCCCTTTTGCTGGGCGCTCCCGAACGGCTCGAGGGAAGTGTTCGAGATAGCGATCCCCGAAGCGAATCCGCTAGGCTGAGTCCTTCGATAAATCGCGGGACCGGAGCGAGCTGCTCGCCTCGCGGGTTATACCGGCCGGAGCAAATCCTGCAACCACCGTGGCTGAACCGCGGACGCTGTTAAGTGAATAGGAGATCACTACCGGAAAATCGATGCTATAGATAGCCAGTGGGTCGGCGCTGATCACTTCCTATATGGCGGGCGGCAAATCTCTCGCGCCTGCATACGGTCCGCCGCAGTTAGCGTCTGTTACCACCAGTCTCGCCTTCGTCCTTTTTAGATTTGAAAAACTGGGGGAGACTGAAACTCCGTCGGGGATGTTAGTGAATCGGACAATCAATCTGGTTCCCTGCGTTGCAAGTCCGGCCAGGTTCATCCCGTTGGTCGCCGGCAAATCCGGATTGAAGAATCCGGTTTCCGTGGCTGAGTTTGCGGCGGCAATGGGCTGTGGCATGGGATCTGAAGGCGGAGTTGCGGACCGCGGGCGCGTTCGGCGGATCCACACCGCTCTCTTTGAATCCAACGATATTGAAGGAGCCGTTCGAGAGAGTGAGCGTTTGGTCAAAGACTGCCCCACCAACGTAGACGGCCTCTACAACCTGGGCGCCATCCACGCCAATCTCAATCACTTCGACCTGGCGAAGGACTTTTGGAAGCGCGCCATAGCCGCGAACCCCGCCTCCGACAGCGGGGAACGTGCTCAGGATGGGTTGGCGAAAATCAGCCAGGCAGCGGCGCCGGGACATGGAACCTCACCACACGGCAACGCCGCAAAGCCCGGTGCGGATTCGCGTGGCGATGCTCTGCTGCAAGACATGCTCAGCAAGAGGTAACAATATATCCGGCCACCATCCGCGTTTATCGGCGTGCATCGGCGGCTAAAGATTTTCGCTTTAGAGGCTTCGCAATACGTAATCGGCGGCGGTAACACCCCGGTATTGAGCCTCTTCAAAGATCGAGAACCCACTTAAATCGGAGTTCGCGAACACCAGGTTCCCCGCCGGCTTCGCCAAACGACGCCGCGCCTCCGAAAAAATTCCCCCCACCGCCGGCCGGGCCATAGCGTGCCCAATACGCAGGATGTCCACCCGCGAAACGCACTCCCGGATATCCGGATGCGCCCGCGCCAAATCGTTCAGGATCGCGTCCTTCCAATAACTCCAATCCCGAGCCAGCAGCAGCTTCCGATTCTCCGCCGGCGTCCCGGTTGCCAACGCCCAGTAGTAGGTCCACACCGATCGATCCACCCGCGAGCGCAAGCTCATATGGGTAGCGTTCACATAACCCAGCGCAGGGGAATCGTAGATCACGTTGTCCCACGCCAATTCAGCGCCCGGCTCCTGCGGCAGCCGGTCCAGCGTGAGATTCGCCGTCAGCCACGGTGAATATTCAAACGGAACAGCCGGCGGATTCTCTAAAACATAACGAGCAAGAAATGTAGGAGCCGCGAAAATCACCTTGTCGGCCAGGTACTCCACATCGCCCGCCAGCACCCGATACTTCTGCCCGTCGGCGCGAATCTGCCGCACCATGGCTTCCGTCCGCACATAGCGGCCAAGCTTCGCCAGCAGCTTCTTCAAAATCCAGCCATTGCCTTCCGGCCAGGTGAGCGGTCCTTTCTCGTCATGTTGCCGCGAGGCGAAATAATGAACCCCAGCCCACGCTGACGTGTCTTGCGAGTGCGAGCCGTAATCGTCGCGGCAGGAATAATCCACATACCAGTTCAGATAAGCGGAATCGAACCGCTGCTGTTCCATCCAGTCCTTCATCGAGAGCCGGTCCAGTGCCGGATCCTTCGCTCCCACCTCCATCGGGATCGTAAACTGGCGCGAGGCCCGGAACTCCTTCATTGCCGCTTCAAACCGTCGAAACTGCTCGCGATCCTTCGGCGTCGCCGCAATCTCCGGCTCCAGATTCTCCTGCCAGCGCCCGTGCAGAAAGAGCCGCTCCTGAGGCGAGAAACACAGCGCCCGCTCGTCCCATTTGCCATCGCGAAGCACGCCGAACTCTTCCATCAACTCGCGCACAAAAACAGCTTCCGGGTTCGGCACCGGCACGTAGTGCGCAGCCCAGGGGTAGGCGCTGATTTCATTCGCTCCGCTGCGCGAATTCCCACCGGCCTGCGGCTCCATCTCCAGCAGGACAAAATCGCGAAAGCCCTTCTTATCCAGCCGCCACGCCGCCGAAAGCCCAGCCATTCCTCCGCCCACGATCACCACCGGAATCTTTATCTTCTGAGTAGATATGGAAAACCGGATGCCATCCCGTAACGTGTGTCCAACAATGTGCGATTCGTTTACGAAGCTGCCACTCACGCGCCGCTCCGCCTTCAGCGGCAGGCCCACCAGGGCGGCGCTCAGGAACTGGCGGCGAGTGGGCATCAGTGAACGATGTCTTTCCATTCCCGTTCATAGAGCCGTACCAGAATCTGATCGTTCAACCGGTTGGGCTCCACATCCATCGGCCGCATATCGTTGGGAAACCGAAACAGCTCCGGCAGCGTTTCCAAAGTCAGGAACTTCATCCCCTCCGGCAGTTGCACCGGCAGTTCATACTCGCGCGCGGCCGCCAGCACAAAGCCCCACTCGCCAAACGACGGAACGTAAATATGATACGGGTACGTCTGCAAGCCCGTCTGCTTCAACGTGGCCACAATACACCAATACGATTGCCGCGCAAACAACGGAGACGTACTCTGCACCACAATGGCGCCGCGCGCGGAAACGTGTTTCGCCAGCAAACGGTAGAACGCCGTGGTGTACAGCTTGCCCAGCGAATAATTGGTGGGATCGGGAAAGTCCACCACCACGAAATCGAACATCTCGCGATTGGTGTCCAGCCACGGGAAGGCGTCCTCATTGATGACGTGCAGCTTCTTCGAATTCAACGCATCGTGATTGATCGCAGTCAACATAGGGTTGGTCCGGAACAGCTTGGTCATTTCCGGATCCAGATCCACCAAAGTGATGGCCTCCACATGCGGATACTTCAGAATCTCTCGCACGGCCAGGCCATCGCCGCCACCCAGCACCAGCACATGCTTCGCCCCCGCAATGGCAGCAAGCCCCGGATGCACCAACGCCTCGTGATAGCGGTATTCATCGCGCGAGCTGAATTGCAGGTGCGAACTGAGGAACAGCCGCACATCGTCTTTCCACTTCGTTAACACAATGCGCTGGTAGCGCGTGTTGCGCGAGAAGATCACTTCATCGGCATAGAGATTGTTATCGGCCGCGGCGGAAATATAGTCCGCGCCCACCATTCCGCAGCTCAGCAGCGCCAGCACGGCCACACCCATTGCCCGCAATCCAAACGCCCGGCCAATCTGATCGCGAAATAGAAATGTAGTCCACAGCGCGACGCCGGCATTGATCATCCCGAACAGAATCGCGGACCGCACCAGCCCCAACTTCGGAACCAACAACAGCGGGAATAACAGCGACGCACCCAGCGCACCCAGATAGTCGAAAGTGAGGACGTGCGACACCAGATCGCGGAACTGAAACCGGTCTTTCAGAATCCGCATCAACAGCGGAATCTCCAATCCCACCAACGTTCCAATCAGCAGCACCAGAAGATACAGGACAAACCGAAAACTCTGCGTGTACGCGAAGGCCCAGAACAGCAGCGAGGAGGAGAAGCCGCCCACCAGGCCCACCATCAACTCAATATGGATGAATCGCGCCACCAGCCCCTTGCCAACGAAGCGCGACAGAAAGCTGCCGATGCCCATGGCAAACAAGTAAGCGCCAATCACAGTGGAAAACTGCAACACACTATCGCCCAGCAAATAGCTGGCCAGCGTGCCGGCAATAAGCTCATAAATGAGCCCGCACGCGGCAATCAAAAAGACGGAAAGGAACAGTACTGCCGACAAAGTTTAATGTACTGCGGCGGCAATGATAATGCACACGCCGATCGACATCGCTCCCACCATGATTGCCAGCGCCACGTTCTTCTGCTCTACAATCTCGCCCCACAAATCGTAGGGCGTCATCTTGTCTATCAGCGCAAACGCGCCCACAAAGATGATGATGCCCAGCACCGCGTAAAGTATCGCGTTCAGCAGATAGCCGGGATGGAACTCACTCATGTTATTTGCCTCCTGAATAGTGCGAATAGCCGCTGTAGACAGACCGGTAAGCTCCCGGATTATCGCGCACGGACCGTGGAACGTTTTTCACTTCATTGACTCGCGTCAGACTCCAGCCACTGTACTCGGCATAGCCGGCCGTTAACAGCAGTAGCAGTCCATACACGGAGTAGATCGGGTTTCGTATCAATCGTCGTCTCCTGAGGAGTAACTGGATGAGACCGGCGCGAAATCACTCTCCGCCCATCGCTGGCCCTCAAACTTAAACGACTTGATCGTTACATAAATCGGCGGAATGAACAGCAGAAAGAACGCAACTACAAAGAAGACCAGCGACGGCGCATCCCGCTTCACCTTGATCTCGTAGTGCATCGCCTCGCTATTGAACATGGTGGCGCCGGACTTCGAGTCCATCTCCGGCTCCACTCGCAGATAATAGCGGCCGGCAGGAACCGAGGGTACCGTCAGGCTGGCCTTGCTGCTGCCCTCGCTCCAACTGCCATCACTATCGGATCCGTTGTAGTAGCTCACTTCCTTGCCAAAATCGTAGGCGGTTCCCGTATCATCGTTGATCAGCGCGAAATTGAATCCAGCCCAATCGTTGTGCAGGTCGGTCTCTACTTCCACTTCCACCGCGGAAGCATGACCCTTCAGATCGAACACCGGCGTCACAAAAGATGCCTCACCGCTACGCGCCGAATCGAACGCATATTTCTGGTCGAACACCATTTCGTTCCGGCTGGCCACGGCCATACCGGCCATCGTCAGAAACAGCAGCGCCAGCAGCCATGCGAAAGTCTTCCAAATGCTCCCGATTTTGCCGTCGTAGGGCGAAGGTTGATTGGCGAAAATCCCCTTCACCTGCGGGGGCTGGTCTTTCAATTGAAAGGCCTGCCAGACAGCCGCGCCGCTAACGTATTCCCCTAACGACCAGTTAATCTCGCCGCCGGTCGCCTCGGAGGAGATCATCACAGGCGGACGGATGTAGTCGCGGACCGTAACCGGATCGCCCACCCGCAGCTGCCAGGGAAACTCACCCAGCACAAACACCGTCCGCGCCACCGATTGCTGAAAAATCTTGTGGTCCGCATTGTTGTAACGCACCACCGAAGCCGAAATCATTTCCGGCGTAGCGCGTATCGTCTTCACGTCGTTCCAGTGGCCTTCGTATTCGGTCAAATAACGGTAGCCGCGATAGGGGTTGTACAGCAAATATTCCCCCCAGTGGTACAGCTCTCCGCCTGAGGTGATTTCGCGCACCTGGAATCCAATGACTTCATACGGAGCGCCGTGCCATTGCCCGCGCGAACCAAGCGGAATTTTCGGAACCACGCGGGCGCGCTTGGGGAAATTCTGCAACACCGCCAGACTTGGAGTGGTGGCGTCCAACACCGTCTGACAGCTACCGCAAATGGCGTTGACCGTCTGGCCGAAACTGCGCAGCACAATGGTGCCGCCGCAATTAGGGCATATCAGCGGCTTTACTTTGAGGACAAGACCGGCCGGACCTGATGTCATTTTGGCCAGCCTTCAAATTCGCGTAGATTCTTGAGTTTCAAATCTTCAAACTCAAGCGCCTCGCCCAGGAATACCAGCGCCGGATCTTCGCTGTAGTCGATAGTGGCAAACCGCCCGTCCGTCGTGCGCAGGTCCACGAACCGCACTTTCGTCTTGTCCCAATACTCAAACGGCAACTCGCCTTGCACCCCAGCGTAGTTGGCCTTGGTGATGGACGTGACTTGATAGACTGCGCCGTCCCACTCAAAGCGGCTCGATGGACTCAGCGCCTCCTCCGGCGCCAGCTTCACGGGCGTAGTAAACAGATACGAAACAGCGTACTCCAGTTGGGCGTCGGAGAGCCAACCGCTGCTGCCATCGGTGAAGATGATGTGCCACTCGTTCCAGCCGCCATCGTCGTATTCGTAAATAATCCGCCCCACCACCTGGAAGTCTTTGCTGCGATGCGTGCCCTCAGTGCCAATCTGGATAGGGGAGCCATCCTGAGGCAGGTCGGCCACTTCCCCCACTTTCGCCAGATCCACATCGTGCCGGACCAGGATAGACCGGCAGTATTCACAAGTGGTCTGAACGGCGCTGGACCACAGAAACTTCACCGGAGCCCCGCAGCTGGGGCAGTTCGCGACACGCCCGCTCATGCCGCACGCTCAGGCATGGTACGGCCTCTCAATACGCCGCACCCGAACGGACGACGCTGAAAATTCCCGCCCGATGTACGACGCAAAATCCCACTCAGGCCGCGGCCGGCAACAGAATAGGTTCAGACAAAGCGATTGATACTCGGGAAACGTATGGCACGCCAGATGCGATTCGGTAAGCATCACCAGGCCGGTGACGCCGCCGGCCCCGGGGAATTTATGCCACGTAGACTCGCTCAGCGGATGCAGAGAGAGTTCGCGTATGAGACTGCCGAAAAGATCCTGCAGTTTGGACAGGTCTTGCAGCGCCGCGGTATCACAACCGTGCGCTTCGACAACCCATTCACATCCGCCGGTTAGGTCCACGATGAGTTATTGTACAGCTACTGTTGCGCCGAACCGCACTCGGAACAGAACTTCGCCCGCTTCGGAATAGGCTTTCCGCATTCCACGCAGAACTTAGTTTCCACGCCAGGCGCCGCTGGCGGACCCGCTGGAGGTTCGGTAACCGGCGCCGCTGCAGCAGGCGGTGGCGGTGGAGCGGGCGGGTGCGGCACGTTGGACTGCATCGCGTTCGCCATCTGCTGGGCCATCACAAAACCGGCTCCCAGACCAGCCCCCGCGCCAGCCAGCCCGCCACCCTCGTTAGCAGCGGCAATCGGCAGCGATTGCGCTACTTGGAATTGCGTGTACTTGCCCATATCCCCGATCATGGTCATGCCGATGCGTTCGTCCAGCCGCTTCTGCAATTCGTCCGGCAGAGAAAGATTCTCCACCACGAAACTCTCCAGCGACAGCCCCAAATCACCGAAAGTCGGCTTCAGAAACTCCGCGATCTTCTGCCCCAGTTGCACCTGGTTCGCCGCCATATCCAGAAATGGAACGCCGCTGGACGCGAACGCATCCGACATCCGCCCGACAATCGTGTTGCGCAGCTGACCTTCAATCTCCGCGACGCGATAGACGTCACGAGTGCCGCTTACCTTGGTATGAAATGTACGTGGATCGGAAACGCGCCAGGAATAAATCCCGAACGCCCGCAGCCGCACCGCGCCGAACTCCTTATCGCGAATGGTGATCGGATTCGACGTGCCCCAGCGCTGGTTGGTCTGCAATCGGGTGGAGAAGAAGTAGACGTCGGATTTGAAGGGAGACTCGAATTTCTTGTCCCAGTTCATCAGGTTCGTCAGCAGCGGCAGCGTATTCGTGGTCAGGTTATAGAGCCCCGGCGCCAGCACATCGGCAATCCGGCCCTCATTCACGAACGCGGCCATCTGCGATTCCCGAACGGTCAGTTTCCCCCCGTTCTGAATCTCCATGTCCTGCATCGGATAGCGGTAGGCAAGCACGCCATCCTCGGATTCTGTCCACTGGATGACGTCTATAAACTGCTTGGAAAGGAAGTCTCGTAGGCTCATTGGTTCCTCAGTCCTTAGAATATACGTAAACCGGGTCTGGGTTGTTCCACTAGTATTGCCGCGTGCCTTTCTCACGCCCGCTCGCGTCAGCCGGTCGCGTCAGAATCGACCGTACCCTTCGTACGGTAGGGGCTCTTGCGCCCCAATCAAGACGCGTCCGGAAGTTGAGACCGCAGGGCTCAGAAGAGCTACAATGATTTTGCCGGGCGAAAGCTTGGCGGGCTCATCCAGCCCCTAATGCCTTGACAATCCACGCCCGAAGGGCGGAATGCTCATGAGCGGAGAGCGCCCTCTCTCCATTTCAGGCTGAACCAACACAATCAGATCAGCGACACCGCAAGAGCAGGACAAAGCAAAAATGCCTATAGTGCGAACCGATCTTTCCGGGTACGATCTGCTGAATAATCCCCGGCTCAATAAGGGCACCGCCTTCACCGCCAAAGAGCGGGATACCTTGGGACTCCACGGACTGCTGCCGCCTCACATCGGAACCCTCGAAGAGCAGCTGGTACGCCGCAACAAAGCCTTTGAGAGCCAAAGCACCAACTTCGCCAAGTACAGCTTCATGCGCGATCTGCAGGACATTAACGAGACCTTGTTTTATTCGCTGATCGTTCATCATATTGAAGAATTACTTCCCATTGTCTACACCCCAACCGTAGGCGAAGGCTGTCAGCGTTTCAGCGAGATTTGGCGCAAGCCGCGCGGTCTCTTTATCAGTTATCCAAACAAAGATCGCATGGACCAGATGCTCTCCGATCCTCGCTACGACAACACCAGGTGCATCGTGGTCAGCGACGGTGAACGGATTCTCGGTCTGGGTGACCAAGGCGCGGGCGGCATGGGCATTCCTATCGGCAAGATGGCTCTCTATACGGCTCTGGCGGGTATTCATCCAGAGCACTGCCTGCCCGTTCTGCTCGATGTAGGCACCGACAACGAAGCCCTGTTAAATGACCCGATTTACGTGGGCTGGGAACATAAGCGGATTCGCGGTCAGGAATACGACGACTTCGTGGAAGCCTTTGTTTGCGCAGTGATCAAGCGCTGGCCGCACATTCTTCTGCAATGGGAAGATTTCGCCGGCTCAAACGCAGCCCGCCTGCTGGAACGCTACCGCGATCGCCTCTGCACGTTTAACGACGATATTCAAGGGACCGCGGCCGTCACCACCGCCACCATATTGGCCGCCGTCACAGCCACCGGCATTCCGCTCAGCCAGCAAACCATCGTGATCTTTGGCTTCGGCTCAGCGGGAATCGGCATAGCGAACCTTCTAGTCTCGGCCATGAAGGAAGACGGGATGAGCGATGCGCAGGCCCGCCGGCGATTCTACGCAGTCGGCCGCCACGGACTGCTGTTGGAAGGCGGCGCCGATATTCATCCCGGCCAGCGGCCATTTGTGAGGACCGAAGCGGAACTGCAGGGCTGGACCTTGCCTGCGGGGAACAACGTTTCTCTGTTAGATGTGGTTCGAAACGCGAGAGCGACCGTTCTGGCAGGAGTCTCCGGACAACCCGGTGCGTTCCCCGAAGATGTGGTGCGCGAGATGGCACGGCACACCCCACGCCCGGCCATCTTTCCCTTGTCGAATCCAACCTCCCGAGCTGAAGCCACGCCGGAGGACTTGCTACGGTGGACAGAGGGCCGCGCACTGGTTGCCACCGGCAGTCCGTCCATTCCGGTAGAGATGTACGGCAGGTCCATTCCCATTGCACAGACCAACAATTCGTACATCTTTCCCGGTCTTGCTCTGGGAATCCTCGCCTCCAAGGCGAGTCGCGTTACCGACGGCATGATCATGGCCGCCGCAAGGAAGCTCGCCGAGCTGTCGCCCACGCAGCACAACCGGAATGCCAATCTGCTGCCTCCCATCGCGGACTCCCGAAAAATTGCAATTCTCGTCGCGGCCGCAGTCGCCAGGCAGGCAATCCAGGACGGAGTTGCCGCAGTCACGGTAGAGGTGGAAGAGGAAATCGCCGCCTATGTTTGGCAACCGGTTTACGTGCCCTATGAACGGCAGAACAGCTCAGCAGATTGAGGTGGATACAATCAATTTATGTCTACGCCAACCGACGAGTTTTACCGCATCAGCAAACTTCCTCCCTATGTATTCGCCGTTGTGAATGAGATGAAGGCACGGCTGCGCGCAGACCAGCACGACGTTGTAGATCTGGGAATGGGAAATCCGGACGGCGCCACACCGAAGGTCATCGTCAACAAAGCGATTGAGGCGCTGCGGAACTCCAAGAACCACCGCTATTCGATGTCGAAAGGAATCCCGCATCTGCGGGATGAAATCGTGAAGCGTTACAAGAAGAACTACGATGTCGATCTGGACCCGGCCACCGAAGCCATTGTCACCATCGGCGCCAAAGACGCCCTGGCTCACTTGTTGTTCGCAGTGATCGGACCCGGCGACGCCGTGGTTTCCCCAAACCCCGCTTATCCCATTCATCAATACGGAGTGGTGATGGCGGAAGGGCACGCCTGCATGCTGCCCATGCCCGATGCCAACACTTTTCTCAACGGGTTGGAAGACCTATACCGCACCAGCACACGCAAGCCGAAGCTGATTTTGATCTCCTTCCCGCACAACCCGACAACGCAGTGCGTGGATCTGGATTTCATGAAAGAGATCGTACGTCTGGCCGCGCATCACGGCTCGATGGTCCTGCATGACTTCGCCTACGCAGACCTCGGCTTCGACGGCTACCGCCCGCCCAGCATCCTACAGGTTCCCGGCGCCAAGGACGTTGCAGTGGAGATTTTCTCCATGTCGAAGAGCTACAACATGGCCGGCTGGCGCATTGGGTTCTGCCTGGGCAACAAGAAGATGATCGCCGCCCTGGCACGCATCAAAAGCTATCTGGATTACGGCGTGTTCCAGCCGTTGCAGATCGCCGCCATCATCGCCCTGCGCGATTGCGAAGAAGATACGAAGAAGATCTGCCACCTTTACCAGAAACGCCGGGACCTGCTAGTCGGCGGCCTGCACAAAGCAGGCTGGAAAGTGGAACCGCCCAAGGGCTCCATGTTCGTGTGGGCGCCCATTCCGGAACAGTTCCGGTCGCTCGGGTCGCTGGAATTCTCCAAGCTGTTGCTGGAAAAAGCGCTAGTAGCCGTCTCACCTGGTATCGGATTCGGGCCCATGGGCGAAGGCTTCGTGCGTTTCGCCCTAATCGAAAACGATCACCGCACCCGGCAGGCTATTCGTTCGATAAAGCATTTCCTGAGCGCCAGGCAATAGGCTTCACCGGCCCCACTACAAACCAGAAGCAGGCCGCGCCCAGTACAGAGACTACTCCCGCGGCCACAAATGCCAGAAAGAACTCGCCGGTTCTGTCCACCACGATTCCCGTAACAGTGGGTGCCACTACGCCCGCCAGATTGCCGATGCCATTCTGCATGCCGGTCCATTTGCCCGAAGCCACCGGGCCGGCCAGCGTTTGCGTAATGGCCCAGAGGTTTGAGCTATAGAAGCCAAAACACAGGCTGGCCACCATCAACACCACCATCGCCGTGTTGTTGTCTTTGATCAGAACCGCAGGCAGCATGATGTTCACCAGCACCAGCCCGCCCACTACAAACATCTTCCGGATGCGCGTGGGCGACCCGCCCTTAGCAATCCAATTGTCGGACAGGTACCCGCCGATCACTGACGTGGTGGCGATGCCAAAGAATGGCAGCGAACCCATCAACGCCATCTGCTGGATGCTGAAATGCCGCTCACGCACCAGATAAAACGGCAGCCATGTCAGCAGGAAATACCAAATGTAGTTGCCGCAAAACAGGCCCAGAAAGGTGCCCCAAGCATCGCGCTTGGAAAGGATCTCACTGAAACTCGGCGCACCCACTTTCTTGATCACTTCTTCCGCTTTATCGCGAGGGCCCCAGACGAACCACGGGACCACCCAAATGAGACTACCAAAGCCGAGCCCGATGAACAGCGCGCGCCATCCGAGTGAGGCCACCATCAATCCGCCCACCAGATTTCCGATAGCAGGGCCGCACTTGGAACCCGCATCGATCCAGGCGTTGGCAATGCCGCGATGCCGCTCAGTGAAGTTGCCGGCAATGATCTTGGAATACGACGGGTAGGAGACCGCTTCTCCCATTCCCAACAACAGCCGCAGTACAAACAGTGAGACGAAACCGCCAACCAATCCGGTGGCCGCCGTGGCCAGCGACCACAGCAGGAAGCCAATGCCGTAAACCCAGCGAACATCGTAACGGTCCACCAGCCAGCCGCCGGCGATCTGGCAAACCGCGTAGGTCCAAAAGAACGCGGACAGCAGATATCCCATCTGCGTGGCGGTCAAATGCATCTCGGCGGTAAGCTGCGGCGCGGCCACGGAGAGCGTCCCGCGATCGATGTAGTTGATACAAACCGAAAAGACCAGCAGCCAGAGAACGCGCCATTGATTAGCGCTCAGGCGATTGGGAACGGAGACGGAATTCAGCATCAGTCCTGTGATTCTATATCATGACGGCTTGCTTGGTTGTTATTGCCCGCCTGTAACCGAAGGTAACGGCTGTTCACTGCTGTTATGATTCGCGTATGGCTGCGGTATCGAACGTCAGCGTACCGGAAATCGTCGACCTTCGCGAGTTGCGCGAGAGGGACCTGGACCCGTTGCTGGAAGAAGAAGGTCTCACCTGGCGATCCCTATTCAATTGGGATTCCGGGGCTTCCTCCGACTTGGTGCGCCGGTTCGTCAAGATTCAGGCTCTGAACGGATTCGCGTTGATGCAGGGTGGACGCGTGATTGGCTATTCCTATTACGTCTGCGAAGATCGCAAGGCTCTGATCGGCGACCTGTTTCTGCTGCGCGAGTTCGCCTCAGTGGAGAATGAAGACCTCTTGCTGGGCGCAGTGCTGCAGGCGCTGTTGAACACGCCGCACATGGCGCGCGTGGAGGCACAGCTATTGATGATGCACGGGCCGTTCGAGCGGCCGATGCCTTTCTCGCGCTATCTCAAAGTGCATCCGCGCAACTTCATGATGGCAGACCTTGCAGACACCGCCAGCCTGCCCGGGGGCCGCGCGATTCACACCCATCTATTCGAACCCTGGACGGATCGCCGGCAGGATGAAGCGGCGCGGCTGATTGCAACCGCGTACGAAGGCCATGTGGATTCAACCATCAACGATCAGTATCGATCGGTATCCGGCGCCAGACGGTTCCTATTGAACATCGTGCAATATCCCGGGTGCGGAAGCTTCTTCGCCCCGGCGTCCAATGTGGTGCTGAACGCCTCTGGTGAGCTGGTGGGTATTTCACTCGCCAGCCTGGTTTCTGAAGACTCCGGGCACATCACCCAGATCTGCGTATCGCCGGAAGAGCGCGGGTCCGGAGCCGGTTACGAGATGCTGCGGCGGTCTTTGGCATCGCTCGCCTCGCACGGTTGCAACAAGACCAGCCTCACCGTGACTGCATCCAATCAGGAGGCCATCCGGCTCTATCAGCGGATGGGGTTCCGGGCGACGCGGCGGTTCGCGGCCTACGTTTGGGAAGGGTTCTGATCTAGCCGCGCCAGCGTCTGATTGAGGACGGTCGCCGGATCCGGGTTGGTTACCTTCACCACTTCGATGCGGCCTTTTCCGGTGGGCCGCCAGCGCTGGAACATGCGCGCAGAGACGTATCCGGCAAAAATGGAAATCACCGGAATGGCGCAAGCGGCGGCCACGTGTTGGCCTGCTGAATCGTACCCGACATACAACTTGCTCTGCGCGATACGGCTGGCGAACGGCGCGTAGTCACCCTGCCAACTCTCGATTCGCGGGTATCGCGATAAAACATTCTCGACTCTTTTTGTTTCGTCGTCACCAGCCCCTTTGTCGATCAGAATCCTGCGCCCGCGATGGAGCAGCGCGGCGATGAGATGCTCTTCGAATGGATCGGCAACCCGCTTTTCCTGGTTCTCGCCCACGCCGAGACTGACCGTCACATCCGGCTGATCCTGCACCGCCAGTGGCGCGATGTAAGCGCTGGCTCCTTCCACGCCAAACGTCTCGGCAGCCCAGCGCGAGGCGAGGGTGGAGAGCGACTCCGCGCCATCGCCGCCATAAGAACGGCTCTCGAAGAAGAGATAGTTCTCTTCAGGACAGACAGAAAGCAGGCCCAACTGGCTGAGGCGGGAATCGGGATCGACCACCAGCCCATTGGCAAAATACGGGCTCGCCGACAGCCGTTCGCGGAGCGTCCCGCTTCTGCCGTAGCTAAACTGGCAATGCTGAATGCGCGGATCCGCGGCGAACAGCTCCCAGTTCTTGCGCGGACCCACCAGATGAATCTTCGCGTCAGGGTAACGCTGCTTCACGGCATCCAGGATCACGCTGGTGACGGCGACATCCGCGCCCAGGGTCACACGCGAAAGCACGAAAATGTTTTGGGCACTCCGCGGCGCCGGACGCGGGGCACGAATCCATTGATAGCGCTGAATCAGGCTGCGGGCCGTCAATTCCGGCCGGACATACGCGATCACCTCACTGAACAGATGCGCGTAGGCATCGCAAAGCCGGCGTTCGAACAGATCGCCGAGGCGCTCGACGACCTTGGTGAAAAGGGCCCGGCTCGCTTCAGCCGGCGCCGCACCGGTCGCCTGATCCAGAAGCCGGTGGAGCGTTGCCGGGGACCATGGGCGTCCGGCCAGGCAACACTCCAGAATCTCCTCTGCTAGATCATTGCTGGAAGTATTTTCCAACCAGCAGCTCCAGCTTTTTAAGAGTCGTTTCAGGGACAACTTTGCGATCGGTGATCAGTGCGTGGGCCAGGGCCGATCCGCATTTGCAGGTTCGCGCGGCAGGCATGTTGCCGACCGCGGCTGTAACCACTTTAGCCGCATTTTCAGCGTTCTTGACAAGGTTCGCGATGATGTCGGTCACCGTCACCGCGTCATGATCGGCGTGCCAGCAATCGTAGTCGGTGACCATGGCTACGGTGACGTAGCAGATCTCAGCTTCCCGGGCCAGCTTGGCTTCCTGCAGGTTGGTCATGCCGATGACGTCCATTCCCCAACTGCGATAGACGTTCGATTCGGCCTTAGTGGAAAACGCGGGACCTTCCATACAAAGGTAGGTGCCGCCGCGCTTGGCGGTCACCTCCTGTAACTGGCAAGAGTTGAAGAGCACTTCGGAAAGCTGCGGGCAGATGGGATCGGCGAAGCTGACGTGGGCCACCAGGCCTTCGCCGAAGAACGTGGAGACACGGCCGCGCGTGCGATCGAAGAACTGATCGGGGATCACGAACTCCAGCGGATGGTGCTCTTCCTTCAATGAGCCGACGGCGCTGAGCGAAATGATTCGTTCCACACCCAGCGATTTGAAGCCGTAGATATTGGCGCGGAAGTTCAGTTCAGAGGGCGAAAGACGGTGGCCGCGGCCATGGCGCGCAAGAAAGACGACGTCCTTTCCGGCCAGCGTTCCGAGGACATATTTATCGGAGGGATCACCCCACGGGGACGGGATGGCGACCTCCTCGGCGACTTCGAATCCGGGCATGTAGTATAGACCGCTGCCTCCGATGATGCCGATTCTGGACTGTGGCTGTGACGAGTTCAAATGTGCTGCTCCTGTTGAATGAGTTCGATCAAGACCCCCCCGGTGGAGGAGGGATGTACAAAAACGTAGAGATGGCCGCCAGCGCCGCGCTGCGGTTCGCCCATAAGACGCGCGCCGCTCTGCTTGAGTGTGGCAACGCTGGCGGCGAGGTCGGGCACGAGAAAAGCGATGTGATGCAGGCCTTCGCCGCGCTTGGCGAGGAAGCGGCCAATGACAGAGTCCTCTTCCGACGGTTCCAGAAGTTCGATGCGCGGTCCACCGGCGGGCAGCATGGCGACGTGTACTTTTTCCTGCGCCACGGTCTCCCGCGCGGACACGCTGAAGCCGAGTTGCTGCTGATAGAATTCCAGCGCTTTGTCGATGGAGCGGACGGCGATGCCGAGGTGATCAATTTGCATGGAGCCACTCATTGACCACTGTGTACGGGTCTTTTCGACGCGCGGCCACGTCGGCGGCGGCTTGGTCAAAGTCGATGGTCTGCACCCGGGCAATTAGTTTTTCGCGCACCATCTCCCGCATCCGGCGCGACCACTTTTCGGCTTCCCGATGCTGCCGTGGCCTCGCCGTCAAATACGAATTCATGGCCGCGATGGCGTCGTCGATTCCCTGCCCTTCGCTGGCCACGCAGCGGACGATCGGCGGCACCCAACCGTCGGGGCGGTGGGACAGACTTTGCGTGAATTGGATTTCGCGCTCCAGTTTGTCCGCGCCCGGCTGGTCCGCTTTATTAATGATATAGACGTCGGCGATTTCCATGATGCCGGCCTTGATGGCTTGCACGTCGTCGCCCATGCCGGGGACCAGCACCACGGCGGTGACGTCGGCCAGGCGCGCGATGTCGATTTCATCCTGGCCCACGCCCACGGTTTCGATGAGGATGGTATCCATGCCGGCCGCGTCAAACAGCAGCGCCAGATCCGTGGTAGCGGCGGCGAGTCCACCGAGTTTGCCGCGTGAGGCCATGGAGCGGATGAAGACGCCGGGCGTGGCGTGGTGATCCTGCATGCGGATGCGGTCGCCGAGGATCGCGCCACCCGAGTAAGGACTGGTGGGATCGACGGCCAGAATACCGATGCGGTGGGTTCGTTGGTACAAAACGCGCGTGAACTGGTTGACGAGGGTGCTTTTTCCGGCGCCGGGGGGGCCGGTGATGCCCCAGGTATTGGCTTTGTTCGTGCAAAAGAAGAGCGCTTGCAGCAGCTTTTCGCCGTCGGGGTGACGGTTTTCGATAAGAGTGGCGGCGCGGGCGATGGCACGGACATCCCCGGCCTTGATTTTGTCGATTTGCAAATTACGAAACAGAGCCAATCCCATTTTCGGACAGTTGTGGTGAGCTTTCATTGTAAGCTTGCCCGGCGCGGCGGCAAGGGTGGAGCGAGGGATGTGGACGTACTGCTTCATGGTGTGAGTGGACCATGCGGCGGGCGGGGGCGCGATGGAATTTTTAGGATGTTGTTGCAGGTGGGGGAGATAGAGGTTGAAGAAAGTTGGCACCGGTGTTTTTGGGGGCATACAATAGGGCATCACCATGGTTGAGATTCAGCCAATCCGCGTGGAGCTGGAGCTGGAAGAAGATGGCCGGTTCCTGGCCTCGGTGCCAGACCTTCCTGGCGTGATGGCATACGCCGGTAGCAAAGAGGAAGCGGTGCGAAAGGTGAAGTCGATAGCCCTTCAGGTATTGGCGGACATGATCGAGAGTGGCGAGGATGTTCCTGAGCCGCTGAAGGTTCTTTTTGCCGCGTGAGCACCTGGCGCGCTGCTAAGGCCAAACGAGTTTATGCGGCGCTGCTTCGGATCGGTTGGACGTTCAAGAAGCAGGTTGGTTCCCATCGAAAGTTGCAGCGGGCGGGCTGGTCTAACTTTACTTTTAGTTTTCATGACAGCGAAGAAGTAGGCCCCGCTGCGCTCTCCAAGATCGGGAAGGAGACTGGGCTTCGGCCGGGAGACCTCTGACCGCGAGACGGCTCAGCAGGATTTTCAGTTCGGTTAGTTTAATCGGCGAGTCCTTGGCGGGATTGCAATTCGACTCTGCCACCCTCCGCTCGCTCACGCCTTTATTGTTCTTAATGATCCAACGTGAAGGGCTTACTGTGCGCCAGATCTTATTCAGGAGTTCATCGTGGTAATGCCCAATGCCAGGAGATCGACCCAAAAACTGAAGTCCTTCGTAAAACTCACGCCGCAGACTCTCGGCCCTATCAAGGCTGTTCTCGGCGATGTCGAGAAATATTTCCTTTAAGTCGTTCTTGACGTTGGGGGTAAGAACGAAAAGGCGTTTCACCGGGTTACAATTTTCGCGCGGCGGTGTTCTTCGATCATTTCACGAAGTTCATCGAAGACCTCATCTCCGTCGATCAATTCGCCGCGATCCGCTTGGCCGGCGCCCCTTTCCAGTTTTTCTTTGAGTTGGGATAAGGCTTCATCGCGTTCCTGTTCCCGACGTTCCAGAAGCCGGAGGGCCTCTCGAACGACTTCACTCGTTGTTTGGTAACGACCAGATTCCACCCGGCTCTGGAGAAAACGATCGAGTTCCGGAGTAATCGAGATGTTCACTGTGGTTCGGTGGATGGCCATATTCGAATCTTGCCACTCTTGGCACATTGTGTCAATATGCGCCAAAGCGAAGGTCTGCTTGATGGCTGGCCTAATAAGATTACGCTTTGACGAATGACAGAAATTCGCACAGATCCACTCTCCAGGATCGAGTAGAAATGGGCCTCGTCCGGATCAATTCTGAGCTAGGACGACTCGGCGGGATATTCAATTCGGTTTGAATTGCAGGAGAAACTCGATTACTTCCGGATCGTCTTTCCAGCCCCGTGCCAACTCCTGCCTCGCCACCTTCCTCACATCTTCGCTTTCGTCAGAGCGGGCGCGCTCCTTCAGTATCGGCAGCGTCTCGGCACCGTCCTTCCAGCCCCGCGCCAACTCCTGCACCGCCGCCCTCCTCACATGTGTGCTTTCATCTGAGCAGGCGCGTTCCTTCAGCATCGGCAGCGTCTCGGCATCGTCGTTCCAGGCCCGGGCCAGCTCCTGCACCGCCACCATCCTCACAAGGCCAGCTCCGTCGGAGCGGGCGCGGTCCTTCAGCATCGCCAGTATCGCAGCGTCGTCTTTCCGGAAACGTGCCAACTCCTTCACCGCCGCCCACCTTACACTGATGTTTTCATCGGAGCAGGCGAGTTCCTTCAGCATCGGCAGCGTCTCGGCATCGTTCTTCCAGCCCCGCGCCAACTCATGCACCGTCGCTATCCTCACATAATCGCTTTCATCGGAGCAGGCGAGTTCCTTCAGTATCTGCAGCGTCTCGGCATCGTTCTTCCAGCGCCGGGCCAACTCACGCATCGCGGCCCTCCGCACACCGTAGTTTTCGTCGGAGCGGGCGCGCCCTTTCAGCATCAGCAGTATCTCAGCATCGTCTTTCCAGCCCCGCGCCAACTCCTGCATCACCGCTTGCCACACATATTCGTCTTCAACAGAGCGGGCGCGTTCCTTCAGCATCGGCAGCGTCTCGGCATCGTCCTTCCAGCCCCGTGCCAACTCCCGCACCGCCGCCGACCGCACAGCGACACTTTCATCGGAACAGGAGCGTTCCTTCAGCATCGGCAGCGTCTCGGCATCGTGCTTCCAGCCCCGCGCCAACTCCCGCACCGCCGCCATCCTCACATATTCGTTTTCATGGGAGCTGGAGAGTTTCTTCAGTATTGGCAGCGTCTCGGCATCGTCCTTCCAGCCCCGCGCCAACTCCCGCACCGCCGCCGACCGCACCTCCTGGTTGTCATCGGAGCAGGCGCGTTCCTTCAGTATCAGCAGCGTCTCAGCATCGTCTTTCCAGCCCCGCGCCAACTCCTGCATCACCGCCGTCCGCACAATCCAGTCCACGTCGTGTTGCGCTGCGGATCTCAACCAAACACGTGTCTTTTCCGACCTCCACACGAAGGCAATTAATTCGACGGCCTGCTCCCGCGTCGGGCCGGATTCGGAAACCTCGTCATACGGCGCGTAGTAGTAAGGAGGATCATACCGGATTACTTTCTCCAAGAATCTTCTCCGCAGGGCCTCATCCGTCACCTGTACGGCCCGGCGATTGCGAACCTCGCTCAGGCACCCAGCCGCCAGCATCAGATTGGCCAACTTATCATTGCGGCCGTCCTGTTCCATCAGGAAGAGAATTAGCTCCTCGGCGTGTTTTTCGCCCACCATGCCCGCGATCAGGCGTAAAACTTCATGCCAGGTTTCGTCCTTCCAATGCCGGCCAAACACATCGTTTTTCAACTCTTGCAGAGTCAGCGTCTGTTTTTTCTCAAACAGATCTACGAACCAAGCAGCGCAGAAGTATTCCAAAAACGTGCGATGCACAAACGAGAAGCGATCCCCGCCAGCGAAACAGAGAATGAAATTCCGCTCGGTCAACTGCTTCACCAGCGAGGTTGCCTGGTTATGAGGATCCGACACGCCCAGACCTTTTAAAAACGTTCGGAAGAGCTCAACGAGAGTCGAACGATCAATCAGGTTGCCGGCCAGACCGTCTTCGCGTTGCTGCATCGTACCCGCCAGTTCGCGCAACAGTTCTTCCTTTTCCTGCCGTGCGAAGGTGTCCACTGGAAGGGATCGGCTGAAATCCCACTCATGGAGCAAGACCCGGCTGGCCTGTGCGTACAACTCGACACGGTCCCTGGGGAGTTCCTGATTACGATTGAGAATCGCCATCATGGTGAGTAACAGTGGATTGGCGGCCAGTTCGCGGACCGCCCGAGATCCCTGAAGCCCGCGTTCCAATTGACGTTGCAACCGGGTGCGCTCAGCCACATCGTCTTCGGCAACAGCGTGCCATTTAGCGATGAACTCAGAGACTTGTCCGTCGTCGAAGTCTTCCAGCGTGGCATGGGTGAACCCAGCGTTGCGAAGGCGATCGGCTTCATAACCTACGATGCGCGAAGTGACCACTACGTTAGCTTGTGGATAGCGCGCGGCGAACGCCGTGATCTCCTCAATCACCGCTCCGCGTGTGGGCGCGTCGAAGATTTCGTCAAGGCCGTCAACAAAGAGCGCGGCTTCTCCTGCTTTCAGGCGCTTCTCTACTTCCCTTGCGTCCAGCCCATACGTAGTGCATCCAGACTCGCAATAGTTCAGCAGTCCATCGTGATCCTGCGCGTACTCTTTCAGGTCGATCCAGAGCGGCAATGGCGCGACATTGGCGCCGTCTGCTTCCTGGGTGGCCCAGCGCATCACCAGAAACTTCAGGAGTGACGTTTTGCCGGAGCCGGGATCACCCAGGACCACCACTAAGCGGTCTCGTTTTAGAATTTCGAGTACGGGACTGACCGGACTGCTCTGGTAGCCTTCGCGCAACCGCGAGATTTCCATTTCATCGTGCTCATTGTTGACGTGCCCTTCCTGCCGAAGGCGCCGCAGAATCTCGCGCGGGATGTCGCGCACCGGAGCGGACTCGCGGGCGGACTGCGGAACGAATAGATTCCATAGCGTGATGCGGCGATCATAGGTGCTGGAGTGCATTGCAGAGAGCTGCAAGACCGCGCATTTCTTTCGCAAGTAGTCGCGATAGCCGGTCAGGTCGAAGCCGCGATCAGGCCCGGCAATGCGCGCGAGTGATTCTGCCGATTTTTGTTGAAGCTCGGTCTGTTGTTCCAGGAGTGCGGTGTCCAGCATGGCACGCAGAGCCGGATCGCCTTTCACATGTTTGCGAATGTCCCGCGCGAAGCTCTTGGACACTAACGTCCAATCGAAGTCTTCGGGGAGCGGATCGAGGCTGAGCCCGTTCCACATTCGTTGCACCGGTCCAAGATCCACCTCTTTCGTTTCGGGCTGCAACCAATTTGCGATGTCCGGCGCGGCACTCTCTATGAGCCGTTTCAATTGGTCGTAATAGCCGGGGATGGCGCTGGTGAGCGGAGTCTTATCTTCGAGTTCCTGAAGAAATTCCTGGACGAAAAGTCCCACCGCGTGCTTCGCGGCTTTTTCGCGTTCATCGGGCTGAAAACGTCCCAGTAGTCCTTTAGCGCTCTTGCTGGCTGCCTCGGTCGCCAAGCCTTTGCCCACTTTCTTCCAGTCCACTAGTGCGAGGATGGCGTTTACCGCGACTGAGATGGTGACCAGATCCATCAAATGATCATAGGTTATCGAATTTGGGATCGAAAGTGTCCCAGCCACATAACGACGCAGCGATTCCCAAACTAGACAGCGGCAGTCACCCCAGCTTCCTGTACGATAATCAAAAGTGCATCGCGGCACACGTATAGGAGGCATCACCGATTGCCCAGTCTGGTTACCGCCATTGACGGAGATTGCTTGTGTACCATCGCCATCGATTCCGGCTTTTTGAACTGCCAACCTCTGCGGGATGAAGGCGCCAACAGCGCGCTGCTCAATCGCGACCTGGTTGCCGGGGATATTGTCACCGTTCCCGATCTGGACCCCGGAGGCGATGCCGGCTCCACCGA
The DNA here is from genome assembly GCA_038230275.1 of Bryobacterales bacterium. GTDB lineage: Bacteria > Acidobacteriota > Terriglobia > Bryobacterales > Bryobacteraceae > JANXXV01. The sequence goes on from JBBRNO010000003.1 coordinate 26,371, forward strand.
TCAGCGCCACGTCTTCGTACGAAGAACCGCGCCACCGGTCAGCATTCGCATGGTTCACGGTTCGCCGAACATCCCTTACCTGCAGGATGAAACGGTTCCCATTCTGCACGTCAGCAATCATCAAACCACACGCGGCGGGTTGGAAGACGAAGCGGTGTTGCCGGCCGGATTTGGTTTCAATCAACTGGGCCACGACGATCCGGACACCTTCAAAATCGAAGTTGTCGATCCCCAGGCCGGCTCGCCGGTGAACGTAAAGCTGGAAGCGTTGCAGCGAGTGATACTGCCCGATGGCACGTTTGGCCACGATCTGTTTCCCGCTGCCGAGCGGGGACGGCGAAGTTTAGATCCGCTAGAGTGCCAGATTGTCTCCAGCGGCGTCGCCTTCCGTTCGCGCTATATGCGTCTGGTGACCGACGAGACCGATCAGGCCGCGCTGCCCAAGCAGACACTGCTGACCACGGACATGACCGACCAGGGCGACTCCAGACTGGAGATTTTGCAGCAGGCCGTGCGCGGGACCTACGTTCTGCAGAATTGCCCGGTGGCCTTGTGCAAAGTGTCGACCACGACTGTGATCAGCGATTCAGCGGATGCGCGAAAGCCGCGGTTGGCCTTGCGCATGGCCATGCATGTGGTGAATATTTCCCCAGGCGGAGCGCCGGCGGTTACCATTGCGCAAGCAGACCGGCGGATCAACCGCTGGGTGCGCCGGGTGTATGCGCAGGCCGGTGTGGCGCCACTTTTGGTGCAGCCGACACGAATCGTAGATCCGCAAAACAATCTGGTCGCCATCGGGGAACCGCACGGTGTTACGGCAAAGGGCGGCGGCCAGATGGGCTTTCGCATCACCTCTCCGGGGAACCCGACTCAGGTGATCGGTCCGATTCCGACAGTGGCCAAGGCGAAGCCAGCCGATATGGCCGCTGCGCTGGCTGCGTTAGTGGCTGCTCCTTATGTGGCGGACGTGACTATCAATCCAGCGGGCTTCAACGATCTGGTGGCGAATCGAAGCGCGGATATTCTGATCACCGTGCCGGGCGGGCTGGTGACCATCGATCAGGAGCTTTCCAGCGATGCGCGGCAAGTGCTGGCAATCGGCCGGCCCAATATCGCCAGTCTGACGGGCTTCAGCAACGATTTTCTGATCGGTTCCAGTCAGCAGCGAGCGTTGCTGAAAACTTACGATACAGGCGACGACCGTATCGATATTTTTGTGGTGCAGACCATCTTCTCCGGCGATCCCGCGAAACCGGTGGGCGACCGCGGGCAGGCGATGATGGATGGCGCGAGTATCGACGCGAAGCGGCCGGCGATTGCCCCGGTGCGTTTTTCCGTGTTCGTGACCGCTATCGTCATGGATGGAACCGACGCTAACTTCGCCAGCCTTCCGCATGAGATGATGCACGTATCGGAGGATCTGGTTCATGCCGTCGGCGGGCGATTCAAGAATCAGCTGATGAGGGCGGGCACCAGCGAAGTGATTGAGGAACCGGCTTCCAAACGGATTAAGGAACGTCCGAAACAATTCGATAGTCCAGCGGGAAATTTCCGCCAAATTGATCGCATTCATGACAAGGCAAAGGGTCTGCTCGAGTCGTTTTGATTGGGGCCAATGGGCACTGGTTCTTATACTGGCGGCGGTGCTGTTCGCCTTTACGCCACTGGCCAGCGGCCAACAGAGGAAGAAAATGAACACTGACGAGGCAAGCGTCCAAGAACAATTGGAGAGCTATGTCCTGCGGCCGGACGGGTACCATGGCGACGCGATTCCGAAGAACCTGAATCGTGGTGTGGTGGCCAACTTTGTGATCGCGCACGTGGGACGGGAGACGGGCTTCAAATCGCTGGGTCGGATGGAGCGGCTGGTCAATTTTTACGATCTGCAGGAAGTGTGCGGTCACCTGCAAAGCTTGCTGCCGGCCAGCCCGGTGCCGGCCGACGTGGCCAAAGCGGCAGTGATCGCGCGGACCGTCGCAGCCACGTGCCGTCCGGCGGAGGCGCAGCGAATGGCCGGGTATTCCCCATCCTTAATCGCCAATGCCCAGCGTTCCGACGACATCGGTGAGCTGCTTGAATTGCAGGACAGGCTTGGACCCGGCGCCGATTCCAGGGCGCTGGAGGGACGCATTATTCAACTACGTGCGGCGGCGTCCGCGCGCGCACACGCCGATTACCAGGCGCGGCTGGAGACTTCCCGTTTGGATGAGATGCGTTCGCTGCGGCTGGATCGTGTTCGCCGCGCCAATGACACGAAGGCACAAGTGCTGGCGATGGGCGACCGGCAGAAGCGAATCAGCGAAGAGATCAAGATGTATCTCACGCTGGAATACGGTTATCTGGAATACTTGGCACCGTGGGCCGCGGCACGGCTGCGGCGGGAAACCTGGGGGCAAAACCCGGCAGACCAGGGCGTGCGGGACGAAGGCGCGGGCAAGCGCGCGGAGGTAGCGAAGATGTTCCAGATTGTGGCGGCGAACCTGAACCGGCTGCCCGATGTGGATCCGGAAAATCTTAGTTCTTTGCGCGTTCGATGCCTGCGGGCGGTGGAATATTTCGGCGGGCAGCTGTCGGCAGAGGAGCGGGCTTTTATCGCGAAGAATGCCGGGCGCCAAATGGATGTTCTTTCCCATGATTAGACCGGCCATTTGGACCCGGCAGGAGTGCCACAGGCGATGGTGATCCGCGAAGAACAGATGAGCGCCTTTACGGCGGACGCCACCACGGATTTTGAAAATCGCATGGTGATCCATTTGAAGAAGTGCTTCCCGGCGGAGTGCCAGGCATTGCAGGAGCCCGGTATGCGCAAGACCATTCGTTATGGGATTGATCAATCGGCGAAGTATGACGTCAAGGTGGAACGCGACGTCTGCAAATACATTGACATTATGATGGTGTACGGGGGCGATTTCGACACCCGCGCGGATCTTCCGTGGGCATCGCGCATTTTGAATGACAAGGTGCTGAAGAATTCCACGGCGCGCATGGATAGCTTGTTTGCAGCCGCGAAGGAACACCAGGCACAATAGGCGGAGACGCATCACCATGGCAGCGGATTTGACGAAGGCTGAGCAGGACGCGGACGGATCGTTCCTTCACGACCCGGTGGGAGGCGCGGTATTGCCATGTGGAGCCGCGACGTCTACCTCTTCCACCACGACGACCACCACTTCCTCCCCACCTCCCGATACGGGTCCGAAGGTGATCTCACCCGAAAAGAAGCACTGGGTTGAAATCGCCATGGTGGACAAAGAAGGAAACCCCACACCGGGCCAGGCCTACGAGATCCAACTTCCGGATGGAACCATTGTCACCGGAAGCTTGGATGAACGCGGCGGGGCCAGAGTGGAAGGGATCGATCCCGGGAATTGCAAGATCAAATTCCCTACCCTGGATAAGACCGTCTGGAAGCGGCGGTAGCTCTGGCACGGAGTTTCCACCACAAGCCAACCAGCGCAAACCCCACCAACATTGTGTAGCTAGGCTCAGGCACGCCGCCGGAATCGAACGCGCCGAAATCAAATTGATAGATGGCGCCGGTCTGTGCGCCAGCCGGACCGTTCACCAGACCATTGGTGGAAAAATCAGCGAGGAAGAGCGAGCTTCCGGACACCAGCACCGAATCCAGATGGCCCACACCCGCCGTCCCGCTGTCCACCAGCGCCGTATAAATGCCAGAGGCGAAATCGTAATAGAGCAATGCGTCATGGTTGTTCGCCGCACCCGAAGCGTTCTTCACGCCGTGAAACCCGGCGATTTCGCCGCCCAGCGCACCGGCGAAGGGAAACGATCCGGGCGGCGCGTAGGCCATCCCCGCCAGGCCTTCGGCATACTGCAGCACGTTCAGCGAATTCGCCACCGGCAGGAACGCGGTCAGCGGATTGATGGCGTTTAGATTCCCGTTCACTCGCAGGCCGGTTGCGAAATCCGTGTAGGACAGCGGGAAGCCAAAGTCGTAGACTGCATTTCCAATCTGTGCCGCCGGCACCACGTTCAGCGTATCCGCTCCCTGTTGGTTCCCCACGTGGGCTCCGTCCTGTCCGTTGTCACCGATGATCAAATTCCCGGCGCTATCCAGCGTCAGGCCGAAGGGATTTCTCAAGCCAGTGGCCACCTGCTTCGGAGTGCTCAGCACGTCTACTGAACCGCCGTTGGGTTTTACATCCACCGTATAGACGGAATCCGCATTCAGGGTCGACGTAAACAGGCCGCTTGTGTTCACCTGTTCGGCGGTAGCCTGGTTATCCAATTTCGAACCGACGATGAAGTAGATGCGATCGGTTCCATCCGCTTGCTGCGCCACCATCGACATGCCGGCCGAGTGTTCCCAATTCTGCGTGGGATAGCTGAACTGCAACGCGCCGATCTGCTGATAGCCTGAGTTGTAGAGCGTCAACGACCGGCCGGATGCCGCTCCACTGTCCACCAGAATCAACCCATCTGGTGCAGTCCGGACGTTGGTCACGGGTCCGGTGAGGTTACCAATTACCTGTTGTGCCGCCCCGAACGAACCGTCACCCGCCCGTGGCAACAGCCATACCGATCCAGAGGAAGGCCCGCCCTCAATGCCACCTGCCGTCAATGGAGTGGTTTGTCCAAACAGAATCGAACCGTTGCTGGCGGTGGTCAATCCGTAAGGGAAATTCAAACCGCTCGCCACGGTTTTCGAGGTATAGCTGGGATTGCCCAAGAGGCTCACATCCAGGGAGAAGGGAGCTATCGGGTCAGCCGCGGCAATCGAATGGAGGGCTACCAGCGCGACAGCCGCGGAGTACAATTTGATTAGCAGATCGTAGCAGAATTCCACTGCCTTCAGCGCGCGGTTTTGCTCCACGCTGAAAGCACATCTTCCGTCGTCTGCCGCCGCTACTGCATGATGACCACATCGAATATACTGTTGTGAGATCAATCGCATGGAACCTTCCCAATCGGACCCTAAAATTGAACGCTTTTATCTGGGATGCCTTGCCCATGCGTCCTACGTGATCAGTTCCGGAGGAGTTGCCGCGGTCATCGATCCGCAGCGCGACGTTGACCTATACATTGAAGCGGCGGCGCGCATCGGCGTCACCATCGAGCACATCATAGAGACGCATCTGCATGCGGACTTTGTCTCCGGCCATCTTGAACTGGCTGAGCGCACTGGCGCCCGCATCTATCTTGGCGACGGGGCGGGCGCGGCTTTCGCCCACACCGCCGTGAAAGATGGCGACTCCCTTCAGTTCGGGCGCTGTCAGTTCCGATTCCTGCAGACCCCTGGCCATACCACCGAAAGCATCTGCATTGTGATGAACGATCTGGAGAATCCGGAAAAGCCCGGCTCCGTCTTTACAGGCGACACCCTCTTCGTCGGGGATGTAGGCCGGCCCGATCTCTCAGCCAGCCACACACCGCAGCAACTGGCGGCGCTGCTTTACCAGAGCCTTCACGAAAAACTGCTGACGCTTCCGGATGACACCGAGATCTTCCCTGCCCACGGCGCCGGTTCTCTCTGCGGCCGCCAGATGAGTTCCGAAAGTTCTTCCACCATCGCGAAAGAACGGCGCACTAACTATGCGCTGCAAGCCGGCACCTGCGACGAATTCATTCACCTGTTGACCGACAGCCTTCCCGCCCGGCCTGAATATTTCGCGCGCGAGGTAGAGCTGAACCGTCAAGGCGCCGCGCCGCTGGATCAACTGCCGCCGCTGAAGGCGCTGTCGGCTCCAGAGGTGCTGCAGCTTCAATCGCAAGGAGCCATCGTGGTGGACACGCGGCCGGCCATGCAGTTCGCCGTCGCTCACGTTCCCGGTTCTATCCACATTGCGCTCACTGGCCAATACGCTTCCTGGGCAGCGCGCGTCCTGGGCCTGGACGCCACGCTCATTCTGGCTGGAGAAGATCCGGACCATGTTCGCGAATCCCAATTGCGGTTGGCTCGCGTGGGAGTGGAGAACATCGGCGGATATCTGGAGGACGGGGTTCTCGGTTGGATCAAGAACGCCTACGATCTGGATTACATCCCGCAAATTGGAGGCACCGATCTGGTTGAGCTCCTGGAAAAAGAGCCTGACGGCATCGCCATTCTGGATGTGCGGGAAGCGGCCGAAACCGCCTCAGGCATAATAGCGAATTCGGTGCAAATCCCGCTTGGCCAGCTCACGGCCAGAGTCGGCGAGCTGGACCGCGGCAAACTCCTGGTTACCCATTGCAAGGGCGGTTATCGCAGTTCCATTGCGACCAGCCTGCTGCGCCGCGCCGGATTTCGAGACGTGGCCAACCTGACTGGCGGTTACGATGGCTGGAAGGCTGCCGGCCTCCCATGCGTTTCCGCGTAGACTCTGCGTCGCATTCTTTACAGTTTCGCCTCGAACACCAGATTGAACGGAGTCTGCGTTGCCCGCAGGAAGTGTTTGAAGCCCCCCGCCGTAACTACTTCGCGCAAGCGCCGCTCACCCGCCTGCGCGCCCAGTGCCGCGCCCACTTCCTGGGCCAGCGATGCCGGAACGCACAACAGTGTGGACGCCGAGTAGCTCAAGCGGCCTAACGGATTGTGATTCGCCTCCGCGGCATCTTCCGCAAACGGTTCCACAATCATCCAAGTGCCATCCGGATGCATTGTCGATCGCACATAGCTAGCCACCCCCGCCGGATCTCCCATATCGTGCAGACAATCGAAGAAGGCAACGAAATCGTAATCCTTTCCGGGGAATGCTTTCGCGGAAGCCACTTCAAACGTGATGCGATCGCCCACGCCCTCTCGCACCGCGGTCTCGCGCGCCATTTCAATGGACTGCGGATGGTAGTCGAACCCGAAGATCTTCGAGTTAGGATACGCCTTCGCCATCAGAATCGTAGAGGAGCCGAGCCCGCACCCAACGTCTGCGATCTTCGCACCTTGCTTCAATTTTTCTTCCACGCCGTTCAGCGCGGGAATCCAACTGCTGGTCAGGTTCGCAATGTAGCTGGGGCGGAAAAACCGCTCCGTGCCGTGATAGAGGTCGTGATGATGCTCGTGCCAACCGACGCCATTGCCCGTTCGAAATGCCTGCTCAATTTTCTCGGCATCGTGAAAGCACGAAGAAACAATCTGAAAAGCACCAGGCAGAAACGCCGGGCTGTTATCGACCGCCAACGCGAACGCCTGCTCCGGAGGCAGCGTATAACTTTCAGCGGCGGGGTCATAGGTCACGTAGCCGCTGGCCGCGTTGGCATTCAGCCATTCCCGGACGTATCGTTCGCCGGTTCCAGTCCGGATAGCCAACTCCGCGGGTGTCACCGGCTTGGAATCCGCCATTGCCTTATACAGACCCAGCCGGTCGCCCAACAAGACCAGAACGGCGTGCATGGCCGCTCCTATGTCGCAAACGGCCTTGCCCATGAATTCGTTCAACTTCACTCCGTCGATTGATGGAGCAGGATTGGGTGTGCTCAATGTGATGCCTCCTTTAAGAACAGATCAAGTGGAACCGAACTACCCCGCCCGCAGCTGCCGCGCCGCAAACGGCAATCCGCGAACGCCGTGGAACTGATGCACGCCGTCGAACACCTCGTGTTCCACGGCCGCCTCCGCCCCGAACACTCCGTAAATTTTCTTCACCCGGGCGAAGCTCTCCTTGCTGGCCGCAATCGGAAAGATCGGATCGCGCGTTCCAGACTCGGCGAACAGCGGGCGCGGCGCAATCAACCCGGCCACATCGTACATCTCAGCCCACTGCAAAATCCCCGGCACGTAATTATCAATGCAGTGCGACATGCTCAAAATGCAATCACGGAATGTATTCAAATATCCGCTCACCATGGCCACTTTGATGCGCGGTTCCAGCGCCGTGCTGAACAGCGTAACCGTCCCGCCGCCGGAAATTCCCATGCAGCCCACACGCGCGCTATCCAGCTCTTTCCGCGTCTCAATCCAATCGATGGTGCGCATCACATCGTAGACGCGCCACCCAATCATCGTCTCGCCAAACAGTAGCGCCGCACCCGCAGCCGGTTGGCAGGCAGACGTCCCCGCGCCTTTCTTTTTCGTCACCGCATCCCGGCGGCATCCAAACGCCATGGGCTCAATCGCCACGGCCGCCATCCCATGTTCCACCGCCTGAATCGCAAAGTCGTGTTGATAGCCGGCCTTATCCTCGCGTTCCCTGCCCTTCTCGTCGATACCCACAATATCGTCCACGCCGCGCCCGTGTCCAGGCACGCAAATCATCGTCGCCTGCGGACCGCCTGATTTCTTCGGCGTCAGCAGATACCCCGCTACCATTACGCCAGGCCGGCTGGTAAACACAAACCGCTCCCGGCGGTAGGTGGGGAATTCTTTCACTGCTAGGATGCGCGCGTTCAGCGGACCCTTGGTTGGGGGGAACCCGCCAAGCAAGTCAGTCAGCTTCCCGCGCAACTGCTGCTGCCACAGCTCGGCCTGCTTCTTATCGCCAGCGCGAAACGCCATGCGCAACGGAGCCGAATCGTGCCGCATGCGGGTCCAGTAAACCGGATCCAAGGCCTGATCCTCCAATTGGTCCTCGATCTTGTCTTCCTGCGCCTCGGCCGCCATCGTACCTGCCAGCGCCGCCAGCCCCAATGCCCGCCGCGAAATTTTCAGTGCCATATCGCATCATCATATATAATTTATGCTTCCCACTATGAAACGCATCGCCCTTCTCTTCCTCACCGCCGCATCGCTGGTAGCGCAGCTGGCAGACATCAGACCGGTGCCGCCGCCTGGTATCGCTGTCTCGCCCGAAGATAAGAAGGACCTGGAAGCCGGACTGAAACGGCTGGCCCAGTCCATCGAACAACTGCAAGGCAAGCCGCTGCTACCCGATGTGCAAATCTTCCATGAGGCCGTCCGCTACGCGCTCACCTACAACGAATTTTTCAAGCAGGAAGACGTCTTCAAAGCAAAGGAGCTGCTGCGGCAAGGCCAAATGCGCGCTGCCGAACTGGCGAACGGAACCGCTTCCTGGACCACCGCCACCGGACTAATAGTCCGCGGTTACGTCTCGAAAATTGACAAGAGCATACAACCCTACGGTCTGGTAATTCCCGCCAGTTACTCCTCATCGCTGCCGAATCAATGGCGGCTGGATGCGTGGTTCCACGGCCGCGGCGAAACCCTGAGCGAAGTGAATTTCCTGACGGACCGTATGCGCAACCCTGGCGAATTCACCCCCGCCAATACGATTGTGGTTCACCTTTACGGCCGCTACTGCAATGCGAATCGCTTCGCCGGCGAAGTGGACTTCTTTGAAACACTGGACGCCATCAAGAGCCACTATGCCATTGATGAAAATCGCATTCTGGTCCGCGGATTCAGCATGGGCGGCGCAGCCGTATGGCACATTGCCGCACACCACGCCGGCCTCTGGGCCGCGGCCGCACCCGGCGCCGGCTTCAGCGAAACCGCCGACTTCCTGAAAATCTGGGAGCGTGAAAAAGTGAAGCCCACCTGGTGGGAACAGAAGCTCTGGCATCTCTATGACGCCACCGATCACGCGGCGAACTTCTATAACCTTCCGCTGGTAACCTATAGCGGCGAGGTCGACGGCCAGAAGCAAGCCGCCGACATGATGGCCAAAGCGCTAGCCGAAGAGGGCATGCAGATGACGCATATCATTGGCCCGAACACGCCGCACCGTTATCATCCGGATTCCAAGCCGATCATCAACGCGAAGCTGGACGCCATCGCCGCGCGCGGCCGCAATCCGTATCCACGCAAGATCCGCTTTACTACTTGGAGTCTGGCCTATAACCAGATGAAATGGGTGACCATCGATTCCCTGGAGCAGCACTGGGAACGAGCGCGGCTGGACGCCGAGATCGTAGACGACAACAACGTGGAAGTGAAGACTTCCGGCGTCAGCGCCTTTACGCTCGACATCGGCCCCGGCGGCAGTACGCTCAACGTGGGCCGCAAAGCCAACGTGACCGTCAACGGACAGAAACTGGCCGCCCCCGCCCCCATGACCGACCGGTCCTGGACCGCCCACTTCCGCAAGACCGGCGCCAAGTGGGCGGCCGTCGACAAGCCCGTCCTGGTTGATGGCAATCTGCACAAAGTCCATAACCTGCAAGGCCCAATCGACGACGCATTCCTCGACAGCTTTATCGTGGTGCGGCCCACCGGCGACGCGATGATCCCAGCCGTCACCGATTGGCTGGCGAAGGAACAAGCGCATATGATCGATGCCTGGCGCAAGCAGTTCCGCGGCGATGCGCAAGTCCGCGACGATGCCCAAATCGGCGAGGCCGAAATCGCCAACAGCAACCTGATTCTATTCGGCGACCCGGGCAGCAACAAAGTGCTGTCGCGCATTCTGGGCAAGCTGCCGCTGCAATGGACCAAGGATTCCGTGATTGTGGGAAAGAAGACCTACAGCAGCGCCACCAACATTCCGGTGATGATCTATCCGAATCCGCTGAACCCGAAGAAGTACATCGTGATCAACAGCGGCTTCACTTTCCGCGAATACGATTACCTCAACAACGCGCGCCAGACTCCGAAGCTTCCCGATTACGCGGTGGTGGACATTACCACGCCGCCCGATGGCCGCTTTCCCGGCAAGATCGTGGATGCCGGATTTTTCGGCGAGCACTGGGAATTCAAGCCGGCGCAGAATGCCCAGCACACCAGAACGGATTAGCATGACGCTGCCCGGTTTTCATTACCACCCCGACCCGATTGCCAGCGGCAGCATCGTGGAATCGGACGCGCAATGCCGGTGCTGCAGGAAGAAGCGCGGCTTCATCTACACGGCGCCGGTTTATTCAGAGGATGAACTGGATGACGCCATCTGTCCGTGGTGCATCGCCGACGGAGCCGCGCACGAAAAATTCGATGCCACTTTCGTAGACTCGGAAGCGTTCCAGGACGGCATACCCGACGCCGTGGTGGAAGAGATTTGCGAACGAACACCGGGCTTTAACTCCTGGCAATCGGAACAGTGGCCCTTGTGTTGTGGGGATGCCGCGGCGTTCTTGATGCCCGCTGGAATTCAGGAAATCCGCAAGGATCATTTCGAGCTGGAAGGCCAGTTGATGGGCCACGTGGTGCAGGAATTGAAACTGTCCGGCAGCGCAGCTACACGGTTCATAGACTCGCTAAACCGCGATTCCGGCCCCACGGTATTTTTATTTCAGTGCCTGCATTGCCAGCGGCTGCGATTTTACATCGATCAGGCTTAGTTAGCTGGTCGGGTTCCAAACAAACTTCGCATCGCGATTGATATAACCCTGGCGGTTTCCAATCCAAACGGGCGCCACGCCGTGCGAGAAATCACCCGCGTCTTCAAACTGCGGATTGATCACAAACTTGCCTGTCCCATCAATAAAACCATAGCGTTTGTTAATGGAGACAATTGCCAGCCCATCTGAGAATTCACGCGCCTCATCGAACTGCGGGTTGATCACGTACTTCCCATCCTTGCCGATATACCCGAATTTTCCGGCGGACTTCACCAGTGCCAACCCGTCGGAGAATTCGCCCGCGCCGTCGAACTGCGGGTTGATCACAATCTTCCCCGATTTATCGATGAAGCCGAACCGGTCCGCAAGCCGCACCAGCGCCATGCCGTCCGAATAGCTGCCCGCTTCGTCGAACTGCGGATTGATCACCATCTTCGCCGCCTTGTCGATATAGCCCCACTTCCCGCCGACCAGCACGGGAGCTAGATCGGCGGAAAACTTGCCCGCTCCATCGAACTGCGGATTGATCGCGAACTTGCCATCGTGATGAATGTAGCCCAGCTTGTGCCCGGTACCCACCATCCCTACGCCATTGGAAAACGGGTCGGCGATGTCGAATTGCGGAGTAATCGCCAGCCGCCCCTGCTTATCCGCGTAACCCCAAAGTTTCCCTATCGCTACCGCAGCCAGTCCTTCGCGGAAGATCCCGGCGTCGTCAAACTGTGGCACCACCACGACCTTGCCCGATTTATCGATAAAGCCGAATTTGTGATTCACCTGGATCGGGTAAATTCCAGCCGACCCGGTAAAATCGAAAGCCCGCGTACCGGCCACAACCACCGCGGCCAACACCAGCACCCCAGCCACTCCCAGTACCATTGTCTTTTGATTCCATTGCATTGGGCATCTCCTTTCCTGATTCCGCGATGCGGGTATCAAGACCTCAAATGCAATCGACGTACCAAAGTCTGCTATACGTTGCTGATGACCAAATGGGACCAGAAGTATCGCGCCGGATACGGTACCGGCGGCACGCCCGAACCCGCGCTGATCCAAGCGATTGCCGGTGCCGCCCCGGGCACAGCGCTCGACCTGGCCTGCGGCCGCGGACGCAACGCCATCTATCTTGCATCCCAGGGCTGGACTGTAACCGCGCTGGATTCGTCGCAAGTGGCAATCGACGAACTGCCCGGAAACTTGGACGCAAAATGCGTCGACCTGGAGTCCCCGGATTTCCAAATTCCGCCCGATGCCTACAACCTTATCTGCGATTGCTACTATCTGCACCGCCCGCTCTTCCCGCAAATTCGCGCCGGACTCAAAAGCGGCGGACTCTTCGTGGCGGTGATTCCGATGATCGATAACGATCCGGCCATCGCCCCCATGAATCCCGCGTACCTGTGCCAACCAGGCGAGCTCGAATCTTTTTTTGCCGGCTGGGAAATTCTGCACAGCCGCGAAGGCAAGCCGCGGCGCGACCCGGCAGGCCGCCGCGTAGCCGAGTTCATTTCCCAAAAACCGGCTTAAGGTCTTGCGTGCCCGGCGAAAGTATTTTTGCCCAGCTCAAAATGCAATCGTAGCGACGGAATCCACACCGGTCCGCGATCCCGGTTGTAGGCGGGGTTCGAAACGTGTTGCAAGTCGAAGCTTGCGAAAAATCCAGGAACTACCCGCGCGTTGTAGTAACTCTCCCAAATCGATTCCCGCCCATATCGCAAGCGGCCGTCTCCAGCTGCTCGAGAAGTTCGGCTTCCTTCCATCCAGCATGGGAAGCCTCTGCCAAGAGCCCTTCGATGTTGTCGCTCAAATCGCGGGCTTTGTCATCGGCCCAATTGCCAAGCGAAACAGCCAAGAACCAATCCTGAAATCTGCGGGCATCTATTTTGCCCGAAACGTATTGTGAGGTTACATCGCGGATTTCGGACGCGGTTGACATGAATGTTCTGCCTGAAGTGAAGTTAGGATAACCCCTCGGGAACTGCAGGACAAATTCAACAACAACGAAGGTGGTTACCCTGCACGGATGCATGTACTGACTAAGAAAAACACATACGACAAGGCCGCAAGTAGATACAGCAATCAGGCACCCGGCGCGAGAAGCAAAATCGACAAGTATTTCGACGGTCCGCAACTAGTCATCGTAGTGCACTGTTTCATTAACCCAGATGGCTCACTGGGCGGGTGCGGCAAGTTGATCCCAAGAAGCTTGCCGTGACTGGCGTGCCCTTTGGACGGACGGCCTTCCCATTTGAGGTGGTTGGCAGCATGAGCCCTGGAAGCCGGACGCGGAAATGATCGAATGCAGGAAGCGTATGAGCGCCTGGAGAGCGCGTTGAAGACGGTTCTTGTCCGTTCCTCGCTCGAAGAACAAGCGGCGGATCGAAGCTCCACGGAAGCGGTCTGCGCTAAACCCCGACAAGCGCGGACATGGCGAAAGCCTGCCAATCGTTCCGCTTTCCCGGACCGAGCGTCGGAGCAGCGTCGCGTTTCAGGCGCTCTCGATTTGCTGATCAAATGGTCAAAGGTTACATGCCGGCCAACAACCTGCTCCATGTCGGTCTCGCTTAACAATCGGATCGATAGGAGCGATGCGTGAGACCTTGACCACCACTGGGCTCCGGCACACTCCCCGAAACGCGATAATCAAAAAATCGCAGTCACAGATCTCAAAAATATTCTTATCTCGCTCAGTATCAAATCGTTAGGCTCAATTCAACCCAAACCGCCGAGCCGGAATCCACAACGCGTAGCGTACGATCAAGCCGACTAAGCGCCGGTCTCAAAACCGGTTCGGACGAAGGGGAGGCCCTATGAACAACGAAAAAGTAATACCGATCGACTCACTGATCGAGAGGCGCATCGACGCGCCGATCAACACGCCGATTAACGACGAACGGCTTGCCGTCGGCGGATCGTCAATGGACGATCGCGAAGAAATGAATTGTGCCATCGCTGCCCTGCTGACAGAAAATGCAAAGGGCTTCGAACTGCTGCTCTCCGATTTCCGCCGCGACTGCAAGCCCGTCAACGCCGCCGAAGACGCGCTGGTGCAGTTGATGGCCCGCCATTTCTGGGGAGCGCTCCGCAAAACCCGTATCGAAACCGGACTGGTGGAAACGCAGATCGAGTGGACACTCAGCACCACCACAATCCGCGGTTTCGCGGAACGCAACGACATGACCGACCCCGGCGTCAACTTCGAGTTCGACACCCGGCGTTTGGGCTTGGCCTTTCATTCCGATTGCGGCAGCAACAAGGCTCAGCTCATCATCACGCGGGTCGCGGCAGCGTCGGACGCCGGCTTCCTCAAGGCCTACTCCATGCTTCTAAAAGCGCAGTCGCTCCGCCCGGCCGCATCGCAACGCAAAAGGATGAAGGCAGCCTGAAATGACGTCCGCCAGGCGGGCGTCCGGCCCGGCCACCGCCGAAGGCAAGCGGAAGGTGTCGCAGAACGCCCGCACGCACGGATTCCGCGCAAAAGTGCAGACCTTTTCTCCATCGCAGGAAGCCGAAATCGCGGAGACCGTCGAATTCTTCGCCCGCGATTTTCCGCCGCAATCCGCCGCCGCTCTCGCCGTGCTGGCCCAACTCGGCAAGGCCTTCTGGACGCTCAAACAATTCGACAACCTGGAAGCACAAGAATACGTCAATCCGAACTTCGAACAAGCGGTCCGGCGTCTGGGCACGCTCACTCGCTATCGCGCCCACTACGAACGCCTTTTCCACCAGGCGATGAAAGTCCTGATCCATGCAAGTTTTTGCACAAACAAACTATCCGCAAGCGTCTGTTACAACACTCAACCCTCAACACGTAGTAAAATTTGTATTCCAGAGAACTCATTTGCCTCAAGACGATCAAACCCCAGCCACCAACACCGGCGCCCTGCAAGCCGGCGATGTCTTCGCAGAGCGCTACGAGGTGGTCGGGCAACTGGGCACCGGCGGCACCAGCGCGGTATACAAGGTTTGGGACCGCCTGCCAAAGGAGATGATCGCGCTCAAAATCATCGACGCCGTAGCGGCCGAAAACCCTCTAATGCTCGACTACTTCAAGCGCGAGCTTTCGGTGGCCAGAAAGTTGGCTCACCGCAACGTAGTCCGCATTCACGACCTGGGCGAACACCGGGGCCTGTTCTACATCTCGATGGAATACATCGAAGGACGCACGCTGGCGGCGCTGCTCACGCAACGCAATCGGCTGAATGTAACGCAATTTCTGGTAATCTTCGACCAGCTTTGCGACGGGCTGGCATACGTCCATTCCCGTGGCGTCATCCATCGCGATATCAAGCCGCAGAACATCATGGCGGACAAAGACGGCACGCTGAAATTGATGGACTTCGGCCTGGCGCGCGCCGTCTCCAGCCGCCCCACCATGGGCATTGCCGTGGGCACTCCAGCCTACATGTCGCCAGAGCAGATTATGGGCCAGCCGCTCACCAACGCATCGGATATCTATTCGTGCGGCGCCATGTTTTTTGAGATGCTCACCGGCACGCGCCCTCTGGCCGCGATGAGTTGGGCCGACCGCTGTACCGCCAAACCGCCTGCCTTTCCGCCCGACGTAACGGGCATACCCGCGGAAGTGATCGACGCTATCCGAAAGTGCATGGAGCCGGAAGCCGCCAACCGTTTCCAGAGCGTGGAGGATCTGGTAAACGCCACCAAGCGTGCCGATCAGCCGAAGCCGCAGCGGACCTTCGCGGATATCGTCACCGAGCAGCCGGCCAATCTTGACGTCGTGTTCCCGTTGATCACCAAGGCCGTAGCCGTTCTGCTGAACCTTCACCAAAGTGGCCGCACGCACGCGGATCTGGCGCCCAACTCGCTCAAGGTCTCAGACACAGGCGAAGTGGACATTGAGATCACCAACGCATCGTTTGTGGACGGCTCGGTAGCCATCCGCTACCCCAAGTACGCCTCACCGGATATGTCGAAAGGGGCTACTTCAGACATCTATTCGCTGGGTTTTATCTTTTACGAAATCCTATTGGGCGGGAAGGCGTTCCGCATGGAGTTCGAAGAGGTTCTCAAACAAGGCATCGAACTGTCGTGGCTGGAGTGGCACGCGGCGCTGGATGTGAAAGCAAGGCCCCTGAATGCGGTGATCCCCGGCTTCCCGGACGACATTTCAGATGCGATTGGCATGATGATTGAGAAGCGGCCGGAACAGCGCTTCCAAAGTCTGTCCGCTGTATCAAAAGCGCTTCGGCGGAATCCGCAGTCTGCGCCCGTCCGTGCCGGCGCAATCTTCTCTGAACCGTCGCCGCCGCCGCAACAGCCGCAGCCTCCTCGACAGCAGACTCCACAACCGAAACTTGCGCCGGTACCGGCCGTCAACAAGCCCGCCGGTAAGCCGCTGCCGTTAGCAGCAATCGGTGGCGGCGCGTTCGTGCTTGTGGTGCTGGCAGTCCTCGGATTTCTATGGTTCAACCGCACGCCGTCTCAAAAACCCGCTCCGGCGCCGCCGAAGACTACGGCGACCACAACTCCACCCGCACCACCGCCGGTGCAGCCCGTCCAACCCGTCCGCGACGATCTACCCAAATCCGTCGAGACAAGTACCGGCGCGATGATGCTCATTCCGGACGGCGAATACGTCACTGGCACACCGGGCAAGAGCCTCAAATTACCTACGTTCTATCTTGATAAGACGGAGGTCACCAACGGTGCCTATCGCGCCTTCTGCGAGGCGACCCAGCATCCGCTGCCGAAGAATCCGGCCTGGGATAAGAAGTACCTCGACAAGGCTGACTTTCCGGTGCTGAACGTCTCCTGGGCCGACGCACGCGACTTCGCCGCCTGGGCCGGCAAACGCCTTCCGACGGAAGAAGAATGGGAGAAGGCGGCGCGGGGCCCGGAAGGCCGCCTGTACCCGTGGGGCAACTGGTCCCAAAGCACCGCCGCCAATCTGAAGGGCGCCGAAGACGGCCATGCCAATGCCGCCCCGGTGGGTTCGTTCCCGTATGACGAAAGCCCATACGGGGTTCTCGATATGGAAGGCAACGTGGAGGAGTGGTCCGCCACGGAATTTGGCGATGGCAAGAAAGTGGTGCGCGGCGGCGGCTTCACATCCGCGGTTGAACAGTCCACCACGGTTTCGCGCCGCGGCGAGAAACCCGAGCTCGATCCCGCCGTATTCTCAAACGTCGGCTTCCGCTGCGCCGCCAACCCGGACGCGGCGCTCAAGCTGAAGAAATGAACCATCGCGTCCTCATCGTGACGGGCGACGGAAGAAAGAGATCAGCCGGTAATCGCGCCTTTGGCGAAGCGCCGCCTGCATCTGGTGATGCACGATTTCAAACCCGGACGGGATACCTACGTCGAACGCCCCGGCTACGGACTCAACGCTACGGTGGCGATTGAGAACGAGAAAGTAGAAGACTACGGCGCCATCCTGTTGTTCGGCGGACGCGCTCCGGAACATCTTCGCCACAACGCAAGGCTGCTGGAATGGATCTTCTCCATCTGTCACGGCATTCAAATTCTGAATTCGACCGGCATCACCAAGGCCCGCCGCGTTACCTGCTATGAGCATATCCGCGGTGAAGTGGAACAGTGCGGGGGAAGCTACTCCACCGAACAGGCAATCCGCGACGGAAATATGGTGACGGCGCAAACCGGGGAATCGCATCCGGATTTCTACCGCGAAATCTTCCGCTGCTTGCGGCCCGCGGACACCGCTTAGCCGATCACCACACTCTCCAGCGCAAGGCGGGCGAGAGTTCGGTCAAACGTAACCAGAGTGAGACCTGCGGCTTGCGAGAAGGCTAGTAAATAAGCGTCGGCCCAGACTTTGGGCGACGCGCTAGTCAAGCGAGAGTGTTTTCGAAGCCGTCGCTCCAGATCGTCGGGTTCGGAATGAAAGGCAACCCGGTCGTCGGCCGCGATCTGGTCCCAGATATCCCAAGCCCGCTTCATAGTTCGCACATCGCCGCCCATCACTGCCGCTGTGGTCAACAGGCGCAACACCGTCAACTGCGTGAAGCGGCAGAACAGGAAACTGCCGTCTTGGGACCGCTCGAACCAGCCTCGCGCAATTTCACAGTGTTCGTGGCGATCCCAGATCAGTGCAAGCCAGACATTAGCATCAAGGAAATTCAACGTGTTCATAGATCTGCTCGTTAGAAAGCGAAACCTTCGGACCTTTCGAGCGGATCAATGGAAACTGCACACGGCGGCGCGCGGATGGGGTGGGCGCCACAAGAACTTTTTCCATACCTCGCAAGATTAGTTCTCTAGCGGAACAGCCCTGCGACGCAGCCCGCTCTTTCAACATCCGATAGAGAGGCCCTGGGATATCTACCGTTGTGCGAACCTTGTCCAGCTTCATTGAATCACCTTCCATAAATATGGCACATTTCGGGATTGAACGCCAGCCGCCTACGACCCCAGTTCCGTACGAATAGCAGTCGCAATCCTCTCGGCGAAGTGCTCTACCTGGGCCAGCTCCGGACCTTCCACCATCACCCTTGCCAGCGGTTCGGTACCGGAAAACCTGACCAGGACGCGGCCCGCATCGCCAAAACTCGCCTCCGCCAGCCGGATCTCTTCCTGCACGCCTGGCAGCTCGGCCAGCGGCTTGCGGTTCTTCACCCGCACGTTCACCAGCAGTTGTGGATAGATCTGCAACCGGCTGGTCAGGTCATCCAGATCGCGCCCGCTTGTCTGCACAATCTCCATCACCCGCAACGCTGTCAGCATGCCATCGCCGGTGGTGGCGAATTCGCGAAAGATCACGTGACCCGATTGCTCGCCGCCGATTGGAGCACCGCGCCGTACCATCTCTTCAAGCACGTACTTGTCGCCCACCGGAGTCCGCACCAGCTGAATCCCGCCCTCTCGCAACGCGCGCTCCAGACCCAGGTTAGACATCACCGTGGCCACCACAATCGGGCGGCTGTCTGACGCCGCCAGCTTCCCGTTCGCGTGCATCGAGTTCGCCAGCACCAACAGCACCGAATCACCGTCGATGATCTTGCCCGAATGCGACACCAGAATGGCGCGGTCCGCGTCCCCGTCGAAAGCAACCCCGATGTCCGCCTGCTGCTTGAGCACTTCCGCCCGCAGGTTTTCCACGTGCAGCGCGCCGCTGTTCAGATTGATGTTCCGGCCATTGGGCGCGCATCCTACCGCGATGACGTTGGCACCCAGCCGTTCGAACAGTTCGGTGGCCAGATGCGAGGCGGCACCGTTGGCGCAGTCCAGAACCACCTTGCGCCCCGCGAAGGAACAAGAAACCGTGGAGGCTAGATAGTCGACGTAAGCCTTGTCCAGCGTCTCGTCCACTTGCAGTTGCGCCGCCACCGGCTCCAGGCCGGCTTCGCGCAGGGCAAAGATCTCCGCCTCAATCAGCAGTTCCTGGTCGTCCGGTAGCTTGAAGCCGGAATGATCGAACGCCTTTAGTCCGTTGTCCTGATAAGGATTGTGAGAAGCCGAGATCATCACGCCGGCGACGAAGTGCTGCGTCCGCGTTAGATAGGCCACGCCCGGCGTAGTAATCAGCCCGGCGAACCGAGCCTTAATCCCGCGCTGTGCCAAACCTCCAGCCACTTGCGCCGCAAGCCATGGTCCAGACTCGCGAGTATCCATCCCGATCACCACTTCCGGGTCCGGATCGTGCTCCCTTGCCCAATGCCCCAGAGCGCTGCCAAATGCGTACGCGGTTGCGGGATCGAGCGGAAACTCGCCTGCGACGCCGCGAATGCCGTCAGTTCCAAATAGTTGTCTAGCCATCTAAAGAATTAGTTCTGCCTCACTGGTATTTTCTCCAGGATGACACGAACCACCACCGTGGGGGAACCTTCAAAGCGGACCTGCGAATCGGAAACATAGGCGGACACACGGAACTCACCGCTGCTGACGGTGCCCGAAAGGTCAATCGCGTCGGTGGGCACCGCGGAGACAAGCTGCACCCTGCTCTCCGGACCGGCAATGGGAAGCACTGGCGGCGAAGTCTCCATATGCGCTACTCGATATCCCTGCGGGGGCGGCCCTTCAAATCGCGGTTCCACCGGGACGTTGCGCTTCAACCGCTTTTCAAATCGCAACCGGATTTGGGACGGCACGGCACGAGTCAATATGATACCTGCCGGAAGGCTTACCGTCGATTGATCGAGTGTAAATGTGTGTTCGCCCGGGCGGACAACCGGCGCCAGGTTCAACACCACGGCTGCCTGTGCCAGATCGCTGGTGCGCATGCGCGCCGAAGGACCGCGGACCTTCAAATAGAGCCGGTCCGCCACCTCCGTGGTGATCTCCAGATCGCGCGGCATGTTCCTGAATTCCACGGGAACGTCGATGGATGCCGCAGTCTCCGATTCAGCCACGAACGCAAACCAGAGCACGACGGAAAGCAGTAGCGAGAACAGCTTCCAACTCACATTAACCGTCAGGAAACGCTTCAGCATCAGTCTGAAAACCCATCCTGACTGGCCACCTGATCTTCGGCGGGCGGCAAGGCCAAGCTTTTCGGAATCAGCGCCTCATTCCGGCGTGTCAGATGATCCGCAATGCGATGCTCCAGTTCCTCCTGGGATACATCGAGTTCAATTTCGCCAAAGGCCGCCACAGACATGCGGCCAGTCTCTTCGGAAACCACCAGCGCCAGACAGTCGGTCTCTTCGGTGACGCCAATTGCCGCCCGATGTCGCGTCCCCAGCTTGCGGGCGATAACCGGCTTGACGCTCAATGGCAGGAAGCACGCGGCGGCGGCGACGCGGTCTCCCTTCACAATCACTGCACCGTCGTGCAGCGCGCTGCCGTTCTGAAAGATGGACAGCAGCAGGTCGCGCGACAGCGTGGCGTCCAAAGCAACTCCGCTCTCAATGAAAGTACGCAACCCAATGTCCCGCTCCACCACTACAAGAGCGCCGGTCTTGGTCTGCGAAAGCTGTGCCAGCGCGAGTACGATCTCCTCGGCAAATTCGCGGCGATGCAAGCGCCCGCCCAGAGTCAACATCCGTCTGCGGCCAATGCGGGCGAGCAGCCGCCGCAGCTCCGACTGGAACATCACAATCAGCGCGATGGGCGCATACGGAGCCATGCTGACCAGAATGCCGCGCAGCAGTTCCAGCCCCACGTAGACCGATGCCAAGTAGGTGCCCAGCAGCATGGTCACGCCGACTAGAATGTGGGCCGACCGCCGTCCGCGCACGATCATCAGGAACTGGTAAATCAAAACGGCAACCACCAGAATGTCGATGAGGCCAATCCAGGTCAGGCGCGGCTGCGAAGGCAGAACCGGCGAGTTGAGAATTGGAGGCAGCAGCATCAGCATGGGAACGGTCTCTACTTAGAATCGAAGACGTAACGGGCTTGCGCGATGGAAATACCACGAACATCGATGCGGCTTAGGTCGGCCGAGCCGACGCCGATGGCCTCAGCCAGTTTCAAGGTATTGTCGCAGGTGCGGAAGGGAGCCGTGCCGCGGTCCGCACGAGGATCGTAACCCATCACCGCCGTGCCCACTGCATCGGTGGTCACGCCGTTGGTGCCCAGAATCAGCAAGCCTGGATGCACCAGCCGTAGCCCCTTGATCCATGGACCTTCGCCACCGGCAACCGAATCCACGCCGTCGATGAAGGCGATATCGATTGGCCGCGCGGCGTTGAGGTCGGCCGTGATTCGCGGCATGCGGTATCCCGGTTCCCGGCTGGAGGCGGGATCGATTTCCGGCAGTGCCGCTTTGGATGGTTGCCGTTTCCCGAAGTGGCAAGTGTTCACGCGGCCCGAGGCGGGATTCTCATTCGGCGTGTCAACGCCCGCATCGTCCCCGTAAATGGAAGCCGGAGTATTTCCAAAGCAGTTCTTCATGGACAGTGTGACGCCGCAAGTGGCATGATTTTTCAACTTTGCCATGGAAATAAATACGTCGGTATCCTCAAAAGCCTGATTCAGCTCATAGGCGGGGAAAATATAACCGCCCGAAGGCACTTTGAACCGGGAATACTTCTTGCTCTTGCCCAGCGCATTGGTGTTCTCAAATTCCACCTTCGGCGCGGCGGTCTGCAGTGCACGGACGTTCCAGCCGGAATCGAGCAGGTATTCTTCCAACGGCCCAGAGGAGGCCCAGGCACTTTCCACCAACCGGACGCGCTTTGCGCCGGCGCGCCCCAGAACGTGGACCATGGCGCCCACCGTCTTGGGATGCGTATAATGCGTGAGGCCCAGCGCTTTTCCTTGAAACTTTAGTGCCGGACTACCAGTCAAATTGAGCTTGATGGTAACGGTCTTGTTGGCAACCCTGCTGTCGAGTCCGCCGAGCTGGTCGAACATCGTGCCCAGAATTTTGGAGAGGTCTTCCTCATAGGACGCGCAGCGGGCGATGGAGACGGGCGGCGCGGGCGCTTGCTTGGCGCGAAGTACCGTTGCGCCGGCGGCAAAGGCTAAGAGTTCGCGGCGAGTCATGTCATCAGTTTAGTGCAATCCTAGTAAAGAAACCTGGAGGTAATTATGAAAAGAACAGCGACCGCCGAATGGCGCGGTGGACTCAAAGACGGCAAGGGCGATATTTCCACCCAAAGCGGTGTGCTTGCCAAGACGCAATACTCGTTCGGAACTCGCTTTGATCAGGGGGTTGGCACCAATCCGGAAGAGCTGATCGCGGCGGCCCATGCCGGATGTTTTGCCATGGCGCTTTCGATGATTCTGGGTGAGGCGAAGATGGTGGCTGAACTGATCCATGTTACCGCGACCGTTTCGCTTGAGAACGTGGAAACCGGCTGGACTATCACCGAGAGCCACCTGGACCTGAAGGCGAAGATCCCCGGCGCGGATAAGGACGCCTTCGAGACGGCTGCGAAGAATGCAAAGGCCGGCTGTCCGATTTCCAGATTGATGACCGCGAAAGTCACGATGGATGCAACGCTTGAAGCTTAATTTGTCAGTCTGAGTATCATGCCCGTGTCGGTTGCCATCCAGATATGGGTGGCATCCACCGCGGACAGCATGACGCGCCTGGCCACGGCGCGATAATCCACTGGCATGTCCGTCCAGGTCTTCAAATCGTCGCTGCGCAATACTTTCACCGGTCCGGGTACAGGGGAATAAGCAAGCAGTCCGGTTGGTTGAAAGCCGGCGGCATAGCCGGGTCCACCATCGGGCAGGGCGACATCGGTGATGGCCCGATCCTTCCTGCGCAAGACGGTGGAGTTCCTGCCGGTATTCAAATCCAGTTGCAGCACCTCCGACGGCCAATCGAAAAAGTTCTCGAACTCCAGCAAGGCTAAACCTTGTCCCTTTTTTCCGAGGCGGAAGCGAAGGACTTGCCCGAACATGGAAGCCATCTGCGGCGACCAGGTTTTACCCGAGTCCTTGGTTTCCAGGAAGACCGAGACTGTAGGCTTTTCACGCCAGCGGTTCGGTTCCAGTTCCATCCAGGTTGGAAGATCGCGCCCGAAACGGTTCGGTGGACGGGATCTGCCGACGATGAGACCCGTCTTGGGCGAGTTGAATTCCATCCAGTTGAATGTCGTGTAATCGGCATTCAGCTTGACGTCTTCGGCGGCCTGTAGTTTCTCCCACGTCTTGCCGCCGTCTTTCGTCTCGAGGATAGTCTTCGCCTCACCCAGCGCCCAGCCGTGCCCGGCGGTTACAAAGTAGACCGTATGCAATCCTTTGCGCTTGTAGATCCGCTTCCAGGTTCTGCCGGCCTCATCGGTGAACCAGATGCCGCCGCCGGTGACCATCCAGCCTGATTGATCGTTGAGGAAGAACACCGAGGTGCCCACTTCTTTGGTGGTGACGAAGGTCCAGGTCTTCCCGCCATCGCTGGTAACCACCGCCGTGGGAACCACCGACCTCTTTTCTAGCAAATAGCCAACGGCGACGCCGCGCGTGGCGGATGCGAATTGCAGATCGTTGATGGTGAGAGATGAGCGGTCTTTATCGTGAAAGAACTGGACCGTCCAGCGGCTGTCGGCGAAGGCCGTTTGGCCAAGACAGCACAGCAGGGCAATTTGCAAGAACCGTAACACGGCTTAAGCCCGCTTCACGCCGGCGTTGAAGACGAGTTCGGTATGGTTGCCCGGCTCCACTCCAGACGCGGCCAGACGCGCCAGCATCAACAAGCATCCCACTTGCTCTCCGACGGTGGTCAGCAACTCCATCTCAATCCCCGTATGCGAGTGAATGGCGCGGTGCTGCACGTTGATAACGCCTACCACTTTGTTGCGTGAAATCACCGGCGCCGATAGGAATGCTTCAAACGTATCTTCGGGTAGATCGCTAAAGTATTTGAACCGCGGATCGTTGTAGGCCTCGCGCGAAATGGCCAGCAGACGGCGTTCCCGCGCCACCCATCCGGTGAGACCTTCATTCAGTTTGAGACTGATTTTGCCCAGACCGGCGGGATGCGGCGAGTTCGTCGCGCACAACACCAGACGATCGTTATCGAGCAGGTAAACCAGGCACGAATCGCATTCCATAAATTCCACGACGAGAGAAACGATTCCCTGCAAGACTTCCTGCAAGCTCATTTCCCGCACCATGAAGCGGCTGATTTTCTGGAACAGGCGCAACTGTTGTTCGGTGCGCTCGAGCTTCTGTTCCAGGTCTTTTACCCGATTGGACACTCCCTATATTATCGCGCTATTAAATCTTGTCTAAACCTTCCGTCAATTCGACGTAGGTTCCAAACGGATCGGTGAAGAAGGCGATTGAGATTCCCAGCGCGGGCACCTTGCGGTAGGGGACATCGAACTTCACGCCGCCCGCTTCGAGTTTCTTGCAGAAGGCTTCGAGATTCTTCACCTCAAAGCCGATGTGATCCAGCGAGCGGCCCTTGGTGGGAAGGTCGGTGCCGGGCGCCTCGGCTAGCGAGAAGGTGAGGTTGACACCGGGGAGATCGGCTGCTTCAAACCTGCCTCGCTTGCCACCGATGGCGCTGAACGTCTGCACGTACCAGGCTTTGGTCTCGTCCACGTTTTTGGTATAGAAATGAATGTGGTGGAAGACGACGGGCATGGTGAGTGCTTTGTCTTCGCTGATCTCAATCTTGAGTTTGTCCGGCCCCATTACAAAAAACTGAACGCCATTGACGTTGTCTTCCACGGAAAAACCGGCGTCGACCATTGTCTTGCGATAGCCCTTCAAATCCCGAACTTTGACACCGAAATGCGGAACGGTAGATTCCACGGAACCTCCGGTGGGTTCGGCTTTCTTCAGAAATATGAGCGCGCCGGGGATTTTCATGACCTCGATATTGGCGAGCATCACCGGAGTTGCGCCCATCTGCTTCACCCAGAATTGTTTCTGCGCGTCGATGTCGTGGACGTTTAAGTGGAGGTGGCCCATGGCTACGCCGGAGGTGAAGGGGACCACCTGCGCGAGGGAAGGAAGAACGGCCGCGGCCGTGAGTAGGAACAAGGACAGAGGTTTCACGATGCAGTCAGCGTATCACGAGAGCTCTGGCGGCTAAAAGCGAAAGCGGATCAAGCCGGTTAACCATCGCTTGCAGCCAGGCATCCCGAACCTCCAGAAAAATGCCCGGCGGCCGAGCGGTGCCAGGCGAAGTGAACACTCTACTTCTGGTTAAAACTCAAGGTTGGGAGATTCGACGGGCGTCGACCGGGCACGGCAGACATTCCATAAGCGATGGCAAAAAAAAAGGCTTAGCGGTTTTGAGATTTTTGAAAATAGTTGTGAATGCCTTTTCGGACGGCTACTGCACCGCATTAGCCGCGGCGATTGCCAACTCCCTGTTTATCTTCCCGCTGAGAAGGTAAACACGATCGGGGACACTCCAGATCACGCTGAGGCGTCGCTGCGATCCGTCATTCTCCATCTCATAAATTAGCGTCGCCGGACCCGAGTTCAACACAATTTGCTCCAGAGTTACGGATGCGTCGAAGTTTGCAATCGGCGCAAGCCATGGAGGTGCGGTACCCCTCTGTTGTGCCAAGCGCTGAGCTTCCTCCGGGCTGACGCCAAGGACCCGCAGCCAAAGCGCGGAGAACGCGGGAAAGTCGAAGGTGGAAGGCGCGGAGAGCGTGAGTGGCAGGCTTTGGGCAAAGATAATATCGGGCCATTCGGCGATCGTAACCATGCCAGTGTGCAGCGTCAGCTTCGCTCCATCCCATTGCGGCGGCACCGTTTGGTCCGCGATGCCTACTTTTCGCAGCGCCAATTCCAGGTCGGCAGTGTGAATGACGGTTCCAGCGGACATGCTGAACGCTGTCGAGAGCCGGGGATCGCCCGAGAGCACGCCCGCATGCGGCAGACGTGGAACGTAGCGGACGCGCCAGCGAACTTCCTCTACATTCCGGGCTGGGATTGGCGGAATGGGAAGTCCCACCAGACTGATTTTGGGCGCAGGAATGCCCTGTGGCCATCGGTTCACCTGGATGAAGGCCACGCGGCGGACCGTCAGGAATTGCCAGAGTTGCTGAGCGACTCCTCGTCCGTCCGGGCTTAACAGAACTGTGGCAATGATTAATGCGGCAGCCGCGGCCCATGCCGGCCAGCGCATCCAGCGCACGGTACCACGGTCATCGGCGGCACGCGCACGGAATCGCAAAAGTGCCGCTGAGGCATCGGGCTGCCAAGTTTCCGGCGGGTTCAGCCGTGAGAGTTCTTTCTCAACCAACAGGTTAGCGTTCTCCATAACGATTCACGTACTCCTTTCGGAAAGCCGAATCCGCACGCGCCAGCAGCGTCCCCACTGAATTTGGATTCAGCACCAATACTGCCGCGATCTCAGCGAGACTGTAGCCCTCACTTCGAAGCATTAGCAACTCAGACTGGGCCGGTTTCAGCGCCACCAGAACCCGTCTTACGCGCGTGCGCTGCTCCAACTGCTGCGCCGCTTGCTCGGGAGTCTGTGTCTCTCCCGGCGGCGGTGCCAGCGCTTCGTAGTGTTCCCGCCGCTTGCGTTTCTTCAGATCGTCGAGCGCGAGGCGGAAGCCTGTGCGGAACAGCCAACCGGCAAGGTTGTGATCCGAGGAAGGGGAATCGCGGTGGAGCTTCCAGAAAGCTTCCGACGCCAATTCCTCCGCACGTCCGGTGTCCCCCACCACACGGTAAAGCAGACGAGCCAATGGAGCGTAGTGTTCGGCAAAGAGCTGATCGAAACGGTCGGCTGGTTCGGTCTTCTGGGTCACAACCGGGATATAAGAACTGGCTGGCACACTGTTATAACGACGCCCACCCGGGAAATTTGACAGCGGTGGCTCGCTTACTCTGTGCCCAGGATTGTGCACATATGAAGCCTACCGTAACGCGGCTTGCGTCTTCTTGGGCAGCCTCGCCACCACCATGTCGTAGGACGCGCGAATCAATTGCTTGATCTCAGCGCGCGGCAGGGCATTGCCAGTTTGGAGCGATACCCACATTGCCCGGGCCATATACGGAGCATGGAACGGAATGCTGACGGGCAGCGCGAGGATGAACGAGCGCCCATCCGTACAGCCGCGTTACCGGTTGGTTTGGATCCGGCGCCGCCCGACGTTCGGCGATGATGAGGCTTTCTAACGTAACCCGGACGCGGATGTACTTCGGACTGGCGAGGCGAGGGTCAGCGCCATGGTGGCCCAGCTTGTGCCGGCGGCTGAAATCCACTGATCGAATCCATAGGGGAATCCGGCATCAAAGTAGGGCTGGAACGCCAGCGCGCGTCTTGACGTACCATGAGCCATCCTCTTGCTGGGTGCTTAGCAGGAACTGAATGCCGCGCTTATAAGCTGCATCGGTGACCGGAAGCCCGGCGTGTTGCAGCGAAACCAAAGCTCTGCCGGTGGCATAGGCATTGCTATCCATGGAAGGGACGTCCCCCCTGCCGCCATCCGATTTCTGGAAGGCCAACATCCTTCGGTGCATTATTGTATCGGAGTGAGGCGATTAGTAAGTACGGGGCGGCTTAGAGTTCGGATAGGACTTTTGGGGTGCATTCCCGAAAGCTGGTGATTGCCATCTCCATGTTTGCCTTTTGGGGTGAACCCCGATAGTATGAATACTTCGGGGTACCCCCGTTGTGGGGAGTACAATGACCTCGAAGGAGCTAGACCGGAATGTGGAATCGTAAAAAAGACGAAGAACTGCCCCCAAGACCGGCGCCAGTCCAGCCGGCTCCAGTACAACAACCTAAGGAAGGAATCCCAATGTCGACATCGCCTAACCGCAGTTTTGAGCCGCCGTCGCAGGTGACGTCAGGTTCCGCCACCATCGGCAAAGCCGTAATGGTCAAAGGCCAGATCTATAGCCGGGAAGACCTTGTAATCGATGGTGAAGTGGAAGGTACGGTGGATGTACAGGAACACCGCCTGACCGTCGGGCCAAACGGTAAAGTTGTTGCCGGCATCAAGGCACGCGAGATCGTAGTGCTGGGCGCCATTCAGGGTAACGTAGAGGCGGCCGACAAGATTGACATTCGCAAGGATGCCAAGCTGGTTGGTGACATTAAAGCCGCGCGCATCGTGATTGAAGACGGCGCATACTTCAAGGGAAGTATCGACATTGTCCGCGCGGAACCTGTTAAGCAACAGCCCATTTCTCAAAAAGCGCCTCAACCGCCGGCTCCGCTTGCGGCTAGTGCTTCCGATAAACGATAGGCTTGTTGGTTCACTGGTATCTCTCTAGTATCGAGGAGAAGTATTGTTTACAGACCGGCTGAAGACGATTCTCCGCGGTTCCTCAGCTGGCGGAACGTCTGCTCCCAGTGCGACTCTTCCCCGTCCAGCAGCCGGCTCTGGAATTGTGACGGGGCCAGCGTACACGCGCCATAGCAACGGGCTGGACCAGTTCTTCACTTCTCTACGCGGGCAGGCTGGGCTGAACATCCTGGATTTTGCGGGCGCCAGCCAGGCGAACGTCAGTTTTATCACTAACCTTGGGCACCGCTTGTCTTCCGAAGATTATCTGCGTTCGCTGGAGATCACCTTCGGAGACGAGCATTTCTATGAGAATCAGGACGACCCGCTGCAGGCTGAAAAGTTTCTGCACGACAACCTGAATTTTCCAGAAGGGCATTTCGACGGCGCGCTGGTTTGGGATGCGCTGCAATTTCTTTCGCCGCCGCTGCTGCAGGCCACGGTGGAACGGTTGCATACAATATTGCGGCCGGGGTCGAATTTGCTGGCGTTCTTTCATGCCGATGAGAAAGCTGCACAAGTGCCTTTGTACAACTATCGGATTTCCGATGAGAAGACGCTGTTGCTGACTCCGCGCGGTTCGCGAAAGCGCGCGCAATTCTTCAACAACCGGGGCCTTGAGAAGCTGTTTCATGAGCAGACGGTGAAGTTCTTTCTGACGCGCGATAGCTTGCGAGAGATTATCGTTCGGCGTTAGCCGCTATAATTTCTTGAGGAGAATCTATTGTCGTTAGAACAGGATTTCCTGAAGCAGCGCCTGCAGCGCATTCAGGAAATCGAAGCACTGGGGTTCCGCGCCTACGGGCAGCGTTTTGAATTCACCCACACCATTCCGCAGATTCTGGCCGAACACGGAGCCAAGACCACCGAAGAGTTGGCGAGCCCGATCAATGTTCGTATCGCGGGACGAATTCTGACCATTCGCCGGATGGGCAAGGCGGGCTTTCTCACGCTGAGCCAGACCGGCGAGCGGTTGCAGATTTACGTTAAGAAAGACGCGCTATCGGAAACGGATTATTCGCTTTATCAATTGTTGGATCTGGGCGATATCATCGGCGCCGAGGGTTATCTGTTCCGCACCAGAACGGGCGAGCTGAGCGTCCATGTGGAGAAGCTTTTCTTTCTGGCGAAGACGCTGCTTTCCATGCCGGAGAAGTGGCACGGGCTGGAAGATGTGGAGACACGCTACCGGCAGCGCTATCTGGACCTGATAGCGAACCCGGAAGTGGGCAAGGTTTTTGTGACGCGGGCGAAAGTGATCGCTTCCTTGCGGCGGCAACTGGAGGCGCGCGGGTTTCTGGAAGTGGAAACGCCGATGATGCAGCCGCTCTACGGCGGGGCGGCGGCGCGGCCGTTTGAAACGCATCACAATACGCTGGACATCGATCTCTATCTGCGCATTGCACCCGAGTTGTACTTGAAGCGGCTGGTGGTGGGCGGGATCGAGCGTGTATTCGAGATCAACAAGAATTTCCGGAACGAAGGTGTCTCCACCCATCACAATCCGGAGTTCACCATGCTGGAGTTTTATCAGGCCTACACCGATTATCAGGGGCTGATGGACCTATCGGCCGAGTTGCTGCGGCAGACCGCGATCGATGCCACGGGCGGGACGCAGGTTCCATACCAGGGGGATGTGATCGACTTCGACAACATCCGCCGCTTCAGCATGCGCGAGGCGGTGATTGAGTTTTGGAAGGGCGATGGCCGTCCGACCATGGAGCAGGTAAAAGACCCGGCGTGGCTGGCGGAGCATTCCCACAAGCCCTCTGCCGGCGAACGGCTGACGGATATCTTTGAACGCATTGTGGAATCGCAGTTGATTCAGCCGACGATGGTTTATGACTATCCGGTGGAAACCTCTCCGCTATCGAAGAATAAGCGCGATGAGCCGGAGATGGTGGAGCGGTTTGAGATCTACATTGCCGGGATGGAGATTGGCAACGCCTATACCGAGTTGAACGATCCGCAGGAACAGCGGCGGCGTTTCGAACTACAGCTTGCGATGGGCGAGAAGGGCGATGAGGAGGCGCATCGCATGGATGAGGATTATTTGCGGGCGCTATGCTATGGCATGCCGCCGACCGGGGGCGAAGGCATCGGCATCGACCGGCTGACCATGGTGCTGAGTAACTCGCGTTCGATTCGAGATGTGATTCTGTTCCCGCTGCTTCGTCCGGAAGGACCGATCGGCATCGCCGGCGACCTGCGCAGCGCCGAGTTGTGATAGGCGGGTTCGAGCTTTTCGTTGCCGGGCGGTATCTGCGGGCCAAGCGCAAGCAGGCGGTGATCTCCGTCATCACGGTGATTTCGATTCTTGGCGTCGCGGCAGGAGTGATGGCATTAGTGGTGGCGCTGGCCATTACTAATGGATTTCGCGATACGCTGCAACGGAATCTGTTGGGAGCCACGGCGCACGTCAGCATTCTACAGAAAGAACCGGATTCGGGAATGAGTAATTGGCGCGAGCTGGTGGCGAAGCTGCGCAAAGTTCCGCACGTTACTGCCGCGACGCCGACGCTGTACGATACGGTTCTGTTTTCCGGACCGCTGCGGTCGACGGGTGGCATCTTGAAGGGCGTCGATCCGAAGCAGACGGATATTTTGGCGCATCTGAAGCAGGGTTCGATTGATGGACTGAGTGCTACGAAGGGCCTGCGCGGGATTATCCTGGGCAGCAAGCTTGCCTTGAGCACTGGCATGACGATGGATAGTGTGATTCATGTGCTTAGCCCGCAGCCGGAGTTGACGCCGTGGGGCCCGAAGATCAAGCAGTACGACTTCCGCGTGGTGGGGATCTTTGAAACTGGCTTCTTCGAATTGGATGCCAATTGGGCGTACGTTTCGCTGGGTTCGGCGCAGAACGTGCTTTCGGTGGACGACGTGGTGAATTCCATTGAGATGAAGGTGGACGATGTGGATCAGGCCCCGGCCGTTGCCAAGGCGGCGGAGGCGGCGCTGGGGAACCCGGGCTTGGCGGCCACGAACTGGAAGGAGCAGAACAAACCCATCATGAATGCGCTGCGCACGGAGAAGATCGTCACCATTGTGACCATTGGTCTGATTCAACTGGTAGCGGCGCTGAACATTCTGATCGCGCTCATCATGATGGTGATGGAGAAGTATCGGGACATTGCGATCCTGATGTCCATGGGCGCGCGGCATCAGCAGATCCGCAAGATTTTCATGTTGCAGGGAGTCTTGATCGGGATGGTGGGCACGGCGATGGGGCTTACCAGCGGCTACGCGATCTGCTATCTGGCCGACCGGTTCCGATGGATTCCGCTGGATGAAGCAGTGTACTCGCTGAGTTTCGTGCCGTTCGATCCGCATGCGATTGACGCGCTGTGGATTGCGGCTGTGGCCATCGGCGTGAGCTTCTTCGCGACACTGTATCCGGCGCGGAACGCCACGAAGATTCAACCAGTGGAAGCACTGCGCTATGAGTAGGCCGCTATGTGCGGAATAGCCGGCTTTACGCATCTGCGGCGTATTCCCGACCCTTCCCTGATTCAAGAAGCGACGCGGTCGATTCACCATCGCGGGCCGGATCAGAGTGGCGTTTATGAAACGGACGTGATCTCGCTGGGCGCGGTGCGGCTGAAGATTATCGATTTGAACGGCGGTGAGCAACCGATGCGCAGCGGCGATTCGGTCATCGTGTTCAATGGAGAGATTTATAACCACGCGGAGATCCGCGAGGAACTGGAAGGCTTGGGTGTGCGGTTTGAATCGCGCTGCGATACCGAAGTTGTGCTCAAGGCATTCGTGCAGTGGGACACGGCATCGTTCACGCGGCTGCGCGGCATGTTCGCGGCGGCGCTTTGGACGGAATCCACGCGGCGCCTGGTGCTGGTGCGGGACCGCATGGGCATCAAGCCGCTGTATCTTCATCATCGCGGCGATGACTTGTACTTTGGGTCGGAATTGAAGACGCTGTTCGTGCATCCGGAAATCGAGCGGCGGCTGGATTTGATCGGGCTGAACTACTACCTCTCAATGAACTATGTTCCCTGCCCCCACACGCTGGTGGCAGGAATCGAAAAGCTGCCGCCGGCACATTGGCTGGAATGGAAAGACGGGAAATGCCGGGTGGAACGGTATTGGCAGGCGGACTGGCGGCCGCGGGCGTGTTCGCTGAACGATGCGAAGGATGAGTTGGATGGGTTGCTGCGCGCCTCGGTGAAAGAGCATCTGGTTTCGGATGTGCCATTGGGAATCTGGTCCAGCGGCGGGTTGGATTCTTCGACGATTCTGCATTACGCCGCGGAGGGCGCGCGGCTGAAGACATTCTCAGTATCGTTCCGCGGGCGGGCGTTCGATGAGAGTGTGTACTTCCGCGAAATGGCGGAGAAGTACAGCACCGATCATCACGAATTCGACTTGAATCCAGACGTGGAACTGCAAAGTGCGATTGAGCAGATGCCGTATTATTCCGACGAGCCTAGCGCGGATGCCGGTGCGCTGCCGGTGTGGTTCCTCTCCCGCATGAGCCGGCAGCACGTAACGGTGGCGCTGAGCGGCGAGGGCGCGGACGAACTGTTTGGCGGCTACAACACCTATCTGGCGGACGGCTACGCGCGCACGGCACGGAAGACTCCTGAGCTTGCGCGAACGGCGGCGCTGGCGGCCATGCAGTGGTGGCCGGTCTCCGATGAAAAGATCAGTTTCGAATACAAAGTGAAGCGCATGCTGGAAGGCTCGCTGCTGGGCCCGGAACAGGCGCACTTGTTCTGGAACGGCACATTTTCAGAACCGGCGCGGCAGGGGCTGGTGCTGCTTGGCGCATTCCGGCGGAACGCGCGTTTGGGAGAAGACGAAGGCGGCATCGGATATCTGAATCAATTTCTGCGGCTGGATCAGGCGAATTATCTTCCGGACGACATTCTGTACAAATGCGACCGTATGAGCATGGCGCACTCTTTGGAAGTGCGGCCGCCCTTTCTGGATCACCGCATTGTAGAGTTTGCCGCGAGGCTGCCGGAGGAGTTGAAGATTCACGGGTCGTCGCTGAAGTATGTTTTGCGGGAACTGATGCGCGACAAGCTGCCGGCATCGGTGCTGACGCGGAAGAAAGAAGGCTTCGATATTCCCGCGCATGCGTGGTTCCGCGGGCTGCTGAAGCCGCTGCTTTTGGACACAGTGAATCAGCGCGCCTGGGACGGTTTGGGGGTTTTCGCCGGATCCGCGGTGGAAGCGGTTATCAACGCGCATCTGGAAAGACGCGCGAATTATGGTTATCATCTGTGGGGCCTGCTAACCTTGTTCCTTTGGATCAAACGATGGGGAATACAAGCAGCCTCAAATACCAGGTAATCGTCGTTCTGTTTGCGGCGGTGGTGTACCTTGGCTGCTGCATCAGTCCGCCGGGCTTAATGGACGATGTGGATGCGGTGCAGGCGCAGATTGCGCGCAACATGCTGGATTCGGGCGACTGGGTAACGGCGCGGCTGGACGGCGTGGCGTACCTGGAAAAATCTCCGCTGAAGTACTGGATGATGGCCGTCTCATACATGATCTTCGGCGTACACGACTGGTCTGCACGCATCCCGCTGGCGCTGAGCGTGGTGCTGCTGTGCTGGCTAGCCGGACGATTTGGCGCATGGGCGTTTTCCGAACGCGTGGGACTTTACGCGGGGCTGGTGCTGGCCACTTGCATCGGGCTGTTTCTGTTCACGCGAATCCAGATTCCCGATGCGATTCTCACCATGACCATCACACTGGCGATGTGGGGATTTCTGCGCGCCTTGGATGACGACGAACCGAATCCACGGCTGTGGGCGGCGGTGATGGCGGCCAGTATCGGCGTGGGCTTGCTGCTAAAGGGGCTGATCGCCGCGCTGTTCCCAATCGCCGGGGCGCTGCTGTATCTCTTTTTTTCAAAGCAACTGTTTCAGCGTGACACTTGGCGGCGTCTGCGTGTCTTCAGCGGCGTCTTGATTGTGCTTGCGATTGCCGCGCCGTGGCATGTGCTGGCAACTATCCGCAATCCGCCGTACTTCGATTTCACGATGCAGAGCGAGCCGGGAAAGTATCACGGCTTCTTTTGGTTCTACTTTTTCAACGAGCATGTTTTCCGATTTCTGAACATGCGCCATCCGCGCGACTACAATACTTTTCCGCGGGCGCTGTTCTGGCTGTTCCACCTGCTGTGGCTGTTCCCTTGGAGTGTGTTCCTGCCGGCGGCGGTGACATTGGATTACAAGCCGGTGGACCGAGCGGGCCGCACGCGATTGCTGGCCTTGTGTTGGACTGGATTTCTGCTGGTATTCTTTACGTTTTCCACCACGCAGGAGTATTACTCCATGCCGTGCTACCCTGCGCTGGCGCTGCTGATCGCGTGCGCGATGGCGCGGGAAGACCGCTGGGTCACGGCCGGATCCAAGGTAGCTTGCGCCGTGGCAGCGGCGGCTGCTTTGGCCATCGCGGCGATTCTTACGCGGGTATGGAATCTGCCGGCGCCGGGTGACATTTCACAGGCACTGACGCAGAATCCGGAAGCGTACACGCTGTCGCTGGGACACATGGGCGATCTGACTTTGGACTCTTTCGCGTATCTGAAATTGCCGCTGGTGTTGGCTGGCGTGGCGTTCGTAACGGGTGCCCTGGGCACACTTCGCTTCCGGGGAGTTAAAACATTTTTGGCGATGGCCGTTATGATGGTGTTGTTTCTTCATGCGGCACGATTGGCGCTGGTAGTGTTCGATCCTTATCTGGGTTCGAGGCCTCTGGCCGAGGCGCTGCTGCGCGCGCCGGAAGGACAGTTAATCGTGGACGATCAGTACTACACATTTTCGTCGGTTTTCTTTTACACCAACCGCCGGGCGCTGCTGTTGAACGGACGAGTAAACAATCTGGAGTATGGATCCTACGCGCCCAATGCGCCGGCGGTGTTCATCGGCGATGCTAGCCTTAGGGACCTATGGCCCTCCGCTTCCCGCTATTATCTGATCGCGGAAAAGCCCGCGGTGGCGCGGCTGGCCGGCATTGTAGGGAGTGAGGCGCTGCACACTGTGGCACAATCAGGCGGGAAGTTTCTGTTTACCAATCATGCGGATCTGCGTTGACGCCACGTCGCTGTTATTGCGCAGTGCCGGCGTAAAGAACTACGTCTACCACTGGATGCGCGCCATGCAGCGCGATGCAACCGAACACACCATTACGGCGTATCCGCTGCTGGACCACACCGGCGATCTGAATCATGAGGCTTCGGTGCTCAGCGTTTGGCAGACGCTTCCGCGCCTGGCGCTGCTGCACCTGATGAACGTATGGCACAACCCAGGCATGGAGTATCTGATGAGGCAGGTGGATGTTTTCCACGCCTCGAACCAGGTGCGGAATCCACCGCGGCGCACGCGGCTGACAGCCACCCTCTACGACATGACATGCCTGCTGATGCCGCAGAACCATACCGCCGACAATGTACGGGCGGAAAAGAATTTCGCGGATAAAGTGCTATCCCGCGCCGACCGGCTGATCGCCATCTCGAACCATACCCGGGTGGACGCGGTGAATCTTTTGGGACTGAATCCGGACAAGATCGCAGTGATCTACCCTGGTGTACCGCAGGCGTTCTTTGAAGTGACCCCGGCACAAGTGGCGCACGCAACAGGGAAGTATGGTCTGACGAAACCGTACATACTTTTTGTGGGAACGGTGGAGCCGCGCAAGAACCTGGACCTGCTGTTGGACGCCTATGAGCGCCTTCCCGGCTCGCTGCGAAGCGAGTTCAATTTGATTGCCGTTGGTCCGATCGGTTGGGCGGCGGGCGGCACGGTACAACGGCTAGCGTCAGGTGCGCAGGGCGTGAGGCATCTGGGATATGTGCCGGAAGCCGACCTGCCGGGCATCACCGCCGGAGCTACGGCGTTCGTTTATCCTTCGCTATATGAAGGCTTCGGGTTTCCGGTGGCGCAAGCAATGGCGGCGGGAGTTCCGGTGATCACCTCAAACGTATCGTCGCTGCCGGAGGTGGCGCGGGACGGGGCCATTCTGGTGGATCCGAAGAGCGAGGCGGAACTGCACGACGCCCTGGCGCGGCTGCTGACGTCGCCCAGCCTTCAGAAGCAGTTGGCAACAAAGGGGATGGAGATTTCGAAGGAATACACGTGGCAGGTGGCAGCACGAAAATCCGCCGAATTCTTCAGCACTTTGCCCTAAGCCGACGCCGGGTTTGCTAGAGTTAAAACATTAGCATTCGCAAATGGCTCCCGCTCTAACCTCACGCTGGACTGGTGAATACCGCTTTCTGATCGGCAATCTGCTGCTGAAGGATTTCCGCGTCCGCTATCGGAATATGTCGCTCGGGTTCGGCTGGTCCGTGGCGAGTCCGCTGGTGATGATGGGGGTGTTGACCTTTATTTTCACTCGCGTCATGCCGAACAAGATAGAACATTTTCCAGCGTTCGTGCTTTGCGGTCTGGTGCCGCTGAACTTCTTCTCACTCAGCTGGCTGACCGGAACGGTTTCGCTGATCGACAATGCCGGGTTGATCAAACGAACTACTTTTCCGCGCGAGATCATTCCCATTGCAGCGGTGCTGGCCAACTGTTTGCATTTCGCTATTCAGATTGGGCTTTTACTGATTCTGGTGCTGGGCTCGGGCTACAAGCCGAACATCTACTGGCTGTTTCTACCGGTGATTGTGGCGCTGGAAATTGTTTTCGCATGCGGCATGGCGCTGGCCTTTTCGGCGCTGGATGTTTATGTCCGCGACACGCGGTACGTGGTGGAATCTGCGATTACGGTGCTGATCTGGATGGTGCCGATTTTTTACGATTCGAACATCATCCCACAACAGTATCGCGTGGTTTACCATTTGAATCCCATCGCCGCGGCGGTGATGGCGTTCCGAAATATTCTGCTCGAAAACAAAATGCCTGCGTTCTCCCTGGTTAGCAAGCTGACGCTGGTTTCGGTGGTAACCTTTACTGTCGGACTGCTGATCTTCCGGCGTTTGAAGCTGCGCTTCTACGATTACCTGTGAATCCCGGCCACGCAGTTACGTTCGAGAGTGTCTCGAAAATATACTCCCGCAGCACCGGGCGCAAACTGCTGCGCAGCCATGTCGAGGTGTGGTTCGGACGGCAGCCGCGCGAGCCGTTCTATGCTCTGAACAAAGTGTCCTTCCATCTGGGGCACTCTGAGAGCGTGGCGATCCTGGGAGCCAATGGAGCCGGCAAGAGCACGTTACTGAGCATGGTGGCCGGGCTTTCCTATCCGAACGAAGGCAGGGTTACGGTGAATGGACGTGTGGCCGCGCTGCTTGAGCTTGGCTCCGGCTTTCATCCCGACCTGACTGGCGCGGAGAATATCAAATTGAACGCCGCGTTGTTGGGCTTGACGCGGAAACGGACGGAATATCTGTTCGACAGCATTGTTGAGTTTTCCGGAATTGCCGAGTTCATCCATGAACCGCTGAGGACCTATTCCACCGGAATGATGATGCGGTTGGGATTCTCAGTTGCGGTGAACGTGGACCCCGATATCCTGATTCTGGATGAGGTTTTTGCCGTCGGCGACCAGAACTTTCAGGCCAGGTGCCGAGACAAGGTTATGGAGTTCAAGAAGTCCGGTAAGACGATGCTGTGCGTCTCACATGCCACTACGACGCTGCACCAGTTATGCGACCGCGCTATCTGGCTGGACCACGGGCAGATGATGATGGACGGTACGGCGGCGGCTGTGATTGAACACTACGAAGGCCGTTCGATTGCGAAGGCCGGCGGTTGATCTATTTGATCACGGAAAAGTCCCACACCTGAATATTGCCCTTGCCCTCGGTGAACTCGACGACGGCATACTCGCCGGGCTCCAGCGCTGAAATCGGCCAGATCTTATACATTCCATCGGCGATCTGTTTGCGGAAGATCTCAACCGTATCGGACTCCTCCACCACTTCCTTGGTTATCGGGATGATGTTCCACGTTTGCACAAGACGGTTCAGCTTGCCTGGCTTGAGGCGCAGAATGCCGAAACGTTCCTCGGCACTCAGGCGGATATAGAAGTCAGGCCGGCTGTTCTGAATCGGCAGAGGCGACTTCAGGCCGTCGAGTTCCACCGTGGATTTACCGGCCACCAGCGGAATGGGGCTCATCGCCTTCAGAATCGAACGGCGCTTATTGGTCACCACCTTCATCTCGGCCTGCTTCACTACTTTCACCTTGTCGTCCTGCACCCAGAAGACGCCGGTTTCCTGGGGAATCTGTTCCACTTCCTTACGCTGTGCGCGGAGCGCTTTCTCTTCGGCATCCTGCGCGGCGGCGTCTTCCTGCACGGTCTTTTGGTGCTGCTTGATTTCCGCTTCGGTACGCTTGAGGTCCACCAGTTCCAGCGGTACTTCTTCCCAATCGCTACGCTCCACGCTGTAGTAGCGGACCCGGTCGGGCTGGGCCTGGTATTCGCGAACCAGATGGGAAGAGCCATCTTTCATGTACAGCTTGACGTTTGCGCCCAGGGCGGCGAAGACAGTGAGCAAGGTGAGGATGAAAGCGCGCCACATAATGCCATCATAGAGGTTATGCGATATCGAAAGCTTGGCGGTGCGGGAATGGAAGTGAGCGAGGTGGGCTATGGGGCGTGGGGCATTGGCGGAAAGCAGTGGCAGGGCGGCACGGACGACGAATCTGTGCGCGCGCTGCACCGCGCCTTTGCGCTTGGCCTGAACTTTATAGACACGGCGCTGGCTTATGGCGACGGACATAGCGAGCGGCTGGTGGGGCAGGTGTTGCCATCGGCTCCGCATCGCATCTACGTGGCCACAAAGGTTCCGCCGAAGAACCGCGTTTGGCCGGCCGCTCCGGGCAGCTCCATTGACGACGTGTTCCCTTACGACTACATTGTCAGCTGCACCGAGGAAAGCCTTCGCAATTTGAAACTGGACGCGGTGGATCTGCAACAGCTGCATGTTTGGGATCCCGGCTGGACGGCGCGCGACGAATGGAAGCGGGCGTTTGAAGATCTGAAGAAAGCTGGAAAGATTCGTGCCGCTGGGATCTCCATTAACGATCACCAGCCCAACACGGCGCTAGAGGTAATCAAGACAGGCCTGATCGATTCCGTACAAGTGATCTATAACATTTTCGATCAGACTCCGGCCGAAGAACTGTTTCCACTGGCACTGGAGCGGAACGTGGGCGTACTGGCACGCGTACCGCTGGATGAAGGCAGTCTCACGGGAACGATCACGGAAGCGGCCAGCTTTGCCGGCGACGAGTTCCGTTCGTTCTATTTCCGCGGGGACCGCAAGGCGCAAGTGGTGGAGCACGTCTCAAAGTTGGAAGCGGACCTGAAGGGCGTGGCGGGTACTCTGCCGGAGATCGCCTTGCGATTTTGCCTGTCGCATCCGGCGGTATCTTCGGTCATCCCGGGCATGCGCCAGGTGCGAAACGTAGAGAGCAATTGCGGCGTCTCTGCATTGGGCCCCTTGGACGCGGCCCTGCTTGCCAAATTGAAAACCCATGCGTGGAATAAGAACTTTTATCGCTAGTACGCTGCTTTTGACAGCGGCAGCTGCTTTGTTCGGCGCCGAACCGGATTACTTCCCATTGGCGGTTGGTAATTCGTGGGTCTACCGCGTAACGGAAGGTCGAATTCCAGACGCACAAGTAGTGGAAGTGAGCGGCACCTCTGCCTTCGACGGGCGCGACTACTACCGCGTTCAGTTTTTCGGCCGTTTGGTCTATCTGCGGACCGCCAGCGATGGCACGCTGTATGAGTTCGATTCCGACGCAAAGCGCGAGAAAGTGTGGATCGCATTTGGCGGCGAGACGGGGAGCACCTTCGCAACCGAGATTGACAACTGCACGAAGGCGGGCAAGATTGAAGGGAAAGCGCTGAAATACAGTGGCCCGGCCGGCAGCTTCAGCAACGCGTTGCAGGTGTCTTTCACGCAAGCCTGCGCCGACGCCGGCATACAGAGCGAAACATATCTGCCCTATGTTGGTTTGGTGGAACACGTGGTGGATAACATTGCGGAGGCGCGGAAGTACAGC
The DNA here is from genome assembly GCA_038230275.1 of Bryobacterales bacterium. GTDB lineage: Bacteria > Acidobacteriota > Terriglobia > Bryobacterales > Bryobacteraceae > JANXXV01. The sequence continues at coordinate 67,112 of JBBRNO010000003.1, forward strand.
CTGGTATATTCCCGGACCGGCGTGACGGAGGTGACGACGCAGGAGATTCGCTTCAGCTTGTCGATTGATGCTGCTTCGTCCCTGGCGCGGCTGACCTTGCGCAACAGTACGGCGGTGCCGATTCCACTTACTTTCCCTAGCGGTCAATCGTACGATCTGAAAATCCGGAATGAGAAAGGCGAGGTGGTCTATGTCTGGTCGGCCGACAAGGCTTTTCCGCAGATATTCCGCACGGAGGCTTTTGGCCCAGGCGAACGGAACTACGTCATCTTGTTTCCCAAGTTGCCACCGGGGAAATTTGTGGCGGATGCCTTCTTAACAACTTCCCCTGCCGGCGCCTACGCGGCAACAGTGGCGTTTGAACTTTAGTGCGCCAGCCATACTGAGGCTGATGCCTGTCGCGAGCTATCAAACCCGCAGGTGGCGGTGGAGCTGAGTGGAGCCGGCGAAGGAACACGCACATTCACCTGATAGAAACCAGTGAACCCTGGCGCGAGCCCGGCATACTGTACTTCGGCCGGCACGGCATCGAAGCGGCACTGGAACCCGGCTGCTACCAGGCCACTCGGATCCACCGGCCCCAGCCCGCTCATGTAGGCCACGATCACTTCCCCGGCTTTCGCCGGCGCGATCGGCGACACTAATCCTTTGAAGTCGCCATGAAGAAAAAGAAGCGTCCCGGCGAACTGTGGATCGTACTGCTTGACCTCCAGATCGATTCCGCTTTCGAAAGGGGAGCCGGAAGAAACCACCAACGAACAGGTTCCTTCCGGCAGGTCGAATGGCACTTGAAATCGAGTGAGATGCTGCGTCAGAGTTACGGGGCGGCCGCATAGGCTCAGTTGGGCGGAACCGTCAAGACCGGACGCCGCGATCTGCATCAAAGACCCTGCCGCCGCGATTGACGTGGTGGGAGCCGAGGCGCGATTAGCCGCGATGATCAGCGGCGTTGCCGCCACTAGCTCTGAAGTGGCGCCTGATGCTACGTCAATCCGAAGCAACCGTGAAGTGGACGTGACTGCGAAAGCCACAAGTCCGTTTCCGGCAACGACGGCCGATACGATCGCGTCCTTTTCGTGGGTTAGCTGACGCCGATTGCTGCCGTCGATTGCAATCGAGAACAGTTGCAGGGGCCCGCTTCCCGCGGATGTATACAGGATGGTGGAGCCGTCCGCGCTGATCAAGGGATTTGTGATGGCGAACCCGGTGATGAGCTCTGATTCATTCCCAGTCTGCACATTGATTACGGAGAGACGTGCTGGAGAGTTGGGGCCGAGGCGGGTGACGTAGACTACCCTGGTGGCGGCTGGGTCGATGATGGCGTCATCCACGGCCCACTTCGAAGGCAGGACCCGCGTCAGACCCGTACGGTCTGTGAGAATCACAGCGGAGGGCTTAGGTGTGAGGATGGTTCCCTCGTTCGTCACACGGCGGCTGGAGCCGTTGAATGCGCCAGCCACGATGAGGGGCAGACCGTTGGGCAGGTCCGTGACGGCGTGGAAGTCGTCTAAAAGTCCCACAAAGGTGGTGGTAATGGCATAGCGTCCGTTTGGGCTTAGCGCGAGGTTGCCGTCCAGACGCGCGGTGCGGCCCAATTGCGCGACGATGGACTGGTTGGGCTCGGCCGGCGAGCAGTATCGATTGACCTCCACCGGGCGGCTGGCGGTATAGCCAAATACCGTGCCGTCGGCACTCACTTGCGGCCTGCTGAGCTGATAGAACTGGGATGGCCCGCAGTTATCCGCGGGACCGGGGTCTCGCACTTCCGCAACCAGTTTCACCGCTTCCGCCGCGGTCCAGCGGAAGATCTTGGAGTAGAATTTCTGGTCGGTATTTTTTTGACGAACCGGCGATGAAAAATAGAGTATGGACCCGTCCGCCGTTGTGGATAAGTCCTGAAATGCCTGTCCGGCGGCAGGTAGACAGAGCCCATGGCTCAGAAGCAAGAGGCCAAGCACGTTTGGAAGCTTTGTCATTCATTACGATCATAGCCATGATTGGAATCAGGCGGCTAAGGTGAACCCTCGATAGGCGGCGGAGCCTATGGGCCTTAAACTCGGAGCGTGCGAACCATTTGCCTCAACCTGCTGGTGGCCGTATTGGCTGCGGAGATCACCGTGGAACGCCGGATCCGCCGGGGGAAAAGAGTTGGCCGGTGGTTTTCACGGCCATAAGCGGACGCTTCCTCTCAAACGCCAACCCTGCCGCTGCTGCGCGGGGACTATCGCGTCGCCTGCCATAGGGGCGGCGTGGACGCGAGCAGCGCCGGCCATGCGAATCGCCTGCGGGTTCCAGACGATTATTCGCGGAATGTGAAGTGGATCGCCGGGCCGTTGGAATAAGTGCGCGCGGGCTAGTTGGCCCGTAAGTTGATGGATCCGATTCCGCCCTTCACGTCCAGGTGCACGATGACGTTGGCGGTATCGTACAAATCATTCACGTAGCGTGTGCCGCGCTTGTGCATTCCATGGGCGTGAATCTGGCCGAGACCACCGTGTGCCTCGGCGACGACGCCTACTCCTCGCGGCAGCTGGATAGTCGCCTCGCCCACGCCTCCATGGATGGTTACGTCGTAGTCGTGCTGCGGCGACCCGCGCAGATCCATTTTCACTTCGCCCACACCGACGTTCACTTCGACGCTGCGCAAGGAGAGAGTGCCCAGATCGAGTTCCGCCCGGCCGGCGCCGATGTGAACCGTCATGTCCAGCGGGGTCTCGTCATTAAACCGGAGGTTGCAATTGTAGTTTATGTCGTGGGAAATCTTGCGGCCGGAGGGTTGCTGGATACTGAGGATTCCGCGGAATCCGGTGGCGTTGTAGCGCACCTCCGGTTTCAACTGCGGTACGTTGTAGCGGAATTCGGCTTCCAGCATCTTTTGCGCACCGCCGCGCACAGTCAACTCCCCCGCCTCCATCCGCAGATCCGCGCGCACCAACTCGGACTTGTCGCGTTCAATGCTGCGGGTTTCGGTCTGCAACGGTCCGGTGTCGACGGTTTCCAGATCGCAGCCGGTGAATATCAGGCAGAAAATTGCCGGGCAAGATCGGAAGTACTTGGACATTTTGTCCCCCATCCCAGTCATACGAACGAAGTTCGCGCCGGGTTCCTGTTATTCTTTCGTTGAGACTTCATGACCGACAGCCCGCAGTTCCTTTACGACCAGTTTGCTTACGAAGGCTTTCCGATCACGGCAAGCCATCCGGACCGTATCATACCGGTGGCCAGACTGCTTGGAATGAAACCGGCGCCGGCAACAAAGTGCCGGGTTTTGGAGCTGGGCTGCGGCGACGGCGCCAATATCCTGCCCATGGCGGCGGTGCTGCACAACAGTCAGTTCCTGGGCATCGATCTGGCACAGAATCCGATCGCTAAGGCAACGGGGATGGCAGGTGCGCTGGCGCTAGGGAATATTCGCTTCCAGCAAATGAACGTGATGGATGTGGATGCGGGTTTGGGAGAATTCGACTACATTCTGGCGCACGGTTTGTATTCGTGGGTGCCCGCAGCGGTGCGGGACAAGGTCATGGAGGTCTGCCAGTCGCTGCTCTCTGAGAATGGCATCGCCTACATCAGCTACAACGTATATCCGGGGTGCCATGTGCGAAAGATGATGAGCGGCATGATGCACTACCACGGCCAAGGCGCGCACGGACCCCAGGAACAGGTTGCGAAAGCGCACGAGCTGCTGTCGTTTCTGGAGTCGTGCAAGCCGGATTCCCTGGCATTGGCCGATGAAGTGAAGCAGTATCGGGAGCGGCGCGATTACTCGATTCTGCACGACGATTTGGCAGAGGCGAACAATCCGGTCTATTTCCACGAATTCGCTGCGCACGCAGAAGAGCACGGCCTGCAATTTCTGGCCGAGGCTGATTTCTATGAAATGCAGCCTTACAACTTCCCCTTGGAAACGCGCACGAAACTGGACGCATTCGCCGGCGGGGATCCCATTCGCTTTGAGCAGTATCTCGACTTCCTTAAGAACCGGCGCTTCCGGAAGACCCTGCTTTGCCGGAAGACAGTGGTGGTCAACCGGACGCCGGTCAGCGATCCGATCCGCGAAATGTATATCACCTCGGTGGCGCGCCCGGTCTCAAGCAACCCCGACATTCGATCCACGAAGGAAGAAGAGTTTCGGGGAACCAAAGGCGGTGCGCTGCGGACCGGCCATCCGGTATTAAAAGCGGCGATGGTCCGGCTGGGCCAGTCCTGGCCGGCGCCGATCAGCTTCGGCGAACTATTGGACGCAATCGCCGAGTTCCGGGACGACCTGTCAGAGGAAGCTACGGGCGTCTTCTGTGAACTGCTGCTCCGTTGTTTTACCGCAGGGATGTTGGAATTACACGCGCTGCCGGCGAATTTCACCACTTCGGTGAGCGACCGGCCGTTGGCTTTCGACTTTGCCCGCCTGCAGGCGCGAAACGGTGAGAATTCTGTTTGCAATCTGCGGCACACCACCATTGAAATGGACGCAGCATCGCTTCACCTGCTAGCGCTTCTGGATGGCAAACGGGACGTGCAGGCAATCCACCAATACCTTCTGGAAATGGGGCTGACCGCAGGGAACGGCAGGGCGATCCAATTGAGCGAAGTGCGGGACAGTATCAGGAAAGTGGCTCAGTCCGCGCTGCAGGTTTCGTGATCGCTTTTCGGCGGCGGTAGAACAGAAAAACGGTGGCCACCGAGCACAGCGCCATGGTACCGGGTTCAGGTGTATCGGTGCCCAGATCCCATCCAATCACGTCCAAAGCCTGTGTGTCGAAGGCTGAAATGGCCAGGAATTCGCCCGGGGCTGCCGTCGGATCCATGATTCCGATGCCGAGATTATCTTTCCAGTGGCTCGCCTGCCGCCCGTCGCCATGAGTCACGCCGGTAGAGAATTGGGCGAGGAATGTAGCTCCGGCGTCAATAGAGAAGGATTTGGCGCGGGTATCGGCCGTCCAGTCCCTGGCGCCGGGTAGTGCGGTCACCGAACCGGTGGAAAATCGAAACAGGTCGAGGGGGGACACATAAGTAAAGACATCCGCGGCAAACGGCCCGCCCGCCCCGGGTGAGTTCGTGTCCAGAATGTCGACGCCACTTACAAACCCCAGGGCATGCCCAATTTCGTGAGTGGCGATTCCGACGAAATCGTATAGGCCTGCGGTGATGCCGTTGGAGGGGTCGAAATCGAAGGCGAAATTGCTGTTGAACGTGATGCTGGCGTCTGCGCCTGAGGCGTTGGCAGCAAGCAGGCCCAGCGCCTTTTGATTGGCGGTGGTGATGCGCACGCTGATGTTATTGGCGCTGCTGTTGTTGTCGATATACGGGGTCAAACTGCCGGAGCCGTTGGGATTGTCGCTGGTTCCATTAATGTAGAGCGGAATGGAGGAATTGGGCAGGCTGCCAATCGCGGTTAAATCGTTGGCGGACTTCGCGTCGCCAAACATGGCGGACCGGACCGTACCGTAACTGAGGAGTGATTCGGTCTGGCTAGACTGGCCCAGGATACCAGCGCCTAACACGGTGAAGTTCACGTTGATATTGATGGTCACGGCATCTACCAGCAGACTAGCCCATCGATTGGCTGCGGTTTGAAAACCGGCCAACGCCTGAGGGTCCATGGAAGGGCCTGGAGTCAGGTTGAAGATAAGGGTTGCGGAAGCTACTGGAATGCCGATGGAAGCCGCTACCAGGACGAAGGCCAAGAAAGTAGTTTTGCGTACAAGTCTTCGCATGGGTGAATGGCAAGAATAGCACAAAAGTACTGAGTTGGAGCTCGGGTATTTCACTTGTGAAACTTACTAAAATCGCTTAGGCCACTGGATGGAGGAGGTATAGGGGAGTGAATTAGAGGGGAAAACTCAGACTGGAAAACAAAACAGGAAGAACCAGAAGCAGGATTGGGAAGTCTGCGGAAGCAGGCTTCCCAACGAGAGACAGACTTTAGTTGGAGATAGAAACTTCCTCTGCCTGTAAGCCTTTGGGGCCTTTCTTGACTACAAACTGAACGTGAGCGCCCTCATCGAGACTACGGTAGCCGGACGACTCAATCGCAGAAAAATGGACGAACACATCTTCCCCGTTCTCTCGCTGAATAAAGCCAAAACCCTTGGCTGCATTGAACCACTTAACAACACCTTTTTCTTTCATCGTAACTTCCTTCTTAAGCTATTCGAACCCCTGGGTTTCAACTCTAATCAGCCGTTACGAACCATGGCCGACCGTGTCGCTACCACTGTCACGCTAATCTAGATCGATTGCAAGAGAGTCAAACGCTCTTTGACTATAGCATGAGTGGTCGTTCAAATCCATCCTTTTCTTAGGGCCTTATGCTAATGAGTCGCTTGACCTTAGCTGGTTTGAGTGCCGTAGCTTAGGCGTTCGACTTTCGGCCTTCGAGGCCATAACGGCTGGGGGCGATGGAGAAGAATTCGATAAAGCGCTTCTTGGTCTCACCGGTGGCACTGGACTTATAGTTGAGCATACTCTGGGCTAATGCGTTGCATTGGCGTCCGAGTTCCGAGGCAGAATCGATGGGCCGACCATCGGAAAGAGCGTGGGTAACGCCCTGGTAGTCGTTCGGGAACGTTATTTGGATGGGCAATCCCAGCAGGCTCTCAATCTGGTCGTTGGAAATCACAGGGCGTTTCTGGCAGCGATTGAGTAGGACGCTGACGCGATCGCCCAGATCAATCGATTGCAAATACTGGTATTTCTCCCGAGCCAAGTGCAGGGACGGAATTTCCGGAGTGCACACCAGAAAGATCCGTTTGGATTCATGCATCAGTTCGGTTGAGTAACGTTCCAGGTTGCCCGATAGATCCGCGCAAATGACTTTGTAGTTACGGCGCACAAATTGGAGCAGATTTCGCATTTGTCCGAGATCCAAGCGGAAGTTCGGGTTCAATTTTCCAGCATGCAGGATATCCAGCGATCCGATGGAGGTGATCAACTGCGGCCAAAATTGTTCGTCGATATCTTCGGAACGCTCCGCGGCATCGATTACGGAATACGAATTGTCGAGCTTCAGCATGAAGCGCACCATGCCGGAACTGAGATCGAAATCACCCAGGAACGTACGCGTTTTTTCTATTTTGGAAAGTGCGACCGCGGTATTCATTGCGATGGTGGATGTACCCACGCCCGCCTTGGAAGGTAGAAACGAGTAAAGCAGATCGGACGATTCCAGAACAACCGGCTTCTTTTCAAGTACTTCCTGGATTCGCCTGAGGCTCTCCATTAGGAGGGAACGTTCAAACGGCGGCGTAAGAAACTCTCGTACACCGGACCGCATCACCTCCAACAGGACTTGCGGGTCACAAACACGCTCGATGGCAACGACCTGAATTCCTGGACAACAGCCTTCCAGTTCCTTGTTGGCTGCAAGCGCTTCCTTAACCAATTCGACACTGAGAAAAACAATGTTCGGACCCTGCGCTCGCAGAAATCGGGAAAGTTCCAATGTCGTCGGATAGTGGTCGAACGCCCTGAGCATCGTCAGGCCCCCGACGGGTTCCAAAGCAGTTTCCGTCTGAGTTCGCAATTCGCGATTTGGGCAGATAATTACACCACGTAGCATTTTAGAAGCACCTTCTCTCCCTATACTCTAAGGTCAATGGAGGTAGCCAACAATCGACCACTGGTCCTATTCGCACAAAGATAGTACTAAACCAAGGGATTGACCTTAGTCCAGATCCTCTTTGGGCAGCCGTTGAATCTCGAATCTGTCTTTCGTTTGCTGCATTTGGTGGTTTCGCGGCCGGGGCACGGAGGCAAGCCCTGTACGAGGTCAACAGCGTAGCCTCGCATATCAAACTGATTGAATTCCTTGCGTCAGCCGTCCTCCAACTAGTCACACAGAAAACTTATCGGCACGTTTTCAGTGAAGAGTAAGGTAAATGGAGGTGGCACAAGAACGAGTGAATAGATGGTGAGCCGGGCGGGACTCGAACCCGCGACCACTGCATTAAAAGTGCGGTGCTCTACCAACTGAGCTACCGGCCCGCTGTGTGAGGAATTACCCTGTTTACCGCTCCCTAGAGGATAACATGGCGGCTCCGGTTCGCCCACTGCAGCAGACTACTAATCCGCGGGTGTATTTAAACCTCCCTCGGGACCATAGTGCTGCCACCTGTGCTAAGTTCTCACTATGGCCAAAGAAATTATTGAAGTGGACTGTCCCTGCTGCCAGACCAGCCTCAAGATCGACACGATCACGGGCGCCGTCATCAGTCATAAGCAGCCGGAAAAGCCCCCGCCGATTGAAGATCTGGCGGCGGCGGTCGCCAACCTAAAGGGGGAAGCGGCACGGCGGGAAGAGGTGTTTCAGAAATCGTTCGCGGACCACAACAATCGTAAGACCGTGCTGGACCGGAAATTCGACGAACTGCTGAAGCAGGCCAAGTCCGATCCGGACACTGGCCCGCCTAAGCGTAATTTCGATTTCGATTAAGCCTGCGAGGCCGTCAGCGCCTGATCCAGATCCCAGAGAATATCGTCGATATCCTCCAATCCGATGGAAACGCGCACCATCTCAGGCTCAACCCCGGCTGAGCGCTGCTGCGCCGCCGAAAGTTGCTGGTGGGTGGTGGATGCCGGCTGAATTACCAGGCTGCGGGCATCGCCAACGTTGGCCAGATGCGAAAACAGCTTCATGCTGTCCACAAACTTCCGTGCCGCGTCATAGCCACCCTTAATACCAAACGAGAACACCGCGCCGGCCCCCTTGGGAGTGTACTTCTGCGCCATGGCATAGTAAGGGCTTGACGGCAGAGACGGATACTTCACCCAGCTGACTAAGGCGTGGCTTTCGAGGAATTTTGCCGCGGCCAGAGTATTGGCCACGTGACGCTCCATGCGCAGCCCGAGCGTTTCAATTCCCTGCAAAATGAGAAACGAATTGAATGGACTGATGCACGGGCCCAGGTCGCGCAACCCCTCCACGCGGGCGCGGATGATGAAGGCAATGGCGCCGAACACTTCACTGAACTTCATGCCGTGATAGGCTGGCGACGGCTCATTGAGCTGCGGAAAAGGGCCGCTTGCCCAGGGGAACTTCCCGCTATCGACAATCACGCCGCCGATGCTGTTTCCGTGGCCGCCCATGAATTTGGTGAGCGAATGAACCACGATATCGGCGCCATGATCGATGGGCCGGCACAAATAAGGGCTGGCGAACGTGTTGTCGATCACCAGCGGAATGTTGTGCTGGTGCGCGATGGCCGCCACCTTTTCAATATCGAGAACATTGCCCCGTGGATTGCTGATGGTCTCGGCATAGAGGCAGCGCGTTTTCGGCGTGATGGCCTTGCGGAAGTTCTCCGGATCGTCCGGTTCCACGAACGTGGTGTTAATACCGATTTTGCGGAAACTGACGTCGAATTGTGTGTAGGTTCCTCCGTAAAGAGTACTGGAGGACACCATCTCGTCGCCGATCCCCATCAGGCTTGTCAGCGCCAGGAATTGGGCCGCCTGTCCGCTGGCGGTGGCCAGTGCGGCGACGCCGTTTTCGAGCGAAGCACAGCGCTGCTCCAGCACGTCGGTAGTGGGGTTCATGAGCCGCGTATAAACGTTGCCAAATTCCTGCAGCGCAAACAAGGACGCGGCGTGGGTGGAATCCTTGAAGACATACGAGGTCGTCTGATAGATGGGCACCGCACGCGACCCGGTGGTGGGGTCTGGTGTGTAGCCGGCATGAAGTGAGCGGGTGTTAAAGCCCAAGGAACGTTCCGGTTTTTCGTCAGCCATAGGCAACTATGTTATCTCGATTATCGAAGCCATGCGTCGCGGTGTGCCGAGACAAATTCATCGTCGTTGAGTGCCGGATAGGCGGCGTAGACGCGATCGATCTCCTCGAGTTGTCCGGGGGAAAGATCCTCGTCCGGATGCAAGCACCAGCGTCCTTCGAGCAGCCCTTGCCGTCGCAGCACTTCATGCAAGCCGGCAATGCAGCCGTGGAACGCATTCGCCGCGTCGAAGAAGGCTGCGTTTGAGTCTGTAACGTGCACTCCGATGGTTAGCGCCTGAGCGGCCGGAAGCGTGGGCAGACTTGCCAGCAGCTCCACCGCACGCCTGGTCCAAACCGACCAGTGCCCCAGCAAGCCGCCTACGATGCGCAGCTTCCGGCCGCCGATCTCAAATGCGGTAAGCAGGTCGGCCACGATGTTATCGTCATTGCCGGTGTAGAGCGCGATTTCGCCGGCGCGGCCGGAATCGGCGACGGCGCGGATGACGTCGAGCGTTTGATAGCGGTTGAACGGCGCCATCTTGATGGCGACCACATTTTCGATCTCGGCAAAGCGACGCCAGAATTCGTACGGAAGCACGCGGCCGCCGACGGCAGGTTGAAGGTAGAAGCCGATGACGGGAATCACCTGCGCCACGGCGGTGGCGTGCTCAATCAGTTTCCGCGTGGTGGCGTTCGGAAGCGCGGCCAGGCTGAGCAAACCGGCGTGATAGCCGAGGCTGGCCGCCAGTTCCGCTTCCCGCACTGCTTGCAGCGTTGGTCCGCAGATGCCGGCGATCCGCAGGCAGCCGGCCGCTTCTTCGCGCGCCAGCTCCAGCACCGGCTTCAGCAGGCCTACCTCGCGGATGGCGAACTGCGTGGTGTGTACGCCCACCGCGATGCCGCCCGCACCCGAAGCTGCGTAGTAGCGGGTCAAGGCGCGCTGCCGGCGTTCGTCCAGCTTGCGCTCCGCGGTGAGCGCCAGCGGGTGCGCGGGAATGACAAGCCCTTGGCGCAGTCTGGCGCGAGTGTCCGTCAAAATTTTCCGTCCCTTGTTTCAAAGTGCGTGGGCTTGTCGTGCGTGGCGCCGCCCAAGCCAATCCAATGCGCCGTCCACGCGATCAGTTGGTCCGCACTCACGCTGGGATAGCCGAACAGGCGCTGACAGCGGGCCGCGTTGTTCAGTAGCGCCGTGCTGGATTCAGCGCCTGTGAACGTGGGGGCCACGCCGAAGAACTCACCGAAGCGCGTGGCAATCTGGCGAACCGACAACATCTCCGGCCCAGTAAGATTCAGCACCGCGGGCGGCGACTGGCAGAGAGAGAACGCCCGCAGGCAGACCGAATTCGCATCCCCCTGCCAGATCACATTCACCATGCCTGGAGTTACATCGACCGGCTCACGCCGAAACACCTTGTTTCCGATATCGAGCAACACGCCGTAGCGCAACTCCGCCGCGTAGTTGAGCCGCAGCACCGTCACGGGCGTTCCGTATAGGCCTGAGAAGTATTCGAACATGCGCTCGCGGCCCAGAACCGATTGCGCGTATTCGCCAACGGGACCGGGCGCGGTGGATTCGGTGGCGCCGCCGGAGGTGACCGGCACGAATGGATACACATTGCCGCTGGAAAAGGCGACGATTCGCGAGTTGCGGTATCGCTCGGCGGTTAGTGCGGCCACGTGGACGTTCATCGCCCAGGTGAGACCTTCGCCACCGGTGGAGCCAAACTTTCGCCCGGTCATGTAGACTACGTTGGCAATGTCCGGCAGCGCTTCCACCTGGGCGCGGTCGAGCAAATCGCAGGCGATGATCTCGATTCCGGCCGATGTTAATTCCTGACGCGCGGCTTCTGAACTGAATCTGGAAACCGCGATGATGCGGCGCTTGGAGCCGGCCAGATCCGCGGCGCGGCGTGCGAGCAACGCAAGGGTTGGGCCCATCTTTCCGCCGGCGCCGAGCAGGATCAGATCACCGTCCAGACTTGCCGCGGCTTCTACATCGGCGGCTGACGGTGTGGAGAGTGCATCGAGGAGCTGCCGCTCGTTTCCGATCACCGTTTGTACCCGATCTTCCGCAAAAATCCATGCCGCCATTCGGCATCGGCACGCGTCTCGACGCCCTTCGGGGAAGCGCCGTCAATCACTCCCAGAATTCCCCGCCCTTGGTCGGATTCGGCAACGATCACTTCGACGGGATTAGCGGTGGCGCAATGGATGGTGCAAACCTCCGGAACGTCTTTGATGCGGCCAAGGACGTTGATGGGGTAACCGTCCTTCATGACAATGACAAAACTGTGGCCGGCTCCGATGGCCGTTGCGTTGCGAGTGGCGGCGGCTTGCAGATCGGCGTCGTTACCGTCCACGCGGGTAAGGCAGGCGCCGGAAGCTTCATTGAAGGCGATGCCGAACTTCATTTGCGGCACGGTGTTTACCAGCGCTTCGTAAAGATCTTCCACTGTTTTTATGAAATGGCTTGTACCCAGAATGATGTTGGCGCCCTCGGGTATTTCCAGGCGCACCGAATGAAGCTGCATGGGTCGATTTTAGCGCGGTGCGGGCAAGCGGCTCCATTCGGCACGAAGGCACGGGATACGAAGCAAGCGGCTCAGCTATCCATTTTGAGCCGCTCGCTGTTAGAAAGTGTTCGCCCTGTCCGGGCAGTTGGTTACCGCCGCCGTGCGACCAGGGTGGTCTTGTCCGGGTTGGTGAATCTGGCCGTCAGTTCCCGTTCTTGGGGAGTCTGCGGCAGCGTCATGACGGCGGTGGAATTGGGCGACCATACTTGGTACAGGAAGTAATCTTCGCCGTATTTGTGGAACACCAGTTTGCCCTCGGCCGGCGGGCGTGATGTGGTATTGGGAATCGTCCCGATGTTTACACCGCCGTTTCAGCTTGGCGCGTCCTTGCGCATGAATGGAAGCTGTCGACATGGCAGCGAAAATCGAGAGAATCAAGAGTCTGTTTATCATTTTTCTACCGTCCTTTTTTCGTTCCGAAGGCTTTTCGCTTTCCGTGCTGCTGTTTGTGCTCGCCGACGATTCCGCACCGGAGCCGGAGGCTGCTGTGGAGGAGGTCAGCCCGGCGACGCAATCGATGCTACTCCGGCCGGTGGATTCCCTCTTCCTGAAACCGGCGGAGCTGGACAAGGCGGTGGCTTCCGATTCGCGAACCGCCGCCGATCTGAATTCCCTGTTGCGCATCACGCGGGAGATCACCTCCATCTCCGATGTGAATTCCCCGCGGCTGAAGCTGGTGAGTTTGGTGCTGGAGGTGATTCCGGCCACCGAAGCGTGGGTGGTTCTTGCCGATGATGACCCTGCGGCTTCCAAAGTACGTTCAGTGGCGGATGAGGCCCTGCGAACCGGCACGGCGATTTTGTCCGCCGGCAATCCGTCGTATCTCGCGGCTCCGCTTTCCGTTCTGGAGAAGCGGCACGGCGTGATCGCGGCCAATGGGAAACACTTCGATGAAGGCCATCTGCAACTGCTTACGGCGGTGGGTTCCGTTGCGGCGCTGTGCCTGCAGAACGCGCTGCACCTGCAACGGCTGGAAGGGGAGAACACGCGGCTGCGGGCGGAGATCGTTACCGGGCACAACATGGTTGGAGAGAGTCCGCGGATTCGGGAAGTGCTGCGAATTGTGGCGAAGGCCGCGCCCTCGGGAGCAACCATTCTGATTCGCGGGGAGAGCGGCACGGGAAAGGAACTGGTGGCGCGCGCGGTGCATGGGAATAGTCCGCGGGCGTCGAAGGCGTTTATCGCGATCAACTGCGCGACGCTGTCAGGGGCGCTTCTGGAGAGCGATCTGTTCGGGCATGAGAAAGGCGCCTTCACCGGGGCCATCGCACAAAAGCGCGGGAAGATTGAACTGGCCGAAGGCGGCACGCTGTTCCTGGATGAAACTGGCGAACTGGCGCCACTGTTGCAGGCGAAGCTGCTGCGTGTACTGCAAGAACGCGAATATGAGCGCGTTGGCGGCGTGAAGACGATGAAGGCGGACATCCGGTTGATTGCGGCGACGAACCGGGATCTGGAAGCGGCGGTGCGCGATGGTATCACGAAGGCGTGAAGTTGGCCAAGACACGATTGATTGAGAACGCGATTGCGCAGGCCGGAGGCAGCCAGGTGGAAGCAGCGCGGCTGTTGGGTCTGCATCCCACCTATCTTTCGCGGCTGATTCGCAATCTGCGTCCTATAATATAAGCGGTGCAAAAATCGAATAGCCGACTCACGGAAGCCTCTCTGCTGCACCATATCGCGCGGCTGCCGCACTCCCGTGCCTCCTTCAAACAACTGATCCGCGAATTCGGAGCCAAAGGCGGCGCACGCGTGGAAATGGAGGCGCTGCTGGCAAAGCTGAGCGATTCCGGGCAAGTGATTGAGCTGCGCGGCGGACAGTATGTGCTGCTTCGCGGCAGCCGCGAGTTTGCCGTGGGACGGCTGAACATGCACCGGGATGGCTACGGTTTTCTGATCTCGGACAAACCGGTAGAGGGAATCAAGGGCGACGTTTACATCCCGAAAGAATCCGCTTCGCAGGCAATGCACGGCGACCGGGTGGTTGTGCGCATCGCCCGAATTGAACGCGATGGAAGGGCCGACGGCGAGATCGTCAAGATTCTGAAGCGGGCACACATTACTGTTGTGGGCACATTCCAGGTGAAGCGCCGCGGGAACTTTGTGCAGCCGCAGGACGAGCGCATCCGGCAATGGATTGAGATTCCGGAAGGGATGGAAGTGCCTGCTTCGGGCTTGTCGGTAAATCGCGTGGGCGTGGAGCCCTACAAGATTGGAAAAGCCGAGGACATGGACGGGATGATTGTGAACGTGGAGATCCTGGACTATGCCGAAGATCAGGAGAACGCGGTGGGTCGCGTGCTTGAAGTGTTGGGGCACGCCGGTGACTTCGGGATTGACGTGGAGATCATCATTCGCAAGCACCACATCCCGCATGAGTTTCCGGAGGCGGTGATCGCGCAGGCCCGTGCGTTTCCTGCAGAGGTTCCAATTGAGGAGATACTGGGGCGGCGTGACTTCCGGGAGCTTGCCATTGTGACGATCGATGGCGAGACTGCCAGAGATTTCGACGATGCGGTTTGGGTGGAACGGCATGAGAATGGGCATTACACATTGCAAGTGCATATCGCTGACGTGAGCCACTATGTGCGGCCCGGGTCGCCTATCGATGACGAGGCTTCCCTGCGCGGCACTAGCGTGTACTTTCCGGACCGCGCGGTTCCCATGCTGCCGGTGGAACTGTCCAGCGAGTTGTGTTCGCTCAAGCCGCATGTGGACCGGCTGGTGCTGTCGGCGTTGCTGGAACTGGATGGTTCCGGCGACGTGGTTTCACAGGACTTCACGCGCGGCGTGATCCGTTCGGCCGAGCGGATGACATATACCAACGTGCATCTGCTGCTGAATGGCGACGCGGACCAGCGAGAGCGCTATGCGCCCTTGGTGCCGCACTTCGAACTGATGCAGGAACTGGCGCTGAAGCTGAACAAGAAGCGGGTGAAGCGGGGCTCCATCGATTTCGATTTGCCGGAGCCGTTGATTGAGTTCGATCCCGACGGGAACATGATTGGCGTGCTGCGCAGTGAGCGGAACATCGCGCATCGCATCATCGAAGAATTCATGCTGGCGGCGAATGAAGCGGTGGCGTCGCATTTGGAGGCGGCAAAGCTGGCATCGATTTACCGCATCCATGAGGTGCCCGATCCGAAGCGGATTATGGACTTCGAAGAGGTGGCATCGCACTTTGGATACTCGCTGGGCGGTGAGGCGGTGGCAGTGCGGAAGTTCCGGACTATGGAGCGGAAGCGGGATGGACGCAAGGTCTACACCGATGTGGTGCTGCCGTCGGAGCAGTTGACGGTCACATCGAGAAACTACCAGAAGCTGGTGGCGAAATTGGAAGGGAAACCCGAGGAGCGCATTCTGACGTATCTGATGCTGCGGTCATTGAAGCAGGCACGCTACAGCGAAGTGAATTCGGGGCATTTTGCATTGGCCGCCGATAGCTACACGCATTTCACTTCGCCCATCCGCCGCTATCCCGATCTGATTGTGCATCGTATTTTGGCGGAGTATCTGGAGACCAAGCGGAGTTCCATTTCCGAGGAGCGCCTGCACACGATTGCCGACGATTGTTCCTTCACCGAGCGGCGTTCCGACGATGCTGAGCGCGAATTGATGGAATGGAAGAAAGCGAAGTTCATGGAAGATCGCGTGGGGGATCAATTCAAGGGGTTGATCACCAGCACGACGCGGTTCGGGTTCTTCGTGGAGTTGGCGGATTTCTTTGTGGAAGGCTTGGTACCGATGGATTCGCTGCAAGGCGACTTCTTTAAGTTCCATGAGAATACGCGGAAGATCATCGGGGAGCGTTCGCGCAAGATGTTCTCCATTGGCGATGAGGTGGAAGTGGTTCTCGATCGTGTGGATGCGGTGGAGAGAAAGCTGACATTTTCCCTGGTTGCGGCCGAGACCCGAAAGAAGAAGAAACGCTAATCGAGCGCTCCCCCTGTAGCCGGATTCGATTTCAGCCGATCTTGCAATCATACTCAAGAGCGTCCATGTCAACCCTCTGGTACTACGCCTCTGAAGATCGCCAAATGGGCCCGATACCCGAGCCGGAGCTCGATCGGCTGGTAGCCAGCGGCGAAATTCTGCCTTACACCCTGGTCTGGCATGAGGGAATGCCAGAGTGGCAAACCTATTCCAGCCTGCGTAGCGAGACGGCGGTGTCAAAGGCTGGTTCGGACTCCTCCGCAATTCCTGGGGTGGTCGGCATGTGCAGCCAGTGCGAAGAAGTGGAACTGCACTCGGAAATGGTCCGCTTCGGCGAGAAATGGGTCTGCGCGAAATGTAAAGACACCTACACTCAGCGCTTGCGCGAAGGGACACTTACTGGACCAATGGTGTACGCGGGTTTCTGGACTCGCGGCGGCGCTCTGCTGATTGACGGCATCATCCTTCTGGTGATAAACCTCTTCGTTCAATTGGCCTACGCCGGGGCAAACTCCGTGCAAACGATCAGCGGCTATTTTTTAGCGAGTCAGATGATTGTGCTCAAATTGTTGCAACTGACCACCCAGGCCGTCTATTTCTCCGCTTTCGTCTACCAACTGGGAGCGACGCCAGGGAAACTGGCGCTGGGCTGCCGCGTGGTTACAGCCGACGGCGGCAATCTCACCTTGCCCCGCTCCATCGCGCGCTTTTTCGCCTCGCTGATCAGTAGTTTCACCATTGGCATTGGCTATATCGTTGCCGCTTTTGACGATCAGAAGCGCACTATACATGATCGTATCTGCGATACTCGGGTTATCGTGAAGTCCGGTCGTCTTCGGTGACAGCCCTGCAATGCAGCCAATGCGGTTCTCCCCTGCTGGACGGGGACCTGGGCACTTCCGAATTACACGAATGCCCCGGCTGCGGCAGCCCCACGCGCGCCTTCGTTTTCCCGGCCTATTACCGCACTGCGACGCCTACGAAAACGGCAGCCATTGTGGAAGGCGAATCCAGCTGCTTCTTCCATCCACAAAAGCGGGCCGTCGTGCCCTGCGACGAATGCGGACGGTTTCTCTGCGCGCTGTGCCGGGTGGAATTCGGCGAGCGGAATATCTGCCCGGGCTGCATCGATGCGGGGATGCGAAAGGGCGAGCTGCCAGCCCTGGAAATGACGCGCCGCCGCTACGATTCCATTGCCTTGGGCGTGGCGACGTTGCCGGCCTTTTTGGTCTGGCCCACTTTGATTACCGGTCCGCTGGCTATCTATCTAACAATTCGCCATTGGGGTGATCCGGCTGGACTGCTGCCGCGGAACCGTTGGCGTTTTGTGGCCGCCTTGTCCTTTGGGTTGATCCAAACGGGTGCCTGGGCGGCACTTTTCCTGTTCCTGTTCGTCAGCCGGAATAAGCTATTGGTATGACGTACCGGCGGCTCCCTGGGAAACGTCGCAAGTTGGGCGGAAACTCCACGTTGTGGGTTTCGGAAGATCACCTGTTGCTGGTGAAATCCACTCGCTTTGCCGAACAATATAGACGATTCTACTTCCGTGATATTCAGGCTATCCTCATTCGCGAGAAGCGATATTCGCCGACCCGCAACGCCGTGGATGTAATTCTGTGGCTGGGGGTGGTTTGGATTTATCTGGCGCATGCGCCTGTGACGGCATTGTTCGGCGCCGCGCTGCTGCTGTACAAGAGGTTTTCCGGACCGTACTGTGTGTGCCAAATTCAAACGGCTGTGCAAACCGAAACGCTGCCGTCACTTTACCGGCTGAGCGTGGCGCGGCAGGTGATAGATCAACTTTCTCCGCTGATTGAAGCGGCACAGACCGTCAAGGTTGAGGAGGGTTCGCCATCGGAACCGTCGGCACAAGCAACCTAAGCGCTCAGCGCTGTTTCCACCACGACGGGCGCGAGGCAGTGGCACGATGCCCTGGCTGTTCGCGATTCTACTGCCGCGAGTGCGTGGTGGAACATGACGGCAAACTGTTCTGTGCGGCGTGTCTGAAACCGAAGGCCGCGCCGGTGAAAGTGCAAGGCCAGTTTGCGAATGTCTGGCAGCCGGCGGCCGGGTTCCTCACTGGCTGGCTGGTGCTGTATTGGCTGGCGCAGTTTCTGCTGCTGCTACCCACCGCGGTGCACGACAAATGACAGACAACGGTAAACCTGCGCTGGAAATTCTGGAAGAGGCGGTGCATCTGCTGCGGTCTTTGCCGATGGCGGTGCTGTGCCTGTATTTCATTGGCGCGCTGCCGTATCTTCTGGGGTCCCTCTACTTCTGGGGGGACATGAGTGAGGGCGCCTTTGCGCAAGATCACGCCGGGTTGGAATCGCTGTTGGTGGTGATGCTGTTCGTGTGGATGAACTGCTGGCAGACTGCTTTCGCGGGGGAACTGCGGGCGAGGCTATCCGGCAATCCCAGCGCGCCGTGGACGCTGCAGCGGATTGGACGAATGGTGTTGGTGCAAGGCGGGATTCAACCTACGTGTTTTCTTCTGCTGCCGCTGGCCGCATTGGTCACGCTGCCATTCGGCAGGGTCTTCGGGTTCTATCAGAGCGTCAACTGCGACGACGGCGGCAGCAGCTTCTCTGAAGCGATAACAGCCGCGCGCAAGCAGGCGGCTAGATGGCCGCGGCAAAACTGGATTGTGCTCAGCCTGCTTTCGTTGTCAGGCCTGGTCTGCTTTTTGAACTTCGTCCTGGTGATCTTCAACGGCGCGTACCTGCTAAGAAGTTTTTTCGGAGTCGAAACCATGGTGACCCGCAGCACGTGGAGCATCGTCAACAGTACGTTCTTCGCCGCCGTGGCATCGCTCACCTACCTGGCGGTGGACCCGCTGGTGAAGGCGGTATACGCCTTACGTTGTTTCTACGGAGATGCACAGAGCAGCGGCGAAGACCTGCGCGCCAGACTCCGAGGAATCCCTATCGCCAAACTGACGGCCGCCGCGCTTGTTGCCTTCGTGTTGTTGGTCCCTGCCTATGCGGAAACGGTTTCCACCGCCAAGCTGGATAGAGCGATGGATTCAGTAATTCAACAGCCGCAGTTCAGTTGGCGCCTGCCTAGACAGGCGGAGCCGCCGGGACAGAACAGCGGAATTCTGTTGTTCTTCGAACGAATGGGCGAGTGGATCAAACAGGGAATCAAAACGCTGCTGGAGTGGTACCAGAAGATGTTCGGCGGCGATAACGGTGTACGCGAATTGCCTGCCGCGGGCGGAGTGGCAGCGGGCGTGCGATTCCTGACCATCTTCCTTACAGCTTCTTTGTTGATCGTCGCCGGTTTCGTAATCTACCGGGCATTCAGCCAACGCCGGAGACCCCTGGCGGCGGTGGAAAGTGTTGCGGCCAGGGCCATTGACATAGCCGCGGACACCGCCTCGGCCGATCAATTGCCGGAAGAAGAGTGGATGCGCATGGGCCGCGAGCTGCTGGCCGCGGGCGACCTTCGGCTCAGCGTCCGCGCACTGTACCTGGGTGCATTGGCTAATCTGGCCCGGCGAGAGTTGATCAGCCTCAACAAGGCGAAGACGAACCGCGATTACCGCAGGGAACTGGAGCGGCGCGCCCGCGCGATACCTCACATTCTGCCCGCCTTTGGACAAAGTATCGGTATCTATGAGCGCACCTGGTATGGGCGTCATGCGGCTGACCGCGTCACGGTGCAGGAATTGATCGGCATGGTGGAAAGGATGAGGGCGAATGCCTAACCGGCGGCTGGCAATCTTCCTCTTTGCGCTGCTGCTGGCCGGCTTCGTGGCTGGTCTGGTGGAGATCTTTGCGCTACGTACGGAACACGGCGATGTGTTTCCGCCGTACTCTACATTCCGCGCCGACCCTCTGGGGACGAAGGCGTTGTATGAGAGCCTGGGACAGCTAAGCGAGTTCCGTGTCTCACGCAATTTCGCATCCATGGACAAGATCGGCGATCCGCACGGCGGCTTGCTATTCCTGGGACTGGCGGCGGGGCCATTCTTCGCATCGCCAAAAGAAACGCTGGAACATTTCCCGCTCTGGGCGGCGCAAGGTAACCGCGTGGTGGTCAGCTTTCTTCCGCTGGCCGCCGGTGACATCACCATGCATTCCGGCGCGGCGGGCAAGGCCTTGCAGTTCGAGGTAGGCTTTGAACCGGCACGAAATCCGCGCCACCGGACCCTGTACTTCAAAGACCTGGCAGCGGAATGGAGGGTGTTGATTTCTACCGGCGGCCACCCGCGAATTATCGCTCGAGATTTCGGAAAGGGCGCCATCATTCTGTGTGCCGATTCCTACCTGTTCAGCAACGAAGCCATCCTGAGAGACCGGCAAACGCGGCTGATTGCGCAGTTGCTGGGGGACGCCCGCAACGTGGTCTTCGACGAAGCCCACAATGGGATGCGCGAAGAAGCCAGCCTGGGCACACTGGCCCGGCGCTACCGGCTGCATGGCTTCGCGGTCGCGTTACTGCTGCTGGCGGGACTGTTTGTGTGGAAGAGTTCGGCGCGCTTTCTGCCCGCGCTTTCCGAAGAAGACCGGCTGGATGCAGTGTCCGGCAAAGACGCAGCTTCGGGCCTGGTAAAGCTGCTGAAGCGAAGTGTTCCGAAGGCGCGATTGGCTGCCGTGTGCCTGGCCGAATGGAAGCGATCACCGCAATTGCAGCAGCGCTGTGGAAAGCAGAAGATCGATCGCATCGAAGCTGCCGGGAAGGCGCAGAGCGATCCCGTGCAACTCTACCGGGCCATCCATCAAATTCTCGCGGAAAGAACATGACCGATAACGTAACCCAGTTGAATGCGGTGCTGGAAAGCATCCGAGGCGAAGTGAGGAAGGTGATCATCGGCCAGGACCAGGTGTTGGACCGATGCCTGGCGGCGATCTTGACTGGCCATCACGCGCTGATTGAAGGCACGCCGGGCACCGGCAAAACGCTGCTGGTGAAAACCCTGGCGCGGGTCCTGGGATGCGAGTTTGCGCGCATTCAGTTCACCCCGGATCTGATGCCGGCCGACATCACCGGCACCAGCGTATTTAATCTGCAACGCAATGAGTTCACGCTGATCAAAGGGCCCATCTTCACGTCGTTCTTGCTGGCCGATGAGATCAACCGCGCGCCTGCCAAGACGCAGTCGGCGCTCTTGCAGGCCATGCAGGAACGGACGGTGACTATTGACCGCGACACGCACCAGCTGCCGCCGAACTTCACCGTCTTCGCCACGCAGAACCCCATTGAATACGAAGGCACCTATCCGCTTCCCGAAGCGCAGAAGGACCGTTTCATGCTGAAGATTTCGATGGGCTGGCCGGAACGCGATCAGGAATTGACGCTGGCGCAGAGGATGCTGGGGGACAACGCGCCCGAGGCCACCGCGGTGCAGCAGGTGACCACTGCCCTGCCCCAGATGCAGCGCACGCTACAGGAAATTGTAGTGCGCGAAGAACTGCTGAACTATGTGGTGGACGTGATCCGGCGCACGCGCGTTCATGAAAGCGTGCAAGTGGGCGCCGGCCCTAGAGCCACGCAGGCGCTATTGCTGGCCAGCCGCGCGCATGCCGCCATCGCGGGCCGCGACTTCGTGACACCCGACGATGTAAAGTCGATGGCGTATCCAGTTCTGGAGCACCGGCTGATGCTGCGGCCGGAGTATGAAATCGAAGGTCTGACGGCGACTGAAGTAGTAACTAAGATCCTGCAGGACGTGCCGGTTCCCAGATGATGGTCCCCGGCTCAAGACTGCTGTGGTTGGTGGCGCTCGCGCTGTTGCCGGGCGCGGCCGTGGCGGCGTTTGTGCCATCGACAAGCGGTGTAGCCATCGGAGCAGCCATCGTAGCGCTGGTGCTGGCGGCGGCCGATGCGTTCCTCTCAAGAGGGTGCTTGCAGGGCTTCCGCGTGATTCTGCCGGATATCGTACGGCTGGCCAAGGATCGCGCCGCGGAGTTTGAAGTCCGGGTGGAGCGTCCGCACGATACCGAAGAAGCACTGCGGCTGGGTTTCGCCTTTCCGCGCGGCATTGTTCCCGAGAATGAGGATCTAGTCACCATACTGCCGGGCGGGTCCACTGCCTCGCGGCTGAATTGGAGATGCACGCCGCACGAACGCGGATCGTACCGGTTGGATCGCTGCTATCTTGAATCGACGTCGCGCCTGGGCTTCTGGTTAATCCGGGCGGCAGTGCCGGTGGCATGCGAAATCCGCGTCTATCCCAATCTGTTGAGCGATCGTGAGAGCGCCGCGTCGCTGCTGCTGAACCGCGGCCAGGTTGGATCGCATGTGCAGCGGCAGGTCGGCCAGGGGCGGGAATTTGAAAAGCTCCGCGAGTACAGCCCCGGCGACAGCTTCGATGAGATTCATTGGAAGGCGACCGCGCGCCGCGGCCATCCCATCACCAAAGTGTTTCAGATCGAGAAGACGCAGGAAGTGTACGTGCTGATCGATTCGTCGCGGCTGTCGGCGCGCGATTCCGGCGGTGATTCCATATTGGAGCGCTTCATCACGGCGGGACTGCTGCTGGGCGTCGCGGCCGAGCGCCAGGGCGATCTGTTTGGGCTCGTCAGCTTCAGCGACCGCGTGGATCGCTTCGTACCGGCCAAGAGTGGAAAGAGCCACTACAGCGTCTGCCGCGATGCACTCTACACCGTGAAAGAGCGGCTGGTCTCTCCGGATTTCTATGAGCTGTGTACCTTCATCCGGCTACGCCTGCGACGCCGCGCGCTGCTGTTGATCCTTACCGAACTGGACGACCCGGTGCTGGCCGAAGCCTTCGAGCGCAGCATCCAACTGATCGCCCGGCAACATCTGGTGATGGTGAGCGCGCTGAAGCCATCCGGGCTGGGGCCACTGTTTCAAGGGACGCCCGCGAACTACGAATCGGACATCTACAACAAGCTGGCGAGCCACATGCGCTGGCAGAAACTGCAGGAGGTCAGTAAAAGGCTGCGGCAGCGCGGTGTGCAGTTCTCGCTGCTGGAACCGGAGAACCTGGCGTTGCAATTGAACGCTCAGTATCGTTCGGTGAAGCAGAGGCAGTTGCTATGATCATCGACCTGGATCGCTTCGTGGCGGAAGAGCGGCCTTACTGGAATGAACTAGACCAGCTACTGGTCAATATGGAGGAGCGCACGCAGTACTCGTTGACGTTTGAGCAATCGCAACGCTTCTATTATCTGTATCAACGCTGCTCCGCGGATTTGGGACGGCTGTCATCGGCAGCGGTGGAGCCTCCCGTCAGCCGCTACCTGCAATCGTTGGTGGCGCGCGCCTATGGCGAAGTCCATGAAGAGCGCCAGACCGCGGTTCGCTTCGCTCCGGCCAAGTGGTTCTTCCAGACCTTTCCACAAACATTCCGGCGCAGGAGCGCGCCGTTTCTGTTGTCGGTAGCACTCACACTGGTGGGCTGCCTGTTCGGCGCGGTGGCACTGACGGTAGACCCGGAAGCGAAGGACGCCATCATGCCGTTCCAGGGATTGCAGGCCGATCCCGGTAAACGCGTGGCGCAGGAAGAGAAGATGCAGGGGCGTCAACTGACGGGGCAGAAGTCCGGCTTTTCCGCCAAGCTCATCACCAACAATACACGGGTTGCCATCACCGCGATGTCACTCGGATTGTCATGGGGCATCGGCACCGTGGTGGTGCTGTTCTATAACGGCGTAACGTTGGGCGCGGTAGTGCTGGATTACGTGCGGGCGGGGCAAGGGCGCTTTCTGGCCGGGTGGCTGTTGCCGCACGGGGTGATTGAAATCCCGGCTATCCTGCTTGCCGGACAGGCGGGCTTTTTGCTGGCCGGTGCCTTGATCGGGTGGGGCAAACGCACGCCCATGCGGACACGATTCCGCGAGGTGGGTCCAGACCTGGTGACGCTAATCGGCGGCGTGGCGCTGATGTTACTTTGGGCCGGAATCGTCGAGGCATTCCTCTCGCAGTATCACGAGCCGGTAGTCCCCTACGCGGCGAAGATCGCGTTCGGCTGCCTGGAACTGGTGCTGCTGGTTTTGTACCTCACGCGGGCCGGGGCACGCGATGGATAAGCTACGAATTCAAACGCCCGAAGGGATCTCTTTCTCCTTTCTGCTGGCCAGTCCGATCAGTAGAATGCTGGCATGGCTGGTGGACTTCGGCTGCGTGCTTGCCGTAACGGCGCTGCTGGGGCAAGCGGCGGCGCTGCTCTCCATCGTGTCCCCCGACGTCGCTCAGGCAGCTTATCTGCTGTTGTATTTCGTCATCTCCATTGGCTATGGCATCGCGTTCGAGTGGCACTGGCGCGGGCAGACTCCGGGCAAGCGCCTGGTTCGCCTGCGCGTGTTGGATGCACGCGGGCTCCATCTGGAGCTCAATCAGATTGTGCTGCGAAACCTGCTGCGGGCCATAGACAGTCTGCCGTTGTTATACGCCGTGGGCGGCGTGGTGAGCCTGCTGAACCGTTACTCGCAGCGGCTGGGCGACCTGGCCGGCAATACAATCGTGATCCGCAATCCCGTCATTGTGCAGCCGGATCTGGACAAGCTGATTCGCGGCCGGTTCAACTCCCTGCTCTCCTACCCGCATCTGGCGGCGCGGTTGCGCCATCTGGCCTCGCCCCAAGCGGCCGGCATCGGCCTGGAAGCGCTGGCGCGAAGAGACGAACTGGACGCGCCCGCCCGCGTCGTCCTGTTTGGCGAGATCGCGGATTACTTTCGCGGGCTGGTGGAGTTTCCGCTCGAAGCCACCGAACAAATAAGCGACGAGCAGTACGTACGGAACGTAGTCGAGATTCTATTCAGAACGGCGTAATCAGATGAGCGATCATCGAGTCGGACGGCTTGCATCGCCGAAGAGCCAGTCAGCGAACATGCGTTGGTCTTGCCAACAAACAGGAAGGAGCCAACGGCCGGCGAAACTCGGACGAACTTGGCGCGCAACATTGGGTTGATTACTTTAGAAATCCGCTCTGCCGCGTGGTTTTCGAACTCAACTCGTCGTTAAGCGGATCATCCAGTGCCAACACTTTCCTCATCGCCGGAGTCAAATTCCGCTGCGTTTCCGGGCGAAGAAGTTGCTTCTGGTACTGCTGCTGCGGCTTGTCCCCGCGGCAGTAGAAACCGTGCAGCGCGCGGCGGGGTGCAGCGGTGCGGTTGGCGGTGCCGCCATGCCACGCGTGTGCATTCATCACCACCACCGTTCCGGCTTTGCCGAGCACCAATTGCTGATCGGGATGAGGCGCGAAAATGTCCGGTAAAACGTCTTGCGGCAACTTTTTCAATAGCTGAGTGCCAGGCACCACGCGAGTGGCGCCGTTATCCGGCGTGAAGTCATCCAGCATCCAGATGGTATTGCAGACCCAGTAGCCTTGTTCGTCGGGGATGCCGCCCGTGTCCGCGTGCAACGGCTGATCGCTTTCCGAATGCGGATTCGCGGACCTGGCATTCAGGCTGCTCAGCTTGAAGTTGGGCCCGATCATCGCTTCGATCTGTTCCAGAATGCGCGGCATAACAACGATTTCACGAAATAGATCACCCTTGTCCACCAGGTTAGCCAACCGCCGGGTGCCTGCTTCCTGGCGAAACTCTGAGCCGGCGTTCTGTCCTTCGATGGCAAACAACTCTTCCACGCGGTCGCGCAAGCCGGCCAGCAGAGCCGGACTCATGAAGTCTTCCAGAATTACATAGCCGCAATCCACACTCTTATACTAAATGACGTGACAACCACCACAATCGTGTTCGGACTGCTGTTGATTGGGCTTGGCCTTTGCGGCTATTTCGGGACCGGAACCTCCAGTCTGACGGCGCTAATTCCGGCGGGATTCGGCGTGGCGCTGGTTGGCCTGGGCGTGATGGCGCGCAATGTCGGGCAACGGCCGCGCGCAACGCGCATCGCCGCCGCCCTGGCTGCGATAGGCTATCTGGCCTGCGTTCCGGCGCTCTTCAAATTGCCGATGGTGCTGGCACATCAGGATATCCCGCGGCCCGCGGCTGTGGTCTCACAATCCGCCATGGCGCTGTTGACCGGCGTGTACTTTGTCTTCGCGATGAAGTGGTTTCGGGACGCGCGCAAGAAGACGGCGTAGAGCTTACTTCGAAAATGGTTTATCGGGCCGATTACGGTTCAGCTTCTGGTCATCGATGGTGCCGGGGGTCCAGCTTCTCGCGATTTCAACATCCTGCTGAGTCTTCGCGGTAAGACCGGTGATGTCAATAACGCCGACGCGATTGTACAAATGGGGCGATGTGTATTGAGACGTGTATGCCTGCGCGTACTGCCGCCAGTGATTCACGGCGGCTTCCAGGCGATGGATCGCCTGCTGTTTCGAGGCAGCCTCCGAATTGCGGTCGTAGACGGCCAAGGCGGCGGCTCCACGGATTTTTTCGGCGTAGTATTCGCCCAGGTGCGCCATTGCTTCGATGTCCGCCCGCGTGGCTTGCAGTTCCCTGCCGTCCGTGCTTTTCGCGGCGGGTAGCGTGGTCAGCGCACGTTTTGCGTGCTGATCCAGTTGGTCGGCAATCTGCAACGGCGTGGCGCCTTTCAAAGCAGCCGCCGCCGGTTTGCATGCGGCGCCATTCCACGATGTTCAAGACATCGCTGCCGGGCATGGTTTCTCCCTCAATAAATTGGCGCACCGGGAAGAAGCCGCGATGGCGGCGGGGATGGCTGATGCACGCCTCAGGAAACCAACGCAGATCCATATCGCCCCAGAAGAATCGCGTGATCAGGGGGAAGACTTCGGAGGCATCCGACCAGGCACTCAGCAATTTTTTGCGGTCAGTTTCCGGAAAGCGTTTGGCGACAATCTTCTCAAAGAGCGCATCGGGCAGGTCTGGATCGTAGCTTAAGCGTCCCCAAAGAAGATAGGAATACCACTGCTTCGAAATAACCAGTTGCCGGGGATTCCCGGGAGATTACTAAAGACAGTTTGTGCTAATGCCGGCACTGCCAGCAGAAGAAGCGAGAGGTTTAATCGAACGGCCATACGCGCTCGATGGTCTTGCTTAACATCCAGCTCTTGTCTTCGGCATTCAGAAACTTCATATCGTCTTTCACCAGCGTTAAAGCCTGTGCGTACGTTGTATGGTGCTGTTCCACGACGGGCCAATCCGTCGCCCACATCAACTGCTTCGGACCAAAGGCCGCATGCAGCCGCTTCACGTGTTCCTGCGCGTCGGCAAATGGATAGGGTTGCTTTGAAATCTGCCAGGCGTGCGACACCTTCACAAAGGCCGTCGGGAACCGCTTGAACGCGATCAGCTTTTCCAGTTCCTGCGGCTCATCCACCGGGCAATCGGCCATATGATCGATCACCAGCGTGGTGTGCGGGAATTTTTCCTGGATGCGTTCCACGTCCGGCATGCGCGAAATGGGGGCGAGAATCGTCATCGGCACTTTGAGTTCGCCGCACCGTTTCCAGAGCGGGGCCATCAACGGGCCGTTAATCCAATCGCCGCTGGCATTGCCGGCCGGACTGAGACGGACGCCTCGGAACCCCTGTTCCTTCACCAGGCGTGAGAGATGATCCGGCGCTGCGGGATCCAGTGGGTCGACGCGCGCCACGCCGCGAAAGTATTGCGGGTATTGCTTGAGCACCGCGGCCAGAAACGAATTGTCGTAGCGATAGTGGATCACCTGAATGATGACGGTTTTGGCAACGCCGTTCGCCTTCATCAGTGCAAGCAGCATTTCGGGACTGGCGTCTTTCTTCGGAGGATTCACTGTCTCCTTCGCCCACGGAAACGCGGGATCGGCTCTCCAGACGTGAACGTGTGGATCGATGATTTTGTAGGACGCCGCCGGTTCCGCCGCAAGCATGCCCGCTCCCATGGTCATACCGATGAATTCTCTCCTGTCGATCATTTATAAATGGGCTCCAATTTGCTTACCACCTATTAGCCGGACCGCTCGTAGCCGGCTTGAGGGCCTTTGCGCGGAGTCGATATCAACGCAGATCCAAGGCAGCCCTAGTTCTATCTCATTCCGGGGTGTAAGTGCAACACGCACATTCAGGTACTCCAGGTGATTCTCTGCCAGAGCAGATTGGACCTTACCAGGTGCTGCGGGAATTGGGCCGGGGTGCGATGGGAGTGGTGTTCCGCGGTTTGGACCCCAGCATCGGACGTGCCGTCGCGATCAAGGTCACTCGTTCGCAGGCGTTCAGTACAGCCGATGAGAATGCGGAGGCTCGGCTGCGCTTCACGCGAGAGGCTAGTGGGGCGGGAAGGCTCTCGCATCCGAATATCGTTGCCGTTTACCAGCTTGGGGAATAGCGTGACTTTCAGTATCTGGTGATGGAACTGGTGCCTGGGAGTTCGCTGGAGAAGTTGATCATGACGGGAACAGCCATGGCTGTTCAACAGGCTTTGGGAATTTTGCGGCCGATTGCCGATGCATTGAACCATGCCGATGGCGACGGTGTGGTATAGCGGGATATTAAACCTGCCAATATTCTGGTCCGGCCGGACGGTAAGGTCAAGATCACTGACTTTGGGATTGCGCGCGTGGTTTCACAGACTTTCACTAAGACAGGGATGACGACGGGCACACCGGCGTACATGTCGCCGGAGCAGATCATGTCTTCGAAAGTGGATGGTAAAGCGGATCAGTACTCTTTGGCGGTTATGGCTTACGAGTTGCTGAGTGGACGCAAGCCGTTCGAGGCGGAGGCTCCGCATACTTTGACGTTGCGGATTATGAACGAGGAGCCGGAGCCGATTCATAAGCTAAATCCGGGTTTGGCTCGGGAATGTTCGACGGTGTTTGAGAAGGCACTGGCGAAGAAGGCCGTCGCGCTACCAATTCGGCGGCAGCATGATCGGATCCGGCACCCGCTCAGGCAATCTGTAAAACTCAGGAAAGAAGGCACAATTGGGGTTCACTCACAATAGGAGATCCTACTGCTTGATTTCTGCCCTTGCCCCAAGGCGGACACAGAGAACCTCAACCTGTTTCTGTTTCTCCATGATTTGGTAGATGATTCGGTAACCATGCGGCTTTCGGCCGTACAAGAGGTGCGGCAGATTCTTATTCTCGGGCTCCGCCGGACAGCGGCCATGGTTCTGACAAGAGGCTACGAATAGCGTCTTTAAGCCCGAGGTACCAAGTGAGGGCTGCGTCCGACGACTCGGCCTCGATCCACTCGTGGCGCAGTACCTCTACGATCAGTTTCTCGATCAGGCCGCTAAACTTGTGCCCTTCCTGCCTACCTCTGACCCGCAGCCTTAATACCGCCGAACCCCTGCATTTGCCAAGTTGGCTGCACGACGATGACGGGAATCGGTTGGTTCAATTGCTGTAACTGCTGGTTTAGGTTGTAGAGGTTGCTGTTTAGGTTGTACATCTGCGTTGCGTCCTGATACACGTGGATGTTCACGTTCTGCGGCCTGGCTTGCGGTTTAGGCCAGTGCATATCAATTACGCCTGGATTGACCGAGTATGCTGCGTTGGGGTAGACCGGGAAAGCCGTGTCGCCCGGCGTGATGGCCGCTTTCTGTTCTTCCTCTTGACGCGCTTGTGATTCTCGGTATCGGCGCATCGTATTCTCCCAAAAGAGCCGAGACTTTTCTTCGCGGGCCCTTAGTTGGGCAGCCTCGGAAGTGGACGCTTCCTTTGCCTTCGCCATGTCGGCGTCGGCTTCCGCCACCACCCGGCGAGCCCATTCTACCCATTGTTTCTGCTTGGCCGCTTCCTCGGGAGTGATGCTTTGCGCGACCAATGTGGCCGCCAACAGCATAAATAGTGCCGTTGCTTTCATGTTATTCTCCGTGTATCCGCCCGCTGTTTCTACTTTCCGACTGCGCACCATTCCGAGTTCTCTATCAACATACCAGAGTCCGGATGTGACCACGGCCCCGTGCGCGATTCGACGTTCCAGTTTCTCGAAGGCTCGCTCTGCCGCTTTGTCTAAAAGATGCCGGCAAGATCACGCTGGGCACGCGGCCAATCTTAGCGCGATATGCCATGTACTGCTTCGAATTCCGCGAAGAATTCCTCGGCGTCGCGGCCTCGGCCTGCCTTCGCATCTTCCAACCCTTGCCGGATGCCTACGCTGGCGTCCGCAAGCGCTGCGATATCCAGAAGGCTGTTATAGGATGCCGCGTCGTGCACGATTGCCGCCGCCTTGCCCTTTGCGGTAAGAATTACTGGCCGTTTGATCTTCTTGAGCTGCTTCATAAAATCACCTGACTGGCGCCGGAATGTGGCCAGCGATTGACTTCTCTATCTAACCACCTTCCATCAAAACTTACCCACCAGCCCAAACGAAGCCAATCCCCAACTGAGCGATGCACCTTCCGGCGCAAACGTAGCCGTAACACTCGGACCGCCAATGCTGATGCTGAGGGAGTTATTAGCGTCAAACTGCACGTTGGCGGGTGCCGCGGTGACGCTGAGGAACGGGGCACCACCATGACCGGCAACCACTTGGGTATTCGGCTGCCACGTAAAGTTTCCGAACCTTGCCAATTGCTCCACATGCGTCAATTGGGCAAACCAGCCCACCGTCCATTCGCCGCCATCGCGAACACCCGGGGTGCTGGTGATAATTCCCGACGCAAATTCCTGGTGCCTTCCGTTCTCCGGTCCAATCATGACCACGCCGCTCACCGTGAGGGAGAAAGAAACGTCGACGCGCCGGCCAAAGCTGACGGACGTCCCGGGTTGCAATTCAAAATGATGGACCGGAATGGTGAAACCCGGCACCGTGGGTGGTGTGAGCGGCGGCGTCGCAATAGGGAACTGCAGGCGAGGATACGGAATGGGCTGATAGGAGAACGAGGGTGCAAGTGTAGGGAGTGTCAACGGACCAAGGCCCGGCGTCGGCGCCGGATCGGAGCCGAGTGTCAGTTGGCCGGGAAACAAGTTCGGACGAAACCGCGGAGAGGGTGGATCGAGGAGACTGGGCAAGCGCAGGCGGAACCCGAAGGTCTGTACCGTAACCACCGCTAACGGGAACAGCATGGCTCTAGTCTTAGCTCCGACGATCCCGTCCGGAACAAGTCCATTGCGTGACTGAAATCGGCGAACCGCGGCATCGGTGGCCGGACCGAATACTCCAATTTCGTCTACCCTCGGTTCAGTGGGCAATTTCCGAAGATTCAGACCTTTCTGCACGGCGAGCACATCGTTGCCGCGGTCGCCTCTGGAGAGATTACGAAGCATGGCAAACTCCTCCTACTAGGTTAGCGAGATTTCCGTGAAAAAGAGTCCATACGAAATATCACTCGCCGGAAGGGCCGGACTGGGCGTCTTACTGTCCGAAGCGCAGCACCCGTCCGGCCGTCTGACTCAATCCGTGCGTGCCTTCCACCGCGATCTTTCCGTTCACAATCACGTAGTCCATGCCGGTGGAATAGACCATCGGCTTCTCAAACGTTGCATGATCCTGAATGGTCGCCGGATCGAAGACCACCAGATCCGCGGCCATGCCAGGGGCGATGCGGCCACGGTCATACAGCTTCAGCCGGTTGGCCGGCAGCGAGGTCATCTTACGGATAGCCATTTCCAGACTGACTGCGCGGTCTTCACGGACGTACTTCGCTAGGATTCGCGGAAACGTTCCGAACGCGCGCGGGTGTGCCCCGGTGGTGGCGGCAGGATTGACGGGCGCGGCGTCCGTACAGAAGCTGAGAAATTCGGTACGCATTGCCAGATACTTCTGATCCTCGTTCATACTTTTGGGATTGACCTGCACTCCGCCGATTGCCAGCAGGTCAAAGAACGCAGTCCAGGAGTCCTGATTCCGCATCTTGGCAATTTGCGCGATGGACTTCCCTTCGTATTTCTTATCCCCGCCGCCGCGCATCTCGGCGACCAGAATATTGTCCCAGTTGGAACCGACGTGGCGATACCAGTTCTCCCAATCCGACGTGGTCTCCACTTCACGCCGCAGATCCGCGCGGACCTTGGGCTCGCTCAACGCCTTCAGGAACGGCGCGGCGCCATCGGCGAAATGCCGCGGATTCACCAACGCTTCCAGGCCGAGGCCGTTGCGGATGTACGGATACGTGTCGGCCGAGACATCCAGGCCGCGCGCTCTTGCCGACGCGATCAGGTCCACCGCTTTCTGCATCAGCGGCCAATTTTCCTGACCCGCGGCTTTCAGGTGGTAGATGTGGACGGGCACGCCGGCCTTCTCTCCGATCTCGATGGATTCGCGGATGGCGTCCAGCACCTTCGAACT
Source organism: Bryobacterales bacterium (assembly GCA_038230275.1). Classification (GTDB taxonomy): domain Bacteria; phylum Acidobacteriota; class Terriglobia; order Bryobacterales; family Bryobacteraceae; genus JANXXV01. Next base: position 99,438 of record JBBRNO010000003.1, read on the forward strand.
TTCGTTCCGCATGTGCGTCGAATAGAAACCGCCATAGCGGCCGGCAACCTTACACAACTCCACTAGCTCATCAGTCTTGGCGTAGGTTCCGGGCGGATAGATCAGGGCCGTGGATACGCCGTTGGCGCCGTCCTTCATGGCTTGTTCGACGATCTGCTTCATGCGCTCCAGTTCGGCGGGCGCCGGCGGGCGATCCTGGTCGCCGATGACAATCTGCCGCACCTGGGCCGCGCCGATATTGAAGACCAGATTCAGGCCGATGCCTCGCTTCTCCAGCAGCTTGTTGTATTCGGCATAGGAGTTCCAGCGGTAGCCCGATTTCTTCAGGTCCGGGTCCATCGTCCGCTCAAAAAGCGGGGCATCCGAGTGCCCTTCCCCGGCCATCATCGTGGTGATGCCCTGTGTCAGTTTGCTGAGGGCGGTGGCCTGGTCCAGCAGCAGCGGAATACTGGTGGCGCCCATCATGTCGATGAAGCCCGGCGCAACTACTTTTCCGTTGACCGCGATGCGGCGGCCGGCGCGGCCCCGTAGATTGCCGACCGCGGCAATCCGGTCACCCTTGATGCCGACGTCGCCGCGATACCAGGGATTGCCCATACCGTCCACGATGCGGGCGTTTTCGAGGATCAAGTCAAATTCCTGGGCGGGGCTGTTGGCAGCGCAGAGAATCGTCAGGAGGAAAGTTATCGACAAAGAGAGTGTTTTCATCGCGGGAGGCCTAGCTGTCTATGATATCCGGTCCACATACTGGCTCGGCAAAATCCTAGCTATCATTCCCACGGGCTAGGCCGATAAGAACTTTGTATGAATAACACGTTGGTTTTCGGTTCGCTACGATTTTTGGTACTGGCACTCCTTGCGGCCTCCAGCATGATGACGGCGCAGACGGTGACCGCGCTGCCGGTCGCGCTGACATTCAACTATCAAGTGGGGAATGCGTTGCCGGCGGCCCAGACCATAGCAGTCAAAGCTAGCGCCGGCACGCCCACCGACACGGTTGCGATCAGTGGAACGAACACATTGTGGTTAACGGTTACACCAGATGCAGGGAAGCTGCCTGCCACGCTGAGTGCCCGCGCAAATCCGACCAGCTTGTCCGTGGGTCAGTATCTGGCCACTATCGTGGTAACTGTAACGGGAGTGGCAACGCCGGTGAGCGTTCCCGTGACTCTGAATGTGTCCGCGCCCCTGCCCGCGTTGACCTTGAGCGCCTCCACGCTTTCTTTCGTGTCTCCACCGATGCCGCCGGCGGCGCAGACAATTCGACTCTCGGCCAGCGGCTCTCCGCTCGCCTTCACCGCTGCCGTTGCCAGTGCGCCCTGGGTCCAGGTAAGTCCGGCAAGCGGCGTCCTGGTGCCTGGTGCGCAACTGCCGCTCAGCATCACCTTGGATCCTACCCTTCTGAGTCCCCAGGCAGCGCCTTATACGGCGAAGATCACGATATCGGCTCCAGGGGCGACCACACTAACCAAGACGCAAACCATCACCGTCAGCCTTACCGTATCCGCTGTCACACCCACGGTGACAACCATCTGGCCAGCATCGATTGCGCTCAACGCGGCGGCAACCACGATCACCATTCGAGGGACCAACTTTTACGGCGCGTCGGTAGCAAAGATTACCGGTGTGGCCGCGGCTCTGGCGACAAAATTGCTTGGAAACGACGCACTGGAGGCGGTTATCCCGGCCGCATTGCTGAATACAGCGACTACCCTGAACGTGATCGTGTCGAATCCGGCGCCCGGCGGCGATTCCACCGCACTTCCTCTCTCGGTGGGGGCCGCCAGCGTCATTCAGAGTGTGGTTAATGCCGCGAGTTTGCAACCAGGGAACATAAGTCCAGGAGAGCTGATCACTCTCTTCGGCGCTAACATCGGACCTACCACTCCGGGCATTCTTGCCGATGCCGACAACGATGGATACGCCGACATCACGCTGGGAACAGTTACGGCGAGCGTCGACGGCATAGCGGCTCCGCTGGTATACGTCAGCCAGAATCAGATCACGCTCCAGGTGCCATACGAAGTAACGATCGGAGCCGCCAAGGTGCTATCTCTGACGAATGGAGCAGGGCCCGCCATCACCACCTCGGTTACGATCGCACCTACCGCACCCGGTATATTCAGTCTTAGCGGTTCCGGAGCGGGGCCGGCCGCGGCTCTGAATTTCAACGCGACCACTGGACTATATTCGGTAAACGCCAGTAGTAACGCGGCCAAACTAGGCGATACTGTCGTGTTGTATGCCACCGGCGAAGGAGACTACGCCACTGCGATAACCCCTAGGACCGGCCTTATCTTCCCAATTACCATCACGCCGATTCCGACGGTGCTTCCTCTGCCCATCGTGACGATTGGCGGCGCGGCGGCAACCGTTTCCTACGCGGGTCCTTCCATCGGATCGTTGTTAGGATTGCTGCAATTAAATGTGGTAGTGCCAGCGGGAAGCACAACCGGTGCCGCAGTGCCCATCTCCATCAACGTTGGAGGCATTGCCAGTCCGCCGGGTGTAACGCTAACGTTGAAATGACCCTTCAGAAATTCACGCGAGCCGAAAGGCATCGATTTCAGCAATCTCCGCGGCGGTGAGCCGGAAATCGGCCGCGCCGATCACTCCATCCACCTGAGCCGGAGAGCGAATCCCAACGATGGCCGCAGTGACCGCCGGATGGCGCAGCGTCCAGGCGATGGCGACCTCACCGGGCGTCCGGCCGTGCCCCGCACCGATCTTGCGCAGCACTTCCACCAATTCCAGGTTGTGCGAAAGCTTCGGCTCCTGAAAATTCGGCGTCCGGCGGCGGAAGTCGTCTTCGGGCATTGCCGCCACGCGCTCCCTGGTCATGGTCCCGCTTAACAAGCCGGATTTCATGGGCGAATAAACGATGACGCCGATATTGTTGGCGGCGCAATACGGAAGAATCGCTTCTTCAATCTCCGGGGAGAGCATGGAATATGGCGGCTGCAACGACGTAACCGGTGCAATCGACTGCGCGCGGCTCAGCTGGTTCACGTTGAAATTCGATACACCAATGTGCCGGACTTTGCCTTCGGCTTTCAACTCAGCCATGGTGGTCCAGCCCTCTTCCACATCTTCGTCGGGTTCGGGCCAATGGATCTGATACAAATCGATCACGTCCAGTTGCAAGCGGCGGAGGCTGGCTTCCACTTCACGGCGGATGGAATCCCGCTTCAAGCTCTTCTGAATTTGCCGGTTCTCATCCCAAATGCGCTCGCACTTGGTAAAAACGAGCGGTTTCGTGGCAAGCCCTTGCAGTGCCTTTGCCACAACCTCTTCCGAATGGCCCAGGCCGTACACCGCAGCCGTATCGATCCAATTGATGCCTCGATCCAGTGCCGCGCGGATGGCGCCCACGGAGTCGTTATCGTCCTGCGCTCCCCATCCGAATGCCCAACCGGCTCCGCCAATCGCCCAGGCACCCACGCCCAACGGCGTGAGCTTCATATCGCTATTTCCAAGTTGTTTGGTAATCATTTTCTTCCAGCTACTCTAACACTGCTGCCCAGGCTCTACGCCGCCTTGCGCCACAGGAACTGGCGGAAGAGCGCCATCAGGATCAAAACCATGGCGAAGGTACAGACGATGGTGGCGCCGGTAGGCAGATCGATCTTAAGTGAAAGGTAGACGCCAAGCGCCGAGACTACGGTGCCCATGGTCCAGCCAATTGCCAGACGCGGACCAATTCTTGCCGAGAAAAGCATGGCGCCCACCGACGGGACGATCAGGTAACAGAACACCAACAATACGCCCGCGATGGCAACGCTGGAGGTGACGACAAAACCGAAGGAAGCGTAAAAAAGGAAGTCCCAGAGCCGCGTATTGATTCCATCCGCCTCCGCCTTTGCCGGGTCCATGGAGATGGCGAGAAACTTCTTGCGGAAGATGAAATGGAACAAGCCGACAACGCCGTAGAGCGCTGCGGTTTTGCCCACCTCATACCAGGAAACCGTCAGAATGTTACCCACCAGCATCTCTTTTAAATGCTCGGTCTGCTCCACGGATTTACTCATTGCGAGAATGGCGGCCGCGCTTGCCACCGCGTAGCAGATGCCGATGATTGCTTCCTGCGGGATGCGCACGTCGCGCCCGCGAATTGTGGAGAACACCGCCGCGCCGATAAAAGTGAACGCCAGACTGACGCAATACGCACCCGAACTGTGCGGCTCAATACCATAGAGCACCGCCATCGTTGTGCCCAGCGCCGCGATCTGCGCCAGTGAAAGATCCACGAAAATAACGCCGCGCTCCACCACGTGAACGCCCAGATAGGCGTGAATGCCCGTTAGAATCAGGCTCGCGATGAAAGGGGCGAGAAGAAACGAAAGTGTGTCCATGGACTATTTGATTTTGGAGAAGGCGTTGAGCAGCAGATTGAGGTCGTAGTCGAAAAGCTGGAAATAATTGGTGACTTCCTTATTCCCGCCGACCGAAGGCATCAACACCAGCACCTGGCCATCTACCTTGGCGGCAATGGAATTCGGAGTACGCAGGTCGAAATAGGGCTCCACAAGAATCAGCTTGATGCCCTGCCGCTTCATAAGGTTGATCAAATCGAGCGTGTGGGCGGGGGTGGGCGGAATGCCGGGTTTAGGCTCAACGTAATCGACAACGACAAGACCGAAGCGTTCGCAGAAGTTAGGCCACGAGCGATGATAGGTGATGACTTTGCGTCCCTTATAGGGCGCAAATTTAGCGTCCCAGCCCTTCTCGGCTTCTGTCAGATGTTTATCGAATTCGGTGTAGCGCTGGACGAACTGCGCGGCGTTGGCCGGTTGGATAGCGCTGAAGCGGTCGGCCAGGGCTTTGGCTATGCGGCGGCCGTTATCGGGGTTGAGCCAGTAGTGGGGATTGCCCATCGGATGAACGTCCCCCATGGCGCGGGTCACCTGCCCCTGCGGGATTTCCAGAATCTGGCAGAACTGAGACATATCCATATAGCCGGATTGCGAAGGCTGAATTCTAGGATTGCGGCTCTGCGTGATCAGAGGGGGCAGCCAGCCTATTTCCAGTTGTAGCCCCACCACGACCAATAAATCGGCTTTCTGCAGCTTGAGCAGGAAGCTGGGCTTGGATTCCACGAAGTGCGGATCCTGGTACCCCTTGGCGATGGATTCGGCGTTGACCAAATCGCCGCCAACTTCACGCGCGATGGAGGCCAGGTCTTCGGTGGCGGTCATCACGTTGATCTTTGAGGCAGCCTGGGCGGGGATGACGGCGAGCAGGAGCGCGGCTAGGGCAGAGCAATATTTGGACATGATTGCACGGGTATTCGGGGCGGGCCTTGGCTCCACCCTACTACGTTCGACACTACGTTCGACGATGATTGAGGCTATTTGGGTTACCAGCAGGTTCTTCATGTTAGAAGGGATGCGCTCCGTGGGCGCCCATGGAGAACTGGAATTGGAAAAGGAACTCGTTGGCCGTGCGGCCTTCGCCGTAGCTGGTGCGGCGGAATTGTGTACGCAAAAGGCTGAATTCACTAGTCAGATAAGTGAGCAGGATGGATCCGCCGGTGTCCTGGAGAAGCGGGAGGTTGCCGCGGGAAACCGCGCTGTAAACCGGCGTGAAAAAAGAGGCCGGCGTGATAGAAGGGTCAGGGCAGGCAGACGTAGTCTCCGGGACCGTGGGCAGGCACTGGCCGCGTTGGGAACGATCGAAGCGTGCGCCAAGAATCCAGCGGCGGTTGAGCTGATAGTCTCCGGAAACGTAAAATCCAAAGGGCTTGGCGGGCAGGTCCGCGGAGCCGACGCTGGTGCGGGTCCAGATGAATTCACTGCGCGCTACAAAGGAGTGATAAATGGCGCGGCGCAACGGCTTCCAGTGCAGCGTGACGTCGGCTCCATACAGTTGATTGATGCCATCGGAGAAGGGGCTGTGCCCGCGCGCGTAGGAAGCGCCGAAATCGAGATTGGTGGATTCGGAGAGATCTCTATAGCCGTGCAGGTGGCCGACCGCGGACACATTGCTGCGCCGTGTTGCCGAGAATACTCCGTCGCTGTCGCCGCGGAAAACCTGCGCGATGCCTTCGAGGAACAGCCCCTTGGGCGCGGGAAGAATGCGGCTGAGAGACAGGCCGGCGTCGTTGATGCCATCTTCGCCGCCTACCAGATTCTGGGTCACCAGCGGCCGGTCGATCCATGGCAGCACGTGGTTATGGGTGGTATTGACCTTGCCGAAGGCGGCCCGCATCTTACCGGCTTTGAGTTGCAGCCCGGCGGGCAAAGAAGTGAATGTGATGTATCCCTCTTCCAGGTTGACGCCTTTTTCGCCGAAGGATAGAAAGAAATCGGCGCGAGCGTATGGGTCGATCACTTCCTGGAAGCCCACCTCGCTCTCATGCATTTCAAGCGACGGCGTGGCGCGGCCGCCGTGATTGCCGGCGGCGCCAACGAAATCGCCGATCACGCTGATATCGGGGTTCAGGACTTTTGCCGCCGCACCGCCCGCGCCCCCCAAGAATGGGGGAGCTTCCATGGGTGCGGGCTGCGCAATCGGCTCCGGCACCGCCACGGGTTGTGGCTGCGGCGGAACTGCGGCGGCGGCAACCGGCTGCCCTTTCAAAGTCTGAACCTCCGCCTCTAGCGCATGGATGCGGTCTTCCATCGCCTTCATCCGATTCAGTAGTTCGGTGGAATCCTGGGCCGAAAGCGCAGTGGCCAGCAGGAACGCCATAACGGGCACGGGCATGAGCCTGTACGTTATTCTCACGGTTCTCTCCTGATTCCCGACAATGAATGCAACAACGCCGGACCGGGCGTAAAACCCGGACCAGCCTGCAAATCAAACCGAGAAGGAGAATGGAGGCGCGCGCGACGAGCCTGCGGTGAGCAGCGGTTCGTGCGGTGTGTCGAATTCGCGGGATAAGGCAAGCCACCCTAACTTGACAATTCGCGCGAAACCGACGGAGGTCACCTGTTGCAACAACGGCAGCGGTGTCACATGACAAAGTCCGCAGCAATGTTGCGATGAGTGTTGATCAGAATGCGAATGCTGATGAGAATGTTCCGCCGCGAAAGATGCCGATTGCGCGCAGATCAGGGCGCACAAGAAGAGCAGTACGAAGAGAGCCCTCGTTTTGCGGAGCGCGTGGAACACTGCGCCTAGTATACACGGGAGCGTACGTGGCAAGTCCGGCTGCTAGATGCCGGCGTCTTTAATATCGGTGATGGTGAGGGTGTCGCCCTTCAGTGTGCCCGTCACCTTCACTTTCCCTTTTAGATGTTGAGCGGCCTTCGCACTATCGGCAATCTTGTAAACTTTCTTGTCGGCTTCGGTGACGAACACCGGCGCGGCTCCGCCCTTGATGCAGCGTTCGGCGCAACTGCGCGAACTGGCTTCAGAGCTCGCGTTTCCAGCACCACAATTGGAATCGCTGATCCAACCGGTGAACTCGGCGGCCTGAGCCGCTCCCATCACCAAAGTGCCCGAAAGCAGCATCGCCTGAATCGTCTTTTTCATGGTCGCTCCTGTTATCCTCTTTCATTCTATAACGGCCCGCGCATTCCCCCCTCAAAACGTGCAACCCTGACGGTAAGAGACTGTGCCGGATACCCTTGACATTCACGAACCCCTGCTGGTGAACACACTGGGACATTCCGCGGGAGTGCTGGTGTTTGGAACCTTCCTGTTTCTTTTCCTGCGCGACTGGCGAAATGCCCGCCTCCGCACAAGCTGGCTACCGGCGGCGGCCGCGGCGCTGGCGCTGCTTTGGAACCTGGGATCGTTGATCGTGCTGGCCTCGGCGGCGATGCCTGTTCCCGGCAGTGAACTAATCGTGGCGCTCAGCTTTTCGGTGCTCAGCCTGCTACCGGCTGTGCTGCTGCATATCTCGCTGGACGGCAGGTTCCGGCCGGTGTGGCTCGCCGGATATGCACTCAGCGCCACTGCCGTTGCCGCGCATTTCGCCGAGATTCTGTTTCCTGCTTCCAAATTCCACAACCCGGCCTTGCTGTCGATCACCATCGGCTTTGGGCTGCTCACGGTAGTTTCCATTCTGGCGGTTGGGGCGGGCGGAGGGGAGCGCCGAAGCCCCACCGGCTCCCGCATTTTTGGAACGATGTGTCTGTTCCTCTTCGCGATGTCGTTCGTGCACTTCGGATCGTCCCATACGCACCAGCGATGGTCGGGCGAACTCGCGTTTCACCATGCGGGGATCCCACTCGCACTATTTGTTCTGCTGCAGGACTACCGATTTCTGCTGCTGGACACATACGTCCGCTTCCTCGCCAACGCGCTGATGGCCGCAGGACTCGCGCTTGGTCTTGTCGCCATCAACCAGCACTACAATCTGCTGGAAAAATCTTCGGCCAATCCTTATCTGCAAGGGATTCTCTTCGTGGGGATCTGTCTGCTACTGATCGTCTTCTCGCACCTGCGCGCCAAAGCACAGCAATGGATCACGCGCGTCGTGTTTGGGCGTGCGAACCTGGATAGCACGCTGCTGACGCTCCGCACACAAGCCGGCTCCACTCGAAGCGAGCCGGAGTTCCTTCAGAAATGCGCCGGGGTGCTGGCAGGCTTCACCGGGGCCGAACTGTTTGCCCTAGACTCCACGGACCCCAAGGCGCCGCCGGTTCCGTGGAGCGAGGCCCTGGTGCCACTGCGCTTTTCCCGGGGTGACATGCATCAGATTATTTTGGGCAGACGGGCCGGGGGCCGCCGCTACTTGAGCGAAGATTTGCAAAGCCTGGCTCGCATCGGAGCCGTTATCGTGGAAGAGGTGGAGCGATTACGCAGCGCGGAAATGCAGAACCTGGTTTCGCAAGCCGAACTCCGCGCGCTGCAGGCGCAGATTAATCCCCACTTCCTTTTTAACTCGCTGAATGCACTGTACGGAGCCATTCCTCGCGAGTCGGCTGGCGCGCGCAGAACCGTGCTGAACCTGGCGGAGATTTTCCGTTACGTTCTGCGGAACGACCGCGCCTTTATCGCACTATCGGAAGAGTTGAAGATCATCAAGGCCTACCTGGAAATTGAGGCGCTGCGGCTGGGCGATCGGCTCACGACCGAATTCGACATCGATGACGGCGCGCTTGCCACCCAAATTCCGATTCTCTCCATCCAGCCCTTGGTAGAAAACGCGGTGAAGCACGGCGTGGCGCCGTATTCGGAACCCGGGCGCCTTCGCCTCAGCGCCAAAGTGCGCCCGGATGGCGGTGTGCAAATTCTGATTGAAGATAGCGGCGGAGGATTTGCTCAGGCTGCCACCAGGGTTGGCCCGCCGGGCACCGGAATGGGCCTGGACAATGTGCGCCAACGTCTGAAGCTGTGTTACGCGGAGGAAGTGGAATTGGAAATTGAATCAGGATCGCAGGGGACCAAAGTCGGATTTCTGATTCCTGCTGTGCAACCGGTGCGAAACGGCCATGCCCATTAATAAGACAACTGCACCGCGGCTCCGCACGTTGATTGTCGATGACGAGCCGGTGGCCCGCCGCATTCTACGCGAAGAGCTGGAGTTAATCGAAGGCGTGGAGATCGCGGGCGAGGCTTCGAATGGCAGCCAGGCCCTGGAACAGATCCAAGCCTTGGAACCGGACTTGGTGTTACTCGATTTGCAAATGCCAGGGATGGGCGGCTTCGAACTGGTGCGGGAGCTGCAGGGTGGACATTTGCCGGTGATCGTTATTGTGACCGCCTACGACAAATACGCCATCGAAGCGTTCGAAGCCGGTGCGCTGGACTATTTGCTGAAACCCGTCAGTCAGACTCGACTGCGGCGGACCGTAGAACGGGCGATGCAACTGCGCCATAGCCCGCGGCAGGTCGCCGAGACGGTAGTGCAACTACAAGCTATCGCCGAAGAGCAGCCTTCCGCCCGGCCGCGGAAAGTCGTCGGGCGCGCCGGAGAGGAATATTTTCTATTGAGTGCCGATGAGGTGCTGGCGTTCCAATCGGAAGGGGACCTTGTCTGGATTGTCACCGCAAAGCGCCGTTACCTTGCTACGCAGACGCTCAAATCGATTCAGGAAAAGCTCGAACAAAGTGGCTTCCAGCGCATCCACCGCAACGCCTTGGTTAACGTGCACCACGTTCGCAAGATGAGCGCTCTTAGCAGCCAGCGCTGGCTGCTGACCTTGAACAACAATCAGGAATTCATCGTCAGCAAAAGGCAAGCCAGTTCCATGCGCCAGCTTTTGAGCTGGTAATTGCCACGGGCGCCATTCCGCTCACGGTAATATTGAGCCCTCCTGCGGACATTCCCAGCCCGCTGGCGATATTTCCCTAAGTTGTCGAACGAATTCACTCCATACTTGCGGCATGAGATTGTATGTCGTCCAGGCCTTGCTTTTCTCCCTTTTTTTGCTTCCGGCGCTTCACGGGCAGTCTTTGGGGAACGCGGGCACCATTGACGGCGTGGTCACCGACCCTTCCGGCGCGGTAGTCGCTGGCGCCAGAGTCGACATACAAAACAGAATCACGGGGTATAAGAAGTCCGTAACGACGGACGTCGTTGGATCGTTCCGGTTCCCCAACGTGCCGCTGAACTCATACCACCTGGAAGTGGAAGCGGCGGGTTTCAATCCGTTTCAACAGGACGTTTCCGTTCGCACCGCGGTAACAGTAGCGGTCAAGGCGACGCTCACGCTGGCGGGAAGCGCTACGTTGCTTACGGTGGAATCGGGAGCAGCCGATCTGATCGATAACGTGCCTTACGCGCATAACGACATCGATCACACGCAACTAATGAAGCTGCCCACCAGTTCGCCCGGCTCCGGTCTAAGCGATGCCATCACGCTGGGCACTCCGGGCGTGGTGGCCGATTCCAACGGCTTCTTCCACCCGTTGGGCGATCACGCACAGACATCGTTCTCCATCGACGGGCAACCGGTGAACGATCAACAGAGCAAGGCATTCTCTACGCAGATTCCCACCAACGCAGTGCAATCCATGGAATTGATCACCGGCACACCGGCCGCCGAGTTCGGCGATAAGACCAGTCTGGTGGTCAGCGCGACTACGCGTTCCGGGTTGGGGCAAACGAAGCCGACAGGCAGTTTTCTGGCCCAATACGGCTCGTTCGGCACCGTTGGCGAAGAGGCAACCCTGGGTCTGGGCTCGGCCAAATTCGGCAATTTCCTGGCGTTC
>JBBRNO010000004.1:0-109047 GCA_038230275.1 Bryobacterales bacterium
AGTTTCAATCCAAACCGGCCTCCGGCGGATTGCAGGACGCCGATCACCGCCATTTGCACGCGGGCAACCGGAGAAGAGTCAATTCTGCCGGGCAATTACCGGCCGTCGCGTGCGTATCAAACCTTATCGAGCGATTAGGGGACAGCTGCGGCTAGAGATGTTTATTCTTGATGGTCGCCCGGTACCAAGCGATCCCCGGTACTACCCTCGAGAGGATACAATTTCTATCCAACCGACATTTCCGCCAAACGTGATCGCGGTAGCCGTGATCGAGCCGGCCGTAGGGCAGCTGAAGAAACTGCTTGGGGGGAATGCCAGTTTCGTGGATCCAGCGGACTGCGAGGGTTTGGATTGGAGCAGAGTCCGAGTGGTGGTGGCGGGATCGCTGGAGGCAGCGCGTGCAGTTCGCCGCAACAATGCATCCGCGCCGATCCTGCTGATCGCCCAGCATAGCTCGGAAGAGTTCGCAATTCAGGCGTTGCGCGCCGGAGTTACGGATTACCTGCGGGTTCCCTTCCAGCCTTCCGAATTGACCGCGGCCGTGTTTCGCTATGCCGGAGAACTGGCTCCGCGGCCATCCTCCATCGGAACTGGGTACATGATTGGCGACGGAGACGCCATGCGATCGGTCCGTACCTATATCGGCAAAGCGGCGGGGACGGACAGCAGCGTTTTGATCACCGGGGAAACGGGAACGGGAAAGGAATTGGTGGCCGAACTTCTCCACAAGAACAGCGCCCGGGCGCATAAACCTCTGGTTTGCATCAACTGCGCCGCAATCCCCGACAGTCTGCTGGAAAGCGAATTGTTCGGGTACGAACGGGGTGCTTTCACGGGAGCGCTTACTGCGACGCAGGGCAAGCTGGAGCTGGCCAATGGCGGAACGGTTTTCTTCGATGAAATTGGCGAGATGACGCCCTTCGCACAAGCCAAGATCCTGAGGGTGACGGAAGGTAAAGAGATCTACCGGCTGGGCGGGCGCAAAAGCATCTCGCTGAATCTGCGAATCATTGCGGCGACCAACCGGGACCTGGAGACCATGGCGATGGAGGATCGATTTCGCAAGGATCTCTACTACCGGCTCAATGTCGGCCGGGTTCATCTTCCTCCGCTGCGCGAACGGAAATGCGATATACCGGCTTTGGTGGACCACTACATGAAAGAGTACAACACGCGCTTTGGGGCGGCGGTACACCGGGTGAGCCGGGAAGCCCTTGACCGCTTCATGGAATACCCGTGGCCCGGCAACATTCGCGAGTTGAAGAATGTGATTGAGAGCGTATTCGTCAGCCGGCCCGCCTCGGAAATCACAATGACGGACCTGCCGGATTGGTTTCGCCGATGTGCGCTTCTGCCGAAGCCACCGCAGAGCGAGGCGGAACGGTTGCTGCTGACGCTGCGGGAGTGCAATTGGAACAAGAGCGCCGCCGCTGAAAAACTGGACTGGTCCCGGATGACCATTTACCGCAAGATGGCGAAATACCATTTGCGGAATGGTACAGAAGCGTAACAACGCCGTCTAGTTGTTACTATCCGAGTTACACCGCCCCCTCCGTTCTGTAACATTCCATGTGACACAAATCCGGCGGCTGCAAATCTTTTCAATCAGTTAAGAAGTGGTTCGCGGATTGCATATTTGCTCCACTACCGATGACTGATGGCGAAGACCTGCGCGAGGCAAAAGATATCGCGGCCGTTTATAGCAATTATTTCAAAATCGGATACAACGCTTTCGAATTTGTTCTGGATTTCGGCCAGTTTTACTTGGAAAGTGAGCCCGAACACCTGTCGACGCGCATTGTCACCGCGCCTCCCTACGTGAAGGCGTTGATTGCAGTGTTACAGCAATCGGTGAGCGCGTACGAAGAAAAGTTCGGTGTAATCCCGCCCAGCGCGGGGCTGGAAGGAAACGACACATGATGACATCCACCCTTCGATACATGTCCGACGCCGAATACGGCGTTCCATCCGCACCATGCATTTACGCAAGCCGCAAACGGGTTGACCCGCGCTTTTCCGTTCTCGGGTTCACTGTGGATAGCGGAGGCATGCCCTACTTTGAAGTACTGCTCACCATCGACCGCAGCCTTTTCCATCCGCGAAACGCGGGGCGGCGCATGTCGTCGAATTTTTACGCGAGCAGGCAGGACAGCGGACTGATCCGAGCGGATCACAGCGGCGCGATGTACGTCCTGCCGACTAGTGTGATGCGCGAATTTTCGAAGGCGCCGGAAATTTACTACACGCTTGTGGCGTATCGCGGAGCAGACGGGAGCGGTCCGGTGATGGCCCACTCGCACGAAATACTATCCGACGATCCGCCTTCGGTTTCCTGCTCGCCGGACTTGCACGCGGCAATGAGCTTGGACGTGCTGAGCGTACCTATCGAAAAGCTGCGGCGCGTTCGCGACGACGGCGAGACGCATCAGGGTTTTCAGGCATTCGGGTCCGAACCGGAGATTGATGCCGCGACGGACCGCGCCGAGGGCGAAGATGGCTACGGACTGGCCACGCAGCAGTCATTTGCGACCGAATACGACGAACCCAGCTACGGAATGGGCTATGGCGAAGAATTGGACAACGCCGGCAATGCGTATCCGAATGACGGCTATGACGATGGTTTCGAGACGCCGATTTCGGCTGGCTATGAGGCAGGCGGGTATGGAACAAGCGGGCTAGGGGATGAGCCGCAGCACGACGATGATTTGGATGGTGACGCTTACCGCCAGGCGACCACGGCACAATCGATGAATTCCTACGCCGCGGCAGTGCCGCCTTCGATGCTGGATGACGAAGACTACGGCGACGAGTCGGCCGAACCGAAGCTTGCCAAGGCGGCAGAAGAAGAATACGACGACGGCATGGGTGCGGAGTCACTGGACGCAGACGACGATGAGCCGTCTTACGAGGGTCTTGACGCGTCCCCGGAACCATCGGCGACGCGTGCGCCCGGCTACGGACCTCCTCCACCGCCCGCGCCGGCGACCTACACCGCGCCTGCCGTCCGGCGTCCGCTGAATGTGCAGGCGCGAATCCAGCTGATTTCGCGCATTGCCGCCTTTGAATCGGGCGCGGCGGGTTATGCAGCGATCAACGCCGACGGCGAGTTCGAGGGCCGCTTTCCAAACCATCCCGCGAAGGGCCGGTATCACCTGGGTCTTTCCTACGGCATCGTTCAATTCACGCAGGACTCCCGTTCGCTGGGCCGTCTGCTTACGATGATGCGCGATCGGGACCGGGCCAAGTTTCAAGAGGTGTTCGGACCCGATAGCGCGGAGCTGGTCAGAGTCACGAACGCCGAGGGACATTCGTCGTCGCACTCGGCCGGAGGACGATCGGCGCGCGTGCAGCCTGTGGCCGGCGTCGACATCTGGAAGGAACCCTGGCTCTCCCGATTCAAAGAGGCGGCGAGGAGCAACCTGTTCGGAACGGGTGCACGGCAAGTATTCAACGGCGCGCAGAACGAACTGGCGTCCGCGCTCTACCTGGATCCCATTCTGCCGTTCGCAAAGTGGCTGGATTTGATCACCGACCGGGCGCTGGCAATGGTGTTCGACCGCGCCGTGCAGATGGGTGTGACGGGCGCGCGGCGCTGGCTTATTGAGGCGGTGGGACCAGTGAAGTCGCCAGCATATATGCAGCAGGCTTTTGCCGTATTGAATACCGATTTGGCAACATTCCAGGCCACTACGCCGGGGCTGGATAACGATGGAGGATTCGGCGCGAACACGCACGCGGCTTTAGTATCCGCATTGCGCCGTAGCGGCAAATCTCCGTTTCCCATTCCGACTCGCGAGCAGATGCTGGATTCACTGGTCCTGCGCGCGTCCTCTACGCCCTGGGCGCGCCGCACGTCTGAATTGCGCGCGGCCACCACGTTCACCGATGCAGAGTTTGAGATCTGAGCCAAAGTCATCCGTATGAGGCATCCACATACACCAGACGATCCGGCCGTGCTGGAAAAGATCCACAGTCTTCTCGAGTCCAGTCCTTCGTACCAGAATCTTGACCGGCAGACGCGTACCGACGTTGCGCAGGCGATGTCGAAAATTGCCGCTTATCTGGCGGCCGGAAACGGAGACGGCCCGCTTGCGCGGCAATTTGCGCCGGACCTGTCGCAGTTGCGGGTGCAGAATAATCCGCCGCCGCAATCTGGATCCTCTCGGGGTGCGGCGGGCAGTCAACCCGCCACGGGTACTTCTTCGCCCGCTCCTTCCGGTGGAGGTTCTGGAACTACCGGTAGAGTAGGAGAAGTGGCGCGGGCGACGCTCAACGCCATCGATTTTCCGGCATTCGTCGCGGGGCTGATTCAGGGTACATTTCAAGCGATAGTCGATGCCTCCATCCGGCAGATGGAGGCATACGCTGAACTGTTGAAGAACGTAGCCGGCACAGTAGACCGGTTCATGACCGACAACGTGACGGACGGGTCGGCGCGGGACTACCTGGCAGATCAGTACGGCGGTCTGTTGACGCGCGATACCTCCAGCGGCCAACCACGGTTGCGGGTGCAGCGCAATACCAAGCAAACTGAGGAGATTCCCAGTTTCTTCAAAGATCTGGGCTTCAATTCGCCGGACGACATCGACGACCAGTCGGTGGAACAGGTGGTTGTCCCCGCGGCGCGGCGGCAATTGGCGGAGAGCCGCCAAAAGACGCTGGCGACGATGGTGCTGATGGGCATCAATCGCGTGGTGGTGGACGATGGCGAAATCACCGCCAAACTGCAGTTCCACATCGATGCTTCCGAGGCGACTAACATCCGCTTCGATCAGACCAAGACCACTGCCGGCAACATGAGCGGGTACGCGGGTCGCAGCCCGTTCGGGGCCCAGTCGGTGATGGTGAACACGGCCAGCATGAACGCGCAGAGCGATATCAACGTACGCGCGGACTTGACGGGCCAGGTGAAGGTGAAGTTTCGAAGCGAAACGTTCCCGCTGGAGCGCTTCGCCGATTCAGCGGCCATTCAGCTAATCAGTTCCAACGCCAAAGTGCCGCAAGCAGCTGCGCCGGCGACCGCCGCGGCGCCCACGGCAGCGCCTGCTCCAGTGGCAGCACCAGCGCCAGCGGCACGACCCGCGCCACCGCCACCCGCCCCCGTGGCGCAAGGTTTTGAAACGGCTCAGGATCCCTGGGCACCGGAGTTATGAAAATGTGGACCCCGCTTGCCGATACGCTGCTGCAACTGGTGGAGAGCATGGTGGCTCCTGCCGGCACCGGGCTCACGGTGACTGAGGCGTATTTAGAAATTCCGCTCGAAGTGCAAAGCGCGATGAAGAACGGGGAGGTGGTGTTTTACGGCATTCCACCCCACTCGCGCTGGAAAGCCGGGGTTCTGCCGGAAGTGCATATGAGCCGAATGCGAATTGAGCTGACCGGGGAGGCGTAAGTGGTTGGCGATGGCGGCTTCCTGGTTGAGGAGTTTATCAATGCGATCACTTCGCAGTTGGACCGGGTGCAGGATTCGTTGCGTGTGAAGGCGGTCAACCGGCCGCTCACTTATGCGCTAAAAGATTTGACGCTGGAATTGAAAGTTTTTGTAGATATGGATGCCCAAGGAAATGTCCGGTTCCGTACGAGCGGTCCCAACGAGTCGGGATCGAGCGTGGTGCATCTGGGGTTCACCACCATCACGAAGCCGATGATCGAGGAGAACACCATTTCGCTGGCCACTACGCGTAGCGCCTCGCTGGAAGATTTAGGACTGGGTCCGGAAGACCGGCAGAAGCTGGAGCGGGTGGGGGTAAGAAATCTGGCACAGCTGAATCGGCTGGGATCGTCGACGGGGGTGCAGACTATCGCCAGATTGTCCGACGTATCTTTCGACCGGCTAAAGCAAGCCATCGCGATGGGCCGCCCGCAGGTTCATGCCGTACAGCCGGAACCGCCGCCGAAACCGCGTCCCATACCGCAGGCGCCGCCCAAGGCAGGGCCGGTGTTTACTCCTTCGCGCGGTCCGGTTTTTAGTCCGCAGCAGCCGCCGGTGATTCGCGTGGCGCCTGGCGTCACCAAACTAAACCTGAGGGGAGCAAATCTGATGGGCGAAGACGGCCCCGCATCGGTCCGGTTGAATAACCGGCTGCTTGCCGTGTCTGAGGCGGATAACGACCAGCTTGCCGTGCACTTGCCGGAGCAATTCGAAAGCGGAGCGCTGGAGGTGAGTTTGCCGGACGGCAACAAAGTGACATACGAGCTTAGCGTGATGGACGGAGACCAGTGGGCACCGAACGGAGACATGTCATGAGATTTCCGGGCCACCTGATTCTCACGTTGCGCGCTGGGGAGGCCCGAAGCCACGTCCCGGCCCACCTGGACTGCATGGCAGGCGCGGGACGTCCCGCCAGTTGGATCGATCAAGGGCCGATGGACCGCGTGCTATCGCGCTACGGAGGGGGATGCCGCATTGCCGGGGTGTTCCACGCACGTCAGTCGTTGGGACAGCCGGGGCAGCATCATCTTCGCTTCAATCCAGTGGAAGAGGAGCTCGGACTCTCACGAACTTACAAACTGGAAATCGCCGAGCCGGGTGGCACGGCGGATGTACTTAGCGCTTTGCGGGATTTGAATGCGGTGGAATCAGCGGCGGTACAGACGCTGGCAACCGCACCACTTGCGGCCGCGCCTGCTGCCGCGCCGGCATTGGACTTGCGACGCGCAGGGGAGCCGCATGAGCGCATCCACGCCGCTCAGGCTCATGCGATGGAACCCGGTGATGAGCGGGTGACGGTGGCGATTGTCGACACGGGAATTATCGTTGGCCATCCAGAGTTCCAGCGCAAGTGCCTGGCCGGCTATGACACCGTCGACCTCGGCATGGGCAAGCTGAACGAGCAGATGCGTCTGGTGGGTGACAGCCGCGGATGGGACTACAACCCACATGACGACGTTGGGCACGGCTGCCATGTTTCCGGAATCATTGGCGCGCATGGCTGGAGAATTCCAGCGGGAGTGGCAGGGCGTTCTTTGCTGCTGCCGATCCGGGTGCTGGCCGCCGCGGTCAGTGATTCGAGCACGCGGCGCATGGGTGTGGGCGGACTTGCGGATATCGACGCGGGAATGAAGGTGGCTATCGATCTGGGGGGCAGAGTGCTGAACATGAGTTATGGAACACCGCAATCCAGCGTAGACAAGGATTCGCCGCTACCGCACAGGCGAGTGGTGGACTACGCGATGCACCACGGCTGCATTCTTGTAGCGGCGGCCGGAAACAGTGGCATCTCCGAACGTTACTATCCGGCGGCACTGCCGGAGGTGATCGCGGTAGGTTCCGTGGATGATGGGGGAAAACGATCCCGGTTCAGCACGTTCGGGGATCACGTGGCGATCTGCGCCCCGGGCGAGAACATCATCAGCACCAGCCGGGATGGATATGCCGTGAACTCAGGAACCAGCTTCGCGTCGCCATTCGTCGCTGGGGTGGCCGCGTTGCTGGTGAGCCGCGCGCGCCGCCGCAAGCACCGGTTGACGGGTCCGGAAGCCAAACAGATTCTTATGCGCAGCGCAGCGCCGCTGGGTGGAGGCGGATTTCATCCGGAAACGGGCCACGGATTTCTGGACGCGAGCGCGGCATTGAAGGAACTCGACATTTTTTTAGGGAGCCGGACATGAACCACGCGGATATCGCAATACTCGCGCTAAAGGCGGCGAACTTATTCTTCCAGGGGCAGACCCGCCGGGTACGGCGCGCCATCCAAGACGATTTTGGCGCAGTGCTGCCGATAGCGGTGAAGGAACTGGAGGCGGCGGAACAGCGGGAATTGGCCGTGCTGGCGGGGCTGGCACGGGCTAGCCCGAAAAGGCCGGCGCCGCCAAGAATGCTGGAGTTACTGCGGCGCGCGCTGGGAAAGTACGGCATGGGGGTTTGGGCCGATGCACTCTCCCCGCCAGTGGCGCCGCAAACTTCCGCGGAGCGGGTTAGAGATTGGCTGGCCCGGGTGACGGGACCCGGCCAGGATCAGCTGCTGGAGGCTGCGACGCAATTCGTGGTGAAGAAGGAATCGGTTTCCGATGCGGATTTGCTGAAAGGTTCATTTGAAAGGTTTCTAAAGGAAAAGGATAAGGAGAAGACAATGGCGACATATATTGTGGATCCGCGAGGAATTCCCGCCGACTTCAAAGAGGCGCAATACCGAAGCGATCTATTGACAATCCTGAACGGGTCCTTCGGGTTGCCGGAGTTAGGCAACGAGGACACAATCGCCTTCATCGAAGGCACCCTGCTGCTGGGAGAGTACTTCAGCGCAACCAGCTTCGGGTTTCGAGGCGCGATTGAAAATGCCTGGAAAGTAAGCCTCGGAACTACGAAGCTGCAGACGAAGCTGGCTAACGGCACAACCGACAAACCGAACCGGGCGACCATCACGCTGGTGGCGGCCTCCATCTTGACCCTTCCGGGCCGCACCACCAGTACGAATGTAGCGTTTCAGGAGTTGGCATCGGTTTCACAATTCGTAATCGACAATGCGGCAATAGTGCCGGTGGACCACCCGAATTTCAGCACACAAGTGCGAATCGGCCTGGACAAGTACGTAGAAGCGCAACCACCCAGCAATTCATTCTTTTTGGAGCCGCTCACCGGCGATGGCGCAAGCGACACGGAAGTGGAGCCACCGAACGTGGAAGCGGTGGGATTGATCTACACCGCGCTGCAGTTGGAGAAGATGCAGCTATTCCACGTGGTGGATCGTGTGACCGAGCTGTTTAAAAACGCGCTGTTACCCATCCCCTTCGACGTGAGCGGGAAGGCCTTGGACGACTATTACTACAACAGCATGTATCGATTGAATGTGTCCTCGCGCAACATGGTGTACGGGCGTGTCCTGGGAAATCCCGGCGGCGACGTTTCCAAGGAAGTGCAGCCGAATCGTGAATTCAATAATCTGCTGTTACGCTTTGTTTCAAGTCTGTCCGAATACGACCGGCAGCGGCGCTTGGGCGACATCTTCAACGACAGGCGTCCCGCGCTGAGCACCACCGGCGAGCAGGTTCGCAAAGCGGGGCGCGATCTGGCCGCCAATGTTTCACTCTATGGTTGGGCTGGGACGCAGGCTGACGCACACCGGCTGAAAGAGCACATCAAGACAGCATTCGCCATCTTGAAAATGCCCCAGATTCAGAAGGCTTATGGCGTTTCAAATCCCTATCAATTGATTGAGCGCGTGTCAGCCAATGAATTTGGACAATCGCCGAACATCGTTAAATGGAGAACCATGGCCGAGGCTGGCACGGCACTGCTGAACCTGATTTCAAAGTATGCAGGCGTGTGGAGCATCAACTCGGGCAAGTCGCTGTTTCCAGAACCGGATCTACTATCGACGAGCCGTGTGACAGTCAGCGACATTCCCGCCACTGATCGCGATGTTTTCCTGCTGCAGGCAACGAACTGGCTCGCGGTTCAGGGTGTTGGCACGGATCAGGTCAACAGAATGTCGGAACCGTCCGACACCTCGTATTCGCCGAGTCTTCCTGCCTTCGGAGCGGTCTCCAACAAGAACGGCACAAACGGGGCCAGTCCCGATGTGATGGACAAGCTGCGGCAAATGGTGGCATCCGGCAGCGCGCCATCCATCGATCAACTCAAGGATATGATTCCGGCCTTCAAGGCTTAGCACTGACACGGAGACGGACATGAGACCTATAACCGCAGCCGCAAAGGCCAGAGAGCTTCTCCAGCAGGCCGCGCGCAGTTTGGGCAGCGCTAACCCGATGGAGGACGTGGGCGAAGTGTTGGATCAGTCGCTTGCGTTCCCGCTGGGAGAGCGCTACCACGCAGGCGATCCGCTGGCGCCGAGTTTTTCAGAAACGACACCGGAGAATCTGTCATTTGTGATCGGTGCCGACGGAAGGAATGTGACGCCGCCGGATCGCATTGAGAGTGCCACGCAGGCGATGCAACAAATCGTCGAGAAGCGTTTCGGCACGCAGGCGCTGCGCTGGCTGGACGACAAAGTGGACGGCATGAAGAGCGGGGGCTACCAGCGGGGGGCCTCCTATGGCGCGCAGTTTGGCAGCAGCTTCGACCGCAACGGAGTGACTGAATCGTTCGTGCAGTACGAGTGGGGTCCGATGCTGATGGACTCGCTGCCGGCGCCGCTATTCCGCATCGCCCGGATTGCGCTGGAGACGCTGCCGGGGCTGCGGCCTTCGTTGAGCACGGTGCGCTGCGGCAGGTCCAGCGGCAGTCAGCAAATCACTTTCGAAATTGAGCGCGCTCTGCCGTTGGCGAATCTTCAACCGTTGATGGACCGGTTAGGTCTGGGCCATCGCCACGGGGGGCTGATGAGCGCGGCGGCCTTTATTCTCGGGGCGCGCTTTACGCTGCCGCCCGATACGGCGTCACTGACGTTGCGGCCGGCACGGGCGGGCGTCGAGTTTCGGCTGGACGTGAACCTGGATGCGCTGCCGGATCCGCCGGCGCAATTGATGGCGCTAATGCGGCTCCAGATGACCGAGCGGCCGAAGAGCATTCAGGGGCTGGACCGATGGTTGATGGCGTTGACTCCGGACGGTTATCCGGGGCCGGGCACAGTGTCTGTGTTGTCGGTATGGGTACGGCCGGACTTGCCGGCCCGGATAGCGCTTTATCTACGTCCGGCAGCGTTCGACAGTTCCCTGCAGCGGCCCGCTCAACCGCCGCAACCAGCTGTAAGGCAAGCGCCGGCGCCGTCGATTTCAAGCGGCCTTGCGGATGATTCGGAAATGGCACCGTCAGCGTGGGCGCCATACAGCGCATAAGGAGAACGGGTTATGGACGAGAGGCTGCGAAGATCGGAAATCCTCGATATGATCCGGCGCGGTGTGAAGGAACGTCTGGTTCAGAATCAGGCGTTCAATGCACTGCCGACCGACCAACGCGCCTCTATTGCGCACGATACGGTGAAAGCGCTTCACTATATAGTCGGTGGCGAAGACGGCGAATCGCGGCCGGCGTCGATGACGCTCGGCGGCAATAATCTGGGGTTCGCGCCGTCGGCCGCGCTCGCCGGGGCCTCCGCGCCCGCCCCGGGCGGCGGATCTTCCGGTCCGCCGAAGCCGAACTCCGGAACACAGCCACCTCGCCGCCAACAGCGGTCCGGGTTCGGAGAGGCGGCCAGAGAAGGCGGGCAGGTATTCACCGATACCATAGCCGACGTGAATTTTCCTCAGTTTGTCGGCGGACTGATCGACGGCGTTTTCAATTCAATCGTCACCACTTCTATCAAGCAGATGGAGGCGTACGCGGAGATGGTTAAGAACGTTGCCAAGTCGGTCGACCAGTACATGAAGGACAACGTTTCGCAGAATAATGCACGCGACTACCTGGCGGATAAATATCCAGAGCACCTTCAGGTGGATATCAGCGGCGACAAGCCAACGCTGAAACCGAAGGAGGGGTACGACGAGAACAACATGCCGGATTTCTTCTCGGACCTGGGGTTGAAATCTCCCGTTACCTCGCTGGACGAAGATAACGTCGAAGAAAAGCTGGTGCCTGCCGCACGGCGGCGCATCGCAATGGACCGGCAGCAACTGCTGGCCACGATGGTGATGATGGGCGTCAACCGGCTGGTAGTCACTAACGGGACTATCGAAGCGAGTTGCATGTTCGAACTGGACACAAAGGACGCGCGCATCCGAAATGCCACTCGTACAACCACGGCGGACTTCGGTAGCACCAACACCCGTGAATCGGGTGGCGAGGGCGGTAATAGTAACTCGTCCAAGGACGACATGAAGTGGGACACGGACCACTATCTGACATCCGGCAGCCGAAATTCGTCTCACGATGACCATGCCACTTGGTATAGCAAGGGCGCTCATACCGACACGGCCAAGTTCGTGATGTCCACGACAAATACTTCGTCCGACGAAGAGACACTTAAGCTGCACGCGCAATTGACAGGAAAAGTAAAGGTGAACTTCAAGAGCGACTACTTCCCGATGGAGAAGATGGTCGACGTGTTGCAGATTAATCAAATAAAGGATAAGACGGCCGCTGGGGCGCGGGCGCCGGTACAAGCCTTGCCGCCTCCGCCACCTCCGCCAATGCCGGCCATGCCCGCGCTTCCAGGGGCTCCAGCGCCGGTTGCCCAGCCTCTGCCGGGACGTACGTAAAAGGATCGTGCGATGAGTTCCAGCCTGCAAGATTCGGAAGTCCTATCACTCGTCCGGCAACTGGTGAAAAGCCGGCTGCTTGGCAACGAGAGCTTCAAAAAGATGCCGCTGGAGAAGCGCCTGGCCATCGCGCACGATACCGTCAACGCGATTCACTATATCGTCGGCGGAGCGACGGGAGATTCGCGGCCGGATTCGGTGAAGTTTGTGGGGGACACCCCCATCACGCGGGAACTCGCCAAACCGATTCTGCCAGAAGGCGAGACCGCGGGCCAGCGATTTGCCGAATCTGGCGCGATTGCGGCGCGCCAGGGAGCGGAAGCCTTCACCGACATAGTGCAGCGCGTCAATTTTCCAAAGTTTGTGTCGGGACTGGTGGATGGGGTGTTCAATGCGATTGTGACTTCCTCCATCAAGCAGATGGAGGCGTATGCCGAGCTGGTCTCCAACGTATCCAAATCCGTTGACCAGTACATGAAAGACAATGTTTCCGATAACAACGCACGCGACTATCTGGCTGACCGCTATCCCGGACACCTGGAAGTGGACATCTCCGGCGACAAACCGAAATTAAAACCGCGCGAAGGCATGGATGAAAACAACATGCCGGACTTCCAGTCCGATCTTGGGTTGAAGGAACCGGTGCAGTCGCTGGATAAGAGTTCGGTGGAGGAACAATTGGTGCCGGGCGCCCGGCGGCGCATCGCCATGGACCGCCAGCAACTGCTGGCCACCATGGTGATGATGGGAGTGAACCGGCTGGTTGTGACCAATGGAACCATCGAAGCCAGCTGCATGTTCGAACTGGATACGAAAGACGAGGTGAAGCGCAAGATGAAGCAAAAGCGCACCTCCGACTTTAGCAGTTTGCGCGAAGGCGAATATGGCGGGGAAGGCAGTTCCAGCCGCTCCGGTTCGGGATTCCTCGGCTTAGGCGACGACCATGAAGACAAATCGTCCTGGTACAACAAGAACAACTATAAAGACACCTCCAACTTCAACGTCACCACCACCCGGTCCGATGATTCGACCGCCAAAGTGGAAATGCACGCCAAGCTCAGCGGAAAGGTCAACATCAACTTCAAGAGCGACTATTTTCCGATGGAGAAGATGGTGGACGTGATGCAAATTAACCAGATCCGCGGCAAGACCCCGACGGCCGCGCAACCCGCGCCAGGACAGCCGGGAGCGTTGCCGGCACCCGCGCCCGCCGCGGCGCCGGGGCGATAACGGAGGCGGCGATGGAAGCCAACCAACCGCGTTTCAGATTTCCGGAATCCCTGGCGTTAGCCGATGCCTGCCTGCGCGGACTGACGCAAACGCTGGGTCTGGTGGACAACGATCCGTTGCAGCTTCCTCCGCTGCTGACACCGGGCCGGGAACCGGCGTTGCCGGTGCAAGCCTTGCGGACCATGGCGGCTATGTATCTGCAATCGGAGCTGGAGCAGGCGTGGGTGATCGCCCTGGTGGAAATAATCGTCGAAGCGCGGATGCGGCTGGATATTACCAGCACGGTTACCATGCGCGGCTTGGAAGACTTCGCCCTGCACGCGCGCGAATTCTACACTCGCAGTCAGCGGGAGGCTGTTTTCGCACGCCTGTTTGGCACTGGCGGCGGCGCCACCACGGATCGGGGTACTGGCGTGAACAACGACTTCCAGCAGGTGTTCGCCGCCTTCTGCAACGCGCTGGCCAGTCACGGCGTGAACCTGTCGTATGGGCGAACTTTGGGTCCCGCGGCCGAGGCACCGCTGCGGCAGGCGGCAATTGCCGTCATCTTCAATCTGGCGCCTCGGCAATTTGGAAATACGCTGGTGGCTGGCCGGGCGATTGGCGACCAGTTGCATCGCGCCGTGGACATCCTGAGCGACACCGGCATTCAGACAACCTTCCAGGGCCAAGGCATGTGGGATACGATCCGCAAGATTCTAGGCCAGCGGACACCCGACCTGGGACGGCTGATTACGCGCGGCCAGTCTGGCCTGCGCCTGCTGAACTGGCTGGCCGGCGTACTGGACAATTTGAACGACTCGCGCGTTTCGCGTCCGCTGTTGACGGCGCGCGATCCGGTATTCACGTGGGCGGCGCAATGGCTGCAGGCCACGGGGTTGACGGCGCCCGCCGCTGATGTCTCCGGGAGGGTGGCCTGATTGCCAAGCAGTGCCACAGCCACGCTTGCCGTTCCCGCGCCGCTCGAGGGGCCGTTCAATACGCCACCCTCTGCGCATGCGCTGGAGCCAGTGCCGGCGACGGTGAATCTGGTGAAAAGCCAGGTGGAGGCGATGCTGCTATCCAGTCCTTCGTACCACGAATTGTCTGAGAAGCAGCGAAGCGAAATGTCGGACAATCTGGTCAAGATTGGCTCATACGCAGCCGAATGCATGCGCGACATGTGCTGGCAATCGGCGAAGCTGGGTCAGACACCGGTGGTGCGGAAGCGGGAATCCATCTCCGGCCCGCTGGCACAGGCGCAAACGTCGAACTTCCAACCGTCGGCGGCGAATCAGATCGGCCGCGTGACGCAGGAAACGCTCAAGGCGGTGGCATTCCCGACGTTCGTCGCCGACCTGATTCGCGGCACCTTCAACGCCATCGTCCAGACGTCAATCCAACAGATGGAGGCATTCTCCCAAATGTTGACCAACGTTACCAAGACGGTGGATCAGTTCATGGAAGAACACATCTCCGATAAGCAGGCGCGCGACTGGCTGCAGCAGCGCTATCCGGAATACATCAGGGTACATGAGGGCAAGGCGATTCCTGTCGACGGAGCGGAGGCTAAATCGCCGCCCAACTTCCAGGCGGATTTGAAGCTTTCGTCCGGCGTGAGTCTGGATGAAAGCGGCATTGAAGAAACGCTGGTACCCGCCGCACGCCGCACGCTGGCCGAAAGCCGGCTGCAAATGCTCTCCACTCTGGTGCTGATGGGTGTCAACCGGATCGTCATCACCGGTGGCAAGATTCGCGCCACCATGGGTTTCCACATCGACACCAGAGACCGCGCGCACGAGGAGCATGCAACGGATCTTGACACGCGCGCGGCGGCCGCCGGCAGCTTCGGATTCGGGCCATGGTCGGTGTCTGCCTCCATGTCGGTGAGCTACGTCAGTAGCACGCGAAGCGGCAGCGATTCCGAAATCAACGTCGAAACCGACCTGACCGGTGAAGTGGAACTGCAATTCAAGAGCGACTATTTTCCGGTGGAGCGATTCGCCACCAAGGGCATGCTTGGATCGATCCAGAACAATACCGCCGTGCCGGAGGCGAACGCGCCGATGACATCGAATCCACTGGGAAGCGGAGTGCCCGCGCCGGGTGGCGACGTACCTCGATTCACTTCTCCGCGCACCAAGCGCAGCGATCCACCGGAGTCTAAGCTGCCACCGATTGGAAGCGCCTTGCCGCCGGCCAAAGTGCCGGTGGAGCCCGCCGCTCCGGTAGTGAAAAAGAATGAGGATCCCACTCCCCCTCCGGCAGCGGAAGGCGGCGATGCACCGGCGGCAACCCCACCTGTCGACGGAGCGAAGGCTGGCGAAGGCGATAAGAAAGATGCTCCAGCCGCGGATGCTCCGGCCGATCCGGCGGCGGCTAAGAAAGCGGGCGCGAAGAAGGCAGGCGCTGGGAAATTCGGCACGGGGAAAACAATGTCGACACCGTTAGAGGGTGACCCGCCAGGCACCACGTCGTCATTTTGGAGCACATTGCGATGAATAATCCACTCCGAGACGCTATCTATCCGGCGTTGCCCGGGCCTTTCGACCCAGCGCCGTCTCCGCAGGGGATCCGCCTCAGTCATGCGGTCTCAAAGCTGGCCGAAACGCAGGCGAGGGCTCTGCTGGAATCCAGTCCGGCCTTCTATGAGCTGCCGCTGGACCGACAAGCGTCAATGCGGCGGGATCTGGAAAAGATTGCCGGCTATACGGCCGCACTCATTCAGGACGAATGGGCCGGCTCCCGGCGGCTTGGCCAAACGCCCGTCTTACGCGAACAGACTACAGTGACAGGCCCGGTGGCCACGGCCGCGGATGCCGCACCCGTCAAAGAGTTCGCGCGAAGCAAGGGACCGGCCGCGGACGAATTCAGCCCGCGCGCCGCCAGCCAGGTTGCGAAGGTGACCCGCGATACGTTGAATGCCATCGCCTTCCCTACCTTTGTAGCGGATCTCATCAAAGGCACATTTCAAGCAATTGTCAACGCCTCCATTCAACAAATGGAAGCTTATGGAAACCTGCTGTCGAACGTCGCCAAAACGGTGGATCAGTTTATGGGCGACAACATCTCCGACAACAACGCGCGGGACTATCTGGCACAGAGCTATCCCTCCCACTTTAAGGTTGAGACGAACGAGGAAGGAGCGAAGGTGCGTGTTCGCGACAACGCGGACGAGAAGGCAAAGCCCGACTTCAAGGGGCACTTCGGCCTGAATGAAGACGTTGATCTGAGCGATGAGACGGCCGAAGAAAAGCTGGTACCAGCGGCGCGCCGCTACATGGCCAAGAGCCGACATCAGATGCTCTCCACCATGATTTTGATGGGCATCAACAGAATTGTGATCACCAGCGGACGCATCAACGCAAAGATGGGTTTTCGAATTGACTCCAGGGATCACGGCTCGGCGCAAAGCGCGAGCCAATTCGATTTCAAGAATGAGACCACCGCCAGCGCGGGAGGCGGGCTGTCCAGCATCTTTGGCGGCCCCAGCTTCGAGACGAAGAATACCGTCGCCTATGTCAGTTCCACGAAGAAAGACAGTACCGACGAACTGGATGTACACGCTGACCTTACGGGGGAAGTGGATTTGAAATTCAAGAGCGATTACTTCCCGATGGAACGATTCGCCAATCCGCAGTTGATGACGCTCATTCAGGGCAACACGCCCAATCCCAGCGCGAATACCCCGACGCAAGGCGGACCCGAGCCGAAACAGAGCGCCCCTGCGCCGACTACCTGAGGAGGAAAAGTCATGCTCGAACGACGACCCATTTATGTTCTGGACGCAGGCCACGGCGGCTTCAGCCGCTGCGAAGGATCGTCGCACAACCGGGCGGAGGCCCACGGACTGGAGGAAAAAGATCTGGCCCTGGATCTGGCCAAGCGTGTGCAGACCCTGCTTGCACCGCGTGCCGACGTGCAGCTGACAAGATACACCGATGTGAATCTACCGTTGGCGGAACGTGCGAGGATTGCGCGCGATGCGGGCGCGGATGCGTTTGTATCGCTCCACTTCAACTCTTCGGTGGATCCTCACACCAACGAAACGAACGCCTGGATTGCGTCCTCGGCCAACGCCGGCAGCCGCGATTTGGCGGCGCGGTTGGCGGAAACCGTCGCCCGGGCGGCCGGCGCGCGGACGTGGGGTGTAGGAACCCGAGACCTTGGCGTCCTGGTGACATCCCGGCACAACTCGGAAACACGGGCGTGTTTGCTTGAAGTGGCGCATCTATCCAATCCGGATCAAGCCGCGCGCTTGCAGGATATGGCCTTCCGCAATCACCTGGCTCGCGCCATTGCCGGCGCGCTTGACGACCCTGGAACAGGCGGCCCTTCCGGAGTTCACCTGGCAGTCCTGGAACCGCATCAACCCAAGAAGGACACAGCGTACAAGAATGCAATTCTGCGATGGATTCTGAGCACGCCCGCCAGCCAGGCGATCAAGAAAATGGACGTCGCCGTTCACATCCACGGCTTCGTTCCCAAAGACAAAGACATCGATTTGAATTCCCTGGACGGATATAGCGGCATTCGTTTCGAATACGGCGCGGGGACAGGCGCGCGCAAACGCCCCCGCAATACGCTGGGCATCCATCCGATGGGGCTGCGGAAGGATATCGTTTCATCAAATCCGAAGCTGAACGTAGTGAACTTCCCGGTGCTGGTGGACGACGGCAAGCTGGATGAATTGATTGCCTCCAGCCTCAAGTGGCTGGCTGAAAATCAGTTGAAGCAGACTGCGGGTTCAATTCAGCGCGACCGCCTGATTTTGACGGCGCATTCCGGCGGAGTGGACCGCGTGGCCCGGATGCTGGATCACGGAAAGAAGCCCGCGCTCAACGTCGATCCAAACGAACTGCACCTCTTCGACGGGGTTTATGGCACCGACGTGTTCACGGCCTGGGCGAAGAAGCATATCAAAGCTGACGCCGATGCCTTGGCTGCGAGGAAAAGTGCGGATTGGCCCACATATATGAGCGAATCAGGCGGCGCCCTGCGCTGCGTCTTCGGCGATGCAACGTGCAACGGCGGAAAGCAGTTGTCCGAGGAATTGGGCGAATTGCTGCGGCGAATTGCTTCCGACAGTGCCTTGCGCGACTTCCTAGGCACGTATTATCGCTCTGAATCCACTGAGAAGGACCACTACGATATCCCCCGTTCATTCGGTCCCCAGGTAATGACGAAGAGTTGTGCCGAATTTGCCGGTCTGGCCAAAATCACGTGCAAGAAAGTGGAAAAGCCGGCGGCGGCGAAGGCACTGGACGATGTCTCGAAGGTTGACATCCTCGCCACGCTGCGCGGTTGCAAACTGGTTCCGGCCTCGGTGAAGACCATGGCCGACTACGAGTCGACGGTCCTCAAGAAGGGGAAGGTGTTTGGCTTGGACGTGACGCTGCATCCCGATTTTCTGGCCAAGGTGAAAGCCGCCGAGAGTGACTTGGGGAAAACTCCTCATGGCGTGACCGAAGTATCCAGCTATCGGTCCGGCGCCACCACTTACCACGGATGGGGGCTAGCCATCGATCTGAATCCGGGCGAAAACCCCTACGTCATGCATGAGGCGGGAGAGGATGCGCTGGATGGGCGGCTGAAGCCGGCGTATCACCGGATCGCCTGGCTGATGAACGGAGAGGAATCCCTAATTCCCGACAATCTGAGCACGCTGGCGCCGCCCAAGTTTACTGTTTCGGCAGCGTATCTGGCACTGCAGAAGCAGAGCGCCATGGTTCCGGTCTACTTTGCGCTACTGAAAGGGACCGATGCCGAACTGCAAAAGTTTATCGATGCGAAGACAAGTCTCGCCTGGAAAAAGGTTTGGGGAAAGGCAGCGGCGCCTGCCGCCATTGAACTCCGCAGCCTGATCGAGGCGGATTACAAAGTGCTTCACGATAAACCTTCCGAGGCTAAGAACGATCAGCCTTTTAAGCATATCGACCCCAAGAAGACCGGGTTTCTGAACCTCAGTCTCGACCTTGTAAAAGCCATGAAGGATCAGTCAATGCGCTGGGGCGCGATCGATCTGGGCGGCGCTTGCGGCGACATGATGCATTTCGACGACGGCCTCAGCGCGCTGGGCAAGCTGATCTACTCCGCGAAAAAAGGTGGGTCCACCGCATGTCCCGCGACCTCTAAGGCTTCCTCGTATACGCTGCAGGCTGCCGGAACGCCGGCAGGACTGCGAGCTTATGTGTTAAATCCGAAAGGCGAAAACGATGCCGGTTTGTCCGCCGCGTTGCGACTTTTGGAACAGTACAAACCTGCGGTCGACCCGGCGAAGGTATCCTTCCAGGTCACGGCTGAGAAGAAGAGCCGGGTGGGCAATAACTTGTCCGAGAAGGGCCACTCCATGTGGGACGGAACGACACCCGCCATCTTCCTGCTGCAAGAAGCTTACGATGCCGTGGCGGAGCACGTAGCCGGCACGGGTAACACAGTGGAAGTGCATGAGGTGATCCGCACCATCGGTCACGAAATGCATCACTTGTGGCGCGGGAAGATCGACCGGGCAAAATCGAATCCGATCGATGCGGTATATCGGGCAGAGGCGGATCGCCGTCTGGAGAAAGTCCGCGAGAACTGGCTGGACCAGGTGAAACATAATCCTCACATCCGGTCCCAAATGAAGATTCCGGCTGGTGTGACTGTGACCAAGTGGACCGACATCCCAGCCGCTGAGCGCGACAAGATCGAAAAGGACGCCAGCGATAGCGACTACATCCAGGGTCTGCATGACAATTCCACTTACCTGGTTGAGGAAATGTATACGTTGCTGGCGGAAATCGGATATCTGCGCGCGCAACAGAAATTGGGATCGGCAGCCGACGTAGCGGATTCACGCCTACAATTAACCGCTACGGCCAAGCTGCTGCACTACCTGAATAACGTGCTGCATAGTGTGGCTGG
The DNA here is from genome assembly GCA_038230275.1 of Bryobacterales bacterium. Taxonomy (GTDB): domain Bacteria; phylum Acidobacteriota; class Terriglobia; order Bryobacterales; family Bryobacteraceae; genus JANXXV01. The sequence goes on from JBBRNO010000004.1 coordinate 20,212, forward strand.
TAAGGGTGCGTTGGTAACGCCGGAATTGCTGGCGGAAACAGTGAAGGCCATGCCTGCCTACCTGCGCACCAAGTATCCCAACGCCAAAGACAACAAGCTGGATTCCTACACCGTGATCTTTTTCCTGTCGGCAAGCGAGAGAGGATTGCCTCCGCTATTCGACAGTTCCGACAAGCTGGTTTCCAAACCGCCCACCGGCGCACGGGTTCCCTAACGATATGTCCGCTCGATCATTCATCGTGGTGTTGGATGCAGGACATGGCGGAGAGCTGGCTGTGGGCGGGTCTTCCGCCAATCGAGCCAATGGGCCAAACGGACTGCGAGAGAAGGATCTGACGCTCGACCTGGTGCGGAGAGTTCGGTCATTGCTTGCGCCTGAGCTGCACATAATCCTGACGCGGGATGAGGATCGCAATCTTTCGCTCATCCGGCGCGCGGGTATTGCCAGGGACAACGATGCGGCGTTGTTCCTGTCCCTCCATTTCGACGGCGCAAGCGATCCGCGCGTAGACCGGACGCAGGCCTGGGTTGCGCGGAACGCACCGGCAGCGACACGCCGTTTTGCCGGATTGGTTGCAAACGAGGTAGCTCGCGCGGCCGGCATCGCCGCGGCGTTACCCGCACAGCGCGATCTTGGAGTGCTGCTGCCGCAGCGCCTTGGATCACACACCGAGGCGTGTTTGATCGAAATCGCCTGTCTGACCAACCCTGCCCAAGCCGCCAGGCTGGAGCGTGATTCCTATCGTCAGGAATTGGCCGCGGCACTTGCCAATGCCGTTAGGATGCAGCTGAACGAATCCGCTGCGAGCGCATTGCAGTCGCCGGCCGGCGTGATCGATGAAGCCCTCGACAACCAACAGGCCATGATCTACTCGCCCAAGGCGCCACGGGATTCGGTGAAAGAGATCGAGGACAAGCGTGCGGACGACCGCGCCGTGTGGAGCTACTGCCCAAAGGGCTTTCAGATTGACGAGCCGGAGGCGCTGGTCTATTTCCACGGAAACGACAATTACGTTACGGCTTCACTCAGCGGCGGGGTGATCAAGCCAAGACCACCTTCGTGGGCTCCCAAGTCCCTGGGCAAACTCAACGCTGGCATAGTTTACGGTTTTGACAAGACCGATGGTCTGCTGCATCAGCCAATCGAACTGCTGCCTGAAGTTGGTGTCGGTAGAACGGGGAAGTTTTGGGCTGACGAACCGGCAGGCAAGCTGGTGAACGCGGCAGCGCTAGGCGACATGATTGACAACTGCCTGGATCGCCTGAGCAAGCTGTCCAAGCCGTCCGGCAGCGCCAAATACCTCTCGAAGAAGATTCAGACTAGCGATCTGAAACGTCTGTTCGTGATGGGACACTCGGGTGGAACCGTTCCGTTGAATAAGGCCGCTTCGAATACGGTGGTTTTGAACGTGGTGAGCGATCTGGTTCCATTCGACCGGTCTTTCAGTGAAAAGACCGATCCGTACTTCGATTTCTGCAAACACTGGGACGCCAAGGGGCGATTGGGCAATGGGGAAAAGAGTAGCCGCTTCATCTCGTTTTACGGTCCGCCCTCGCCCGACATGGGGCCGATGGGATCGGCGGCGGCCAAGACGGGCAGCACGCTGTTTCATAAGCTGATTACCCCGGTAGCCAAAGCGGGGCTTGGGTTCACGGCAAATATGGAGCCCGTTCGAGTGCCGCAGCGGCCAGGCAAAGACGGCTCGATCCCGGCAATCAGCTGGCCTGGCACAGACGTGATTTATATAGACCATCACACCGACAACCCGGCTGTGTGGAAGAAGGACCCATCGGACCCGGCCGGAAAGAAGCTGATTCTGGTCAAGGCGGAGAAACCTCCGAGTGCAACGAATCTAGACGGTATTCGGGATGCCCTGAAAAGCAATTACAAGGCGTTGTTCATATTCACCAATGTTGCGCATGACCTTATCCCGCTGGCGTTCATGCCGCTGATCCTCGAATACAAACGGAACCCATGAGTGAAGCATCGTAAAGGAGACTGGTATGCCCGAACGTTCCCGAACCGTAGTGATTGACGCAGGACATGGCGGCACGGTCCCGGTGGGTGCGTCTTCTCCGAACAACGCCGTGGGACCGAACGGACTGCTGGAAAAAGATCTCACACTCGATCTGGCGCGCCGGGTGAGAGGGCTCTTGAGCGACTCCGCGAACGTGATCCTGACACGGGATTCCAGCTTCAATCTTTCGCTCACCGATCGCGCCGGTCACGCACGCCGAAACAATGCCGACTTGTTTGTTTCGCTGCACTGGAACGGGACCAGCCATCCGGATGTGGACGCGACCGAAAGCTGGGTGGCGCGCACGGCGAATGCGCGAAGCCGACGGTTCGCCCGCCGTGTGGTGGACAGGCTGGCACGAATCACCGGAGCCCCAAACCGTGGAGTGAGAGAACGGGATCTGGGAGTTTTGGTCCCATCTCGGCTTGCCGGCCACACCGGCGCCTGCTTGATTGAAGTTGCCTATCTTTCGAATCCGCTGCAGGCACGGCGGCTGGAACAGGAGAGCTATCTTGACGATTTGGCGCGAGGAATCGCCGAGTCAATCCGCGAAGATCTGGACGCTGGTGCGGCTGAAGACACGTATCGGGGAGCTGGCCTCGCTGGCGGGTTCGATGTTCCGGCGGCCGCGCCTCCGGCTCTCTCCATCCAACTGGATAAACTGAGAATCGGATCGACGGAGATTGCCCTATCTCCCGATGGAAAGGGACAATTCGAAGGCTTCGTCCGCCGGCCGCTGCATACGCCGGGCGAGCCTTCCTCCAGACTCGATGTCAGGGTAACCGGACGCTTGCATGTGGCCACATCCGCTACAAGTACTCGTGCCTATGATGCCGCGAAAGACGCAAAATCGTTGCCGTTGACCGGCGCACTTTGCTGGGCGGTTGTGGATACTTCCGATGGAGTCATCTTCGCCGAGAAGACCGAAACAAAAGCCGCCAGTGACGGGACCTTCACCGCATCCGGAACCGCCGGAATGGATTTCGTCCGCAGACTGACCATCAATGCTGTGGTGGACCGCAAAGCCGGGAAGCGGTTAGGGGGTACGGTTGTCATCGAGTTGATCGACCTGGAGGGATTACTGAAACTGGTCAACACATATGAGAGCAGCCGCCCCAAAACGCAAACCCATTTTCAATTCCTGGCTTCTCTGCGAAAGGTATACCAGGGCGGCCCGAAAGACCCGCTGGAGTCTCTGTTCAACCGCACGCTATACCGGAACCGGTCGGTGCCTGCGCTGGCTGTTCCCGGAACTGCCGACTACACGAAGCTGAGCCGATACACGGTGATTTATGCCGAAGGCACAGCGGTTCACGTGGACGGGGAATATGTGGACATCGGGCATGTACTCACCGGCATTGAAGGCGCACCCGGACAGAAGCCGGACGTTGACGACAAACTGGGAGTCCAGAGCTTGCCCAAACCACTCCGTCCGGATCTGGTAGTCACCTGGGAAGGCGATCTGGCCAGTGCCCTGCAGAGTTATATTCTGGAATACCCGGACGCGCTAAACAAGAGTCTGCCCATTGACATAAACACCTACCTGCGGCGGCAAGCGGGCGATGCCGATCTTCTGGGAGACATTGACGGCATCAATCTGGGCGCATCGTACGACCCTGGCAAGTCTCTGGCGGATCACTTGAAACCGTACTATGGCAAGTCCAGCCGCCGGCGGTTTCACGACTTCCTCAAGAATTCGGCTAAAGATCTGCCGTTGAAACCCGGTACGAAATTGCTCTCTGATCAAGCGCGAAAGAACATCGCGATTCATGTGAACTACTTCCTGACCGCGGCTTCCGCGCTGGGAAAGTTCAACAGTGTCGACCCGCAGTTGGTTCACGACATGATTCAGCCGGGATCGCCGGAAATGGATTTGGTCGTCGAGTACTTTGTCCGCTTCCTGCAAGATGGACTGAGCCTCGAATCGCGCGCCGGCGTAACGATGCAAATGGGAACGGCAGTCTCCCTCGCCGCCGGAGACGGTTCGCCGTTCCTCAAGCGGGCCACCGACGATTGCTGGGCGAAATGCAAACAGCTGCTTGCCGGCGTGAAAGAGCCTGCGAGCCCCAGCCAGAAAAGCGCGGCTCGCGCCTTTGCCGACACGGGCATTCGAGTGGATGCGAATCCCTACGCAGGGTTGACTGAAAAGAAGTTGAATGCAGTGATTCGCGCGTCTTTTGAGTCTCACCAGATGCCGGAAGTACTGCTGGCGCTGTGGGCCAAAGAAGGCAGCACGCGCATGCAGACAGCGGCGCACCTGGTGGATCAGGCGAAGAGTGAAGCGAATGCTAAATCGCTCTTCCGCTCAGAAGAATACTTCATTGCGCTGGGCACGGATCACTTCATCGACACGACCCGCCCGGTGCCCACGGGCGACAATGTTTTCGATTCGAGCGATGCGGCCGCGCCCGCGCATGAGAAGCAGTTCGTCACGCAGGTGCAGGCCCTGGTGAAAGCGGGTGTGTTGTCGAAGGACATCTCATCGGCTATCAATGCCGAGCTCACGGTCACCAAATCCGGGGGCAAGTTCAGCGTGGAACCGTCAGTCAAGTTCTATGCGCTGTCCCTGCTGCTGGCCGATGCGTTTTTCACGCAATTACAGCAGATGTCTTATCCGGAACTGAACTTGATCCCGATCCCGTTAAACTACCTGCACTGGAACATGAGCGAAGCGAGTTTCCGCGCTTTCCTCAAATCCGCCGACCTTCACCGGCAGGAACCTGCGCACCGTGTGAACGGAAGCGCAATGTCCATCGAACAATGGGCTCTGCATACCAAGCCGGCGTCCGCCGAGTATCTGCAGCCCCGAACCAATGCCATTCGTTTCCTGCACTACATTGAAAGCTATCGGCCGATCTTCAGCAATTCGATCACGCTCATCAAGCCGGGGATTGAGGATCTGCCGCGAATTCCGGCTAACGTGGCCGAGGTGGGACCCCATTTCGACCGTAGTTACTCTTCTCCGTCGATCGCCTTGGGGACCGGCGCCCCGGCCGACATTACGGCGTACATTACGAATCCATCCAAGGAATCCGACGCTGGGCTGCAAGCGGCGTTGAGTCTACTGCAGCGCTATGAACCTATAGTTACCCGCAGCAAAATCGATTTCCGAATCATGGACGACAAAGCCCGGCTGTATTTTGAACCCGATATCGACGGGGAGTCCATCTGGGAAGGAAACACGCCGGTGATTCATCTCTATCAGGCGTCATACGACATCGTGGCTAATCATGTGACGCGGAAGAGCGACTCAGTGAACGTACATAAGACCATCCGGACGATCGCTCACGAGATGTTCCACTTGTGGCGAAAAAAGAACAAACCGGAAGTGGCGAATCCGATTGAACCGATATTCCAAAAGCAGGTTGCCGTCCAACTGGATAAAATACGCCAGCGATGGGTGGATTACGTCAGTGGAAACAAGCAAGAGAAAGAGAGGATGGGCATTCCCGCCAGCAAGACTGTGTCCGTCTGGGCAGACATTCCCGCAGCGGAGCAGAAGAGAATCGAAGACGGCGCGGTTGAGTCGGACGATATCAAGGGTCTGTTCCTCAAGACGTCGTATCTGGTTGAGGAAATGCTGACGAAGCTGGAGGAAGTTCCGTACTTGCTGGTGCAGGACAGGCTGGGATCCAAGTCAGATAGAGAAGGCGCGCAGGACGCACGATTCCGGCAGGCCACCTTGATTCAGCGATACAGCGAGGCGCTACAGCGCTTGCCGAAGACGAATGCCGACATCACCGACAAGTTGGTTGAGCAGACCAGACAGGCGATGCTTCAGTTTGTACGCAACCGCTTCCCGCATCCCAAAGACACTAAGCTGGACTCCTATACGACCATCTTTTTCCTGAATGCGATTGAGCGGGGTTTGCCGCCAAACTACGTTGACGGCCGGTTGCAGGCAATACCCAAGGGTGCGCGAGTTTGATGGCGGGCTTATGTCAAATCAATCTTCCGTTTTAGTATTAGATCCCGGACACGGCGGAGCTGTTCCCGTCGGCGCTTCTTCTGCCAATCGCGCGGTGTCGGCCAGTGGTCTGCTGGAGCGCGATCTGGCGCTTGACCTGGCGCTGCGCGTTCGCGATCGCTTGGTTAGCCGGGTGCGAGTGGTTCTCACGCGCGACAGCGACTGCAATCTCTCCTTGGCGGATCGGGCCCGCATCGCCAATGAGCAGAACGCCGACATTTTTTTGTCGCTGCACTTCAACGGAGACAGCGATCCAAGCCGCGATGAAACAGTGGCATTTGTCGCCCGCGATGCGTCCCGGGCGAGTAAGGCGCTGGCGCAAGCGGTGGCGGATCGAGTGTCGCTGGTAACCTTGGGCCGCAATCGAGGCGTGCAGCCGCGTGACCTGGGTGTGCTGGTCTTGAAGCGGCACGCGGCGCGCACGGCAAGCGCGCTTGTGGAGATTGGACATCTCACCAACCCCAGGCAGGCCGGGCTTCTGGAGCGCTCAGACTACAGAGACACGGTGGCGCGAGCGATAGCCGAAGCGGTGGAAACGTCACTCCCGAATGGGGCGCGGAGCGCTTCACTGGACACCCCTCCGTTCACCATCGCGAAGAGTGTGGGGGCGAATGGGAAGAACCTGAAGGCCGACGTCGAGGTACTGAAACGCCGTCTGGTTTCCTTGGGCTTTAACTGGATTACCGTGAACGATAGCATGGACAACGAAACTATCCGAGTGATTCGGCTGTTCCAATCTATTGTCCACGGATATGACACGGTAAGTGAAGATAACAGCGGCGTCGATGGAACGGTGAGCGTTCCCGGAAACACGTTGAGCTGGCTGCAGGCGCCGAACGCCCCGCAGTGGCAGACCATGCCAGGAGATTCGGCCGGCTTTGAGAATTTCGAACTGGCCGACACTACGGAGGACTTCGATTTCGGAACGGACTGGCTAGCAAGCACTTTAGTCTCGGCCGGAGCGCGTTATAAGAAGGACTACCTGGATTCGCATGCGGCGGCGGCGCGCCTTTCGCTGAACGATGCGAGCCTTCCGCATGGCCAGAGTACGCGTGACCATAAAGGCCATCAAACTGGCCTGATGGGCGACTTGCGCCTTCCACGCACCGGCGGCAAGTCGGGGGAAATCACCCACGCAGACGCACTATACGATCGAGCCGCGGCGCGCGCTCAGCTGAAAGCGCTTCGCGCCGAGCCGCTGCACAGCCTGATTTTCTTCAACGATGCGACGCTGATCGGCGAGGGTCTTTGCAAGCGTGCTGACGGGCACGACAATCATTTCCATTTTCAGATCAAGCCTCCGGCGATGGCGGCCGGCGCAAGCCTCAATGCCGGCGGCGCGAAGGCGAGTGCACTCTCAAACACGCCAGTAGTCTATGCGGGCGGCAGAAATCATGTGCCAACCGCCGATGCAGCTTTGTTTCGCACGGCGCCGGATCCAATCGCAGTTACCGCCGCCACTCTGTTGCCGGAGCCCTCTACTACCGCGGACGCGGATCTGCGCGACGCGCTAACGGCAATCGGAGCAACAGGCGCTGAAATGACGGCCTTTGAGCACGGTGGCGGCTTGGTCCCCCTGCGGCCTTTTGCCGACGTGTTTGGAGGGGCCGCCCTGCAGGAGTTGATGCGCCGTCTGCGTTACACCAAACGTCAGATCCTGAGGACACCGCACACCTATGGCGCTGAGCTGGCGCGAAAGCTAGGCGTCAGCAGCGCAATTGAGATTCTGGCACCACGATTATTGTTGGCGATTCCGGGTCACTTCCGTGAATTGGCGCGCCGTACGACCGACGAGCGCGAGGCGTTCGCGCTTGAAAATTTCGGCTGGTTGTTCATGGGCTCCGTGCGGGATGCGATTCGCACGCGAATGAAGAAGAATTGGTGGGTTCCGCCATCGCCGGTATTTGTCACGCCCTTCAGCAGTAGCCTGCCCTCTTTCACCACCGGCGTCCAGCGGATGATTCTTCGGTCGCTGCTAATCGACACCACGTTGAGCAGCGCTGACTACAACGCTCACTTCAACAATTGGAAAAATGGTTTGGCGGGCCGGCAGTGGCGCATGGAAACCGGTGTGGATCCGGCGAGTCCCGGCGCGGGCCGGCCATTTTATCCGCAGTTACTCAACATCCCGGCCGGCGTGAATATCGCCGCGCAGAAAACTCAGATCGATCAGGCGTGGAGACAGCGCAGGGATCAAACCGACGCGAAGCATCCCGTTAACTCGGCGCCATCTACAGCCGCGTTGATTCAATGCGAGAACGACCGTCTGGAACACTTGGGCCTCACCGAGATTGCGTCGCTGGGCGGGCTGGAACTGGTGTACGATTATCCGAAACTGGAGCCGGCGAAGGCATTTACAAAGCTGCCGGTGTTGACCGTGATCAAACCCACTTTCGAGCAATTCTGCAGCACGGTTCACGAACTTGGCTGGAATGACTTACTGTTCCAGACGCAGGGGGCCTTTTGCTTCCGCGGCACCAAGATTTCAGGCAACGCCGCCGGGGCGCGGAATATCTCCAATCACGGCTATGGTATTGCGTACGATGTGATGAACCATGAAAACGAACAGGGGCAGCGGCACGCGACGACCGATCCGCGAATCGTCGCCGTATTCGAGGCGTTCCACTTCCAATGGGGACTGAGCTTCCCGACGCCGGACCCAATGCATTTCGATTATCACCCCTGAGTGGATGTCCGCTTTCTTGCCGATTATTCGCTTATTCTATTTCGGAGGGGTGTGAATGGCCATTGTTCGGACGCAAGGAATCGACGTGTCGCACCACAACGGCAGTGTCGATTGGAATAAGGTAGCTGCGGCGGGAGTTCAGTTTGCGTTTGCAAAAGCCTCCCAGGGAGCAGACGCTTCCAAACCCTGGTACAACGATGCGACGTTTGGAACAAATTGGCACGGGATGAAAGACGCCGGGATTATTCGCGGTGCGTATCACTTCGTGGGGCTGCCACTGGTTACGACACCGAAAGCGAACTGGAACGACGATATTCACCGGCAAATTGACCATTTTCTGACGAACATCGGTCCATTGGAAGATGCCGACCTGCCGCCTGTTCTGGATCTTGAAGATGGCGACTCTCCGGAACGGTGGCGGAGTCTGATTGCGACTGATAGGAAGGGCGCCTTGTCCATCGTCCGCGAGTTGATCACTTATACCAAGCAGCAGACCGGAGGAATCAACCCGATCCTCTACACCGGCAGCTTTTGGTGGAGCGAGCTAGGTGACCCCGACCCGGTTCGGGATGACATGCGGTTCGGCGATTGTGTGCTCTGGTTTGCGCAATATCCACGTGTTCATATGCCCATCCCCCTTCCGGGAAGCCCTGGAGCAACTGACTCCGGGGAAGCGTCGAGCTTTGCAGAGTACGCTGCCAGTCCGTCGCTGGCTTCCGGACAGCCGAAGCATATCCCGAAGACTTGGGGAGCGCCCACCACTCCTCGTTGGAATATTTGGCAATTTACGGCGTTCGGAACGCTGCCTCCCGCGGTGAGAGGTTTTGTGGATCTGAATGTGTTTAATGGAAGCTTGGAAGAATTGAAGAAATGCAGGATTGGCGGGTGAGTGCGGAATTAGGGACTCACAGTGCCGCTTCGGTCAGGCTGTCGGCGACCTTCCGGGTGGTTCCAGCTACAAACCTAAGCTCCCGTTCAAACTTCGGCAGCGCACCCGCAAGAGAGAAGTGCTCCCGCGCAAATTTCTTACCTCTCGCGCCCATTTCTTGGCGAAGTTCCGGGTTGAGATAGAGGATATCCAATGCTTGCATAAGCTCGTCCGGACGACCAGCGTTGATGGCGAGCCCTGCCCGCGATTCGGCAGCGATTCCGCGTGTGTCGTTACCTTCCGGCACGGCCGCGACGAAGGGCCTCCCTGAAGCCATGATGGTGGGAACTTTGCCCGGAACCGCTGGAACTCTTAAGGCCGGGTCCAGCGTGATGAGCGCCACGTCACAAGCCTGCAACACCGCGAAGTATTCACGGTTCGGCAGGCAGCCAAGAAACTTGACATTGGGCAATTCCGCAGCCGCCAGCCGGACCGATTCCGATTTGACGCCATCCCCAGCGAGCACGAATCGCCAGTCCGGCCGATCCACGCGGCAGCGCCGTGCACACTCAAGAATGACGGCCATATCCTGCGCGTGCCCCATCAGGCCCGCATAAAGAACGACAAATTCTTTCCCAACCTTCCACAGTTCCCGGAACGCCGCGCCCCGGTCGGGCCCTTCGCAATGACGCATGTCGACGAAGTTGTTGACGAACGTAACATGGCCTTTGCCCAGACAAGGGAATGCACCCAAGATATCCAGCGTTGCTGGAGCAGCGGTTATGATTCTGCCGGAGTTCCGGTACGCGGCACGCTCGATCCAGCGCATCAACCCAATCAGCAATCGATTCCTGAGCATGCCCAAGTCAATTGCCGTTTGAGGATAGAGGTCGTGCAGATGGATAACATAAGGCGTTCCGCGCAGCCTCTTTGCAAGAATTGCCGCAATCGTTAACGGCAGTGGCGGCGACGATACGAGCACGGCGTCCACTGCATGCGCCCGAAGCAGGCGTATGCCAATACCGATGCTGACCGCAACCTGATCCAGACCGCGCAGCAACGGCGACGAACCACTGAACAAGCTGGCGACCCTGGCGACCTTGACCCCATTGCAGATTTCCGTTGCGGGCACCGCGACCCGGCCGTCTCCCGGCACAAATTTTGTGGGATACCGTGTCAAGACCGTCACATCGTGTCCCAGCTGCACTAGTCCCTCGGCAAGCCCGCAGCACAAATAAGCTGCCGCGCGTGCTTCCGGTGCGTATCGATCGGTGAGGACGATCAGTTTCATACCGGCGTTGCATCGGAAGGCGGGGCGGGCATCCGGCTCCACTCCGCTTCGGCTGCATCCGGCAGGCGGAAACCAAGGACGAGCCGGCAAACGGTGTCGGCGACGTGCGGCTCCAGGTATTCGGGCGGTACGTTCCACACACCCGCTCGACCGATGACGAACCGCACGGCACGAATCACCATCCCAGGCTCGACGCCGGAGAGGAAAGTGGCGCCGCATTCGACAGCCTCAGGGCGTTCTGTTACGTCGCGCAGGGTGACATTCGGCACACCGAAAATACACGCCTCCTCCTGCACGGTGCCGCTGTCTGAAAGGATACAAGCGGCATTCCGTTCGAGCTTCACGAAATCGAAGAATCCAAGTGGCGGGACAAATCGGATGCCGGTCGCGTCCAGGTCCAGACCGAAGGCTTCGGCGCGAGAACGGGTCCGGGGATGCAGAGAGCAGACAATCGGATATCCGTATTCGTCCTTTAGCGCCGACAAGGCTTGCACCACGTTACGCAACCGGTCTTCCCGGTCGACATTCTCGCTGCGATGGAGCGTGACCAGAAAGAACCGGCCTGCTTCGAGGGCGAGTTCGTCCAGTACGCGACTGCCCTCAATGCTGTCGGCGTAGTAATTGAGCACCTCTTTGATTGGGTTACCCGTAACGTAGATGCGCCGCCCCGGGATACCTTCCGACAGGAGGTTTTCGCGGCTGCGGTGAGTGTAGGGAAGAAGGACGCTGCTGGAATGATCGATAATGCGGCGATTTACTTCTTCCGGCACACGATCGTCGTAGCAGCGGTTTCCTGCCTCCATGTGGTAGACCGCTATCCCCAGACGGCGGGCAACGATCGCGGCGAGGCCACTATTTGTGTCACCCAGCACCAGAAGCCGCTCCGGACGATAGCGCAGGAAGAGCTCTTCGCTGCGCTCGAGAATCTGCCCGACCTGTCCCCCAAAACTGCCGGCGCGCACACCCATGTATACGTCTGGCCGGCGAATGCGCAGATCGTCGAAGAAAATCTGGCTCAGCCGCTCGTCGTAGTTCTGGCCGGTATGGACGAGGGTGTGGCTGGCCTGGGAATCGAGTAGAGGGATTATGCGGCTCAGGCGGATGATTTCCGGGCGGGTGCCCAGGATTGTCATGATTCTCATGCAGCGAATTTCCCCTCTGGGTGTGTTACTTAGCGCAGCAGTTCCGGTTGCAACTGCATTACAGCCATGGGATCCGGAACGTTCTCCAACTCGCCTTCGGGCAGCAGGAGATTGGTGGATTTCATCAAGGCAGCCGTTTCCTCGGGAGTCATCACGTCGTCACCGGAACTGTATTCCTTGTTGAGGCAGTTGGATTGCTCCCGATTGCCCGCGATTTCCGCGAGCATTGGCCGGATGGCGTACCAGCGCCCACGTTCCACGGTTCTGACCGATTCATCGTCGCTGACCAGGGATTCGTGGATCTTCTCACCTGGCCGAATTCCGGTGATCACCTGTTCAATCCGCCGGTTTCCGATGAGGGCAGTGGCAATGTCGACAATCCTGGCCGATGGAGCGTGAGGTACATAGATTTCGCCGGGAAAACCGGTTCGGATCGCGGCGAAAATCGTGTCGACAGCCGCATCCAGGGTGAGGAGAAAGCGCGTCATATCCGGGGTGGTAATGGTAACCGGGCCACCCTGACGGATCTGGTCGTGAAAGAACGGAACCACCGAACCACGCGATGCGAGGACATTGCCATAGCGGACACAAACGAAGCGCGTACCCGGACAGCGCATGTTCGCCTGGATAAAGATCCGCTCCTGTACCGCTTTGGTCATGCCCATGGCATTTACCGGCTTGCAGGCCTTATCGGTGGACACACCGACGACTGTTTCGACCAGCAGCGTATGTTCCTGAATAGCCCGAACGATATTCTCAGCACCGTTGATATTGGTGCGTACAGCTTCATAGGGAAAATACTCGCAGGTGGGCACCTGCTTCATCGCGGCGGCATTGATGACGACGTCGGAGCTTCGCAGCACGGACGCCACACTTCCGAAGTCGCGAACGTCGCCGATGCGGAAGTCGAGAACCTGTTCAAAATCCCGATAGACCAGGTCGTCTGTGGCGGCCCTGCGCTTTTGAAATTCCAGCCGCATGAAGAACTGCTTTGCTTCGTCGCGCGAGAAGATGATGATCTTGGAGGGGACTCCCATTTCGCCGGTGAGCAGCCGCTTTACAAGCGTTTTGCCGAGGGAACCGGTGCCACCGGTGACCAGGATACGTTTACCATGTAGTGGTTTCATTGAGAGAGCCAGAGTTCGTAGGGAGTGCTGTCGGTTACCAATTGATTGACAAGTTCAGGCCAAGATGGGGCGGTGTAGCCAATCGTGCGGTGGAGTTTTTCGCCAAGCATGCTCCGATCGGAGCGTTCCATCTCGTCCGGCGTGATATCAACCTCCAGCGAGTAGGCGTCGCGGAGAAGGCACAAGAGGTCGTATTTCGAGATGGGGCGGCTTGCCACCTGGTACAGACCGGTGAGGGCCGGGTGGTTCGTGATGATGTCGGCGAGCAAGTCAGCAAGGTGGTTGGTGGTGACGCCGGCGTAAATGACATGTTGAAAGCCTCGTATCTTCTTGCCGCGTTGCGCCAGAAACCAATCGAGCAGAGACCGGTGCTGGGCCAATTCCCGTCCAATGATAGAGGTTCGAAGCGTGAGAGCATTCGCGGCTTGCGTCTCTCCCAGGAATTTCGAGCGTCCGTACAGATCGTCAGCATCGGACTGGTCTTCTTCTGTATAGCTGCCGCGGTGGCCTGAGAATACACAATCCGTCGAAAAGTGGATCAGTCGCCCACCCCAACCCGCTGCGAGCGCCGCCAACTGGTGCGGGAGCAGAGAGTTGATGGTGATGCTGAGGACGGGATCGATTGCCTCGGCCCGCTGCTTGATGACGCCGACGCAATTGACGATGAAATCCGGTCGAATTCCGACGAGCGCCGTGCCGAGAGAGTCGAAGTTGGTGACATCTATGCCATGCCAGACGTCCGGGCCTTGCAGAAGGCTAACGCGGTGGTACGGCGGGTAGTCGGCAGGCGTTCGCGTGGTTGCGAGGGTGCCGGGGAAATCGGCGCGGAGACGCTGGAAGATTTTATGGCCAAGCATGCCAGAGGCGCCGAGGACTATGATTTTGGGAGACATGAAAGAGATCAGAGAAAAACTGTCGGACACTGGTGCCCTAACGAGACCCGCCATTGTGCCAATTCGCCGGGATGGCGGACCGCGATCCATTTTCTCAACTTGACGCCCATCCGTTTCTCATCGCGATGATAGTGGTGAGCATTTTCCGGTTGTCGACAAGCGCTGTAGGGCCGTGCTTACATTCCCGACCGAAGGCATATGCCCGAGCGGAGAAGTCTTGAAATCGCTCATCTTCCATATCGACGCACTCTTGGAGTACGGCTGCGAAACGGGGGGATTCCAATGGCAGATCCCAGCCGACGCCGAGATCGTCCAGTTGGCGCCAGGGAGTCCGGTCGCTGATAATGACCGGACAGCCGGCCGCTAGCGCCTCCACTATTACATGCCCGTAATTTTCTCCTCTTGTAGGCAGCAAAAAGAAGTGATGCTGCGACAGGCATGGCGCCACGTCGCTGTGTAGTATTCCTCCGTGCCAAATGACTGTCGCTGTTGGGGGCAATCCCGATGCCGCCGCCTTGCACTCCGCCAGGTACCGTCGATCATCGCATGGGCCGTAAACGTGTAGGTGCACGTTTCCCCGCAGTGATTTCAACATGCCAATTGCCGCAACCAGATTTTTCATTCGATCGATCCGGGATAGAAATGCGAATTGGGCTGCGCCGGCAAATTTGCTCCTTTTCGTCAATCGTGCTTCGCTGTGAGGCTGTCCGTTCGACATGTCCGATGCGACAAAAGGGACGGGCTTCGCGGTAAAGACCGAATTGCTCGAGAAACCGCGGAACCGCCGCAACAACATTTCGATCGAGACTTGAGGTGGGTGAATCTCGCGGTTAATGTCAGTGGCTTCAAAGATTGAAGAAGCATGCCACAGGCAGTCCCGGTAGAATCCTATACCGTTCATTGCGCACAAAAACCACCGCTTGCGCCTCGATTTGAGCTCCAGGGCGCCCGCTGAGAACTCTCCCCGCGGCGCCAACAGCATGGGAACTCCATTCAGCAGGCCGGAGCGGCGGAGCAGTGAAGGCAGCATCGCGAACTTCCTCGAGAAGAAGCTGTTCAGGTAGATCAGATCTGCCCTGGAATGGCGTAGCTCAAGCATCAGCAGCAACGTCCCTCGAAGCCCTGGCGGCAAATAGAGAATCTCGCAATTGCCGCCGCGGCTCCACTCGCCGGAACGGACTTGCGGGTAGGGCCGGGAGTCACCCAGATCCCTGTCCCGTGTGATTACGCGAAATTTGAATTCACTGCCCAAGGCTTCAATCATGTTGTGGATGCTACGCAGGGGCCCGCCAGCCCTGTAGCCGGGAAGATAGTAATCCACTAGAACAAGCACCGTATGTCTCGCCCCAAGTTGCAACCCGTCCCGCGCCACAGCCTCACGATTGCAAGTGGTCTCCGGCAACTCCCCATACCCAGCACCGGAACCAGAGGTGCATTCAGCGAGGAACTTCGCCAGCCGTCGACCTTGGTGGTTCCACGTCATATGCCCCATCATCCATTCCCGGGCTTTGCGCGCCACTGCCACTCGATCGGCCGCGGGCAGCGCCGCCATTCTTCGGAAATCCGCAGCGATTTCCTGGGCGTCCTCGCCTGAAGTCAAATAAAGCATTTCTAAATATGCTCTGCGCACGTGGGAACAATCGGTGGATAAGACCGGCGTTCCCGACGACAGATACTCCAGCAGCTTGCCGGGAAAGAAATAGGGAGTTCGGATATTCCGGGTGATTCGCAGATTCAGCAGCAAGTCCACCTCGCCATACAACCTGAGCACGGCATCGTGGCTTAGGAACCCCATGTAACGGATTCGCTGATCCGCCTGGGCGGCGGCCAGCACGAAATCACGTAACGGGCCGTCGCCCGCGATAACCAAACAAGTTTCCGGGTCCGGAACCAGACGCAGTGCTTCCACCGCGATTCGGATTCCGTTGAATTCGTCGAGGCTCCCTGCAATCAGTACCGTAAAGGGTCTTTGTCTGTCGCCCGGCGCGGCTGGAACCGTCACCTCTTCCAGGTTGCGGGGTGGGAGGCCACCCTCCATGATTAAGTGCGGGCGCTGAGGTGCGAAATCACGAATCATTGCATCGGTTACGGCAACGACACCATCCATGCGCGGCAGCCAGAACTTGTGCTGGATAAAATCGAACCGATTGGCTGCGGTGTCGGAGACCGTTTCCCCCGGAATGTTGATATCACAGACAATCGGGACCAATTGAGTCCTGCCCAGTTTGGCTGCGAGCCACAGAAAGGCTACCGGCGGCACGGTCAGGTTGTAGCAGCAGATTACCTTGCGCCAACTCCAACCCGCGCACAGGCTCCAGGCAAGGACAGCGACAAAGGCGCTAACCCCCAACCAAATCTGCTTGATTGGCGTGATATTGAGAAAACCTAGCAAGCGAACCGGCAGTTTCTCCACCTCAACCAGACCGCCGTTCACCCAAAGCGGCCCTCGAGGCCAGGACGGCACCGGAACAAAACTCAAGATGCATTCCGGACGGCATCCCGCCAGCGTCAGCGCCCGCAACGCGTTCATCTGAAACAGATTCCCGGATCGGCTGAAGGCGGCGGTTCGGAACTGGGGCTCGTCCGGCACCACGCAGCCAACATACGCAAGTCTCAGACGCGTACTCATACCGCGCCTCGCATAGGACGGACAACCCCGCGGTTGCCACTAGCGCGAGAATAGCGCCAGAGGAATAGCAGCACCAGGAACGTGGACACTCCTTCGCCATCTTGCAGACACTGATTATTTGCGTTGAAGTAGAACAACACAATAATCAACTGGGCGAACATGGTAATTGCGAAAGGATTTCGCAGGGTGAGGGAGTCTAGCCAGGACTGAGCGAATAGCCGGCCGATTACGAACACAATCACTAACGCACCGGCGAAAGTTACATCGGAGGCGATCCAAGGATAAATGGTGGCCCACAATCCGTTGGCGTTCCAGCCGGTCCGTTGCTGAACCCGGTCTGGATATGATCGGTAGAGTATCGAATCGTCGTTAAGAAGACGCGCAGCCTGGCGCGTGAGGAATCTCGAATTTCCGACCCCGAACATCGGTACAAAGGGTTCTTCCAGTGCCATCGCCAGCCCGTAGTATCCACCCGAGGTGTAGAGGGCTACGCCGAGGATTCCGGTACGAACTCCTTCATCTCCAAGCCTGAGCGTCGGATGGCTATAATTGGCGCGAGCCCCGACGCTGGGTATGTATCCATGGGCAACTGTCGAGCCCGCCCGGCTTCCCATACCAAGCGAGAAAAACTGAAAAAGTAGAAACGCGAATATCAGAACCGCCACGCCGGCGAAGGACTTTCTGATCCATTTGATTTGAAAATCCCCGGCGAAGTGGCGAATCAGCAGTAGTGCGGGAATTACCAGGAAAGCGTCGGCTAATGCTTTGTTCGTACCCATCGCAACATAGAGTCCCAGGTTGAGGATTATCGTGGCGACTCCAAAAATGCGCAGGGTATTTCCCAGCCGCTTCCAGTATGCAACCAGCAAGGGCAGACAGAGGCCAATCAGAGGGCCGGCGCCAATGCGGACATACTCCGCCACAGGGCTCGCCTCCAGGCGAAAGGCGTAAGCGCGATTATAGGCTTGCCCTGGATTAGTGATACCCGTGAGGACATCGGGAAGCAGATACCCTGTACGAAGGTATGAGGTGGGAAATATCAACAGGAAGGTAATTGCCACTGCTACGGATGCCAGGCGTGATGGCTGCAGACGCCAGCCGTAACGCGCGGGGGCCTTAAAGGCTGCACTGATATAGCCTAGTAGCAGGCAAAGGTGCGCGACTCCCACAAAGCTGTAAAGCAAAGCTGGGTTGAAAGCCGGAAAGTCCCAAGGTCCGAAGGCGAAGCCTAGCACCGACAAGGCGAGGTAGGCCTGTATGACTACCATTGGCAGCATTCGCGACCACGCCGTCAGTAGGAGCGGCCGCTCAGTACCTACGTAGAGCGAAATAGTGCGGAAACGGGGAGTCTTCGTTTGGGTATAGGCGTTCATGGGAAGCGAAGCCGCCTTAACACCCAGGGCGATAACGACGAAAGCATGTCACGGAGAAATGGATTTGTCCGAACTAAATAGATACAGGCCATCCCCAGCAGGCCCCACGCGGGAAGTAGAAGTCCAAGCCCGCCGCCGGCTTGCCAGGCAGCGAGGCAACATATAAAACCCAAAGCAAAGACGGCTGAGTGCGAAGCGTAAGGATACCCACCTTTTTTGGGCGTTTCGGCCGTCATCTTCCGCCAAACCCGGCGGCACAACAGGCTTCCCGCAGTCAGGCTCCCAAGTGCCGTGACCACTGCTGCCGCTTGCAGGCCAACCAATCCAAACAGCGAGGTTCCGGCAGCCGCGAGGGGTAGCCGGAACAGTGCCTCCGCTACTAACAGGAGCGAACCGCTGGTGATGTGACCCGTTGCGCGATATAGCGTATTTACCAGGTAGGATTGGCCGGAAAAGATTAAGTTGAGCGCGATCAGCGCCGTGACGGTCCATCCCCCATAGTAGGAACTGCCAACCCAAATCCTGACGAATGTTTCGTTGAGCGCCATGTATCCCGCAGCGCCCATGACAGCCACGCCTAGCCGCAGACCGATCAACTCATCGAACACAGCGGCCGATTTCTGTCGTTGCGGCGAAACCACCAAGTGCGAAAAAGCGCCAAAGGAGGCGTGGGCTATCATGTCAATCAGGTTTTTCAATACCTCCGCGCCTCTACGAGTAAGACTGAGAACGATGGCGGCGTCCGTCCCCGCAATCAGGCCAACCAACAGGTTTTCGCTCTGCGTACTCGCGGTGTAACAGAGAGAACCCAGCGCTGTCAGGGGAGAAAGTTGGAGCAATGTCTTAAGCGTTGTCCGATCAGGAACGAAATTAGTTCGAACCGCGGCCGGTACTTTACGGAACCAAAAGGCGACGCTAAATGCGGCCGAACACAGCGCTCGCACCCCAAGGCTGACCGGAATGGAGTAGAGCCCGGCCCCGTGGAGTACTGACCCAAGGGCAGCTCCGAATCCGAACAAGCTGGACACCACCGCGGAAGCATTTTGATACTGTGTGTCTTGCAATCCCCGCGCCAATGCCACAAAGGCTTGGTTCAATAGAGTCAGCGCGGCCGCTGCGCCGCCGAGGAGAAAGCAGCGGGTCAGGATGACGGCGTCATCGCCCACCACGTTGAACCAGCCTGGCAATCGATGTGCGAGCGCAAAGCACAACACGAATAGAATGGTGGCGCCGCCCCCCAGTATCGCCAGACCTGAGGCAGTCCAGCGTCCAACTGCCGGCAAATCGTGTCTGGCAAGCGAGGCTCCAATTCGCTGGATCATTAAATTCGGGATACCAAATTCAAGTGCGTTCAGGTAGAAGAAGAGGTCCCCAGACGCAAGCCACGCGCCAAACATTTTCGGGCCGACAAAACGCAAATAGAGCGGCATGAGAATTAGAGCCTGAATCGATACGATGAACGTAGCGACAGCGCTTGACGTCAGTATCCCCAGAGCGGATCGGCGCCGGTTCGTAACTCCCTCGCTATCAAGAACAGAATTCACCATTGATGTTGGTAGCCGGGCACAATCCGGTTTGATGGTTGGGCTAACACCCGTCGTGCCGCCAACCGCACTTAGGCATTGACTTCGCCCTCGCCGCTTCCACCTGCTATTCAAGGCAAACGCCCAAACGCGAAAATCGCAGGTCGCATAAAAGATGGCGCCAACTTCTGATGCACAACCCCAACCCAATACGCCAGTCGCGAAAACTCCAAATAGCTCGGCTCGGATTCGTATCCGTAAACCGTGGCACTGAAACCATGTTTGACCATCTGTTTCCGAATTGCCGGCACGGTGTTGCAGCGATACAAAGTTGGGAACACATCTTCCTGTTTCCGGTCCAATTGAACTTTCCGCAGAACTTTGGAATGGAGTCGATTCGGCGTAGCCATACTCGCAAGACCCACATAACTCAAACGGTTGGGAGTTCGGATACATAGGTACCCCCTGGCTGCAACACTCTGCCAGCCTCAGAAAAGAAGCTCCCCGGATCGGACAAATGCTCCAAGACACAGTCCGAAAGAACCAGGCCGATCGATTTGTCTTTGACGGGCCAGCCGCCATTTGCCAAGAGCGGTCGAAACTCGTCCAAGCTCGGATTGCCGCGCGCTGTCTCTTCGTCCACGTCCAGCCCAATCACCTGAGAAGCTTTACCTTTCAGAGAGCGAAGATTCCTTCGCCACGGGAGTGGGTCTTCCGCATGAGACCCGCGGCCGCAACCAACATCGATCACTGGATAGGTGGATTGAAGCAACGCATTCACTCGGGTGTAGAACGCGATAGTTCCGTCGATATCCGTGAAACCGCCGAAAGCGCTCTCGGGATAGAACACCTCTTTGTGGGTCCTGGCGTCAGTCAGCTCAGCGGCGCTATCACCGGTAAAAGTCAAATCCGTCCGCATCCGAACCTCGGTATCGATTTTTCTGAGATACAGTCTTCATTCAGCGTCCTGTGCTTGTCCATTCGCCCTTTGGAGTGGTCCTCCGGACCGGGGAAACGGCCCGTGATCTTGCCGGCGTCGAGTTTTGCTAAAACACATTTCAACCTGTGCAGTGGGTGGAAACCGGACCAGAGTGGAGTGTTCCAGAAAAATTACCGGTCCGCAAGGTTCCGAGCATCGTCTGTACCCCGTGAGTTCAGAAGGACCCTGCGAGTGCGGGCAGTGTCCCTGCTGGCTGCGAAATCCTGGGAGGCCTTCCGAAGTAACTGGAATCTGACTTCGGTTGGCCAAAAAGTGAGTATGCACTTTTTGACAGGTAGATACATTATTGAATTCTCCTGAATGAGCATCGTCAGCAGTGGTTCGAAAGGCGTTATCGCGATGATTGTCACAAACCTGCCTCAACCGCTCACTACTACATATAGAGTGGTTTTGCGCCACGGACTTCTCAACGAAGTGAAAGAAATAGTTAGGTCATTCCCCCTCCGGTCACCCAACTTAGAAATCACGACGCCCACCATTGGCAAGCGCTTGCAGGAAGTCGAGATTCAGCACATCGAGTTTCAAGGCGCTGGCGTCTTCCGTGATTGTGGAAGAGCCGGAAAATCCGCGCCACTCGGGGCTTCCTGACTGCAGGAATGCGGCAATGCGTGTCATTTGCAAGAATTCAGGTAACGGCCAACCTGGCTGTGGCGCCCGTGAAAGCAATGCCATCCGCGCATCTTACCGGCTTCCAATTCGGCCACAATCCGTGATTACGTTTGGCTTCCAATGCGGCGTTCCTGTTTGGAGCCACGACGGGACTCTTTGGATACGAAACGCGACCGGAATAGTCCGAGATGGTCAAGATGAGGAAACGAGGCGTGATGCGGGGTCTGCCCAAATTCTTTGAGAGTTCTGGACCCTTCGGAACACAACTCAAAGTAGAAGGTCGGGGAGGCAAACCCTTGACGCTGGGGATATCGGAACGATTTTGCCTGAAGACAGACTTCTATCGCT
Source organism: Bryobacterales bacterium (assembly GCA_038230275.1). Taxonomy (GTDB): domain Bacteria; phylum Acidobacteriota; class Terriglobia; order Bryobacterales; family Bryobacteraceae; genus JANXXV01. The sequence goes on from JBBRNO010000004.1 coordinate 41,686, forward strand.
TGTTACGCCCGTTACTCGCACTACGGAATAAATGGATTGCACCTACTCAATTATGCGCCTTCTTCTGTTCTTCACTCTGTCATTCGCTTCGTGTCTGGCGCAGATCGGATCTGTTGTCCCGGAAACGCCTGGGAGTAATTTACCGGCGCACCAGATCGGCCCAAACGACTTGCTGGCCATCTCGGTCTACGATGCGCCCGAGCTTAGCAAATCGATTCGCGTCAGCCAGGACGGCAAGATCCGATTCCCGATGCTCCAGGCCAGAATCAAGGCGCAGGGCTATCTCCCGGCCGAGTTAGAGGAAACCATCGCCGAGGCACTGAAGAAGGAAAAGATTCTCGTCAATCCGATGGTCACGGTGAATGTTGCCGAATATCATAGCCGCCCGATCAACATCGTGGGTGCGGTCAAGAATCCGTTGACCTTTCAAGCGGTCGGACCGACCACGCTATTGGACGCGCTGGCGAGGGCGGGCGGGCTCGCGGAGACGGCCGGACCAGAGGTCTTGGTTTCGCATGCGGCAACGGAGAAATCCGAAGCAGGTGTACAACACATTTCTGTCCGGGATCTGATCGACGGCGCCGGTTCCGCTATGAATATCCCACTGTATGGAGGTGAGGAAATCCGGGTACCTGCCTCGGGCAGGGTGTTTGTGTTGGGGAATGTGAAAAGACCGGGCGCCTTTCCTCTTCATGAAGCGGGAGAAGGAACGGTTCTACAGATGTTGGCGCTTGCGGAGGGACTTGCTCCGTTCCCTGCGAAATTGGCTTATATTTACCGCCGCGGGGCAAACGGAGCACGCACCGAAATGCCTATCGAACTAGAAGCCATTCTCAAGCGCAAAAAGTCCGACGTTTCTGTCTTACCGGACGATATCCTCTACATCCCGGACAACAAAGGAAAACGCCTCACCGCTACAGCTATCGACCGTGTACTCACATTTGGCAGTACGGCGGGGGCAACAGCCTTGATATACAGCGGCCGCTGATTCGCGACATCGGAAATAAGCCCACAAAATGAAAAACGAATCCCAGAACTTGCCAACATTGATCGAGCGCCCAATCCAGTATCCGGCCTACCCTCCCCCAGCGGCGGTTGAGAATGATGCGGAACCGACCGTTCCGCTGTCTCACTATCTTTGGATTTTGCGGCTGCAGCGTTGGAAAATTCTGGGGTTCGTCACGTTATGTGTCTTGGTAACCACGATGGTGTCATACCGTCTGGAGCCGATCTATGAGGCAACCGCCACCATCGACATCGACCGGCAATCTCCTCCGGGTATCATCGGGGAAGAGGCGACACGGTCCTCACTGAACGATGCGGACCAATACCTGGCCACCCAGGTAAAGCTGCTTCAATCCGACTCTGTGCTCCGCCCGGTGGCACACCGCTTTAAGCTCCTAGAGAGCGAACACGGCGAGAACTCAGTAAATCCGGCCAATCGCGCGGCCCGTGAGGATGCGCCCGTGGTGCTGAAGAAACTTAGTGTTACTCGCCCTCCAAATACCTACCTGCTGCTGGTAAGTTATCGCTCGCCGGATGCGCGCCTCGCGGCTGAGGTCGCCAACGCCATAACCCAAAGCTATATCGTGCATACATTCGACTTGCGATTCCGCGCCTCATCGAGCCTGACTACATTCATGGAGAAGCAAATTGAAGAGCTGCACGCGAAAATGGAGCGGTCAACGGGAGCCCTTATCCAGTTTGAGAAAGAACTGAACGTGATCAATCCTGAAGAGAAAACCAGTATTCTTACGGCGCGTCTGCTTCAACTCAACACCGAATATACGAACGCCCAGAGCGACCGGGTGAAAAGAGAGTCCGAGTTCGACGGATTGCGCGGTGGATCCCTTGAAGCCGCGCTCGCATCAACCCAGGGCGAGTCGTTACGCAAGATGCTCGATCACTTAAACGACCTCAAAGAGAAATTTGCCCAAGTCGCCGGGCACTATGGAGTGAATCATCCGGAATATAACAAAGCTGCTGCGCAAGTAAGCGAAGTGCAACTCGCCCTCGAGAAAACAAGGCTGAATATCACGGAGCGCGTGAAGGTGGAATATGAACAAGCCATCAGCCGCGAGAGCATACTGCAAAAGGTGGTAGCGGCGACGAAAGCCGAGTTTGACAAGGTGAATGGCCGCTCTTTCGAATACCAGCAGCTAAAACGCGAAGCCGAAGCCGATAAAAAGCTTTATGAGGTCTTGGTACGGAGAATCAAGGAGGCGGGCATCAATTCGAGTTTCCAGAACAGCTCCATTCGTCTGGCCGACGCTGCCCGCCCCCCAGTGAAGCCCGTTTTCCCGAACATTCCGCTGAATGCTTCGTTGGCAGTGCTGTTCTCGTCGATACTGGCGATCGGCGCCGCGGTGATGACAGATGTGCTGGACAACACCGTTCGAGATCCGGAGGAAGTGGGTCGCTCCCTCAATGTGGCAGTACTGGGGACGCTACCGCTAGTAAAGCAATGGAGGAAACGATCTTCGGGGGTTATTCCGGACAGAGACATCTTGGGAACGGCAACGGTTCCGTCAGCCGATTCGTCGCATCGCGTATTGTCTTCATTTACCGAATCCGTTCGGACTCTGCGGAATACCATTCTGCTGGCGGACTTCGATCGGCGCCTGCGGACGATACTGGTCACCAGTGCGTCACCGGCGGAAGGAAAATCTACCATAGCGGCCCACTTGGCAATAGCGCACGCCGAGCAGGGGAAGAAGACGTTGCTGATAGACGGCGATCTACGCCGTCCCAGCGTTCACCGCAAATTCGGTTTTGCCGCGCACGCCGGTCTTTCCAGCGTTCTGTTGCAGGAATTAAAGTGGCCGCAGGCGGTCTTCAAACCCGAAGGTGTTCCTAATTTGGACATTCTTGCAGCCGGTCCTCACTCGCGCCGCGCATCAGAAATGGTAGGAGCCAGCATGGCGGACCTGCTGGATGAGATTTCACAGGAATATGATCTCGTAATTATCGATGCGCCACCACTGCTGGGATTCTCCGAGGCACTGCAAATGGCAACTTGTGTGGATGGCGTCCTGGTCGTCGCGCGATCGGGCGAAACGAATCGAAGGGCAATCGGATCGGTGGTGAGCACGCTGAACCGGGTGCGCGTGAATGTAGTCGGGTTGGTGTTGAACGAAGTGAGGTCCGATTCAAGCGAAGGTTACTACCACTACGGCGATTACGGCAAGTACTACCAGAGCCATCGCGATACCGAGAGCATATAAGCGGAGGGAGCCGTTGCCGGCCCATCATGTATAGCGCTGCCATTTGTGCGTTGGCTGGATTGCTCCTGTCTCTAGCCTTGACGCCGGTGTGCCGGGACCTGTTTCTCCGGCTGGGAATTCTCGATCTCCCGGATGGGGTACGGAAGCTGCACCAACTCGCCGTGCCTCGTGTTGGCGGGATTGCCATTGGAGCTTCTTATCTGGGTGCTTTTGCCCTTTTGCTGTTGCTGCCTTTGCAGGGTTCTTCACTGGTCAGAGCAAATCTGAGCCTGGTTTGGCGGCTTCTTCCGGCGCTGCTGATCGTCTCCGTAACGGGACTCACCGACGACCTTATGGGACTGCGGCCCGTTTGGAAGCTTTTTGGGCAACTGCTGGCGATCGTGTGTCTGCTTTGGGCAGGAGTGCGCATTGAAGCTATCGGCGGGCACGAACTTGGCGGCTTCCTGTCTATCGCAGTGACGGTCTTGTGGCTACTCGCCTGCACAAACGCGTTCAACCTCCTGGACGGATTGGACGGCCTTGCTGCCGGTGTTGGTCTTTTTGCGACGATTACGATACTCCTGGTCGCGCTGATGCAGGGCAACATGGAATTGGCTATTGCGACGGCGCCGCTGGCGGGAGCGCTGATTGGATTTCTTCGATACAACTTCAACCCGGCGTCGATTTTTCTTGGTGATTGTGGCAGTCTATCGATCGGTTTCCTGCTGGGTTGCTATGCGATTGTATGGAGCCACAAATCCGCAACTTTGCTTGGCATGAGCGCTCCGATGATCGTGCTCGCGGTGCCCATCGTGGACACGACGCTTTCCATCGCGCGGCGTTTTCTTCGGCGCAAACCGATCTTTGGAGCGGATCTGGGGCATATTCACCATCGATTAGTAGCGCATGGTCTGACGCCGCGCCGCGCCGTGCTGCTGCTCTACTGCTTCTGCGCGTTTGCCGCGGCTGTTTCGGTGATCCATAGCATCTTTCACAACTACTACAGCGCCGCGATTGTCCTGCTGTTCTTTGGTGTCATCTGTATGGCTGTGCGGAAGCTTGGATACACCGAGTTCGATGTTGTAGGTCAACTGCTGACAAGTGGATCTTTCCGTGCGCACGTAAATACCCAGGTTTCCCTAATAAACCTGCAACAGTCCTTATCGAGAGCTGGCGACCTGAACACGTGCTGGGAAGCTGTACTGGATGTGTGCGAGCAGTTCGGATTGCATAACGTGCAGCTCTCGGTAGCCGGGCTGGAGTTCACCGGGACACTCAATACGGGAAACGAAGAGGGCTGGAGCGTTCGTATACCTCTCTCCACCGAAGCGGACTACATTCAGTTCACACAGTTCTTCGATGCAGCCGCTCCAGAGGTCGTTGGTTCGTTAGCGAACTCCCTCCGGGCGAATCTGAAGTCGAAAATTGAACAATTCAAGCGAGAGAGCGAGAACGCATCGTGCTTGTCCGAATTGAGAGCTGAGCGCCCCTCGTCCTTGTTGACGTCCAACGTCTTAAATTGAAGCGGCCAGGCCTCGGCCGTTGGTCAGTACGCTTCCGCTTCCCGCGTTTCTTTGTTGACCGGCCCCCTTCAGGAATCTCGTTGGCCGGCTGAATTCGCCAGACGTATCGTTGGTAACCCGAGAACGGAACCAAGCCGATACTGAAGATTTCTCCCGACCTACCCACGTTTACCGACCCCGTCCTTTTCATCCGGCCCTCGTATACGCAGCGCTATCCCGTACTTCGAGGTGGCCTACCCATGGTATGAATCTTCCAGCAGAACAGTACCAGCGAACGATTGCGAAGAGATGGGGGAACCTCGACTATGGTCAGGGGGGTTCGATGAAACAGCAGATGAAGATGGTTACCGGACTGTTGATTTGCACTTGCTTGGTAAGTGGAGAGGAACTCAACCGGCCTGCCAAGTGGCGCAAGGTCCTATACCGGTCGAGCATTGTTGCCTTAAGCGCGGCAAACCTAATCGACATTGGTTCGAGTTGGGGAGGCCGCGAGATGACGCCGTTTCTCCGGAGTTCAGACGGACGGTTCGGAACCCGCGGAGCCAGCGTGAAGCTGGGAATGTTAGCGGGTCTTGTCACAACCGAACTGTGGCTTGTTCGCAAGCATCCGAACGCAGAGATAGCGGCGACCGCTGCCAATTTTGGAATGGCGGCCATGATGAGCCGGATCGCCGCAAATAATATTCAGATCAAGGCGAGTGATAGCCTCCGCGTCTCAAAAAATGCCAACCCTGAGCGGCTCGGCAGGATAATTCCTTAGTCGCAAAGAGTCCGAAGGAATCGGAAAGCTTCTACCGGCGACTGGCCGGTTGGTCGTCGCCAATCGCGCCCGATGCGTACAAACCGCCGACAGTGCCGGCTGCGCCCGCGGCGACGGCAGCGGTTCCAATCGCCACTCCGGACAGACCCGAAGTTGCCGCAGCTGTCGCCGGTCCTCCGGCCAATCCAGTGGCGGTGGAGATGCCAATTTTAGAAACGAGAATGACTTCGGTTGCACCGGAAGCAAGGGTCGCGTGTGGCACCGCTTCGCCCCGGACAACGACGGACTTTCCAACGTAGGCGGCAAACCTTTTACCCCGCAATTCGACAGTGCGGTGGGTCGTGGCGTCCGTAAGTAGATATTTGCCGTTCTTGGAAATGACTGTTCCTGTCAACTCGATGGTCGCTTTAGACTTCGAAGGGATCTGATTCCCTTGGCCGTCCGGGATAGGAGCTGCGATCATGACTGAGAAGCTGCCCATTATGAATAACTTGATCAAGATGCACTGAATCGGTTTCAACTGTTGCTCCTTTTGACTGCCACTCGCGGACGAGTTGTGACTGGTGCCGTGAATGCCGCCTGTCAATATAGTTATCGGACGAAACTTTATTCTCATGAACATTAAAGCCTGGGACCGTCAATTTTGGTGCCTTCTGTTGCGTCCGCCGCGCCTCTACCCAGGAAAAACAATGCGATCCGCGAACTGCGCGACTGGCGCATGGTCGAAATCCGGGCGCCGTGGATTGCTGCCTGCGGGTTATCGTGAAAGAGCAAACGTGCTGACGCCTCGCCAAAGTTCTCGACGACGTGCTCGCGAGCCCTGGCTAGAAGCGGTCTGCGCTGACCTATGCCATGGGCATCGCTGGCGACGACATGCGCGATTCGCCGTGTCATCAGATGTTCGGCTACCTGCTGGGCGGCGTCTCCGAACGACCCAAAGAAAGAACTGGCGGTGATCTGGAGAAAGCAACCCGAAGCGACCAAATGCGCGGCATAGGCCAGATGGCGCTGTATATACAGATTACGCTCGGCGTGGGCGATGATCGGGCGTAATCCTGACTCGATCAGCATCTGCAGCGATGGATCGACGGCGTGCCGCGTAATATTGTCCGGTAATTCAACCAGAATGCAGTCCTTCCCATTCAAGGTGAGCGCAGACGGATTATTTAACGCGGAATGAAGGTTTTCGGGTGTGAGATGCATCTCACACCCAAGATGCAGACGCGGCGATTCGCCACAACTTTCGCGAATTCTGGATAGTTTCGCCTGGCAATTGAGCCGGTCGAATTGGAACTGGAGGTTGGAATGCGGGGTGGCAACCATGTCGGTAACTCCATCGGCGGCGGCCATGGATAGCATGGCGGCAGTCGTCTCGAAGTCAGAGGCCCCATCATCGACGCCGGCTAGTATATGGGTGTGAATGTCAGTCATTGCTACCCGGCTGTCCGGATGAGGCTTCAGAACGCGAAAACTGAGGTGCAAACGGAGTGATTTCAAAAAGCAGCTTCTCCCGGGCGGAAAGGAGTGAGATCGCTTTTGTTTTGACTAGTGAGATCGAACCTGTCCATGCGTCAAGCTTGATGCGGGAGCCGAGAGGCAGAGCGGCGATCTGTTCCAGACTCTTATCTTCCAGAGCGGGCGCCATCGAGATCAGCTGGGCCATCCGGGGAATGGTTCCACCGTCCGCCAGCCGGTTACCGATGTTCGCCCGGATGAGGTTGGGAAATCTTGGCGCAAGGCTGGAGAGAGCCTTCAGAAACAAACCCGCATTGGAAAGCTTTCCCTGATAAGGCGACTTCGACAAGATGTCAACCGCTTTGACTCCTGCGGCATCAATTTCGTCTGGAGTACGGGAAAAGCGAAACCGCTCTAATAGATCTTCGTCCGAGAACATTGTCTGATCGTGAAAGGCGAATTGCGTGTTGGTTCGGTGTCCGAGAGCGATATGCGCCAGCTCGTCCGCCAGCACCATCGCAAGACTGGCTTCGTCCGGCAGGACATCCAGCAAGCCGCGGCTAACTACGATTGTCCGGCCGACCGTGAACGATTCAAGAGGCGTTGTCAGGATAATCCGGCAGTGAACCTCGAGATTCAGTTCATTGGTAGTCAGAAGATTGTTGACAACCGTCTCCAGCACTTGGTCGACGGGCCCCTTAGCGGCCAGGAAGCCGCCCTTCTCCAGCCGGTCAAGAATATTCTCCTCCGCCTGATGCTCCCAGGATCGTTGATTTTCGAGCGGCGAGTTGTCATCGACCGGGGTCTGGATCATCGTAGTCTTCTCTAGTTCCACGGCGAGACTGGTCAATTCGCCGATACGAGCGGATTTACCCGTGGTGTAGCCCCACAGACGCGTCTGTCCTTTGAATGTCAAACCGGCGCCATGCTTCTCCTCTCCCGCAAACTCTTCCACATAAACCAACGCCGGCACCCACCCTCCAGCAGCAGTGGATGAGCGCCAACTATCGAAGTGGAAGTAGATCTTCGTGTTGCTGGAGCGGCTGAAAGTTCCATTGAACCGAACAATCTGTACGTCGCGTTCCTCAACCCAAATGCGCCCGATAAAACGGCCCACGGCCTTGAGATCCAAGGGAGCGACATCAAAAACAATGCAGCGCAAACCGCCGGAGAATTCGCGGCGCACGTACTCGAAAGAATAGTCTTTGCGGCTAAAGTTTTCGGCATCGATGAAGATCATCTGAGCGAACCCGACTGGCGCAAAGGCAATTGGGCGATTCATCAGCAACCGCAGGCGGTGGGATCCCTTGGGAGAATCCGAGCGCGCGGCGATGGGCGTGTATCGCTTCACGTCGGTAAAGTTCAACCTTCCTAGGAAATAGTGATCCTGTTCACGAGTGGTCGCGATGATACCGGGTGCTTCCTGGAGGTATGTTTCGATAAGTGGCGTCTGGGAGCGTAGCTGCTCCACGAAAGATCGCTCGCGCGCAACGATGCGGTTCAGCAGCGTGTCCAAGGCGCCAGTGTCCTGGCCAGAAACCCCGGCTGCGGCTGCCAGCACAATTGCCGGTATCAGCAAGGCTCGATTTGAGTTAGTGTTTTTCATGTCAATAGGCCAAGCGAAAAGTCAACCGGATATTTCCGTGCAAGTCGACTGTTCTGCCATCTTTTCGGGCAGGCGTAAAACGAATAGCGCGCGCGGCAACAACTGCATTTTCATCGAGCCCGTATCCCAAACCGTGCACGACTCTGAGAATGCGAACTTCACCGTCGCTAGTGAATACAGTTTCCAGCAAAACATCTCCTTCTATCTGACGATCACGGGCTTCGGCAGTGTAGGACGGCCGGCGCCAATCCAGGATGCGAATGCCTTCGGGAACGGCAGGCGGTATGGCGGTTTGAGCTGGGCGGGGTTTGGCGGAAGCCGTCGACCCGAAGCCGCTTTCCACCACCGCCCGCGTGGCCGCAAAAGGCCCGGGGCCGGAATCAGAACTGGAAAATGCACCAGACCGTACGATTCCGCGGTTTTGAATCGACGCCGGAATGTTCTGTTCGACGTCATTGAATTTGTACCCTTTGTGCTGCGCGGCCCGGAACTCCGGAATGCTTGACGCAACCGGGGAGCGAGAGGAATCAAACCCTGCGTTCTGTACCGCGGGCAAACGCGCCGGGGAAGCTACCTGGGGGTGGTGAGAAACGAACTGACCTGTTTCAGCAACTGGCTGTTTGGTTTGCGCAGAAAAGGACGGCACAGGTAGGAAGGACGGGGTCACCAACGGCACACTGGCGAGCATGGTTGGAGGGGAGGCAACCTCCGGCTCCAGCGATACTGTGGGAGCCGGACGCGCGATTGCCATCAAAATGGTGCGGGAAGGCGGCGAAAGCGACGACTCGACGGTCGGCCAAACCTTCACGGGACGCAGGTTTCTGTGATGTGCCGGCGTTTGTATTATGCGGCGGGGGGGTAGGCTCAAAAGTGTAAACGAATCCCGAATTGCCACCGGGGGTGCACTTGGATAATTCCTGGCGGCGCCGAGAATAACCAGCGCTAGGGCATGCACGGCCATACTCGAAATGAAACCGCCGCGATGCCGGTCTACTGAGCCGCTATCACCGTGGCTTACGCCCAGAAATTTATTGAAGTCAGTCAAAAATGGTCATCCATGTCGCGGGGTGGCTGCCCCAACCTAATATTCCTCATCGGGCGATAGCCGGAATGTTGTGAGAATTCTTTGGAAAGACCGGATTAAAAGCCGGTGCACCAGTTCCTTTCCAACAACACAGTGGAAGCAGGCCGGAGAAGCTCTCACCCCGCCGGTCTTTTTCCAACTGGAACCGAAACGATAGACGCCGCGGCCGCAGCGCCCACAATGAAAAACGTCAGCGCGGCGACGGCTGGTTTCTGCATCGGGAAATCCACCGCGGTGTGAAGGAAAGCTACAGGTACGCCCAGGGCCCACCAGTTCCGCCTGGCAAGCGAGGCGACGGCGTAAATCATAGGAATGAGCGCCAGCGCGATGGGAATTCCGCCGTCCGACAGCCATTCGAGCCAATCGTTATGAGCGTGGTTCATGAATATGCCTGGCGGGTCGAACAGGGCATAAGCCGGATAAACCGCCGGCCACGTACCGAGCCCGAAACCGGTCAGCGGCCGTGCCTGGATCATTTGCAGTGTGGCTATCACCAGTTCGCGGCGGAAGGGAAACGGGTTCGCGGCGTGAAAACGGGTCCAGACCTCGCCCCACCCGGCCGTGAGCGAACAAATGGCTATCCCCAACGCCACCGCCAAGGGCATCGGGTACTTTCGACTGTTTCGAGCGAGCGCCACGGCAATCAGGGCCACTGCTTCGAATGAGACCAAAATAGTCCCGGCCCTGGATGCGCTCACTACCACCGAGGTATAGATGGCGGCCGACGCCAGGACATAAATGAATCTGGAAGCGATGAATCTGGAAGCCGTCCCCAGCAGCGCCCGAGTCAAGGCAATTGGCAGAATCAACTCCGCGAATACGGCGTAGTGATCGCGATTTAGGAATGAACCCATCACATGGTCCTGGTATAGGATGGGCATCAGCCAAAGTACCCTGCCGTTTGCCGCGTAGTATTGCATCATCCCAACGGCACTCATCAGGGTTCCAAAGAGAAGAATGACGGACACGATCGAATGACGGATTCGGGGATCCTTTAGAGTTGCAAAAGCGAGGTAGAAAATCGCCGCTTCTGCAAACCAGCCTCGGGCGGCAGTCCAAGTCTCATATGGATAAACGGTCCACCGTAGAGACAACTGCACTATTCCCCAACAACCTATCGAAAGAAGTGGCAGCAGCAGCCAAGAAGTACCCCCGTCCAGGCGATACAGGACAAGCCAGAGCGCTACCAATCCGAGCGCAACCGCATTCAGATAATGGCCCGATACGGGATCTGCCCACGCCGTTAGGATCCCGGCCAAGACGGCCCCCGTCGCCAACCATGCAAATACTGGTGCTCCCGCGAGGCACGGGGCCGGAGCCGTCACAGCAGCTCCAGAGCAGCCGAACGAAGCATAAGAGTGCCTTCCAATCGCGTGGTCCCGGACTCACGTTTGTAGATGAGCGCAATTCGGATAAGTCCGACCTCGCTGCCAGTGCGGAATGCGAGGGAACCGCGGCCCTCCGGCACGGGAATGATCGGCGTCGACGGCGGGCCGATTGACATATTTCCCTGAAATATCTGCCAGTACAGTCCGGTCGCTCCGTTTAATGCATCGGTGCCGTAATTAAAGGTGAGACGATAGGCCCGCCCGGACACGACGGGGACAAACTGCTCCAGCAGCGTTGAGGATTCGGCTTGGTGTCCCGAAAACTCAATTCGGAGATCGCCGGCGACACCCGCCCGGATATCGATCCCTTCCTTATCTTCGTGGCGCCATTCGAAACCACGACCTTCTCTTGTTGCAAATAACCCATTGCTAAGCGATTCTCCGGTTGCGGGCGAAAGAGGGCGGATCCTACTGCCCACATTCAGGTGATTCCACAGTTGAACCGCTTCCTCCGGCCGGCTCTCGCTGATCAGCCGCTCCACAACAGCCAGAAGCAAGGGCCGCAACTCCGGAGCGGGCCGGATTCGGAGGGCGACACGGCTCAAGCCGGCGAAGCCTTTCTGTTCCAGCAGAAATCCAATGTATCCGGTGAGGGCATGCTGGTTCTGTAAGTGCAACAAGTCACCCAGCTGTTCAAGATCCGGCATCACCTGGTTCGCTAACCGAAAAATGGGTTTGGCATCGGAAGCTTCCACATTGGCGGCGGCACTGGCGGCCGGCCAGAAGCGATCAAACCGGCCCTGGCGGAAATAGAAGTAGGCGAGCGCCCATTTGGGTTTGAAGCGGCGGCTGAGGGTGGTTGCGCGGATCAGATAGTCTTCAGCCTCTTGGATGCGCCCGCTCGACTCGGCCAGCAGGCCAAGCCCAACCAGGGAATCGACTTCAAATGCATTCAACTGAATGGCGCGCTTGAGATACTGTTCGGCAGTCCCAGGGGACTCATTCAGGCGAACGATGCCGCGTTCGCGCCAAAATACCGCATTCAGCGGCGCCAGTTGGCTAGCGCGATCTTGACTCTCAATCGTCCGTTGGTTTGAGAGAGAATAAGCCCGCGCCAGCGTGCCCTCCTCGTAGCACGCTAGGAGCGCGAGAACGGCGAACACTGCGGCGAGCGCTCCGCCGGCATTCTGCTTCACACTAGAATGTGCTGGGGGGCGGCGAAAATTCTCAAATGGAGATCATTTTGGCTTGATCCGCACGCCAGGACGAACTCATCGCCCTCGGTCGCCGTATCGGGTTCGACAGTAGCCGCTTCCGTCGTGCTGCGCCAGAAGGAACGTACGGCCGGGGCGGGCTAAAATCGGAAACGGGCCGCCACCCGAGACGCTATGAAAATCGCGACATACAACGTCAATTCGATTCGCAAACGGTTACCGATCGTACTAAACTGGCTCTCTGTCCATCAGCCTGATGTCTTGTGCTTGCAGGAGACGAAAGTGCAGGATGCCGACTTCCCGGCCGCTGCGATCCGCGAGGCCGGATATCACGCTACATTTCGAGGCATGAAAGGCTACAACGGAGTAGCCACTTTAACCAGGAATGCACCGGAAGAAGTCTTGTATGGACTGCACGAGGGTGCCGATAATGAGGACGTCAGAATTATCCTAACCGTTGTGAACGGAGTTCCGATCGTCAATAGTTACGTACCGCAAGGCTATGCCGTTGATTCCGAGAAGTATGCATTCAAATTAGCGTGGTTCAAGCGGCTGCGAACTTACTTTGACGCCCGGCTCGACCCGGCAAAGCATGCGGTTTGGACTGGGGATCTAAATGTTGCTCCAGAACCTATCGATGTTTACCATCCCGATCGCCGCGAGAACGAGGTAGACTTTCACATCGAAGCCCGGACAGCTTACAAAGCTGCGGTCGCGTGGGGTTTTATCGACGTTTATCGCAAACTGCATCCGGATCGCGTGCAGTACACCTATTGGGACTATTTCCGAAATGCCTTTGCGCGAGACTTCGGATGGCGAATCGATCACATCTTAGCAACCAAATCGCTGGCGCAGCGATGCAGACGTGCCGAGGTTGACTTGGAACCCCGAAAATCAGCCGATCCATCAGATCACACCATCGTTTGGGCAGATTTCGATCTCTAGCGCCGGCTTCCAGGTGTACTCTCTTTGCTTTGTCTCTCGGGCAGCAGCGCGCCCGGATAAAGCATCGGAGTGACAAACGGCCCCGGATTCCTATTTCGGCTACCGAGGCCGATAGTGTGCTTGTCGCGTTCAAGCGGCCTCACGGCAAGCAAATTCCGGGGACGGGGATCGGTTTGGCAATTTGCCAGCGTCTGGTTGAACGATACGGAGGCCGGATATGGATCGAGTCGCAAGCAGGTCATGGCGCCACATTCCGGTTTACATTGCCTCAGGCATTGCAACCAACAATAGAGAAGGCTGACGATGGAACCAAATGATTTGAACCGGCCAGTGAAGATCCTCGTCATTGAGGACAACGAGGCGGATATCGAGTTGTTGCGGTTAGCGCTGGAGGAAGCCGGTCTCAACTTTGAAATGACTGCGATCGAGGACGGCGGGGAGGCACTCGCCTGCGGTAATCAGGTCGGTCCCCAGTTCGAAGCAACGGTTCCCGACCTTATTGTTCTGGACCTGAATCTGCCCAAGTACGGCGGCTTGGAAGTGTTGGAAGCTGTACGTGGATATCACCTGTTCGACACAGTTCCCGTCGTGGTCCTCAGCTCTTCGTCGTCGCCGCGCGAACTGGAAAAAATTAAGGCGTTTGTTTTTGTGCGGTTTATCAGAAAGCCCGCTGACCTGGATCAGTGCATGCAGATTGGTAAGCTCATCGCGGACTTTCTGATTGAGAGCGGACGCACGCATTCGCGCGTCGGGACATAATATCTCAGGCAGCGTCGGGCGCGGGATTCTTCAGCTTGTTTGAACCATCATAAATTTGCGTGCGGAAGGGATGGACGCAAATGGTCACCTCGAAGGGATGGTCTGCTCTTGGTCCGGCGTGTTAGACGCCGGCTTCCTATTTTTGATCCGCTTCAAGACGTCCCTGATTGTGAATTGACTCGGGGCCTGCAAACTCTTGAGCTCTTTCCAATCCAGCGGCACGGCGACCGGGGCGCCTGGACGGGCCCGGACAGCGTAGTCTGCAATCGACGTAGCAGTACAGTCGTTGCGAAAATAATCGATGAAAATCTTGCCCGTACGCTTTGCCTTGCTCATCGTGGCCACGTAGGCTTCGGGCGCTGCCGCTACCATTTCCTGGGCCACCGAGGCGGCAAACGCTTTTACGGCCGGCCAGGTGTCCTTACCCGCCAAACGCACAGTGACGTGCAAACCTTTGCCGCCGGTACATTTGAGAACCGATTCCAGCCCCTTCTGCTGCAGACGTTTCCGCAAGTCTAATGCGGCCAGTTTGAGCGGCTCCAACGGCAAATCCGGCGCCGGGTCGAGATCGAAAATCAGCCGGTCGGGGTAGTCAATCCGATCAATGGTCGCGCCCCAGGGATGGATCTCAATTGCACCCATCTGGATTACCTCAAGCAACCCCTTTTCATCCTCTATGAAGAGATACTCGTATCGTTTCCCCTTATGCGTGAATTCAAACGGGTACACGTGCGCCCCCAGACCCTTTCCCGGATTGCGTTGATAAAAGCATTCGCCGTCTATTCCTGAGGGACAACGAAGTAGGCTCAGAGGCCGCCGGGCAATCTGAGGCACGATAAAAGGCGCCACGCCAGCGTAGTACTCGGCAAGTTCGCCCTTCGTGACATGACCGGTTTCAGAGATCACGCGGTCCGGGTGAGTGATGGCAATGCCACTTACTAGCAAGTTGCCGGCTTTCTTCTTAGCCGCCAATTTCGCCGGCATGTCGTTCGTAGGCATAGGCGTCTCCTTCTTAGCGTCGCGCGCATCTTTATCGTCCCGCAATCCTTGAAACGAAGGATGACGAATGCGGCCGTCCTGCGTCCACTCCGTGAAGGCAACCTCGCAGAGCAACACGGGTCTGGTCCAGTGGATGGATTGCCATTCGATAGCGGGCAGGTCCGGCGTTTCGGCGCGTGTCAATAACGGTTTCGTTAGCGCCAACCTGGAGAGCCGTTCTGCAAGTTCGCTAGCGCCTTGCATTGAGAAACCAGTGCCCACCTTGCCCGCGTAGTGCAATGCGCCATCCTTCCGATAGCCAAGATAGAGGGTGCCCAGAGCACGTCCGCCGGTTCGCGAGGCGCTGAATCCCAGAATTGTGAATTCCTGCCGGAGCGTGCATTTGGATTTGAGCCAATCCCGCCCACGCCCGGAAACATAGGGAGCGTCAGCCTTTTTAGACACAATCCCTTCGAGACCGAGGCCACAAGCTTTCGCGAACAGCTCCGTGCCCTGAACGGTGATATGTTCGCTGTAGCGAAGCACGGCTTCCGGGTTCGAGCTTTTCAGCAGCGCCTGCAATTTCGCTTTGCGCCGGGTCAAGGGCAGCTTCGTTAGATCCACTCCGTCAAGATGAAGGAGATCGAAGACATAGGCGACGATTGCGTTGGCATTTCCCCCATCGCCCAATGCTGACTGTAGGGCTTGAAAACTACTTTTGCCCTGCGCATCAAGGCTGACAGCCTCCATATCAAGCACGGCGTCTTTAGCCTTCAGCTTTTCCAGCGCCGCGGCAAGGGAAGGAAATCTCGCGGTCCAGTCCTTACCGTTGCGAGTGCGCAGCCGCGCGGAGCCAGCGGAAACATAACCCTGGACGGCTGCAGTGCCATTTTCAGCCCGGCGCTTGCGAAGATCTTGCGCGGCCCGATCAGATCGACGGCGCGTTAGCGATTTGTCGTTTTGGCTCCGCTACTTGCAGTCGCCGATTCGGCGGCCCTTCATACGTATGACCTTGGTGCCGCTCGCCTCCTTCCTTGTGTCGACGGTTTCAAAGGCGTTCCCGCTATAGGTACTCGAAATTGCGAACGAATTGGCGCCGCAGAGCTTAACCATGGAAATCGAGTTTCCATCGGACCTGAATTCCTTCAGCGTGCATCCGCTCCTGACGGCTGACTTCTCCGTTGCTTCCCGGATTATCTTCGCGGGCCTGTTGGCGAATTCCACCATGACTGGCGTGTAGCAAGTGTTGATTCCGGCCGCGGAAGGCTCTCCGTTTTGAGTGGTCACCACCTCCCAAAGTCCGGCCCGCATCCGGTCTTCCGCGTACAGTGGAACTGCCGCCGTGAATACTAGTGCGCTAAGCGCAAACGCAGTAGCTTGTTTGATTCCGAGCATGTGTTTTCTCCTTGTAGCCAAATCAAAGTGCGGGAACCAGCTTGCGCACCAGGTCGCGCACTTGTGGCAACCGTTCTTCCGCCCCGCCCGCCGGAAAACCGCTAATGTCCACAACCAGCACCGCGGACCCTTTGAGAAGGTAGATCGCGGCCCGGCCGCCTTTATCTTTCGAGGGAATCGTGGAGAAGGCTGAACCGCCAAGACCATTCTCGTCCTGAGTCTTGCCTTTTGCGGCGCTATCGGCGCGTGCCCGCTCGTACATGCTTGCGACGCCGATCCGCACCACATTCATTTGCTTCTTGCTGCCCGCGCCCGCCCACTCGCAACCACTGGGATCGTTGGACCGCTTTGCGGACGGGCCGATGATCGCCTGCGCGTCAGCCTCCGTCACCGCCGAACAAACCGGCACTGCTTCCGCGCCAAGACTCGCGACTGTCAGGACCACGACAGAGAATATCCTGGTCAGCGAACATTTCATTTCTTGAACGAATTGGAAATTGGAAGTCATTTTCCCGCCTGTTGGCGGGCGACCGCGCCGATCACCGGCAATGATAGAGTCTCCCCCTGGTACGCCTTCAACATCAGCAGCAGCCAAATCAGCAGGCCGCCTCCCCACAGCAGCACGCTGAAGAGGCTAATCATCACGGAGATGCTAAATGGCAGAATCATTCCCATTGCAACAATCACAAACCAGCCCAGCGACCAGACCAAGCTGAACAGAATGGACTGGAAGGCATGGAATTTGATTCGCGGATTCTGGTTATAGGGCGCGATTACCAGGAAGATGATTCCCGTGACAATCCCGCCCAGGTAACACAAGGCGCCGACGGCGTTCTCGGTCAATCCGGCACTGGCGCCAGGAACTGCACTCGCCGCGGCATTTGGCCCTGCCGCCGCGCCCTCCGCTGCCGCACCGCATTTGGGACAGAAGCGCCCCTCGACCGAGGCTCCGCAAGCAGGACAGAATGTCATATATTGCTCCTTTTGATTCGTCGTTTAAGCTGTAACGCGTTATTAGTGGTTGCGTGCTTCAAAGCCTGGCAAGCGCTTTTATCGCCAAGACCTTCTCCTTTTCGAGAAGATCCGCGTAGACTTGCTCCTTCCCTTGCTCTACTGTCAGGACTGACAGACTTGCGGGAGAAGTAAGCCCAATGCTGAAGAAAGCATCTCCTTTACGGACGCTTAGACCTGACCCGCCGACAAAGAAAGCTTCATCCCCCAACCCGCTGATGTCCTGGAAACCGCTGCCGGTTCTCTGCGTGAGTACCCGCTTGGCGTCAGTGAAGAGCATCTTGACGTTTTCCGGTCCCCAAGCGGCGGTTACAGAAGCTCCATTGCGAATATCCGCCCGGGGAGAATAGAGGCAGTGCATGCCGTCGTCGGAATGCGACTCGCGCATTTCGGCCCCAAGCGCTGCCGCGATTTCTTCTTTCGTCAGCAATGAGCAGGGATCGCGCTTCACCGCCGGCTGGGCAGGGGAAGATTGCGCGGACTTTGCGCTTGGGCTGCCTGTTAGCCCGCAGCCGGCGCTGAACATAATCAAACTCAATGACAGGAAATTTCGCTTCATAAGCGTTCCTTTTCGTCGCTCAAATAATTCCAACGTGCAAGCCAGCCTAAACGGAACGCTACAGTCGGGGTAGAATCTTTCTGGCAAGAGCGACGCCTTTGGCTCTTCCGTCGGTGACTTGCATAAGATTGAGAGTGATGGAAGCACGGCCCTTCACCACACAAAGTTGGGAGTCGCCGATGGCCATGATCGCCTGATCGCCAACATCCACCGTCGGGGAAGCTCCTTTCTCTGAAATTGCGTCGACGCCGCTCAGGCGGCGCGCCAGTTGAAAGGCGGTGTAGGAGATCTTGCCGTTCTCGCGCTCTACGGTAAAGCCAAAGTACGGTGTATCGCCGTTCCCCATTCCCTCGGACATGCCGCGGGCGTAGGTCTTGATCATATCCGCCGCGCCCGCCGGCAGTTCATTGGGCTGAGCAGGGTTGTTTGGGTCGTCCTTGATAGCGGCGGCGGATTTCTTGAATTTTTCCAAATTTTGCTCAATGGTTTCGGGCTTCACGAAGAAGTCGCAGTGCTCGCCGCTTTCCAGGTCGGTGGGTTTGCCATTAACTCTTTCGACGGTAACGCCGAGGATCTCCGACGCTTCGTCCCGGGACAACAGCGCACACCCGTCCCGCGTTGGTTCCTTCCTTGCCCGGGAGCCATGGGCCGCCGCGTCGCGAAGGGAACTAACCACATCGCCGGCTTTCACACCTGTCGCGTCTTCGGCCATTCGTATGTAACGATGCGCGGCATAATACATGCTGCCAAGCGAGAGCACGGCGAGGAAAAACATCATGCCCACAACGATCAGGATGATCTTCAGGGCACCTGACTTTTGTGGCGCGGGCATCGCGGCGGCTGGCGACGCGAGAGGTGCGGCTGGACCTGAAGACGGATTACCGGCGCGGGCGCCGCAGCCTCCGCAAAATCCCCCCTGCCCGCCCAATGGCGCACCGCAGCTTGCACAGAACATCGGCATTCGATGAGACTCCTTCACCTCAACAGCGCAAAGGATGTCTCAACCAGCTCAAACTTTATTTCTGACTTGGGGATTCGAACTGCGCCAACCCCTGTTCCAGCTCGATGCGCAGTCCCTGCCCCAAAGCGTTGCCTGCCGGGACTAAAGTCAGCGCCTGTCGCTCAACTCGAATGGCCGAGGGCGCGTCGCCAGTGCGAAAATACGCCCAGGCGAGCGTATCCAAGAACAAGGCGTTGGGTTGTTTGGTGGCATGTGTGGCGCGGAGTGCCAGTTCCAGCGCTTTGGCGGGCTGCCGCAACGACTCAATTTCCGATTTCAGGAGTGTGTTGGCATAGTCGTTCCATTCGTAGGCCCCGGCTCCGGGCCTCTCCGCGACGGCCCGAAGAAGTTCGATCGCTTCGGTGCCGGCCTTTTCGGCATTCGCCAGGTCCCCGATCTTCTTCATTTCGGTCGCCATCCTGGTAAGCGCGAGCGCCAGACCGGCCGGCGCTCTCGAATCGGATGGGTCGATAGACATCAGCGTTTGCATGGAGGCAACCGCCTTGGAGTATGTTTTCATCGCTCCCTCGCGATCGTTCTGGGCGAGCAGTGCCTGCGCCACATAGATCTGTGTATAGGCGATCAGCCGGCGGTATTCCACGTTATTCGGCTGCTCCGCCGCAAGACCTTCAAACAGCGCACTGGCTTTGGCGAGGTGGCTCAGCGCCTCCGGAACCTGATTGAGATGACGGAGAAGGTTTCCGAATGCGGCGCAGGTGGAGGCCAGAGTCCGGCGCACCAGTCTGTCGTTGGCGAGCGACAGTGCCAGCGGGTCCAGGTAGGTAATGCTGGCGCGGCAGGCCTCGTTCGCGCGGACCGCATCTCCCGTCGCGGCCAGAACAATACAACGGCGGTTGTGGATGTAGCCCGCCACCTTTTGGGATTCAGGATCGGACAAATTCCGCCGCAATACGGTCTCTTCCATATCCAAAGCATGCTGATAATCGGCAAGGGCCCGGCCGGCCTGGCCGTTGAAGAACTGTCCATCACCCACCTTGCTCTGGCTGAAGGCCAGATCGCGCCTGGCGGACAGACTGCCCGTTTCCTGGTGGAAAATCGCTTGCCGCAGATCAAACGCCTTCTGGTAGTTCGCCAGTGAACCGGCGTCGGCTCCGCCCGGTCCAATGGCATCGTGAAGAAGGTCGCCGGTCTTCTCATAAGCACTGGCCAGTTCGCGCTGGAGTTGCAGGTCGCCGCCCGATTCTTTGGAAAGCCTCTCCAGATACTGCTGTGCCTTTGCAAGCACCAACCGCTTGGCGGCGGCCGAGCCGGCAAGGTCGCGAATGCCATCGTGCAAATCGAAAAGCAGAGTGGTCACCAGGGAACGGAGGTCGCCGAGTCGCCGCTCGGCACGCGCCCGTTCCAAATCGGCGCGAGCCCGTTGCTGCCCTGCCTCCCCAGCCTTCTGTTCGGCGAGGGTCCGCTGAACGGCCGTCTGTTCTCTCGCGCGCTCGGCCGCCGCTGCCTGAGTCTGAGCGAACCGCCGCTGGACGTCGGCAATACTGCGCTGCTGGTCGGCCACTCGCTGTTCCCGCCGGGCGCGGCTTGCCTCTCCCGCGCTTACCCACACGGCAGCGGTGAGGGAGAGAATCACAACCGCGGCGGCAGTGGCTGAGACAACATTTCGGCGCAGAAACTTCTTTGCGCGATAACCCAGCCGGTCGCCGTCCGCCAACACCGGCAGCCCTCTTCGGAAGCGTTCCGTGTCGTCACGGAACTGCGCGACGGAGGAGTACCGGCGGCCGGGATCCTTCTGCAGCGCCAACATCACGATGTCATCCAATTCGCCTTGGAGCCGGCGCCGCAGTTTCTTGAGGCTGCGTTTATCGGCATTTGCGGCAACCGCCTGCGTGACGGCGACACTGGGCTTCATGGGATCTTGCTCACAAACCGCCCGCATCATTTCATGCGGAATATTAGCGGTATCATGCATCGGATGCAGGCCGGTCAGAAGCTCGTAGAGCAATACGCCTAAAAGGTAGACATCGGCGGCCGTGGTGACCGGCTTCCCCAGCACCTGTTCGGGGCTTGCGTATTCAGGCGTCAGAATCAGCGCGCTGACGGCTTTCGCCGCCGGTTCCGGATTTGCAGGGTCCGCCAGGATCTTGGCGATCCCGAAGTCCAGAAGCTTCACTCCCCCCTCGGCCGTGACCAGAATGTTCCCCGGCTTTAGATCGCAGTGCACTATCAGATGATCGTGAGCGTACTGGACCGCGTCGCAGACACGGGAAAACAGATCGAGACGGCCATCGATGCCCAGTTTGTGATTGCGGCAGTAGTGATCGATGCGGACGCCCGAAACGTATTCCATTACGAAGTAGGGACGCCCGGTCTCCGTAGTGCCGCCATCCAGAATGTGCGCGATATTCGGGTGGTCCAGTCCAGCCAAAATCTGACGTTCGCGACGGAATCTTTCCTGCAACAATTCGGTTAACAGGGTGGCGCGGATTACCTTGATTGCGACGCGCTTGCGGAAAGCGCCGTCGATTCGCACGGCTTCGTAGACCGTCCCCATTCCGCCACGCCCGATCTCTCGGACCACTTCATAGGAACCGATGCGCGATGTGACAAGATCCGGCCCGGCATCCATGGAAAACGCAGGATAATGGAGATTCGCAATCGGCTGCTCCAGAAATCCCGCGCTGCGCCGGTGGGCGACCAGCAAAAGTTCGACGTCAGCCACCAAAGCTGGATCCGCCTGTCGAAACCCGGCCAATATGCCGCGGCATTCCTCCAGCGGAAGGCCGGCGACCGATTCAAAAACTGCGCGAATCTGTTGCAACCGCTCTGGAGTCATCGCGACTGCCAGGGCTCCTGGCTGGCTCCTTATGTTATCCTCTATTCGCCATGACCTGGGAGCCAACGCCCAAAGACGTTACCGCAATCCTAAGCGCTTGGGGCGAGGGTGATCAGGAGGCTGGCAACGAGCTGGTTGGCATTGTCTATCAGGAGCTTCGCCGGCTCGCCTCTCACTACCTGCAATCCGAGAGGGACGGCCACACTTTGCAGCCAACGGCACTGGTCCACGAACTGTATCTGAAGCTATTTTCCAGCCAGCCGCTGCATTTGCACGACCGCGAGCACTTCCTGGCAGTAGCGGCCCGCCAGCTTCGGCACATCGTTGTAGATCACGCCCGAAACAAGCACGCCCAAAAGCGGGGAGGTTCACAGGGTGCGATCTCGCTGGATGACGCGCATGGATTGGCTGTCCCGGTGGATGCCCGGGTGATTGACCTTGATCAAGCGCTCGCACGCCTGGAAAAGTTGGACCCACGCGCCGCTCAGGTGGTAGAGCTGAGATTCTTCGGCGGTCTCAAGGACGAGGAAGTCGGCAAGACCCTCGGGATATCCTTGGCGACCGTGAAGCGCGACTGGGATTTCGCGCGCTCCTGGCTGTTGAACCAGCTGGGATAAATACTTATATGGGGATGATAGTATTCGAATGGCTTTCCCTGTTTTGCAGAATTGCACGGTCCATCCGAAATATTGGATGTTAAAATAACGAGCGCGGATGAAGGCGACCCGGCCGCTGTCCTGCACCGGGTTGAGCGTTCGCAAAAAGATATGACTTTAAGGAATGATTGGCCTCGACGGCGAACCGTCTTTGCTCTCGCACTGCTATCCGTTTTTGGCATGACGTGGACGGCGCGCGCCTGGCAGGCTAACGCCGCAGCCGATTCCAAAGCCCGGGAAGCGGCGTTCGAACAGCAGGTGAAGCCATTTCTGAAGCAGAATTGCGTGCGTTGCCACAACGAGGAGACATCCATGTCGGGCGTCCGGGTGGACCAACTCGACGCGGCGTTCGAAGACCGGCGGCTTCCACTCTGGGATCACATACGGAAGCGCATTGGGGATGGAACCATGCCGCCGAAGGGCCAGCCGCAACCGGCCAGTGCCGAGCGCCAACGGATGGCCGAGTGGATCACGAACGCCCTGGAAACCGCCCGCTTGCGTCCGGCGCCGAAAAACGGACTGGTGCGGCGGCTTACCGTGTCACAGTATCGCAACACGCTGCGCGAGCTGTTGATGCTGGACGACGATCTGACGGAAGCGCTTCCTCCGGATGCCGTCTCCATCGACGGATTCGTGAACAATAAGGATACGCTGCAACTGTCGCCCATCCTTTTGGATGCCTATTTTGAAATCGCGGCGGAAGCGCTCAATCGATCCATCGTCGATCCAAAATCGAAGCCCGCGATCCAAAATTTCCGCGTCGATCTGGGAGCGTCCATCAATGCCCACGCGCTTTCCGATCAGCTGGTGCTTGGCGCGAACAGTTTGCTGCTCAATAACAAAGACTTCGTGGTAACGCAACCGGTGCCGGCCAAACCGTTCCCGTTTGAACCTCTGTCCATGCGGACCAAGTATCGATTCATCGAAGGCTACGCCGGCAATGATACGGTCCGGGGCTGGAGAGAATACGACAGTATTTATCATGCGGTCTTTGCCGACATGCGCGGCAATCTGGGCTATCCCAAAGGGGAGCCCTACAGTACCGTTTCGCAGGGGCTGCTTCTGCGGCCCGCCATTCCCAGCGATGAGTTGTTCGGCGGCGAAGGCACATACGGACCGAAGGCGAATTTCAAGATTTCGTTGCGTGAATTGCCCGACCAGGGCCGATTTCGCGTGACGGTGCTGGCCGCGAAATACAATGACGGTCTGCTGCTCGATAAGGGCGCCATTTCCCAAGCGTCGCCGGGCGG
Source organism: Bryobacterales bacterium (assembly GCA_038230275.1). GTDB lineage: Bacteria > Acidobacteriota > Terriglobia > Bryobacterales > Bryobacteraceae > JANXXV01. The sequence goes on from JBBRNO010000004.1 coordinate 65,209, forward strand.
TGGAGACGAGGTCATCGCCCGCAATCCAAAAACTCCACAAACGGTCACCATCAAGAAGGCGGGAATTTATCAGATTGACGTTCACCAAGTTCCACGGAGCAATGCGCCGGTCGTAGCGGATTTCTCGCGGCTTGGGGAGGGGCTGGCTCTATCCTGGCCGCCCGAGGGCAACGGCAAGATTGGCCGCTTGCAGGGCGATGCCCATTTTATTGGATCGCCGTTCGGCCAGGCTCTCTCACTCGACGGGGATGGCGATTCGCTGATGATCCCTCGTAGCGAGGCAGTGAACGTTGGCGAAGGAGACTTTACAGTCGCCGCTTGGATTCACCCGCAACAGCTACGAAGAGCAGGCATTGTGGCTATGGGAGCATATGGCAATGTACACGGCTGGTACTTGGATATGCCCGGCGATAAGGGGGTCCTGCGTCTCGAAACAATGGGTCCGGTCAATGGGCCGAATGGCACAATGACGTCGCCGCCGGGGGTGATTCGTTCCGAATCCTGGCAGCATGTAGCAGCCGTCGTGCGGCGCGGACAGAAGGAATCGCGTCTCTACGTTAATGGTTTCCCGGTGGCCAAAGGGGAGATCGGCCCCTCGAATCTGGATAACCCGAAGATGGATCTCTATCTGGGGCGCGTTCCGGAGGCGACCCAATTTCAGGGCGAACTGGATGAAGTGCGCCTCTACCGGCGGGCCCTTACCGAACTAGAGATTCAAGCGTTGGTGGAGCCGGGAAAGCAGTTTGTGCAGCCGCCTCCGCCCGAAACGCAGCAAGGCGTAACGCTTAGCGTCGGAAATCGCAAATTCTCCGGCACCTTACAGCAACCCGCGTTCCTGGTAGTACGGTTGGACGCCGGGCCCCTTCAACTCCAGGCACAACATACCGGCGTGACGGATCTGGACCGGATCGTTATCGCTCCGCTCCCGGCCGAGCAGGAACCTTCGCGGCGTTTTCGAGAGTTTGAGAAGCGTTCGCCTCGAGTTGGCGTTTACTTGGGCCTGCGCCGCGATTGCGGCAGCACACTGGCGCAAGCAGGCGCGCCCCAAACAGTAGCCGGCGGTAAGCTCACGCGCTTTGTGTTTGAAGGAGCCATCCGCAATTTCCCCAGTCCGGACGTTGAAAAGGACAACGTGAATTATCTCGCCGGCGTTCGTGAAATCGGCGTCCGCAGCGAATATACGGACGGCCGCGACATGCCGCGAATGCTGATTCGGTCGGTGGAATTCGAAGGCCCGTTTTACGAAACGTGGCCTCCGCCGCCGCATCGAAACATCTTCATCGATTTCGCACATAAAGAGGATCGTCCGGCCTACGCGCGAGAAATCATACGCAGCTTTGCGGCGCGGGCATACCGCCGTCTTATCACCGTTACGGAAGAGTCCGCGCTGCTTGCGGTGTTCCAGAAATCGTTTGCCGCCGGGGGCAACTTTCAAGAGAGTGTGAAGGACGCGCTGCAGGTGGTGTTGACTTCGCCGCAATTCCTGTTCCTGATCGAGAACAGCCGCACCCCGGAACCCGAACCGCTGGAGAACTACGAACTGGCCTCGAAGCTGTCGTACTTCCTTTGGAACGGACCACCGGATCGGACAACGCTGCACTTAGCCGCGACCGGTGCGCTCCCGAAACAATTAGATACCGAAGTGGCAAGGATGATCGCTGATCCTCATTTTTCGCAGTTCACCCGCGAATTTACATCGCAATGGTTGAGTCTGGACAAGTTCAGTGTGCTGGAACCCGACCGCAAACAGTTTCCCAAACTCACTCGCGATACGCGCACCCAACTGCGGCAGGAACCGATCCAGTTTGTGCAATACATGATTCGGAATAATCTGCCGGTGCGGAATCTGATCGATTCCGATTTTGTGATGGCAAACGAGGTGGTTGCCGACTACTACGATCTGGGCAGCAAGACGGAAAGCGGTTTTCAATTTGTACCGATAATTCACCAACGACGCGATCTTGGCGGCCTGCTCACGGAGGCTGCAATCCTGGCAGGCCTGTCTGACGGGCGGGAATCGAACCCGGTAAAGCGCGGTTCGTGGCTGGCGCGCCGGATTATCGCCGAACCGCCCGACCCGCCTCCACCCAACGTGCCCGTGCTCCAGGAGGGCACCGGAGAACTAACGCTGCGCCAGCGGCTGGAGCAGCATCGGAACCACCCGGGCTGCCTGCAATGTCATTCGAAAATTGACCCTTGGGGAGTGGCGCTGGAGCAGTTTGACGCGGGTGGCCGGTTGAAAAAACAGGCCGTGGATGCGCGATCCAAGCTGCCAGACAAGACTGACGTCGATGGCGTCAACGATCTGAAGCGGTATCTGGGCCAGGATCGTATCGATCAAGTGGCCTTCAGTGTCCTCAAGCATCTGGCCACTTATGCCACCGGTCGCAGCCTGACGTACAACGAATTACACTTTCTGAAACAGGACGGATTGAAGTTGCGGAACGACGGCTACCGCATGCAGGACATGATCCGCTATGTGGTCAACAGTAAGTTGTTCCTGGAAAAATAGTAGAATGCGGAATAGCACCAAGCGGAGACACCGATGAGCATTTCCCTTCAAATCGATCGCCGAGCCTTTCTCAAAGGGCTGGGAGGAGTTGCGCTGGCGTTGCCCGTTCTTGACGCCATGGGCGCGGAAGTCACAGCGCAGGTTCCTCGCCGCTTTTGCGCGATCTACACCGCCAACGGTATGTCGCTCCCGAAGCCAGAGCACAACCTTGGCGAATGGAGTTGGTTTCCCAGCGTTGAACGCAATGGTGAGTTCGTTTTTGGTAGCTCCACCGAACCGCTTGCTCCGTTCCGCAAACAGCTGAGCTTCATGGGTGGCCTGTACCACCCCAGCGGCCCCAAAGCGGACCCGCATGTTTGCTCCGATATGTGGCTCACCGGCGCCCCGCTGCACAACCCGAAGCCCGGGACCTACAACTCGGTCGGCCTGGATCAAGTCATAGCGCTACACACCAAGCAGTATTGCCGGCAGCCTTCGCTGGTGCTGTCGATCGATGCCGGGACCGGCTTTCTCTCCCGCACCGGTACAATCTCTTACAGTTTGGAAGGAAGACCGATTCCTGCCGAAAACAACCCGCGCCGCATCTTTGACCGCTTATTTCGCGGGGACCGCACGTCGCTGAAATCGGAGCATGAGAAACTACAGCGGCGCATTAAGCTGGTGGACGCCGTGGTGGAGAGTGCGCGTTCGCTCGATCGGCAACTTGGCAAGAGCGACCGGGAACGGATGGAGCAGTATCTCACCTCACTGGATGAAGTGGAAACGCGGCTGGTTGCATCCGAGCGTTGGATTGATGTTCCTCTGAAGAAGCAGGATTACTCGCATCTGAACCTCGACGCGACATCCGAGGGAGAGCCTACCGAGTATTACCGCAATATGTTCGACCTGATCGCGTTGGCATTCGACGCGGACATCACCCGCTCCGTCTCATTTATGCTCAATCGGGAAGACGGCATGGGCATCAGCGATACGTTTCCGCTCAAGCTGGGTCTCTCGAAAACACACCACAATCTCTCGCATGCTTCCGACAAGGAAGGGCAAATGCAATTTGCCAAGTACGACCTGTTCCTGAGCCGGCAAGTGGCCCACTTCCTGGACAGGCTGAACGGGTATAAGGACCGCAGTGGAAGCGTACTCGACAACAGCATCGTGTTATTCGGCAGTGGCGCCAGTACAACGCACAACCCCATCAACCTGCCGACACTGATCGCCGGCGGCGCCAACATGGGCCTGCGGCACGGTGTCTACTGGCGCAAGGGTGAGACGCGAATGTCGAACATCTACCTCAGCATCCTGCGATCATTAGGCATCGAGCAGGAATCGTTTGCCGATAGCACCGGTACGCTCAGTGGTTCGATCTTCAACAACGTATCGTAGTTCCGGGTTTCCTAATTCGGGACGTACTTCTTCGACTCCGAGGCCGCCCTCGTAAAGTCCACGCGTAGAACGCGCTGACGTCACGGTCCGACGTCAGCGCCTGATCGTGCGCGCTTCATGAAGCTACCGCGAACATTGTGCGGCCCCGCAAAATTTGAGGACATAGCGATTCTATTCACGCACGAACACCTTACAGCGGAGCCGTATTGCCGTTAGGAAATCGCCGCATAAACCTGGGACATAGAAGAAATTGGCCGCGCGAAAGTGCGGCACGATCCAGTACAGCACGGTGTCGAGTTCACGTTGCGGTGGTCATACGGTTGTGATAGATTGAGCGGCTAGGGTGGGCAATTATGAACAAGATCCTTAGAAATGTTCTGGTTTTCGCTTTGAGTGGCGCGACGCTATTTTCCCAGGGAACGTCCGAAATTGCCGGAAACGTAAAAGATCCTTCGGGTTCCGTGATTGCGGACGCTTCCGTTACGATCGTCAACCCGGATACCAATCTGCAACGAACGCTTACGTCCAACGCGAACGGACTGTTCAACGTTCCGGCTTTGCCGCCAGGACGTTACAACATTCGAGTGGAAATGAAAGGTTTTTCCGTTCAGGCACGCAACAACGTTGAGTTGCAGGTGGGACAGGTTGCCAATCTCGAGTTCGTGATGCAAGTTGGCAACGTGGCGGAAGTGATTGAGGTGACCGGAGGCGCTCCGGTACTCGACACCGAGACGACGTCGGTTGGAACGGTTATCGAAAACAAGCGTATTGTGGAGTTGCCGCTCAACGGCCGCAACTATCTTCAACTCGCTTCGCTGATTCCCGGCGCCACCACCAACGGCCCTGCCTCCTCGCAAGGCCAGCAGCGGATGGGCGGTGCGCGGAATAGTTTCGCGCTCAACGTTGCCGGGCAACGCGTCCACTTTAATCACTACGCGCTGGACGGCATGGAGAACACCGATCCGAATTTCAACACCTATTTGTTCCTGCCTTCGATCGACGCGCTACAGGAATTCAAGGTGGAATCGGGAGTATTTGGGGCGGAGTTCGGACGCGGAATTGCTCAAGTCAACGTCTCCACCAAGTCGGGGACCAACCAGTTTCACGGAGTGGCGTTTGAGTTCCTTCGCAATTCTTACTTCGATGCAAGGAACTTCTTTGCCCGAGTCAATCCTCCGTTCAAACGCAACCAGTTCGGCGGGACATTTGCGGGACCGGTGCTGATTCCGAAAGTGTATAACGGAAAAGACAAGCTGTTCTTCATGTTCAACTATGAGGGCTTGCGCGAACGGCGTGCCTTGACGCAGACGGGCACATTGCCGGACTCTCGCTATCGTTCCGGAAACTTCGGTTTCTTGAATAAACCCATTCGCGATCCGTTGAATCCCGGACAGGTTTTTCCGAATGCCACCATCCCCGAAAGTCGAATCAGTCCCATTTCGAGGAAAGTTCTCAACGACTTTTTCCCGCTTCCCAACCAGGCTGGAAGCGGAGCTTTGGGGATTGCCAGAAATTACCTGAACGACGAGGGGAGGCGGACGGAAGGCGACCAATTCACAGCTCGCGCCGATTTTACGGGCATCCAGAATCAGTCCTATTTCTTCCGCTTCAGCCAGACCCAGGAGCCGCAGTATATTCCGTCGGCCATCGCCAACCAAGGGAACAACGTTCAGATTCTTGGTCAGCAGGGCGTGCTGGGACACACCATGGTGATTGGCGCGAATAAGGTGAATGAGTTCAAGTTCGGCATGAACTACTTCAATTCGCGCAACATCCAACAGCGTGCGTTTCAACGCAATGTTGTAGGCGAACTGGGTCTTCAAGGCGTATCACAAGATCCTTTGTTCTGGGGCATTCCAGTATTCCAGATCTCCGGATTCGATAACGTGGGCGAATGCAACGACTGCCCTTTTGTCAACTGGAACACTACCTTCCAAGTTTCGGATAATTTCTCCTGGACCAAGGGCAAGCATAGCTTCAAGTTCGGCGGCGAATACCGCCGGCTTCGTTACAACGAGATTGGAGCCGTTGTTCCCCGCGGGCGTTTCAGTTGGAACGGACAATACACTGGTGAACCGATGGCGGATATGCTTCTGGGCGTTATGTCTGCCACGGAAGGTCAGGTTGGCGCGCCTATCGCCAACTTTCGCAATACCTACCTTGCTTTCTATGCGCAAGACACGTGGAAAATTTCTCCGAAGCTGACCATGAATTGGGGACTTCGCTGGGAATACGAATCGCCCTTCTACGATAAGCACGATGCCATCGTCAACGTGGATTTCCGTTGGGACAATTCGGTTGAACCCACGTTCGTTCGCGCCGGTACCGGAGATCTCAATCAAGGCAATCCGGCGTTCCCGGCTCCGGCAACGTGGAAGTTGGTCCGCGATGGACGTTTTGGACGTGGCGCCGGCAAACCCGATCGAAACGACTTTGGCCCGCGCGTCGGTTTGGCTTATCAAGTCAACTCGAAAACCGTCTTGCGCACCGGCGGCGGTATCTATTATGTCCGCGATATCAGTAATGCCGTGTTCGATGTCGTTCGCAATATCCCGTTCACTATCCGTCAGGCGGAGACGGCGAATACAACGACGCCGAACCTCACCTGGAATCGCCTGTTCACGCAATCGGGCGCTCCCAGTTTCCTGCTTATCAATCAATACGGCGAGCCAACATCTTATGTGGCGCAATGGCAGGGTTCCGTTCAGCGCGAGCTGACCAAGAACATGTCGCTGGAAGTGACTTATATGGGTTCGGCGGGCATCAAGCTGCGCCGGCTCTCCAACTATAACCTGCCGCAGCCCCGGCCGGGCAACCCCAATGACAACCGGCCATTCCCCAAGTTCAACGGCGCGTTCCAGAACATGTATGCGGCATCCCACTCGAGCTATCACTCGTTGCAGTCGCGGTTGCAACATCGCTTCGCCTACGGCTTTACTCTGCTTGGATCGTACGCCTACTCGAAGTCGATCGACAACGGCTCCGGTGTCCGCACTACTGATGGCGACCCGCTAACGCCCATGGATCCCGATCGCGCACTCTGGCGCGACCGTGGACTGTCCGCTTTCGATTTCCGTCACCGGCTCACCACTTCTTTCCTATACGAACTGCCCTTCGGTAAAGGGCGCATGGTTGGTATTGATAATGCGGTTGCCGAGGCGGTGCTAGGCGGCTGGCAGTTGGGTGGGATTCTCACTTTCCAAAGCGGCTTTCCCTTCAGCCCCTTCTGCGGCCCCGGCAACATTCAGAATGGTGCAGGCGGTTGGTGCGCGCCTGACGCCATTTCCGGATTGAAAGGAAACGATGGGCCGAAAACCGTGGCCCAATATTTCAACACGGCGGCTTTCGTAGACCGGCTGGGACAGAACCCGGCGGCTATTACCGATTTCCGGTTCGGGACGGCCGGGCGCAACATCCTGATCGGGCCGGGCATCGCCAGCTTCGATGCGTCGGTGAACAAAGCCTTCAAGTGGAAAGATGGAAGACAGCAATTGGATGTTCGGGGCGAATTCTTCAACCTGCCGAATCATCCGCTGTTTGCCCAACCAGGTTCCACGCTACGAACGGCAACTTACGGCGTGATCAGCGGAACGCGTATCGACTCACGTCAAATTCAAGTGGCGATGCGTTATAGCTTCTAATACTTTTGGCCCTGACCCGGCAACTCTCCAGGAAATCCGGCAAGCGGACGCGGTGCGGCGTCAGCGATGATGGACAGATGGCGCCATTCGTACTCCTAGAGCAGCCGTTCAAAGGTCGGCATTTCGATTAGGAGCTCGTGGTGTTGTGCGTCCGATGGCACCTGAGCTTCAAGCTCAGTTATCGGGGTCTGGTCAGCATGACGGGCGGGCGAACGCGGCATTCCAATGGCTGCGGAAGTGGTGATCAGAGGTATCGAACTGGCGGAGAAGATCAAGAAGGGGTAGTTCAAGATCGGCAAGCTGGGAGGGCGTAAGGCGACGATGCCCGCAATCTGGTGGGCTGTGCTCGCCGCCTAATCGGAACGGCTCGTAATCTAATAGGCGAGATTGGACAAATGTGCGCCGATTGTGAATCTGCACCGGAGCCCTATCGCTGGAAAGTCGGCACCATGGAGGTTGGGCCGGACGGATCTGGGCTTACGGGTTTCCCGGACGGCGCGGCCATACCCAGCTAGAAATCCGCATGGACGGTGCCTTCGAAATCTTGATGTGATTTTGACCGCACTGTAATGTCTGCGTCATCTCCGGCGGCCATACTCGCTTAATGTCAAGGAAACAATCGATTCTCATCGGGTTCCTGGTCCCCGTTGCGCTCTTTGCGCAAGCCTCCGGCCCCGATCAAACCAAGCTCGGCGCCGGTAACGCCACGGCGAATGCGCTCGCCAGCGATTCCGCGTTCGTGCAGACCAGCTATCAATTTCTACTGCGGCAGACTAACCAAATTCAGGATGCCAATATCCGGTATCACACGAGCGACGCGATTCGCAACGTCAGCACCTGCGTCTCTTCGCGAGCTGGAGTTGTAGACAGCGTCAAAGACAACCTTCTGAAGCGCTTGATCGACGAAGGGCTCGCCGTGGATTCGAATGGGAGCGCAATCGTAGGCGGAGCCAAAGCCGGCGTTTTTCCGCCCCTGGTGAACGATGGCTCAGGCTGCCCAACGCTTCCCATGCGTTGGTTCGCCGCGCCGGGGGGCGCATACAACGGTCACCATTCGTATCCCGGTGGGCTTGCGATTCACGAAGCTTTTAACTCCGTTAGCAGCATGAACTTCGCCAGCGGATACCGCAAGGTCTATGGCAGCAGCGGCGGCGACGGAATTCCATACGCTGGTCCCGAAGGCACTACCGAGCCCGACATTTTCATTAGTCAGGACCTCATGGTCGCCGCACCCATTTGGCATGATTGGGCGAAACCCATCGTTTTCCAGTGGAACGCGGACGGCACCGAGTTCAGTGAGTATTCTTTCGGCGGAAACGGAAACACCGATGCGTGGGGCCAGCCTGGCGACTCACGTACGGGCGCGCACCATATCATCACAATCGCCGAGATGATGAAGCGCGGTCTGCCGCCGGATCTTATTATCACCATGGCCTCTGCCCACTCCGCGCCCACCAGTGGCAGCGAGTACAAGGTTGTAAATTGGCTGCGCGCGGGTGCGATTCTCGCTCAAGTGGATGCGGTCGAGGTCGGCGTGCTCTACAAGGACAGCGCCGGCCGTCTCCGCCTCCCGCAGCTTCGCCAACTGGGCGCTGTCGACCTGCTGGATGGACCTTCCTCCCTGAGCCACACAAACGTTCTAAGCGAGTATGTGCTTCATAATCTGTCAGACGCGGACTTCACATTAACGGGGCCGGCCGTAACGGAAATCAATCGTGTTCTCGCTGCCACGGCCACGCAGTTTGGGTTCAATTCCTCAGACGCATCGAATTTCAACAACAAGTTCCGCAATCGTGTGCTCAGCTACCTTTCTGCCGAACGCCTTCTAATTATCTACGCGAACAGTGGCCTGGACGGGGTTTCTGCGGAGATTACTAAGATAAAGGCCAAGTTAAATTGATGAATAGGCGAGGACGGGTGCGCTTGACAGCTTGATACCGGTTTGATCTCCCTGGCCATGCGAGCCGGCGTTCACGCTATCGGCCCCTCCGCGGCCTTCCCGTTGGTCGGGAGTGCAAAGTAATCCAAGCCGAATCGATCTGTCGAAACAAGCGCAGACAGATCGATTCAGTTTGAGTAGATCCAAACGATGCCCGCGTTCCAATCACGATAAAAACACGGGCCCCGATATCGAACCGTTACGCCGACGCTTTGCTTGCCTGATATTGAGCAATCCATTCCTGCATTCGGCGGGTGAGACGCTGGCTAATTCCCAGCATTCGCTCAACGGCCACTAACTTTATAGACTACCGGATGACGACCAATGCGATTCCCAATTCCGCCGAAGACGGTCTTCGCGACCACCGTTAAGATACCCGCCGCCATCAGTACTAAAAACCCACAGCAGGCGACAGGTGCCAAGCCGGACCGCACGCGTACTGCGGAATACTCTTCGGCGTTGGCTAATGATCTCGACCCCTCCGTCACTCTTGCGGCGTCAACCTAAGCCGCTCCGGTATTGTCCAGCCGTCACCCTCCGAACGGACAGCTTCGCCCAAGGAAGACGCCGACTACTTGAACGTGTTCGAGCGGCACAGCCGGCAGCGGAAACCGGCCCATCATGTCCGGGGCCAACGTGCCTTGCGCTGAGACGCGGCGCCGAGCAAGCAAGCGCGCGATCTGGCGAAAAGCAAGTACGCGGTTGCCGTTCCCCCATCTGGCTGAGAAGCTGACCAAAGCTAGAGCAATTCCGAGTCAGCCGCCGAGCGTGCAGCGAATATTGGGGAGAGCCAAATTGGCCGTCCAGGCACGTCTCACAGCGCTATTGGCGCGAATACGAAGAAGCGCTGCTGTCTGCGGAATGTATGTTCGTGTCGGATAAGAGCGCTTTCCTTCGATCCGAACATGCCTACAGCTCAAATTCGAAATCGCATTCGTCGAAAGGTGTTCCAAATCTTCGATATAATTGGTGCGGTAAACGATGGGTGTCCGTTGGTAAAACTCGGTCCAATTCTTTGGACAATTCTCTGTCTCGGCCTGCTGGGGTCACCGGCGAGAGCGCAGGATCGCGGCGATGTTTTCGAATCGAAAATCCGCCCAATCCTCATCAGCCGGTGTGGATCCTGCCATGGCGACAAGACCCAGATGGGCGGCAAGCAATTGACTTCGAAAGAGGGAATGCACAGGGCTGGCGTGGTGGTTCCCGGCAACCCGGATGGCAGCGCGCTGATCCAAGCGGTGCGCTATTCCGGAAAGACCAAGATGCCGCCGGCAGGAAAGCTGACGGAAGCTGAAATTGGGGCCCTGGAACGTTGGGTTGCTTCAGGTGCGGCGTGGCCTGACGCCGCAGCCGGCGTCCCCCAAACCGCCGCAGGGCGGCACTGGGCGTTTCAGCCTGTAAAATCTCCGGTGGTCCCCGCCGTGCAGCATACGGACTGGCCTCGTTCAGATATCGACCGCTTCATCCTCGCAAAGCTGGAAGAAAAGGGGATCACGCCGGTGCGGGATGCGGATAAGTATTCGCTGCTCCGCCGGGTCACCCTGGATCTCACCGGACTGCTGCCGGCCCAATCGGAAGTTCAGCAATTCTATAAGGACTCCTCCTCCGATGCATTTTCGAAAGTCGTAGACCGGCTGCTGGCGTCTCCGGCGTTTGGAGACCGCTGGGGACGGCACTGGCTCGACATTACTTACTATGCCGACACCACTGGCTACGGACGCCGCATTCCGCTACCGGAGGCCTGGCGGTACCGCGACTACGTAATTGAATCGTTTAACCAGGACAAGCCGTACGACCAGTTCCTGCGCGAGCAGATCGCCGGACCAAAAGGAGGCCCCGAGGGCAAAAAAGACCAATCGGCCATCGCCGCAACAGGCTTCCTGGTTCTGGGGCCTTGGTCGTGGGGAGCCTATGACCGCGCGCAGACGCTGCTGGATGCCGCGGATCTGCAAGTCGACCTGGTAGGGCGCTCCATGCTCGGTCTTACCCTCGGTTGCGCGCGCTGTCATGATCACAAATTCGATCCGATTCCGAATAAAGAATACTACGGCCTGATTGGGATCTTCTTAAGCACGAAAACTCTCTCGCTCAATCGTTTCGGAGACGGCGGAATCAACATGGTCCGCCTACCTGAAACAACCGAGGTGGCCAAGCGCTACGCCCAGGAAATGGAGGCGTATGACAAGCGCCTGGCCGAAGCGGAGGCGGCGGAGAAAATATACGCCAAAGACCGCGAAGAGGTGCAGAAGCAGATCACGGCGCTCAAGGCTAATCCAACCAGCGCACAGAACGAGAGTACCCTCAAAGCCGCGCAGGACCAATTGGCCGAAGTCAAAAAGAAGAGCGAATATGCCGGTGACAAACAGATCCTCGAGTTTGTCCGTTACCTCAAGCCGAGATTGCCAAATGTCTACGCGGCGGAGGACTTGGACCAGCCCCAGGACACTCGGATCGCGTCCCGTGGCGACGCCCATCAACTCGGCGAATTCGCCCCTCGTGGATTTCTAAGCGCAATCAATTACGAGAAGCCGCCAGAGATTGAACCGGACTCAAGCGGTCGCCGCGAATTGGCGGATTGGATTGCGAACGAGAAGAATCCGCTGACCGCACGGGTCTATGTGAATCGCCTGTGGCATTTCCTTTTCGGCGACGGGATTGTGGCCACAACCGAAAACTTCGGTGCGCGCGGCGATGCTCCCACTCATCCCGAACTTCTCGATTACCTGGCCACGCGATTGATTGCGAATCAGTGGTCCACCAAGAAAACCATCCGCGAGATCGTACTCAGCCGTGTATACCAGCTTGCCAGTGCGACGGACCCGAAAGCCGGCGAATTGGACGCCGACAACAAGTTGCTTTGGCGCGCCAACCGCAGGCGGATGGAAGTGGAAACTATCCGGGACACCATGCTGCAGGTCGCTGGAAACCTGGACGCCTCGCGCGGTGGTCCGTCCCTCCCGCTGACGGCACAAAACGTCCATACCATCGCGCCCTTTTTCTTGGAAGACGATACCGTCATCGAGGATCCCATCAAGAACCGCCGCACCGTCTATCAACCTGTGATGAGAAATAGCCAGATGGCTCCGGTCGATATTCTGAACCTGTTCGACTTCAAAGATCCCGACCAGGTAATTGGAACTCGCATTCCCACCGTTGTTCCCACGCAGACCCTCTACCTTCTGAATTCGCCTTTTGTGAAGGAGGAGGCTCGTTTGCTGGCCGCACGGCTGCTCAAAGACGCTAGCCTGGACGATAAGGGGCGTGTCTCTGAACTCATGTTGATTGCGCTCAACCGGCCTGCTACGGAGCGCGACGTCCAACAAGCCCGCCAATTCATCGCGGCAGCCATGAAAAAAGCACCCGCCGAAAACGCACTCGAAACTGCGTGGGCACGTTACTGCCACGCCATCCTGGTTTCCAGCGAATTTTTGTATAGGAGGTAAGACCATGCCCTCACGCTCTGATGACATACCCGGCGGGCGGCGCCAGTTCCTGAACAGTCTAGGCGGCGGCTTTGGGTCTATGGCGTTTGCCGCGATGGCCGCCCAGGACCGCGCCCGTGCATCGCAGCCGGAAAATCCCCTCGCACCCAAGCAACCTCACTTCCCGGCCAAGGCCAAGCGGGTGATCCTGCTCTGGATGCAAGGTGGGCCCTCGCAGATGGACCTCTTCGACTACAAGCCGCGTCTCAAGGCGGAAGCTGGTCAGCCGATTCCGTTTGCGGTAAACTCCAGCACCATCCGGTTCGCCAAGAACGCCAAGCTCATGCCGGCGATTTCTGAAATGAAGCAACAGGGCCAGTGCGGGATGTGGATGTCAGACCTCCTGCCCAAACTGGGAGAGAAGGCGGACCAGTTGTGTTGGCTGCGGGCAATGACCACGGACAGTGCAATTCACGCCGGCGCCATCCGCATCTTCCAAACTGGTTCGCTGCAGTTTGTCCGGCCGTCCATGGGCTCGTGGATTATGTATGGGCTGGGCACTGAAAACCAGAACTTGCCCGGCTTCGTCGTCATCAGTCCAGTGCTCTATGGCGACGACGGCAGCCCGCTTCACTATTCCAACGTATTTCTGCCTTCCATCTATCAGGGAACCCGCATTGGAAACTCACGAACTCCCGTGAAGCAGTCCAAAATCGGCTATCTGGACGATCCCAGCCTCTCTCCGGAACTGCAACGGCTGGACCTGGATCTCATTCAGGCGCGAAACCGGATGGACATAGAAGCAGCGGGTGAGGATCGAAACATCGAAGGGCTGATCCAGTCCTACGAACTATCCTTCCGCATGCAGGTGACTGCACCTGACGTCTTTGATTTTTCGAAGGAGTCGAAGGCCACGTTGGACCTATACGGCGTAGGAGACGACGATACCGACAATTTCGGCAGAAAATGTTTGATGGCCCGGCGGCTGGCGGAAGCCGGAGTGCGATATATCCAGGTGACCGATGGCGGATGGGACCACCACGATAAGATCAACACCAACTTGCGCAAGAGCGCCCGAGGGATCGACAAACCCGTTGCCGGACTGCTTACGGACTTGAAGGCGCGTGGGCTTCTGGATGACACGCTAGTGATTTGGACGGGAGAGTTCGGGCGCACGCCGTTCGACCAGACTCTCTCCGCGGCCAGTGCGAACACCGCCGGGAGAGATCACAACCCCTACTGCTGGACGATGTTTATGGCCGGCGCCGGAGTCAAGCAGGGGACAATTTTCGGCGAAACCGACGAGTATGCCTGGAAGGGCGTCTCCGATCAGGTTCACGTTCACGACCTGCACGCCACGATTCTGCACCTGTTGGGGTTGAATCATGAAAAACTCACCTATCGCTACAGCGGCCGGGATTTCCGGCTGACGGATGTGTACGGCAACGTCGTGAAACAGATTCTCACGTGAGGCCATCCACGCCATTGGAAGCGCCCTGGCGCGCGTTGACGCCCCCCAGGCAATTCAGTAGACTGATGGTCAAACCACAATGAGGTACGCCCACTGGATCCTTTGTTCCATCGCGCTGGTTACACCGCTGACGGGAGCAAACTGGTCAGGCTTGCGTATCGTACCGCAAGATGTGGTTCTTGCCAAAGCCGGTGATGCACAGCATTTTCTAGTCCTGGCCCGAACCAACGATGGCCAAGAGGAAGACGTCACGAAGATATGCCGGATCTCTTCGTCGCAACCAGACGCAGTCAGCGTAGATCCGGCACAACGCACATTCACCGGCAAACAGCACGGTCAAAGTAAAATCACCGCCGAATTAGAGGGTCTCCGAGGCGCCACTTCGGTCAAAGTCGGGGACCGCCTTTCAGAGGTCGCGGTCCGGTTCTCTCCGGACGTAATCTCCGTGCTTACCATCAAAGGCTGTAACAGTTCCGGATGCCATGGCTCGCCTGCCGGGCAGAATGGCTTCAAGCTTTCACTGTTCGGCTATGATCCGGCCGCGGACCATGAAATGATCTTGCACAAGAATGCCGGCCGGCGGGTGGATCTCACGAACGTGGAGCAAAGTCTGCTGCTTCGAAAGCCACTCTTTGACGTCCCGCACGGCGGGGGGCGGCTCCTCGCGAAAGATTCCGAGGAATATCGGACTCTCTTGAAGTGGCTGCAGCAGGGTGCCCGGCTGGATGCGGACGGAGCCCGGCTGACACGCCTCGAAATCTATCCTGGTGAACAAGTTCTTGTAGGCAAGGACGCGCAGATGTCCGCTGTGGTGATTGGACGTCTATCTGATGGCACCACTCGCGATATGACGCGTGAAGTTCGCTACTCCAGCAGCGATGAATTGGTAGCCAGCGTCAGTCCGGATGGAACAATTCGCGCGGGCGCTGCCGGTATCGCGACCATTCTCGCGCGTGGACTGGGCAACGTTGCCGCCTCTCAAATCGGAGTCATCCTGAACCGCGCTGGTGCCGATTTCCCGAAACCAGGCGCCAACAACTTCGTGGATGAGTTGGTTTATGAAAAGCTGAAGAAGTTGAACGTCAGGCCGGCGCCACTCTGCACCGACCGCGAATTTATTCGGCGCGTATTTCTGGACACCGTCGGCCTGCCCCCCACTCCACAAGAGGTCGAGCAGTTTACCGCGGACTCGCGCGCGGATAAGCGGGCGCAACTGATCGACGCCCTGCTGCAGCGCCCCGAATACGCGTCATTCTGGACTGTAAGGTTTGAGGATTGGTTTCGGAATAACCAATTAAATTCCCAAGGCCGCTCGATGGGAAAGTTCAAGGAGTGGCTCTTCGAACGGCTCGCGAAAGACAAGCCTTATGACCAGATGGTTCGCGAGTTAGTCACCAGTGAAGGCGATACATTTCAACAGCCGGCCACGAACTTCTGGCACCCGGCGGCGGACTTCATGCTGAAAAAGTTCGACGTGAAGAAAGCGGCTCCGACGGTTTCACGCCTTTTTCTCGGCATTCGCATGGAGTGCGCGGAATGCCACAATCACCCCTTGGAAAATTTCACCCAAGATGACTTCTACGGTCTTTCGGCGTTTTTCGCTCGGATGCGGGTGAAGCATGGTACGGCGGAATATCGCCGCACCTGGTATCTGGACGAGGAAGGCGAAGTGGAACATCCGGTGCTGAAAAAGCCTGTCCCGCCCAAATTCCTGGGTGGTGAGACGCCGCGGATTTCCCAGGGCGAAGATCGGCGCGTCTCACTAGCCAAGTGGATTACGTCGCCGGAAAATCCATATTTTGCGCGCGCCATGGTCAACCGGATTTGGCACGAATACTTCCAGACGGGAATTGTTGAGCCATTCGATGATTTCCGCTCCACCAATCCGCCCAGCAATCGGGAATTGCTGGACCGGCTGGCGGCCTTTTTCATTGACAGCGGCTTCCATCTCAAGGCACTGCACCGGCTGATTCTGAACTCGCGGACATATCAGCTTTCTTCGCGGCCAGTCACTCCAGCCAACGAGGAAAAACTGGAGCGGCTGCTGTTTGCCCGCTATGAAGTCCGCAAACTGCCGGCCGAAGCACACCTTGACGCCATCAGTCAGGTGACTGGCGTTGCCCATCCGTTTCGCAATTATCCGGAAGGGACCCGCGCCATGGATGTGGATGCCGCTGATGCGCCGGACTACTTTCTGGTGGCTTTCGGATTCCCGCGCCGCGACATTATTTGCGAGCGCGCCAAGTCTCCAACTTTGGGCCAGGCGCTGCACATGATCAACGGCGACACCGTTTTGAAAAAAGTGCAGGCGCCGGACAACGATCTATCGCGCTGGCTCGCCGAAGGGTGGCCTGACAATCGAATTGTAGAAGTGATTTACGAACGCGCGTATGCGCGCCCTCCTTCGGAAAGGGAACGCGAAACCGTCAGCGACTTCCTAACGAGCCAGCAATCCACCGGCAGTTCGCGCCGGCGTGCGCTGGAGGGGGTACTCTGGACCGTGCTCAATTCCAAAGAATTCCAGGTGAACCACTGAGGTTGAGGAGCTTTTATGTTACGGCGTGATTTTATTCGGATAGGAAGCCTGTCGTTCGGCGGCTTGAGTCTCGCCAAGCTCCTGGCCGCTGAGCAGGAGCGCACCGAACGTGCGTGCATTGTCATTTTCCAGAACGGCGGCGCCAGCCAGTTGGACACCTACGACCCGAAGCCAGATGCCCCTTCGGATATAAAGGGCAGCTTCGGCTCCGTTCCAACGTCTATCCCAGGCGTGCATTTCTCCGGTCTGCTGCCACGAAGCGCGAAGATCCTGGACCGTTTCGCGGTGATCCGCTCGATGCACTCAGACGAGGCGATCCACGAGCGCGCGCGCCAATACATCTTCAGCGGGACCAAGCCGCGGAATGATTTACTTCAGCCGAGCTACGGCGCAGTAATGGCGAAGGAACGCGGCCCGCGCAATGGTCTGCCGCCATTCGTTGTCATTCCCGACAAAGATGTGGCAGCCGAAGCGGGCTTCCTGGGCCCTTCGTACGATCCGTTTATCGCCGGCAATCCGAACGCAAAGACGTTCTCAGTGAAGGATCTCACGCTGCCATCAGGCGTATCTTACGAAGAATCAGTTGCCCGCAAAGATCTTCTAGCCAAGCTCGACGGCGACTTCCGCGCAGCCGAACATTCGCCGCTGCTGGACAGCATGGACGAGTTCTATCGGAAGGCGTATGGCCTGATCGCCTCGCCGGCCGCCCGCAAGGCGTTCGACATGGCCGCCGAACCCGATAAACTGCGTGATGCCTACGGCCGTACCGGCGTAGGACAGGGCTGTCTGCTAGCTCGGCGTCTGATCGAATCCGGCGTACGGCTGGCCACGGTTTTTCATGGCGGTTACGACACCCACACCGATCACGAGAAAAATACTAAACCGCTAATGACGGATTTCGATCAGGCATTTCCGGCACTGCTCGACGATCTGCAGCAACGCGGCATGTTGGCCAGTACGCTGGTCCTGGTGATCGGTGATTTCGGCCGCACGCCCAAGCTGAACTTCTCGGGTGGCCGCGATCATTGGCCGCGCGCGTTTTCCGTGGCCTTGGCGGGCGCGGGCATACGCGGCGGAGCTGTCATCGGCAGCACGGACAAACAGGCTGGCGAGCCAGTGGACCGTCCCGTGAAGGTTGAGGATCTCGCCGCCACCGTGTACAAGGTGCTTGGTATCGATTCGCAGAAGGAATACCACGCCAATGGCCGCCCAGTCCGCATCGTAAAAGACGGCGTTCCGGTGCGGGAACTGCTGGGTTGAACCGCATGCGGTTTTCCTGTCCAGTCGCATTGCTCTTCGCCGCGGTAGCGTTCGCCGAAGTCCGGCCACCGGATCTCGTTCGAATCTATCCCTTGAGCGGCCAGACTGGGTCCATGATCGTGCTCGAAATTCTTGGAACTAACTTCTCGAATGTTACCGGAGTCGAGTTCGATTCCCGGGATCTGGCTTGGGAGAAAACCATACAGTCGACTCCAGGGAAAATCACGGGACAGGTGCGGATCGCGTCCACCGCGGCGCTGGGCGCACACCGGTTGCGCGTAAACACCTTGGACGGTCCCTCGGGCTCGGGCATTTTTAATGTGGAGCAGTTCCCTTCCCTGGCAGAAGTAGAACCCAACGACCAACTGCAGCGAGCCCAACCCATCGCATCCTTTCCGGTCAATGTGCAGGGCAGGTTAGACGGCGCGGCGGATATCGATATCTTCTCCTTCACGGTGAAAGCGGGAGAACGGCGCGTCTTCGATTTACGATCGATCGAGAATGGGTCGGCCGTTGAAACCCGAATGATCCTGCTGGACGCGGCGGGCCAGCGGATCAGCTTCAACGACGATCGTGACGATTACAACGAGAACCCGCTGATCGAATATACATTTCGGACGGCTGGCGCCTACTACCTGAAGCTCGACCAATATCGAGGGCCGCGCGGATTCAATTTCGGGAAGAACTGTTCGTATACGCTACGAATCTCCGCGCTGCCCGTCATCACTAGCATCTATCCGCTGGCCGCCCGCGCCGGGTCGACAGTCGTCTTTCGCCTAAGCGGATCAAGCCTCCAGTCCGTGTCGAAGGTGTATCTGACGGAAATTCGCCAGGCTGAATATTCCCGGATGACTTATCCATTCACAATGCCTGTGCACTTCAGGGCCGATCCGCCAACGGGTTCCGAACAAGCGAAGGTTGACGGGAAGGTCCAGAGTTGCACTCCACAGTCGCTCAGCGTAGCCTTTGAAATCCCCGCCGCAGCTCGGCCCGGCCTGTGGCGCTTGTGGACCGTCAGCCCCACTGGATCAATCGAGGGCCTCAGCATCGATATCGTCAACTGGCCGGTGAAAGAACAAGCGTCCGCCGCCTCGGAGGGCCTGAACTCCGCCCCATTGGTTGTCAATGGAGCGCTCAGCAAACAAGGCGAGAAGCATGTTTACCGCCTGGAAGCCCGGGCCGGACAGCCACTGCATTTCTGGACTCTTGCGGCACAGTTGGGTGTACCGTTCCTGGATTCGGTCCTCATACTCAGAGACGCGTCCGGCAAAAGGGTAGCCGAGAATGACGACGTCGTGGCTGGGCAAGGAACGCTCCTGGGCAACCCCGACAGCAGCTTGTTCTTCACACCCAAGCAGGACGGCCCCTTGTTTCTTGAGGTGGCTGACCGCACCAGGCGTACAGGCCCTGGGTTTGAATATTGTCTCAAGTTCGCCAGCGAACGTCCCGGTTTTCAACTTTTCACTACGCCTGAGAACTTTACCGTGGCGTCTGGCGGAACCGGCGAGATCAAAGTTCACTTGATCCGCGAGGCCGGGTTCGAAGGCGAGGTCAACATATGGTTTGAAGGGTTGCCCCGTGGTGTCGAATCGCGCCGTGGGCAATTTCGCGCCGACCAGTTATTCGAGCCCAACGCTGACGGCGCGGACATGATCATTCCGGATATCACGTTTCGAATGCAGGTTCCTGATTCCACTCCCATCGGTAGTTATCCGATAAGAGTGTTTGGAGCACCGGCACTTGCGCCCGCGCAAATTGTCGAGGGTCATGCCACCATGATGATGGGTCCGCTACTGGATGCATGGAACTTCGTGCGCCGTCCCTTACCGGCGGCAACCATGACGGTGGTTCAACCGTTCGACGCAAAGTTGATGACGGACGTGCGAACGCTGCGACTGGCGCGGGGCAAGTCTGCCACTCTCCAACTCACGGTGGAGAAGGTCCCCGAAGAATCGCAATTTCGAATGGTCAACTTGCCGGATGGCGTTCAATACCGGGTGCTTGGCCGGCAGGGCGCCCAAGTGACAGTTTCCCTGGAAGCTGGCCCGGAAACATTTACCGGCACATACGACATCGCCGCGGAGACCCAGATCGGAAACAGGAAAGCTCCCTCCACTAACATCGCGCTGTCGATTCTTGTTTCCGATGAACCATAAGCCTGGAGAATCCGAATGACGTCGAAACCGATGCTGGGCTACTCGCTGCCTGTAATTCTGTCGGCCAGCCTCTTCTGCTTCATCCCCTCCGCCTCCGCCAAGATCATCTTCAAGGCCGACTTCGAGACGGGCGATCTCAGCCAGTGGAGCGAAACCGGCACGCGCGGCCAGAACGCCACATCGCGAAACGTTCAGGTCGTTACCGGCATCGTCCAGCAGGGAAAGTACGCCGGCAAGTTCACTATCCACGAAGACGACGTCTTCAACGCCCAGCAGTTGCGCGTGCAAGTCGGCGGACCGAAAGTCACGGTGGAAGAAGGCTCCGATACGTACATGTCTTTTTACATGTACATGGCCGAACCACCGAAGGACCGCGACAACTTCTTCTATTGGGAAGGGACCCCGCCGCCGAAATACGACAATGTCATGACCTGGTGGGTCCAGCCGAAAGAAGGGGGCGGGACGCTCATCAGCTACGGTACGGGAAACCTAGGCCGCAACGGTACAGAGTGGGAAGCGGATTTCGCAATCGGCAAATGGCACCAGTTGGCCATGCATATCCACTGGTCAGAGGACAAGGAAAGAGGAAACACCCGCCTGTGGTTCGACGGAGTTCTGGTCCTTGATAAGAAGCTGAAGACCAAAGGTCCGGAGAGCGTCTACTTCTGCCAGCCCGGTATCCATCGCAGCCCGCACCGTCCGTCGGTCGACACAATCTACTTTGACAACTTCATTCTGGCCGACACCCTGGAAGAAGTCTTGAACAAAACGCCGAAATAACGGCACGGCCCAGTCTAATCGTTACGGCGCCTTGCCCGGGGGGCGTACTCTTAGCGCGTTTCGTTCTCCATCGACTATCATCTTGAGTAGAGATGTTCATGAGATATTCCAACCTGACCACGATTCTGTTGACCACCATTGCGTTCTTCGGACTGGCCTCTGCACAGGACTCACCGGATTCGGTCTTGCGAGGAACCAAGCAATTCCGCAAGAGCGTGGTGGTCTCCGGACTAGCGGGGCCATGGGAACTCACCTGGGGACCCGACGGTAAGCTTTGGGTTACCGAGCGCACCGGTAAACGGGTCACACGAATCGATCCAACCAGCGGCGAGCGCAATGTCGCAATCATGATTGACGAGGTCTCCGCGCCCGGCGGTCAGGACGGCCTATTGGGGATGGCACTTCATCCCGAGTTGCTCAAGGGTACCGGCAACGACTACGTCTATGTCGCCTATACATACATAGACGCGCGCAAAGGGGCGGTACCAAATGTCGCCGATCCGCAGAGCCCATACCGTTTCCTTTACGGCAAGATCGTTCGCCTCTCCTACAACCCGGCGAATGGGACACTGTCGAATCCGGTCAACGTCATCGCCGGGCTGCCGGCCGGCAATGACCATGTGGCCGGGCGCCTGAAGTTTGGTCCGGACAAGAAGCTGTACTTTACGATTGGAGATCAAGGCCACAACCAACTCGGCAATTTCTGCCTTGCGGTAGAGGCCCAACGGCTGCCCGCAAAGAAAGAAATCGCTGCTAAGAACTACGTCGCCTACGTCGGTAAGTCTCTGCGGCTGAATCTGGACGGTTCGGTGCCAAAGGACAATCCGAAGCTGAATGGCGTTGTCAGTCATGTCTTCACCTACGGGCACCGCAACCCGCAGGGTCTCGACTTCGGACCCGATGGCACGCTTTACTCCTCTGAACAGGGGCCGAAAACCGACGACGAGGTGAACATTCTAAAGCGGGGTTCTAACTATGGCTGGCCGCATGTCGCCGGCATGAAAGACAACAAGGCCTATGAGTATGCCCACTGGTCGGAAGCAACCACGCCGTGCGCACAACTACAGTTCAGCGATATTGCGATCCATCCGTCTGTGCCGCGCGAACCCGAATCGGCTTTCAAAAAGTCCATGGTTGAGCCGATCGCGACCATGTTCACAGTGCCCAGCGGCTACAACTTTCACGACCCGAAATGCAACGGCATCGACTTTGTCTGCTGGGCGACCGTGGGGGCTTCCAGCATTGAGCACTACCAGTCAAAGGGCCATGGTATTCCAGGCTGGGACAGGGTTTTGTTGGTCACCACTCTCAAGCGCGGCTCACTTTATGTCTTGCCTCTCACGCCGGACGGAAAGGCCGCAGCCAGCCACTTTTCGCGTTACTTCCAATCCGAAAACCGTTTTCGCGACACGGCCATTAGCCCCGACGGTAAGACAATTTACATTGCCACCGATCCCAGCGGCCTGGTCGAAGCGCTCGCCGGCAACGGCGCTACCACCAAGATGGAAAATCCGGGGGCCATCCTCGCCTACACTTATGTGGGTGAGGGCACGGCAGCGGACGAGCAGCGATCCGTAACCGAGGCGACGCAACCGAAAACTGGCGAGCAATCGGGTGCAGCCGCGAACGGGGCAACTGCCGGTATGCCGCCGCAGTTTACTGCCGTGCAAGCCGTGGCGGGCAAGGCGGCCTACAACGCCAACTGCGCGGTCTGCCATGGCAGCACCATGACCAACGGTACGTTCGGCACACCACTCGCGGGCCAATACTTTAAGAATAAGTGGTCTGGCCGAACCGTCCATGCGTTCTACGATCGTGCCCAGAAGACCATGCCTCCAGCCGCTCCTTCGTCGCTGCCAAAAGATAGCTATGCCAGCATCGTCGCCTACATACTTGAAGTGAATGGATTCAAGGCGGGAGATTCGCAACTACCTCCCGGCGGCGAGGCACTGGACAAAATGATAATCAAATAGCGCAGGCGGACACTCGGCATGAACAGCACGACGGCAGTTTAAGTCGGCTTATCTTTGTCTCCGTCCGCTGTGAGCGCGGCGCTGGTCGAGCGATTCAATCCTATCCCGCGGCCGATGGCCTTCCACTCTGGGGAGCAAATACGGCAGGATTTCGATTTCTACGGCCCTCCAGCTCGCTGAGACTAGGGCTTCAGCACTTTGACAACGTAGTAGCTGACGGAATGGGGAACCTCCTTGAACCAGTGAGGAACGCCGGCCGGAACCACAATTACGTCGCCCTTGGTCAAGTGATGAGTGTCACCGCTCGTGATGTCCGTGCCCACGGATTGACCCGGCTTGGTCACCTTCCCGCCGACCAGAGTTCCCCCCGTAACGAACGTTGCCTCGCCGTCAATCACGTACATGATGTCGGTCTCCTTATCGTGCACCTCCACCTGGCCAGCCTTCTCCCGATGTCCGCCGGAGACCAAATGATCTTGTCCCTTCACCAACGGGCCGCCTTTGGCGAGTGCGTCGGTTACTTTGTCATGCGCCACAAAAGTTACGCCGGAGCCGGAAGCGGCCAGCAAAGGCATAACCGCCAACAGCGCTATTAGCACGAATACGAATTTCATCTGGATCCTCCGCTGAGTTACTCACGGATTGTACCTTCTCCCGCTAGAAGCGTGCGAACAGGTGCGGATCACCTCCCGAAGCCATGATACTGAGTTGGCCGGTGCCGGAATCATAAGTGATTTTGTGCGCAAGAAGCGAGGCTAGTGTACTGTGCGACAAATAACTGGACACAAGAAAAGGCTTGCTCACGCGCGTGGCTCGGTCTCGAACTCGTTGCTGCAACAGTTTCCGAGCCGCGACTGTAAAGGAGCGGTTTCCGGTAGGTGTCCACCCAATTCGCGGACCCTATACTGGTGTCATTATCCACGCATCGCTGGAAGGCGGCCCGGATTGGTAACGGCACCCTTCGGCTTTCAGGTAGATGACCAGCGCTCGGCCACCGCCGTGAAATTGCAGGGTGACCGGCAGCCGGCGATTTTCCATCATGCGGCTGCCTTTCCACTCACCCAGAATTGGATTTGTGGCATCGGCACCTTTACCTTGGCGGGTAAAATCTTCGATCTGATTCTTTCCGTAGTTAAGTTGCAACCCGCCATCTGGGTGAAAGCCGATGCCAACAGACTGGCCCCCAAGTGTGAGTTGGTTTTGGTCTAGCCGGTAGTCCATTTCCACGATCGCCGCGGAACTGTAAGTGGCCTTCCCGCCGGAATCAAACTCATACAGTGCGCCGATGCCGCCTTGGGTCGTCGTAACCGTACGCCAACGCCCCATCAGCAGGGGAACGCCACGGAGTAACGCGGGGACGACCAGAAGCAACAGGCTGCGGCGATGCATATCCGCGATATCGGCTGTGCGAATACGTCACTCTAGGCAGCAGTTCGCTGCCATCCCAGCGCGTCTATCTAGGCCAGCAGCCTAGGTCAGCAACGCCCCAAGCTTCTTGGTCGCGGTCGGGAACTTACCGATACCCGCCCCCACCACCTCGTCCGCCACTGTGACGTACACATCACCCACCGTACCCGTAATCCGCGTGTGCGCGCCTTTGGCCAGCTTCTTGCTGCCGCCGGCTACAATCATCGCCAATCCGTTATTCTTGTGTGGATTCGCTTCGGCATGTTCATGCGCATAAATCAGACTGGTGTGATCGAACAGATTCCCATCGCCTTCCGGGACAGACTCCCGCTTCGCCACCAGATATGCAAATTCCTCCACATGCCAGCGGCAGATATCGCGCATCACCCGTTGGCCTTCCACTCCATCGGCTCCAGACGTCTTGCCTTCCGCGTGCGTGTAATCGTGATGCCGCGCGGACGTGTAGCCAAGCCACGGGAATCGGGTCAGGCTTTGGCACTTCGTCAACATGTAGGATGCCACCCGCGTCTGCCGGGTTGCCAGCGCCTGCACCAGAAGATCGCTCTGCAGTTTCGCGATTCGCGGCCAGTCCTTCATGTCTCCATCAAAATCCGGCGGGTCGATGCGGCGGTATTCGGGCGGCAAGCCTGCGATGGCGCGCTCCAAGTCGCGGATACCAGCCAGATGCTCTTCCACCCGAGTCTTATCATCACCCGGCAATCTCTTTTGCAGCGCGGTGGCATCGGCCAGAACCGTATCCAGCACGCTCCGTTTCCGGTTGACCCACCCGCCTTCCTGCGCGCCGAACAGACGATCGAAAAGCCGGTGCGGAATCATCTCCGGAGGCAACGCGCGTTCGTATCCCGCCCAGCTCATATTGCGCTGCATACTCTCGCCAAACGATTCCTGCGCCACGCCAATCTGCAGCGAACGGAAACGCGAATCGGCGCCGATTTTCCCCGCGATCATCTGGTCGATGGACGCGCCGCTCGGGCCCCTGCCAGTGAAATCGGTTCCGGTCATCAGGCCGCTCATGGAGTTGGTATGGCCGTTTCCCTTCCCACCCGCCGCCGCGTTATCCACTCCGCTCAGCACATGGACATCTTTGCGCCAGGCAGCCAGCGGAGACAGGCAAGGGGTCATGCGGTAGTCCGCACCCTCTTCGGAAGGAATCCAGTATCGCTCGGGAATTCCGTTGCCGTTGAACCAGAGCACGAAGCGCGTCTCAATGGGCTTCTCCCCCGCTTTCGCGATAGCGGTGGTTGCCGGGGTTGCCGCATAAGCAGTTCCAGCCGAATTGAACATCGAAACCAACGGCGGCAATCCCACTACGATTTGGGCCCCCGCCACCGTGATCCCTTTCAGCAGGGACCGGCGCGAAGTTCTAAGGCGATTTGTAATTACCTGCGACATGACTGATCTCTTCCTTCACTGGAAATTCTCTCAAAAGCGTCAACGAAACCACAAGTTCCCGAAATCGAAACTGCGAATTGCGGAAATCCTCAAGCGCCTTGCGGATCACTGGACGATCCGCGGGGCCCTCCAGGCGGCCGCTGGTATAGCGGAAATATTGCTTTACGACGCACTCCTGACATTGGGCACTCTTCGCCAAAATGGAACCCAATTGTGCAGGGGACGAGAATTGCGAATCCGGAATGCCGGCCACATTGCCAACACTGTCAATATCCAGACTCACGGTCTTAGGCGGCGGTTGCTTGCCTTCCTTCTCCCCGCGAACGCGAAACTGCAGTTCCAACTTTTCCCGGCGCGCGCCAACAGCGTCGAATTTTTCCAGACCGAATCCAATCGGGTCGATCAGCCTGTGACAGGTGACGCAACTTGGATTCATCGCGTGTTCCGACATCCGGTCGCGATTGGTTTGCGGTCTTGCCTCGGTTACCGGCGGCAGATTGGTATTCACGCCAGCCGGCGGATCGGGTACATGCTGGCAAAGGAACTGCTCCCGCACAAATAGCCCGCGCGCGGTTGGCGAGGAATCCTCGGGCTTGGCCGTCAATGCCAGGAACAAACCTTGCCCTAGAAGTCCGGCCCGTTCAGAATCCGCCGGAAACGTCACTCGATCAAATTCCTTCGCTGGTGCCGGAACGCCGTAGATGGCGGCCAGTTCTGGGCTGACAAAGCCATAATCCGCCGTAAACAGCGTCATGAAATTGCGATCGTTCCATACCAGGTCTGAGGCGAAAGTGCGTGCCTCCTCTGTCATGGCAATAGCGGTTTCGCGCGTGTAGAGCGGAAACTTGCGGCGGTCTTTGCTTGCCGTCAGCAGACGGTCGAAACGCAGCCATTGGCTGATGAAATCATTCAGTGCCTCACGCGCGTGCGGCGCGGCCAGCATTCGCCGCGTCTGCTTCTCCACGCCCTGACGAGTGGCCAAGTCCCCACGGGCGGCCGCCGCAAGCAATTCCGCATCCGGCATGGTGTCCCAAAGGGAATAAGCAAGACGGTTCGCCGTCGCCCAGGCTTTCAATTTCGCATCGGGCGTTGCGTCCAGCCGGAACAGAAAGTTGGGCGACTGCAACATCGCTTCCAAAACCAATTGCGCGCCTTTCAGAAAATCCGTCTCGTGCGCCATCAACGCTTCATAGCGCTTCTGCTCACCGCCATCCAAAGGCCGCCGGAACGCTTTCAGACCGAACTCGCGAACAAATTGGCTACGGCAAGCGGCCGATGCTTTGCACGGAATCAGCCCGTGCAAATCGCCGCCGCGGAAGGCCGACCGGGCCAACCGCTCCGCCGCCGAACTGTAGGCTTCAATCAGCAGCGGGGAAAGGCTCTGCCCACGGGATTGGTTTCGAAATCCATTGACGAAATCTTCCGGCGGAAACTGGTTTGCCGGATTCGTCTGATCGCCCAGCAGATCGCGTATCGTGTGGTTGTACTGGCTATGAGTCAGCCGCCGCAGAACCGGATCTTGCGCCTCGTTCTCTCCGGCTCCATTTTCTTCCCGTTCCCGATAAAGCAACGCCGCCGAAAGCTCGCTTCCGGAAAGCCGTGTCAGCCGGTCGATCCAAGCCTTCAGCACGGTCTCTTCCGGGCTGCCGGGTTTGATGCGCTCACCACCCGCATGCGGAACCCGAGCCGTCGGCTTCTGCAGCAGCACGGAGATCTCTGTATGTTCCTTATCTACCAAGGTGACGAGAGAATTCCCGAACGCCTCGATTTTCGCCGGCGCCGCACTTTCCTCCGGAAAATGCAACCGCGTGCCAGAGGCGACGCCATCCGTGTTATGGCAGTTGCGGCAGCCGGCTTTTTCCATCACCGGATACAGACCGGTCTGGAAACTACCGTTTTGCGCCCATAAAGCACTGGCCGCGAGGCCGATCAAAGTAAAACGTTTGAGCAAAAACTACTCCTGATCAAGAACTGACTACTTTCGCAATGCAGTCAACCTGCCCCGCTACTGTAGAATAACCCGTAATGCGGTTGTTATTGGCTTTAGCCCTTCTCTGTACCCTCCTTGCTCCCCAGATCCGAGCCGCGAACGAACGGGAACTGGCGGAATGGGTACTCCGTTGGGAAGGCAAGGTCCTGCTCGACGGTGCCGGACAAGCGCTGACGGACGTGTCACAGTTGCCCCCGGGAGAGATCCACATCTCGTCGATCGACCTCACTGGAGCCGTGATGCGGCCCGTGGAGCTTCGCCGCCTGGAGGGCTTGTCCCGCCTGCGCGAATTGTACCTCCCCGGCCCAATCTGGAATCCTGGCGGCGGGAACGAAGACAAGACCGGAGTGTTCAAATCTCTAGCCACACTTACCGGCGTCGAAAGTCTGGCCTTCGGCTGGAGCTACAACGCGCAGATGGAAGTCGACGACAAGGACATTGCCGAACTCTTCGCCTGGTCGAACTTGAAAGATCTTCGCTGCTCGCAATGCCGGTTGGCCTCCCTCAATTTGTCTCCGTTCACAAAACTCCGCAATCTTGACCTCAGCTACAATCCATTTACCGACAAGGGAATGGAGGGACTCGCCGCCCTCAAGGATCTGCGGCGCCTGATGTTGCGCGACACACTGGTTACCGATGAAGGTCTCAAGTATCTCAGCAACCTCACCAACCTGGAAGAACTGGACCTTTCCGGCACCCGCGTCACCGATAAAGGGGTCGAGTACCTGCGCAATTTGAAATCGATGCGGCGGCTGAACCTGATGGGCGCGCAGGCCACGGACGCTGCCATGGAAGTGCTTTCCGGTATGAAGAATCTGGAAGCCGTGAACCTATACCGCACGCGCATCACCAACTCGGGCGTGGCGCAACTGCAATCGCTGAAAAAATTGACGGATATCGACCTTCGCTACACCAGAGTCACCTCCAATGGACTCGACGCCCTGCGCGCAGGTGTGCCTGGCGTTCGCGTTCGATTCGCCGGGACGGCCGCGCCAAAGGCCGGCTCGCCCGGAGCCGCACGGCCAACAGCGGCGACTGACGATGCCGTTGCCACTTGGGTCAAAGCCTTGGGCGGCACCACCAAGCTCACCGCGGGCCGCGTGACCGCAGTAAATCTCTCTTCCACTCCCATCAGCGATCAGCAACTGGTCAATCTGGTGCCGCTGGGATCTTTGGAAACACTGGATCTTCAGGTAACCCAAATCGGCGATCTCGGCCTTGATTCCGTGGCGAAACTGACGGGTCTGAAGGAACTCAACCTCAGCAACACCACTGTTTCCGATGCAGGCGTGGCGAAACTCGCCGCACTGCATGGCCTTCGCACGCTGCAACTGGCCGGAACGCTGGTGCAGGGGCCGGGTTTGGCGCAACTCAAAAACCTGAAAGACTTGCGCGAGCTGGATCTGTCGGGGTCTCGCTCGGAGGGCAGCGCACTAACCGAAATTGGCGCCATGCAAGGTTTGGTCAGTCTCCGGTTGGCGTATCTTGAAATCAGTGATGCCAGTTTGGCGAAGCTCGGCAAGCTCACCAATCTGGAAAGGCTCGATTTGACCAGCACCGATATTACAGACGAGGGCTTGAAGCATGTAGCCGCCCTCACTGCGTTGCGAGAGTTATTCCTCAATCACACGCGGTTTACCGATGAAGGTCTTGTATCGCTTCGGCCCTTGCAGCACCTGGAGCGGATCGAACTGTTCCGAACTCGCGCCACCAGCAAAGGGGCGGCAGCACTGGCGGAGTTGAAGAATTTGAAAGTTGTGAAACTGGACTACACTTCGGTGGATGATAAAGGGGTGGACTCCTTGAAGGCGTTGCCGCGGCTAACCGATTTGAGTCTCGATGCGACCGGCGTGACCAACGGAGCAGTCGAGGCGTTCCGTTCCATGACGGGGCTGAAACGATTAAATCTCTATCACACGCTAATTACCGAGAAAGGCTTCCAGGAGTTGCGATCGGCACTTCCCGAATGCAAATTGATCTTTGATCGGGATTCGGCGCTACCGAAGCGCAGGGGGAAGTCATGAAAGCCTCTATCTTGATCTTGCTGGCTTGTACAATATCGACATTCGGCGCTGAAGTTAGGCCCGGTGACACCCAATGGATCGGCAATCTAGGCGGCACTTTCATCCGTAACACGCAGGGCCGCGTGGCGGGCGTCAGCTTTCGTGGAAGCTGGGTAAGCGACGCGGATCTGCGAAGCCTCAATGAGCTGCCGGATCTGACAACTCTGGATTTATCGCTGACACACATCACGGACCAGGGAATGCAGGAAATCAAGAACCTGCGGAGCATTACCGAACTGAATCTCTACTTCGCCGAGTATGTCACGGACGAAGGAATAGCGGCGATCAAGGATTGGAAGAAGCTGAAGCGCCTGAACCTGCACGGAACGAAAGTCGGCGATACAGGCCTGGAACATATCTCCGGAATCGCACCCTTGGAATCGTTGAATGTCGGTTCCACCCTGATGACCGACGTTGGACTGGAGCGGCTGACCATGCTTCCCAACCTGAAAGAACTCACCATGGGAGGGAACGAACTTGGGGACGCCGGATTGCAGGCGCTGCGTCAAATGCCGGCGTTGACTTATCTCGATCTGAGCGGAAGACAGGGCACCGATAAAAACGTGTGGACCATTCACATCTCTGAGGTGGGCCTGGACGCCGTGCTGGCGCTCAAACAATTGCGCGAACTGCGGCTGAGTTGCGGTTCGATCGGCGTCGGAATCGAAGGTGCGAAATTCGCCGAGGTGAGCGTGCCAAACGTCACCCAAAAATGGCTGGAGCGGATCCAGACTTTACCGAAGCTGACCAAGCTGAAACTGCAGGGGTGTAACCGCATCAACGACGACTCCGTTGCAACGCTGAACGCAATTCCCGCCCTGCGCGAGGTGGATCTTCAGGGAACGGCAGTCACGGCGAAAGGCGCGGCGGCCATCCGTGCGGCCAAGCCAGGCGCGGTGGTCTATGTTGGGCCGTGGGACGGAAAGTCGGCTAGTTACCGGAATAATTGAGATGTAATCGTCGTAATTGACCTTGGAAGTTGCCGTGTCCGACAGACTCACGAGTGGCAGATGTCAAACAGTCGATTTCAGAAGGCTGTACCGGGCGCATATCCGCATCGGGCGTTGAACTGCCAAGTCAGGGAAGCCGACTTCACGAAGCCTCGTCCAGCATGTCGTGAACGTAGCTGGTGATTCGAGGTAGATTAATAGTTGCCATGCCCGTCCAGAGACCGTCAAAACCTCGACAATCGGCGACCAAAAAGCTGCACAGTTCTGTGTTCTTTAGAGCCGTCAGACGGAGGGATGCCACGATTGACGAACTCCACATTGGATCAGCTCTATTTGCTGCCCTTGCCAGTGTTGTACTCGGCGTTATCAGCAGTTTTGCTTCAATTGGCAAGGTTAATCTCATTCCGAAGGTCAGACCAGATTCCTTCGTTCTTGCCGCTGCAATAGGTATCGCGCTGCTGACAGCCTTTCGGCGTCAGCGGCAACGTCAGCAGGGGAGCGTCCTCGCCGCTCCGATGATCTAAGCAGTGAATTCGCGCTGCCCCGGGGTGCTGAGGTAATCGATAAATATTCCGGTGTCGAAGTAGACGCGCACTATGCAGCCAAAAGATGGGTGACCAGTTCTTCCGGCGTGACGACCTGGGGCTTCTCATTGACTAAGGTCTTAAGAAGAACGTCCCTCGTCACAAAGAAATCGCATTCACCTGCGCTGCTAAGAATAAGGATGTCATTAGGGTGGGCAAAGCGATTTCTCAGAGATCGTGCTTGCGGGAGCAATGCCTCCGCCTTTGCGAAATCCACAGGCAGCACCCGCAAGTGGTCTCGGATCCGTTCGAACTCAGGGCGGCCAGCAGCATCGGCAGCTAGAAGCAACTCCTGCAGGACGATTGGATTCACGGCAAAACGAATGTGGCCTTCGGCTTCAGCAGAGAACAATTGCATCGCCGACGCCTCACCCTGAAGGTATCCGACGATCACGTTGGTGTCCAGGAACACGAGCGGTCGTTGTCGATCCGCAAGTTCACCGCGTTCGCGCGGCTCGGATTTCATCACATGTTCCATTTCTCTGTTGTAGGGGAATCCCGATCGTCAAAGCTGACTGTGGGGCGGGTCATAGATCGGAACTACGCGCCGTTCCCCTCAACCTGGAAGTGTATTCGCCTATGCCCAGATCGGCCGGTTCGAGCCGGGCCGGCATCTACTACTCTTCAAAGCACTGGGATACGGGAAGCTGGACAAGTCTCCGGCGAGTTGAACCTTGACAGCGATGTCTCCCAGGTCAAGTTCAAACTATTATGGTTGAGAACGAGTTTCTGCTTCCTGTTGCCGGCAACGATGCACCCCGTTGCCAACCCCCACCTTTAATCAGCCAAAATGTACCGGCGTGCTCTTTTCGTCTGGATAGTAGCCGCGGCGTTGTCGCTCGCCCCATCCGTGATGGCGCAAGAATCGTTGTTCCCCAAGGGGCCGTCGTCCATGGCCGCGTGGTTCGCCTCGAGCGGTCAGCCCAGCCCTTTGAGCACTTCATCGTCGGGCTCGAGCTCCACACATTGGAAACCGCCGGCAATAGCTTCGATTTGTTCGCCACCATGCAGGATGCTGGTCCCGCGCCCGGCCTGCTGCTGCAAGCCAAACGCCTCGACCCCGGCTTCACGCGCAAGCGAACCGGCCGCCTCGATATCCTGGTCCGCGAAAAACCTCACGGCGAAGGAGTTCTTCACTGGGGCGCCAAGCATACCCGAATTCATCGCGGTCTGAAAATGCGCTGGCTTACAGTCGAACCCCATAGGCTCGCGGCACGCTGAATCCGCCTCCCATCTCGCCACCGCCACGCAGAGGGTCCCCCGTATAGTAAGAAAGTATGGGAAAAGACCTCGTGGTCCTGTTCGAACATCCTGAATGGCAGAAGCCGCTGTGGGCAGTGCTGGACCGCCGGCGGATCGACTATGCCGCTCTCGATTTAAAGCAGGCGGCGTTCGATCCCGACGCCGTTCCTGACGCGCCGCTCTACTTCAATCAGGCAAGCCCCAGCGCCTATATCCGCGGCAACGCCCGCGCGGTCCCTCTGGCATTGTCGCTGATGCGTTCGCTGGAATTGGGTGGTGCCAGAGTGTTGAACGGCTCCGGTGCCTTCCTGCTGGAACTCAGCAAGTCGGCGCAAGCCGCGCTGCTGCGGAAACCGAATATACCGCATCCGCGGTCACTGGCCTTTAACGATATCGAGACGGCACTGGCACAATGGACAGCTGGCTGGCCGGCATTGCTCAAGCCGGAACAGGGCGGCAGCGGTGCGCGCATGTTTCTGTTGCATTCAGCGGACGAGTTTCGAAAGCTGCTGACGGAACAACCATCGCTGTGGCTTCCCGACAACCTCTTGTTGCTCCAGGAGTATTTCCCCGTGGATGCCGCCAAGGGTATCGTCCGGATGGAATTTCTGGGAGGCAAGCTGCTGTATGCCATGCGTGTGGTTTCCTATGGGGCCTTCAATCTATGCCCGTCGGAGGCCTGCAATCCGGAAGGCGGCGGCGAATCGCACTGCATCGTCCCAGCCCAAGCGCCGGCTAGGCCGGTAGAGTTTTATCCCTACGCAGCAGTGCCTGCGGCAGCGGTCGAGATGGGGCAGAATATCATGGCGGCAGGCGGTCTGGATGTCGCTGGAATTGAGTATCTGGAAGCAGCCGATGGCAGACAAATCTTCTACGATGTGAATGCGAATTCCAACCTGCGTGTTCCCATTGGCCAGGCATTTGGATTCGATCCGTTCGAACGCGTAGCGGATTACCTCGCTGAGCAGATTGCGCGGACCCGATCGCTCGCTATCGAAACGTGCACCACGCAAGATACTTAAACGCTAAGACCGAAATGCTGCTACGCTTGGAAAACTATGTCTGCATACACCGGCGATAAAGCCAGGTTCCATAAAGCGCGAAAGCGTCGCGCGAATAGAAGAGCTGCCATGAGAAAGCTACGCGTCGCGACCGTCGTGGCCGCTGTTCCTCCCAGCACAGAAGCGGCACCGGCGTCCTGAACCAACCCCTTCCCCTTCACATCATCTGTAGCAGTCGGCCCGCAGTCCACTTAACCGCGATGTCGATCATCGCCTCGCCTTTGGCAGTCGTGGCCAGCTTAGCCTCGCGGGCAAACTCTTCTTCCTGCTCAGCCGACTTCGGGTCCTTGATGTGCAGGTGCGGCTTTATCTTCTCGTAGTCCACGCCCTCCCAGTGGATCCGCTCCGGGAAGGCAGCCATGGCGAAGGATGTCTCGAATTCCGCGGCGTGGCCCGGTGCCTTGCCGCTCACCATGTACTTCTTCACCATCTCCGGCGTATAAGCGTCCCAGTACGAATTGGTCTCGATACGGATCCCCAACTTCCGGGCGAACTCCGGCACGCTTTCCCGCAACGGAGCCACATTTCCACCGTGCCCGTTCAGCACCAATATGTTCTTCACACCGTGAACCTGCAGGCTCTCGCAAATATCGAAGACCACCGCCAGAAAAGTCTCTTTCTTGAGACTCAACGTCCCCTTCCTGTCCATCCAATGCGGTGAGATTCCAATCGACACTGGCGTGGCCACCATGACCTTTGGATAGAGCAGCAGCGCGGCCTTCTGCGCCACCAGAGTCACGCTGGCCGTGTCGTTGATCATTGCCAAATGCTCGTTATGCTGTTCCGTGCTGCCGGTGGGAATGATCACCGTCTTCAGCGCACCGCCTTCAATCGCCTCTCGGAATTCCTTCCGCGTACTTTCATAGAGCAGAACCTTCCTCGGATTTACGTAGCCGGAACCGGTCGCCTCTACCTCTGCGCCCGCTGCGCGCCCACCCAATGTAGCCAGCAAGCCTGCAGTTACATTTCGAACGAACAATCGGCGGGGAGAGCGAGTCTTCATGACCGTCGATATTATCAGATGGCCGGAAGCTTATCCCCTGAATTTCACCACAGCTCGCCCAAGATGAATCTCGTCTCCAGGCATCAGACTCGTTCCGCGGGTGTTGTGGTGCACATCCAGGCTCAGTCCGTCCCGCAGAATCCAGAGGCCGCACACGGGTTCCTTGGCGCCCGGCTTCGGCTTGCGATCGTTGTAGAGGCGATGCTCCCCGGTCTGCTTGTCAAACAGGATGTGGGCATGCTCACGCGACACGCTCCGGCTGATCTCGTCGTCTTCGCTGAAGGCAAGATCGTTTCGGCGCGACGGCCCATCGGCCCGGTAAACATCCACAGTTCTGCCAATATTCGTCCGCGCCTTGCTCAATTGAACATCCTTTTCATTGGCCGTTCCCTTCATCACGGTCAGACGCGCGGCCTTTCGCGCCGGAACGGCCGCTTGCACCGGCTGGTCTCTCGAAACCGTTTCCACCGAAAGCCACGACCCTTTGGGTCCTGGAAGTTCCGCCGTGGTTTGAATCTCCACCTGCACATTCTCCGGAAAGCGATAGTTCGCCTTTTTCAAGCCGCTGCGAAGTTCCTGCTCGAAAAATTGAGTAAAGAAAGTTCTCCGCAAAACATTCGACTGGCTATCCGGAACGCCGCCAATACAGATTCTCACCAGGTTGTAGGGAAACACGTCTCGTCCACCTACACGATGGCTCCTCGCCTTAACCTCGTCCAGCACGGCAAGCCGGATCTCCGCCAGTTCCGGCGCGTCCTTCGAAAAGACCGCGCTATCGAAAGGAGACTCGAAAACGGCTCGTCCCAATTTCTCAATCCATTCCGAAATAGCCATGTTTTACTTTCCCCCAGAAGAATTCCCAATGATGATCCCCAACTCGCGCGCAGCCAGAATCACGTCGCGGGCGATTGGAGCGGCCAGCTGTCCGCCGTATCCGCCATGCTCCACCACAACCGCGAAGGCGATTGTCTGCGCGGCGTCGCCGCCGTAAGGAGCGAAGCCCGCGAACCAGGAGTGTGGCATCCCCTCGTCCACCTGCGCCGTTCCTGTTTTTCCCGCCACCATAATATCCAGCCCTTTCATCGCTGTCCGCCCGGTGCCGCCCGTCACAACGGATCGCATCGCGGCCCCAATCAGGTTTGCCGAGGCTGGCGCTAAAATCGGGCGCGGAGCATCCGTTCGCGTGTTGCTGCCATCCAGCAGCCATCGGCCTTCCGGCATGGACCCGCTGGCCGCGATGGTCGCCGCAACGCGTGCCATCTTGAAAGGCGTAACCAGCACCGGGCCCTGCCCGTACGCCGCAAACGGCATCATCTTTTTGATCTCCCGCACGTCACCGGCGGGAATGTCGAGCAACTCCGCGGTTTCATGCAGTTGTTCAGCGCCCACAACGTACGTTCCAAGTTGCGCGAAGTATGCGTTGCATGAGACGGTGATGGCGCGCATCATGCTCAACGTCCCATGGGCGGAATCGCCAACATCGTCACGAATCGGGCGATTCCAGCCCGCGATTCTGGTGCCCACCCGGCCATCTCCCAACGGCGCGCAATGGAACGTCTTGTCACGCAGCTTGGGATCGATGCGCAACGCCGCCATCGCCGTCACCAACTTGAATGTCGAGCCCGGAGGATACTGGCCGTAGCGGGCTCGATCCAGCAATTCGTCCGGCGAAGCCACGCCGTTGTGCGGTGGAACAGGAGCGTTCACCATTGCCAGCACGTCACCGCTCCGCGGATTCATCACCACGATGGAGCCCTTCTCCTTTCCAGCCTTCATCAGATGTTTTTGCAGAATAGCCGCGAGTCGCGTCTGCAAGCGGATATCAATCGATGTCCGTACGGTTCGGTCGCGAGCGCGAAGTTGCTGCATTGCCTCGTTGCCGGGTTGATGCCGGTATCGGACATAAGCCGCAAGCTCCTTGTAATCGCTGAACCCCTGCAGCGTGACATTCGCGTCGTGCTCCACCAGCGATGCGTTCGTCGCATGAAATTTCTCCCCCGTTCGCAGATCGCCCAGCAAATGGTCGGTCACCCCGCCGAATGGATAATGCCGGCTGTCCGGCCGCGAACAGGCGGTATCGATCGCGATGCCAAGCTTGTCAAACTCGGAGCGGCGCTTCTCCAACTCCGCCCACGAACTGGTCGCCAGCAACACTCCGTTGCGATCGTAGATGTTGCCCCGCGTCAGTTCCCGGGCCAGCGAATTCATCCGCGGATTGTGTTGAGACCGCTTTACGCCGTCGGCTTCGAACACCTTGGTATCGCGCGCCAGATAGTCTGCAGCGTGCCAAACCTGGTAATAGCCCGCCCTAGTCGCTAAAGCGAAGGCACATGCGGCCAGCAGCACGGAAGCCATGCGCACCGGCTTTGCGAACGGCTGGCTGACCTTCTCATCCGGCTGGCGATTGGATATTCCAACAATCAATGCGAATATCAGGAAGTTTGCCAGCATCGCCGTGTTGCCGGAACTCAAGAAAGGAGAGACCACGCCCGACAGAGGAATCGCTCCCAACACGCCGCCGGAAATAAGCAGCATTTCCAAGGCAATCAGGCAACTCAGCCCCAGCGCGAGAAACATCGCATAGTCGTCCACCGCGTTCATGGCGATGCGAAACGCCCGATGAACCAGGAACACAAAGAGCAGCCCCACCGTCAATACGCCGATGAATCCCCATTCTTCGCCAATCGCGGGCAGCACCAGATCCGTGTGCCCGGCGGGGATCATGCCCGGGTCGCCCCAACCGGGTCCCGACCCCCACGTGCCCCCGGTAGCCAGAGCCCAAAGGGAATGCGCAAGCTGGTCGCCTCCGCGCACATTGTTATCCCACGGCGCAAGCCACATGGAGATGCGATCCACCACGGACGGCGGCTTGCCGATGTGATAGCCAATGGCAACGCCCGTCACCAGCAGCGCGATTCCGAACACGGCAAGCCCCCATCGCCCACGGGCAATCGCGAACATCAGCAGGAATAGAAATCCGGTAACCAGCGCCGGTCCAAGGTCTTTCAACACAAAGAAAAATAGCAGCGCGATTCCCACTGCAAACATCACCGGCAGTGCGTGCGCCACCCTTGGAACGTCTAGCCATCGAAGTCGCCGCGGCAGCAGTTTCTTCTCCCGCAAGTCGCGCAGCCATTCCCATTTGTTGGCAAAGTACCCAGCCATGAAAAAAACCAGCAGCACTTTGATCAATTCCACCGGTTGAAACGGTCCCAGATTGACCTTGGCATCGCTCCCTGTTGGTCCGCTCCCCAGGCGCATTAACAAAACGAATAGGACAAAGCTCGCCAGCAGCGGAGTGTAAACCCATTTCGAGAAGTGCCGATGGTGAAACAGCCGCAGCAGCGGCAATAGCAGCAGCGCGCATCCAACTCCCACACCCCACGCGAACTTCTCAAAGTCGAGCGTGTCGCGCAACGGATCGCGCAGGCTGATGGCCAAGGTCAAGCCAATCCCGGTCAGCAAATGCAGAGCCGGCAGGATGCCCGGATCGCCGTGAAACCGCCGCCACCGCCAGGCGAAATGGACCACGTAGAACCCCGCAAAGTAAATGCCAATCCAAAGCGCGGCTTTCCCGTAAAACTCCTCAGGCGTCCGGACCACCATCAGCGGTTTCAATCTTGCCAAGGACACCCGCGAGCCGTTCGCCGCTCGAACTTGTGCCACTGCCCCGACGTTCCGCAACGGACGGTGACGTTCCACATACTCGCGAATTCTCTCCGCCGTCAAGCGGCGCTCATCCGGGTCGGAATAGATCTGCAGAAACGGAACCAGCTCTTCCGCGTGCGTCACGGTATTGAGATTGAGCAATTCCCCGCGCACTAACCGGGCATGAAGATCGGCGAAGTTTTGGCTCTTGGCAACACACACCATAAAGAGCGCACCGGCGACCATCAACGTGGATGCGAGGAGCCATGGAAGTTCCCGCCGCCGTTCCCTGGGAACAGGAGATTCGAATTGCAGCGAGAGCGGTTCTTCCCAACTCCTGGTTATCGCCACGTCCGGTTCCTCGCATACCTGGGCTTCGGCCGGGTCTTAGCTTTCGCTGCGGTCGTTTGCAATTGCTGGTGCCTGTGCTCGTCGCCATACAGTTGCTGCAAGCTCAGGTTCACTTTGGAAAATCCGTCGATCGGCTCATAAAGGTGCCGCGCCCGTTCCAGATCGCGCTGCGCCAGCGAGAGATGGTGCAGGCGATCCACTTTCCCTGAATTCGCCACAGTGAGTTCCTTCTCCGCGCGGTACAAGTAACCGTCCGCCTGTTGCTCCATCTCTCGCGGTCCGGGGTGGAAGCCAAGCCTCTCCGCCTCGTGAAATTCCGCAATCGCCCGCCCCATATTGTGAAACGTATACACGTAAAGCCGCGCCAGACCAAGATGAGGATCGGGAGATTTCGCATTCAACTGAACGGCCTGCTCAAAGCTGGCTTTGGCCGCCGCCGGATTCTGGATGAGCTGGGAAAATCCATCGCAGACGGCAAGCTTTGATTTGCTCTCGTTGTCGGCTGGATTCAACTCCAGGGCATGCTGCAAGCACACCCGCGCCTTGTTCCAGTCGAAGTCTTCAATCGCAGGGTCCGAACTATTCCGGTATCGCTCGATCACCTGATTCGCCGACGCAACAAGGTTCGTATAAAGCGCCTGCCGCGCCGGTTCCGCTGGCGAGTACCGGCCCAGAAAAGCGCTGTTTTGTTTCAGTTTTTGATAACGGCGCCAGTCGGCATCCACACTCGCCAGATTGTAGTCGACCGAATCGCGCGGGCCGCTCAGAGAAGCACCCAGCTCCGATAACCTGAAAACGTAAACCGCAGGAATAAATAGCAGCAGTCCAAACACGAAGCCCGCCAGAAGTATGGAGGCAATCCGCGTGGCTTCCGCCAGGTATCGGGCAACGTTTTGTTTCCGCGCCGGCGATCCAACCGCAGCGGGTGGCAGTTGCTCCAGAGTCTCGTTGGATTCCCACGCGGGTTCGTGCTGCGACTCGGCTACGGTAGGCTGATTGTGCAGAAACGCACGGAGATCATTTTCAAAGGCGGCGGCCGTGGGATAGCGGCGCTCCAGGGACGCCGCCAGCGCCGTCCCAATGATCGCCTTCAACACCGGCGGACAATCCTGCGGCAACGCCCGCGGCGGACGGCGGGATTGAATCAGGTTCTCCAGCTTCCGCGTATTTTGCGCCTGATAGGGCGGCATCCCCGCCACCATTTCATACAACGTGACGCCAACAGCCCACAGATCGACATGCCGGTCCACGTTGGTGCTCTTCACACGTTCCGGAGAACAATAGCCCGGGCTGCCCAGATTGTGATGCGTCAGATTGCGCGTCGAAGTGATCACTTTCGCAATTCCGAAATCAAGCAGCCGGACCTCGTCGTTCAAGCCGATCTGGATGTTGGAAGGTTTAACGTCCCCATGCACCACGGCGCGTTCCTTGCCGTCGATATCCGCCTGGAAAGAATGCAGCGTCTGTAACTGGCTGCAAATCTCGATGGCGTAGCGCGCCGCCCGGTTTGGCGCCAGCCGTCGCTCCGCGCGCAGAATATCGGTCAGGTTCGTCCCTTCCACATACTCCATCACAACGAAGAAGCATCCGTGTTCTTCGCCGTAGTCGTAGATCTGGACGACGCGCGAATCGAGCAAATGTAATTGACTCTGAATAGCCGCACCGCGACGCTCTGCGTCCATCACGATCTGCGTGTAGCGGTCAGTGGAGTGCTCAACAATCTTCAAGACAACGCGCCGGTTCGCTTCCGTGTCCAGGGCCAGATACACATCTGTCATGCTTCGTCCCAGCTTCTTGAGGATCTCGTATTTTCCAAACTGCTTGAAGTGCGAAGCGGGGCTCAGAGCTCACCTCGGTAATAGCAACCGTCCAACCATGCGTTCCATCAGCACCCAGGCGGCCGCGCCCAGAATCATGCCCGCAATCAGCCAGGCAAATCGTTCCACCCATAAGCGCCGCGTTCCAGAACTTCGGCGCATTCGCGTCACCGCATGCCGCGTCCGCGCGTCCGCCATTGGCTGCGAAGCGACGCCAAGGAATTCGGGTCCGGCAACGAAAATCACGCTGATGTTGTCCTTCCCGCCCGCGTCGTTCGCCGCATCCACCAGCGTTTGCGCAACACTCTCGGGATCGCCGTCATATTGCTCGGCGATGGCGCCGATTTCCGCCGACGTCAACGCATCGCTCAGTCCATCGCTGCACAGGATCAGCGCCGCGTCACGATGGAACGGAAACGATTTCGTCTCAATGAAGTCCTCATCGGCGGCTTCGTGGGGCCGGGAGCC
This sequence comes from Bryobacterales bacterium, assembly GCA_038230275.1. Taxonomy (GTDB): domain Bacteria; phylum Acidobacteriota; class Terriglobia; order Bryobacterales; family Bryobacteraceae; genus JANXXV01. The sequence continues at coordinate 106,273 of JBBRNO010000004.1, forward strand.
GACATCGCGGAACACCTCGTTCCGCCGCGGGTGAGACATCGCCTCGCCCTCGGTCAACGTTCCTTGATCCTCCTGCTCGCCCACCCAGGAATGATCCGACGTCAACTTCCGCACAGCCCCATTCCAGATCACGTAAAGCCGTGAATCCCCGACGTGCCCGATCGTGATATTGCCCTCACGTACTACGGCCAGCGTCAGAACACACGCCATTCCGCGGTATTCCTCGTTCGACTGCGATAGCTGGTATATTTCATTATTCGCGGCGGCAATCGCACGCCGCACACGTTCTTCAAGCGGAAATTGCAGCGACTCCAACTCACGCGGAATTACCGCAACGGCTGCCTCCGCGGCCCTCTCGCCGGCCGCATGACCGCCCACACCATCTACAACCAAAAAGAGGCCGAGCGATTCATCCACGTAGACCCGATCTTCGTTGTTGCTTCGCAGAAGACCCGGGTCGGTAGCCATGGCTGCCCGCCATGGCGTCGCGGTCTTCACTTGCGCTCCCAGTTAGCAAACGCCAGGCAAGCTGAAACGCCCAGAAACAGCAGTCCAAACACGATGTGGAGATTCGGCGGCATCGTCACCTGGCGATCTCGAAAGTTAACTTGAGCACCTCGCCTACGCTGATTTCAGCCTTGGCTGCCATAGGCGCTTCCACATCTCTCTTCAGCCGTTTGCCGTCCAACCACGTTCCGTTTGTGCTCTTGTCGGTGACGTAGAATTGACCCGTGGCCGCATCGCGGCGCACTACCAGGTGCTCGCGCGATACTTCATCGTTGGAATACAGTGCCAGGTCCATGGGCACATCGGAGCCTCCGCGGCCCGCGCGAACAAGGTTTTGCGTTACGCGATACACCTGCGGTCCGGAATCGTCTTCATATCGGATTTCAGCAAAGGCCTTATCGCCCAGCTTTTGCGTTTGCCGAGTCTCCGGCGCGCGTGCAGCCGTCACCGATGGCTCACGTTCCATCAGAGTCGTCTTGATGCCACGAAATCCAGGTTGCGCCGTGATGTTCAGTTCAGAATGAATTTCCACATCTCCCAGCGGAACCGTTCCTACCATGTCCGGAAAGAAGTCAACCACCCAGTCCTGATTCGCGATCTTGTATTCCTTCGCAAGTTTTCCAGGACGCTTCAATCCGAAAACAGTCGGCGCGGTATTCAACTTCGCAACGCGCGCCGCCAGGGCGCGTTTAGCATCTTCCACCACAAGGTCGAAAATGCCAGCCAGCCGCGCGTGATCTTCAGGATGAAGGTAAACGTCGAAAACGCAGGGGAGCAGCACCGTGTAGGCCATTTCAAACCGGCCGAGATCCATATTTCGAATAAGCTGGGCAACAATAGTCTCGCCGTTCAGCTTGGTCTCACCCGAAATCTGGCCATTTTGCGGCATCGGCGCGTCTTCCCTAACTGACGCGCGGTGCAGCAGCCGGTTTCGTTAGCACCCCCACATTGCCAAATTTTAACGGGGCCGGCCGTCACAACATAATCCCCCGAATATGTGTTATCCTACTGATGTTGTAGTTGCGTCACTGTCCTTTCCGCTCCATCAGGCCCTTCGTCGCATACCTTAAGTAGTTTCACAATTGCAGTATCCTAAATATGACAACTTTTTCAGAACTACCCTTGTCTGCATCGCTCCAAGAGCGTCTTTCCGCGGGCAATTTCAAGATCCCCACGCCGGTTCAGGCCGGCGCTATCCCCCCAGCGCTACTCGGTAAGGACGTTCTCGCGACAGCAAACACCGGTACAGGAAAAACGCTCGGCTTTCTCATTCCTATCATTGAGCGGCTGGAATCTCAGCCTGCCCAGGGAATTGAGGCACTGGTCTTAGTGCCCACTCGCGAACTCGCCATGCAGGTTCTCGAGGCATACACTGTTCTCCGCGGACGCACCAAAGGCGCGGACGCCGCACTCGTTGTGGGCGGCCTCGCCGAACAGAAACAACTCCAAACCATCCGCCGCGGCGCACGCCTCGTCGTCGCCACTCCCGGACGCCTGGAAGATTTCATGCGCCGCAAGCTGGTCAAGCTCAACAATGTAAAAATCCTCGTCCTCGACGAAGCCGACCGCATGCTCGACATGGGCTTCCTCCCAGCCATCCAGCGCATCGTCACGGCCCTTCCGGCCGAGCGCCAGACCATGTGCTTCTCCGCCACCCTCGAAGCCTCCGTTTCCAAGCTGGTGAAGGACTACATGCGTTCGCCCGTCCGCGTAGAAGTTGGTTCCACCCTTAAGCCTTCCGACCGCGTCCGCTTGCAGATGTTCGAAGTGCCTTCCGATAAGAAACTCGGCCTGCTGCAGAAACTGCTCGACGGCGAAACCGGCAGCTTCCTTGTATTCGCAAAAACCCGCTTCGGCACTGAGCGTCTAGCGGGGAAACTTTCCCGTGCCGGCTTTGAGGCGGCCATGATCCACGGCGACCGTTCGCAATCCCAGCGCACCGCCGCTCTCCACGGCTTCCAGCAGGGCAAGTACCGCGTGCTGGTGGCAACCGACGTAGCCGCCCGCGGCATTCACGTCCAGAACATCGCGCACGTAATCAACTACGATCTGCCGCAGGTTCCCGAAGATTTCATCCATCGCGTAGGCCGCACCGGCCGCGCCTCCGAACGCGGTGTAGCTTCCACCTTTGCCACGCGCCAGGAAAGCGGCGACATCCGCAGAATCGAGCGCACGCTCAAGATCACCATGGAGCGCCTGCCGCTAGATCCGGCCATCCTCGCGGAAGTCCGCACCGAGATTAAAGACATGCAGCCGGTAGTCCGCGAA
>JBBRNO010000005.1:0-107210 GCA_038230275.1 Bryobacterales bacterium
CGGTCCGAAAGGACTTACCGTTACTGGAACGGTAAAGAATTATGTTCCGGTCACCGATGAGATGTTGCGCAATCCCGACGCCGGCGACTGGCTGATGATCCGGCGCAACTATCAGGCGTGGAGTTACTCTCCGCTGGCATCGATCACGACTAAGAATGTAAAGGATCTGCGGCTGGCCTGGGTGTGGGCAATGAACGACGGCGGTGCGAATGAGCCGACGCCGATTGTGCATAACGGCATCATCTATCTTTCAAACACCAGTAACACTGTGCAGGCTTTGGATGGCCGCACGGGCGAATTGATTTGGGAGAACCGCATTGGACCGGAATCCACAAGGGCTTACGGGGCGACGCGGAGCCTGGCCATTTACCAGGACAAGGTGTTTGTGCCGACCACCGATGCGCGGCTGTATGCGTTGGACGCCCGCACCGGCAAGATCGTCTGGCAAACCGCGATTGCCGATCCGAAGAAAGGCTACAGCAACACCGGCGGGCCTATTGTGATCAACGGCAAGGTGGTGCAAGGGTTGATGGGCTGCGGCCAGTACAAACTTGAAGGCTGCTACATCAGTGCCTATGACGCTGCGACCGGGAAGCAAGTGTGGAAGTTTCAAACGGTGGCGCGTGAGGGGCAGCCTGGCGGCGATACTTGGGGGCAGCTTTCGAATCTTCTGCGGGCCGGCGGTGATACGTGGATCACCGGAAGTTATGATCCGAGCTTGAACATCACTTACTGGGGCGTGGCACAGGCCAAGCCATGGCTGCGTGTGAGCCGCGGCGCAAAACCGGGCGACAAGGGGCTGTTCACGAATTCCACCGTGGCGCTGAATCCGGATACGGGAAAGCTGGAATGGTATTTTCAGCACGTTCCCGGGGAGTCTTTGGATCTGGATGAAGTGTTCGAGCGTGTGTTGGTGGACATCGGGAAAGAGAAACTGGTGTTCTCCATTGGGAAGGCCGGCGTGTTGTGGAAGTTGAATCGGGAGACGGGAAAGTTTCTTGGCTTCAAGGAGACTGTCTATCAAAATGTCTTCTCGCACATTGACGCCAAGACCGGCGAGCCGACTTACCGCAACGATATTCTGGAGCAGCAGATTGGCAAAGTGATGTATGTCTGCCCCAGCACCGAGGGTGGCCACAACTGGCAGGCGATGAGCTACCATCCGGCGACCGAGCAGCTGATTATTCCGCTGAGCCAGAGTTGCATGGAGATGTCCGGCCGTGCGGTGGAATTCAAGGAAGGTTCCGGGGGCGGGGCAGGGGACAGGAAGTTTCTGGAGATGCCGGAGGCCAAAGGCAAGATTGGAAAACTAGCGGCGTACGACGTGCGGACGATGAAGGAAAAGTGGTCGATTCTGCAGCGGGCGCCGTTCCTGACGGCGGTGCTGTCGACGGCGGGCGGGGTGGCGTTTGTGGGGGATCTGGACCGGTACTTCCGCGCGGTGGACGTTAATAACGGTTCCGTACTGTGGGAGACGCGGCTGGGGACATCGGTGCAAGGGTATCCGGTTTCGTTCGCCATCGGCGGCACACAGTACATTGCGGTGACCACGGGACTGGGCGGCGGAAGCCCGCGAGATGTGCCGCGTGTCATTGCGCCTGATATTCATCATCCGGGGAACGGGAATGCCTTGTACGTTTTTGCATTGCCGGAGAAGAAGTAGAGCGCTATGCGAATCCTCATTACGCTTCTGATGGCGGCCTGCACGGCCTTTGCGCAGGACACACTGCAGTTACGCGTGGTGGATTACTTGACGGCGATGCTGCGGCAGGACACATCGAATCCGCCAGGCAACGAAACGCGCACTGCGACTTACCTGAAGCAGACAGCGGATCAACTGGGGATTCCGGCCGAGCTGCTGGGGCCTGACCCGAACAGGCAGAACTTTATTGCGCGATTGAAGGGAAGTGGCGCCAACCGTCCGCTGCTGTTGATTGCCCATAGCGATGTTGTTCCGGCGGACCGCAGCCAGTGGTCGGTTGATCCGTTCGCGGCATTGAACAAGAGCGGCGTCCTGTATGGCAGAGGCGCGGTGGATGATAAGTCTCTGCTTGCGGCTGAGCTTGCCGTGCTGGCTGAGATCAAGAAGCGGAAGATCAAACTGAACCGCGACATCATTCTGCTTTCGGAAGCCGATGAAGAAGCGGGTTCCACCGGGATCACCTGGTTAATCAAGAATGCGTTCGCCAAGATTGATGCCGAGTATGCGCTGAACGAAGGCGGTTCTGCCTTGGATACGCCGGGCGGCGTGCGCGTTTGCCAGGTGCAGACGGTGGAGAAGATCCCAACACGGGTGAAGCTGATTGCCAAGGGCACCGCCGGACACGGATCGCGGCCGCTGCCCGACAACCCGGTGGTGCATTTGGCGCGCGCCATTACGCGCATGGCCGAAGCGGAGCAGCCCGTGCGGTTGAACGCCACCACGCGCCGCTATCTGACGCAGATGGCTACGCTGCCCGACTATCAATGGTTGAAGCCGCTGTTGCCGAAGCTGGAGGATAGCAAGACTGCGGCTGCCGCGGCGAATCAGATTAACGAAAAGAAGGGCGAGATTGGCGCCATGCTGCGTACTACGGTGTCCCCCACCATGCTTGCCGCAGGCATGAAGGTAAATATCATTCCCAATACGGCTGAGGCGCAGATCGATGTGCGGCGGCTTCCGAACGAGACGAAGGAAGAGGTGTTGGAGCGATTCAAGAATATCATCAACGACCCTGCCATCACGATTGATTCCAACTTCGGGCAACAGATGCCGGCTACGGAACCCAGTTCCCTTACCACTGGGCTTTATAAGGCGATGGAGAAGGTGTTGAGCAAGTCCGCACCGAAGGCGATGCTGGTGCCTTATGTGAGTTTGGGTGCGAGCGATGGGGCGTTCTTACGGGAGAAGGGAATGGCGGTTTATGGGGTTCCGATTTTCTATAAAGAAGCCGAGCGGATGGCGCATGGCAATGACGAGCGGATCAGCATCAAAAACTTGCAGCAAGGAACGGAAGCTTTGCTTCAAATCGTTCTGGAGGTAGCGGCTGAGAAATGAGAAGACTACTTGCACTATCCACACTTTTGATCTCGGCGTTACCGGCGCAGCCGCCGCAAGTGCAGTGGTTGGAACTGCCCTCCAAGCAACTGGAGATCGACGGGCTGCCCTGGTATGCGGAGAACCAGAACGAACTATACAGGCTGCCGGTGGCGCTGAAGGATAAGTTTCCACTTGCGGTATGGAACCTGGCGAAATCGCCCAGCGGCGGGCGGATCCGGTTTCGCACGGACTCGCAGGTGATCGCGGTCCGGGTGGAGTATCCGTCGCCGCCCGATATGCGGAACATGCACGCTTTTGGACAGACAGGCATTGACCTTTACGCTGACGGGGTTTACGTCAGCACCGCGATCGCGGACAAAGAGGCAATGCCGGGCAAGATCTACGAACACATCTACTTTGAACTGCGGGATCGCCCGCGCGTGGCGCGCGACATTGTGCTGTATCTTCCGCTCTATAAGCCGACGAAAGTCATCAGCGTCGGAGTGGACAAGGAGGCGAAACTGGAACGTGCCAGAGATTTTGCGTTGGCGAAGCCGTTGGTCTTCTACGGAACATCAATTACGCAAGGTGGATGTGCCAGCAGGTCTGGCATGAGTTATCAGGCCATACTTGGCCGCAAGTTGAACGTGGACTTCGTGAACCTTGGCTTTTCCGGCAACGGCAAGGGCGAAGCAGAAGTGGCGAACGCGGTGGCATCGATTGACGCCGGTGCTTTTGTGCTGGACTTTGCGCAGAACAATCCGACGATAGAATCGCTGCGGGCCGTGTATAAGCCCTTTGTCGAAGCGATTCGAGCGAAGCACCCGGCTACGCCTATCGTCGCGATCACGCCGATCTACGCCGCATCGGAGGCTTGGCGGGCGGAGACGTCCGCGAAGAACGTTGGGATGCGGGAGTTGGTGCGGAAAGTGATCGCCGAACGAATTGCGGCTGGCGATAGCAACGTGCAGTTGGTGGAAGGTACGGACTTGCTGGGTCCGGCGCAGGTGGATGGATTAGTGGACGGTGTGCATCCGAACGACCTGGGCTTCCAATGGATGGCCGACGGGTTGACGGCACGGCTGCGCCAGGTGTTGAGCATCAAATGAAGCTGCCGGTTAAGCGGCTGCGGGAAATAGTATCCCGGATGCCGTTCAACAGTTTGATCGGCATCAAGCTGACGCGCGTTCATCCGGATGGGGTCACCATCGAATGCGAATTGAAGCCTGAGATCATGAATGGCGCCGGGATGCTGCACGGCGGCGTCACCGCCACGCTGGCCGACTCAGCCGTCGGCATCGCCATCCTGCGGCACTTTAACGGGGAGCGCAAAATCACAACCGTAGAGCTGAAAGTGAATTACTTCCGGCCGGTGATTTCGGGCAAGATCTTTGCGCGGGCGCGCTTGCGGCGCATTGGCAGTCACCTTTGCATCGGCCAGGTGGACATCTTCGATTCGGAGGAAAACCTGGCTGGAATCGCGATTGTGACCTACATGCTGCTCTAAGCGTTTACGTCGATGACGACGCGCCCGCGGGTCTTGCCCAGCAGAATCTGTTCGCCCAGCGCGACTACATTGCTGAGCGGTTGGACGTCGATGATGGAGTCCAGGGTGTGCAGTGCCAGATCACGGCTTAGCCGCGCCCAGACGGCGCGCCGCTGGGCCTGTTTGGTACGAACCGAATCGATGCCCAACAGGCTGACGCCACGAAGGATGAACGGGATCACCGTTGTGTTCAGGGCTATTCCTCCGGCGAGTCCGCAGGCGGCCACGCTGGCGCCGACGGACATGGTACGCAGCAGTCCGGCCAGGGTGTCGCCGCCAACGCTATCGACTGCGCCGCCCCAACGCTCTGATTCCATCGGCTTCTTGGACGGCGCCGACAGAACGGCCCGATCGATGATTTCAACGGCACCCAGCGCCTTCAGGTAATCGTGCATTTCCGCGCGGCCTGATGAGGCTACGACGCGGTATCCCAGCTTTGCGAGAATGGCGACGGCGACGGACCCGACGCCTCCCGCGGCGCCCGTTACGGCGATTTCGCGGCCACCTGGAGCCATGCCGCGCTCTTCCAGAGCCATAACGCATTGCATGGCCGTGAAGCCAGCCGTGCCGACTCCCATGGACTGTTGCAGCGTAATTCCGGCCGGCAATTTCACCAAGTATTCACTGCGGATGCGTGCCTTCTGCGCGTAGCCGCCCCAGAAGGTTTCGCTAGTGCCGCATCCGGTGACCGCGACTTCATCGCCGGGAAAAAAGTCATCGGACGTAGACTCTTCCACCGTACCTGCCAGATCGATTCCGGGGACCATGGGCCATGAACGAATTACTCCTGGTTTTCCAGTGACGGCGAGTCCGTCTTTGTAGTTCAGGCTGGAGTAGGCAACGCGGATGAGCACGTCCCCGGCAGGAAGAGACTCTGTTTGTAAGTCTTGAAACGACGCGACGGTTTTCCCGTCCGCTTGCGATAGAAGAAGGCCTTTGAATGTGGACACTGCCCACAATTTTAGACCGGGCGGGAACTTTCTGCTTGACACGCGAGTCACATAGTACTAATTAATTAGTATGCGGCCACCAAGCGGAACACTGACGGAGCAGGAGCTGGAGATCATGAAGATCGTCTGGCAACTGGAGAAGGCTACTGTGCGCGACGTCTACGAGGAACTGCTGAAGCATCGGAAGATCGCCTATACGACGGTGATGACGATGATGAAGATCCTGGAAACCAAGAAGTATTTGAAAAAGTCGCAGGAAGAACGCGCCTATGTTTACCGGCCCACCAAACCCAAGCAGCAGGTGCTGAGCGGTATGGTGCGGGAGTTTGTCAATCGAGTGTTCAATGGCTCGGCGGAGCCACTGCTGATGCACCTGGTGGAGGATCGGAGCCTGACGCAGAAGGATTTGGATGAGATCACGCGGATGATCCGGAGGGCGAAGTAAACAACGCTATCGCGTATTGCGCGCAGGTACTGTTACTGGTGGCGAGCGGAGGGATTTTGGTGTGGCTGTTCCAGTTGCAACTGCCTCAGGTCCGGCTCTGGTTCTGGCAGGGATTGCTGGTTGCCTGCCTGGTTTTACCCTTCGTGCAACCGCGGCACGAATCGCAGGTGAACTTCACGGTGGAAGAGGGCGTTTTGAAGGCCGGTACGCCTGTCAAAATCACGGGTATGCAGCGGCTTCCCGCGGCCGAGGCAGTTTTTGCAGTTTATCTTGCCGGGGTGGGGTTGCGTGCGGTCTGGCTGTTGCTGGGATGTTGGAGGTTGCGACGATACCGGCGTGACTCGGTGAGTCTGGATGCCGGGAGCGCGGTGTTTCCGAACGTGCAGCAACGGCTTCAAACGTTTCCTGAAGTCTGCATTTCCCAGGAAATTACCAGCCCAGTTACATTCGCATCGACGATCCTTCTGCCGCCCGGTTTCCTGCATCTCGACGAAAGAACCCAGCAGGCCATTGCCGTTCACGAAGTTATGCATGTGAAGCGCGGCGATTGGTTTTTCAGCTTGGGTGAAGAACTTGTCCGTTCCATTTTCTGGTTTCACCCCGCCATCTGGTGGTTGCTGGCGCAGATCCAGCTTACGCGTGAGCAAGTGGTAGACCGCGCCACCATAGAATTCACACTGTCCCGCGAGCAGTACTTGGAAGCGCTGCTTGCCGTCGCCAAAACGAAGGTTCGGCAGGACCTGATGTTAGTCCCGCTGTTCCTTAAGAAGCGCTATCTCGCAAGGCGAGTGGCCGCTGTGATGAAAGAGGTCAAAATGTCAAAGCGTCAAATTATCTCGTCACTCTCAACTGTTTCCACCCTTGCAGCACTCACGGCCGCCGTTGCTATTTGGATATTTCCGCTGGAATCTTCGGCGCAAGATGCAGACTCGGGTCAGAATCTGGGAGTTTCCATCGAGACGCAAGGGCATAAGCTGCTGCACGGTTCGCGCGTGGAGTATCCGCAAGCCGCCCGAGAGGCCCGGGTGGAAGGCACGGTGGTTCTCCAACTCAGCCTCGATGCAAAAGGCGAGGTGGCCGACGCTCGCGTACAAAGCGGACCGGACGAACTGCGCAGGTCCGCGTTGTCCTCAGCCCTGCAATGGCATTTTGCGAACGAAACAGGCCAGGACAGCGTTATTCAATCAGCCGTCACCTTCAAGCTAGCGGCTGGATCCGCGAATTCTCTCTCGCGGCCACGGATCCCCGAACTATCTGGTCCGTCGATTTTCAAATCGATCGGGTGGGGACCCATGGCGTCGAAGGAAATGTTTGAAAAAGTGCGCGACGCACTGCCGCGTCTTGGCGAACCGATGACAAGCGAATCGCTGCAGCGCATTGCTGAAACAGTACACCAAATCGATGAACATCTGACGGTAGGTTTTATCGTCGATCCGAAAGATAATTCTGGTTCGGTGATCATTGACATGGCGGGGGGCAAGTCTTCTGCTCCCTTGTCGAGTTCAAACTTCAGTCCGCCTGCAACGGAGGGTGTGAAACGCGTGCGGGTCGGCGGCAACGTGCAAGCGGCAAAGATTACGAACAAAGTAACGCCGAAGTATCCGCCGCTGGCGAAGCAGTCGCGCATTCAAGGCACTGTCCGCTACAACGTTTTGATATCGAAGGACGGCGCGATCAAGGTGATGGAACTGGTTTCCGGACATCCCCTTTTGGTGGAGGCGGCGACGCCCGCCGTGCAGCAGTGGCAGTATGAGCCGACGTTTCTCAATGGCGAGCCGGTAGAGGTAGTCACGGTAATCGATATGAATTTTACACTCGCGCCTTAGCGAATCGGGTATAGTCTTGTTGATCGGTTATGAACGCAACCACTCAACAACTTTTACGGATTGCCGGGCCGCCGGCGTTTCAGACGTTGGAACAAGAACGCAGGCATAGAAAGGAACGGCTGGCCGGCGCGTTCCGCCTGTTCTCTAAGTTTGGCTTTGATGAAGGGGTCGCGGGCCACATCACGGCCCGCGACCCCGAACGCACCGACCATTTCTGGGTCAATCCCTTCGGCCTGCACTTCGGCCATATCCGCGTTTCAGACCTGGTGCTGGTGAACCATCTGGGCGAAGTGGTGGAGGGTGACAAGCCCGTGAATGCCGCCGCATTTGCCATTCACGGGGCCATCCACGATGCGCGGCCCGACGTAGTGGCGGCCGCGCACGCGCATTCAGTTTACGGGAAAACGTGGTCTACCCTGGGCAGGCGTTTGGACCCGCTGACACAGGACGTCTGTGCGTTTTATGAAGACCATGGCTTGTTTGAAGAGTTCAACGGCATCGTTTACGATTCTTCCGAGGGACAGCGGATTTCGCAGGCTTTGGGGGATGCAAAGGCGGTAATTCTGCAAAATCACGGGTTGCTTACCGTGGGTCAAACGGTAGACGCAGCCGCGTGGTGGTTCATCACCATGGAGCGGAGTTGCCAGGTGCAATTGATGGCAGAGGCGGCGGGCAAGCCTATCCTGATTGGACATGAGAGCGCACTGACCACGCGTGGCCAGTTGGGTGGTCCGGGTGCTGGATGGTTTCAATTCCAACCGCTCTGGGCTCGCATTGCAAGCGAGCAGCCGGACCTTTTCGACTAACATGACTCCATTGAAATCGCTCTTCGATTTGACGGGACAAGTCGCGCTGGTGACTGGCGGATCGCGCGGGTTAGGCGAAGAGATTGCGGAGGGGCTGGGGGAGGCGGGGGCGAAATTAATGCTGTTGGCCCGCCGCGATCAGTGGCTATCGCCCACCGTGGAGGCGATGCGCGCGAAGGGCTTCGAATGCGAAGGATCGGTTTGCGACGTCTCTAATCCAGAGGATGTTTCGGCCGCGGTGGCGAAGACCGTGGCACGATTCGGGCGGCTGGATGTTTTGGTGAATAACGCCGGGGTCAGTTGGGGAGCCCCCGCCGAGGCGATGCCGCTGGAAAAATGGCGCATGGTGATCGACATTAATTTGACAGGCGCATTTCTGTTCAGCCAGGCGGCGGCGAAGCAGATGATTCAGCAGCAATACGGGCGAATTATCAATGTCGCGTCGATTGCCGGATTGAAAGGCTCGATGAATATGCACACTGCCGGGTATGTGGCCAGCAAGGGCGGATTGCTGGCGTTGACCAGGGAACTGGCGGCGAGTTGGGCGTGCCACAACATTCGGGTAAATGCGATTGCCCCGGGTTTCTTTCCGTCACGAATGACCGAGAAGGTACTGCCGATGATGCAGGAGTATTTGCGTACGGGCGTGCCGATGCAGCGGGCCGGACAGGCAGGCGAGTTGAAAGGTGTGGCGGTATTTCTGGCGAGTGCCGCTTCAAATTATATTACCGGCCAGGCGATTGTTGTGGACGGAGGCGCGACTGCCGTTTAACGCAACCGCTGATGCGCGTTGCGGAGCGCGTGCAGCAGTAGCACGGTATCCACGGAGTAGCACAGATACTGGATGCCGATTTCCTTCCAGCGCTCGGCTTCCTGATCGGAATTGGTGAAGACACCGACGCGTACGTTGTGCCTGGCCGCTTTGGCTACAATTTCTTGTCCGGCTGCATACACGCGCGGGTCTGAGGTGTGGCCGGGTATTCCCAGGCTCTGCGAAAGATCATACGGACCGATAAAGAGCACGTCGACGCCGGGAATCTGCAGAATCTGATCGACGGCCTGAACTCCCGCGGCGCTCTCAATTTGCAAGACCACGGTGATGTCGGCATTGGAACGCTTGACGAAGTCCGCGACAGGCTCCGCGGAGTAGCGCGCGGCGCGGACAAACGGATTGAACCCACGTTGTCCCAATGGGTGAAAGCGAGCGGCGGAGACGGCGGCGAGGGCCGCTTGGACAGACGAGATCTGCGGTATCTGCACGCCGGAAGCGCCCGCGTCCAGTGCCTGTTGAATTGCGGCGGCATTATTTTCCGGCACGCGCACAATGGCTGGGATGCGGGCGGCATCGCTGGCGCGGATCATGTCCGGAAGCATTTGCGCGGTGATTGGCGCATGTTCGCAATCGATGATGACAAAATCCCAGCCTGCAGCGGCGATAATTTCGATAGAGGTGGGTGTGGGAAGTTCGCAGAACACGCCGAGCGATATTCGGGACGGAGAAAAACGCATCTGAGGGCAGTGTCTCTCACAAGGAAGCGGATGTAAAGAAGCGATACACTTTTGGGGATGAGCGAACTGGTGAAGTTGTCCAAAGTTGGTGGCGTTGCGGTGGTCACGATTGAGAATCCGCCGGTGAATGCGTTGAGTCCAGGCGTGCCGGAAGGCATTGGGCAGGCGATTGATTCGGTGCAGAAGGATTCGAGCGTAGACGCCGTCGTACTGATTGGATCGGGGCGGACGTTCATTGCTGGGGCGGACATCAAGGAGTTCGGCAAGATTACGTCTGGACAGAAGCGCGGGGGGGAATTACTTCCCCTGTTGCGCAAGTTGGAGGATTCCGTGAAGCCGGTAGTGATGGCCATCCATGGCACGGCACTTGGCGGCGGGCTGGAAGTGGCGATGGCCGGGCACTATCGTGTGGCGGTTGCCAGCGCGCAGGTGGGACAGCCCGAGGTGAAGTTGGGAATTATCCCCGGAGGCGAAGGCACGCAACGCCTGCCGCGCTTGGCGGGCATCGCGATGGCTTTGGAGATGTGCGTGGCTGGTGAGCCGATTTCCGCGGCACAGGCGCTGGAATGCGGCATTGTGGACCGGATCATCGAAGGTGACTTGTTGGCCGGTGCCGTGGAGTTTGCCCGTGGAGTTACGAGCGCGCGTAAGACCCGTGAGCGCAATGAAAAGTTGGAGTACGATGCGGCGGTGTTCGCCAACGCTCGCGAGGCCGCGCGGAAGAAGTTCCGTGGTTTATCGGCGCCGCAAGCGGCGATTGATGCAGTGGAAGCCGCTGCGACTCTGCCGTTTGAGGAGGGTTGCCGGGTTGAAGCCGATTTGTTTCAGAAGTGCCTCTTCTCAGATCAATCGAAGGGGATGATCCACGCCTTTTTCGGTGAGCGGGCGGTAGCGAAGATTCCGGATATTCCGAAGGACACGCCGCTGCTGCCCATTCGTAAAGCGGCGGTGATTGGCGCCGGCACCATGGGCGGGGGCATCGCCATGAACTACGCGAATGCCGGGATACCAGTGATTCTGAAAGAGACGTCGCAAGCTGCGCTGGACCGTGGCATTGCGACTATCCGGAAGAACTATGAGAATTCGGTAAAGAAAGGACGCTTCCCGCAAGCGGTAATGGATCAGCGGATGGCGCTGATTACGCCGGCGCTTACCTACAATGGCTTCGCAGACGCGGACATCATTGTGGAGGCGGTGTTTGAGGAGATGAAGCTGAAGAAGCAGATCTTCACTGAGATGGACGCTGTTGCCAAGCCCGATGCGATTCTAGCTTCGAATACTTCCACGTTGAATATCGATCAGATTGCCTCTGCCACCAAGCGGCCTGAGATGGTGATTGGACATCACTTCTTCAGTCCGGCCAACGTGATGCGGTTGCTTGAGATTGTGCGTGGGGAAGCTACGACCAACCAGGTCATTGCAACGTCAATGGATTTGGCGAAGCGGTTGAAAAAGGTTGGAGTGCTGGTGGGAAATTGCTTCGGCTTCGTTGGGAACCGCATGTTTGGGCCTTACCGGAGGGAAGCGCAGTTCCTGGTGGAAGAGGGCGCGGCGATGGAGGCGGTGGACGCAGCGCTGTATGACTTTGGAATGGCAATGGGTCCGCTGGCCGTGGGCGATTTGGCCGGGCTGGATGTTGGCTGGCGAATCAGGAAAGAGATTAAGCACCTGGAAGTGCCTGGCGTCCGTTACCCGTTTTCCGAAGACATGCTGGCGGAGATGGGGCGCTTCGGACAGAAGACCGGCGCCGGATGGTACAAGTACGACGAACAACGCCGGCCGGTTCCCGATGCTGAGGTGCAGGCGATGGTGGCGGCAGAGGCGAAAAAGGCAGGCATCCCGCGGCGGTCCATCGGCGCTGAAGAAATGGTCGAACGAACGGTGTATGCATTGATCAATGAAGGCGCGAACATTCTGCAGGAAGGCATCGCGTTACGCGCCGTGGACATCGATATTATCTATCTGCAGGGCTATGGCTTTCCAAAACATCGCGGTGGTCCCATGTTTTACGCGGATACGGTTGGGCTGAAGAAGGTCTACGGCCGCATTCTGGAATTTGGCTGGCAGCCCGCACCACTGCTGGCGCGGCTGGCGTCGGAGGGCAAGACCTTTGCTAGCCTGAACGTATGAGGGAAGCGGTGATTGTTGCCAGTTCGCGCACGCCGCTGGCGAAATCGTTTCGAGGATCGTTCAAGAATGTACGTCCGGACGATATGGCTGCGCATTGCATCGCGGATGTGTTGAACAAAGTACCGGCGCTTAGTTCCGCTGAGGTTGGCGATGTGATTCTGGGCTGTGCGTATCCATCGGGCAAGCAGGGATCGAACGTAGCGCGGGTAGCGGCGTTCCGCGCTGGACTGCCCGCCACCGTTCCTGCCACAACGGTGAACCGTTTTTGTTCTTCCGGATTGCAGGCCATCGTGATGGCGGCGCATCAGATTGTGCAGGAAGGCGTTGACGCTGCGATTGGCGGCGGAGTGGAAAGCATCACCATGCTGAATCGGGAGTCCGACCCGAATCCCTCCTTACTCACATCGCGGCCCGCGCTGTATATGGCGATGGGCGATACAGCGGAAGTTGTGGCGAAGCGCTACGGCGTCAGCCGCGAACGGCAAGACGAGTTCGCGTTTCAGAGCCAGCTGCGGACGGCGGCGGCGCAAGTGGCGGGGTGGTTCGATGAAGAGATTGCACCGCTGGAAGGTTTGGCGCGGGATGAGTGCAATCGGCCGGGCACTACACTTGAGGGACTGTTGGCGTTGAAGCCGTATTTTGATGCTGTCAGCGGGCGGGGCACGGTGACGGCGGGCAATTCCTCGCAGCTGTCAGACGGCGCGTCCGCCACGCTGGTGATGTCAAGGACGCGCGCCGAGGCACTGGGAATTCCGTACAAGCTGATCTTCCGCGGCTTTGCGGTTGTGGGCTGTGAGCCGGACGAGATGGGTATCGGTCCGGTGTTCGCGGTGCCTAAGCTGCTGGCGAGGTTTGGGCTGAGTGTGAATGACATCGATCTCTGGGAACTAAACGAAGCCTTTGCCGTGCAGGTGGTCTACTGCCGTGACCGGCTTGGGATCGATCCGGAGAAGTTGAACGTGAACGGCGGCGCGATTGCCATTGGCCATCCATTCGGCATGACGGGTTCGCGGCTTACCGGAACGCTGGCGAATGAGATGCAGCGCCGGCGGCTGCGGTACGGCGTGGTGACCATGTGCATTGGCGGCGGCCAGGGAGCTGCTGCTTTGTTTGAAGCTGCCTGATGCGGAAACGCTGAAACTGGCGTCCACCCTGCGGAGGCGCAAATGGCGACGAAGGGAAAGGCGAAAGTCGAGAAAGTGATGCATGAATTCAAAGAGGGCAAACTGAAGTCGGGCGGCAAGAAGAAAGTGACTAGCCGGAAGCAGGCAGTGGCGATCGCATTAAGTGAAGCACGCCAGGCGGGCGCGAAGATTCCCAAGCAGGAGGCTTGACGCCGGCTGTGGGCTCTGATATCAACGGTACTCACCAATCACGTTGGGGAGGAACTTGCATGAAACCCGCAGATTCAATTCGATTCATCCTGGAACACAAGGCTCCGGCCGTATGGTCGTTGCCTCCGGAGGCCTCTGTTTATGAGGCGATCCAAATGATGTCAGAAAAGCAAGTGGGAGCACTCCTGGTGATGACGAATAATCATCTGGTGGGTTTCATCTCCGAGCGTGATTATGCGCGGAAGGTGATTCTGCAAGGGCGGTCATCCCGGGATACGCTGGTGAGCGAGATCATGTCGGCGCCCGTGACAACCGTTTCTCCAGCGCAGACCATTGACGAGTGCATGCGATTGATGACGGCAAATCGAATCCGGCACTTGCCTGTTGTGGAACACGGCAAGGTGACTGGTATTGTTTCTATCGGAGATCTGGTGCGATGGATCATTTCGTCGCAGGAAGAAACAATTCACCAACTGCACAGCTACATTTCCGGAGCCTATCCAGGTTAATATTGGCGTTAAATCTTGGCGTCAGAGGCGGTGCCACATCGCATCCGCGCGGTGGAAGTTTTCGGTGGAGAGCAGGCGAAATGAGTTTCCGTCCCAGGAATGCTGTTCCACCGCGATGCGGTTCAACTCCGCGCGGATGACGTTAAACGAGTTCGCCTCACCGCGGCCGCGCGTGGAGAGGGCAGTGCCGCCCTGCACGAAAATTGCCGGACCACTCACCATGCTGTTGGTAATGTGAAGGTGGCCAGACAACACCATATCCACTCCGCACCTGGCAATTCCGGCCACGGCCATCTTGGCACGGCCCACCAAGGAGTGACGCTCCAGATGCTCCGGAAGATCGAAGGGATGATGAGCCACCAGTATTTTCACGCGGTTCTGCAGGGGACGGAAGCTCTCCTCAATGCGACTGATCTGCGCCGCGTTGATGCGGCCTCCTTTGAAAATCAGCGCACGCGCGGTGTTCACGCCGAAGACAGCGATTTCAGCATCGGAGTAGAAGGGATCGCGATCTTCCGTGATGCTCTCGTAAAAGTGATCGAGGCCGGAGCGGAACCGGTTGTATACGTTATGTAGCGGCACGTCATGGTTTCCGGGGACAACAATCTGGGGGTAGGGCAACGCGTCCAGAAACTGGCGGGCCGAGGCGAACTCGGCGGCCCTGGCACGCTGCGTCAAGTCGCCCGATACCGCTATCAGATCGGGCTTGATTCCGTGTACCGCTTCTATCAGCGGACTGTACACGCGTTCGTCCACCCGGCCGAAGTGTAGATCCGAAAGATGAATCACCGTACGAATGAGCGGCCTCCTATGGAACCAATACCTGCAAGGCGCCGGGGCGGACGCGGTAATGCAAAGGTGTCCGAAGAACTGCAATCTCCCCATCCAGGGAGATGCGCGCGTGCTTGCGGCGGGTCTCTATCAATGTCTCTTCCAGGCTGAATACTTCAAAGTCTTTCTCCGTGCGCAGCCTTCCGAACAAAGCTGCCAGCGAAAGCCAGATTAACCGGGCGCGGGAGGCGGGCTGGGCGATATACAGCGACAGCCGACCCGAATTCAAGCGGGACCGCGTTCCGACATTCAATCCTTCGATCCGGTATTCGTTGTTTCCCACAAAGACGAAGGGAGATTTGCGTACCCGCGTTTGCCCATCCATGTCCAGCCGTACACGGACGGACCGGAATCGCCGCAGCACAGTGAGCGATGCCCAAAAAACAGCGGACCATTTACTGCGGCCGGTGCGGCGTTGGAGATCGCGCTCAAACACCATGCTTGGGTAGAGGCCGAGACTGGAGTTATTCACGAAGATGCGGCCATTCACTTCGCCAACATCGCAATGGGCGGTCTTGCCGCCGGTGATGGTGGTGACGGCGGCCTCCAGGTCCGGCGGAATATGCATGTCTTTGGCGAAATGGTTCAAGGTGCCCATCGGCAATACACCGAGGATCGCACTACTGCCGGCCAAGGCCGAGGCAACCGCGCTAACTGTTCCATCTCCGCCGGCAGCCACCACAATCTGAGCGCCCTGCATGACGGCGTTTCTGGCGAGGTGATCGGGTGGGGCGGACCGGCAGGCGATCGATATTTGCGCATCCCATCCGTAGGATGCAAATAGCGCGCTTATCCGATCTCTGCTCTGCGAATTGCCGCCCGCACCGGAGCCTTCATTCAGAATCACCGTAACTTTACGAACGTCAGGACTGCGTTCATCCAGAAGCATGCGATCAGGACACCCCCTGCTACATCGGTTGGATAATGTACACCCAGATAGACGCGAGAAAGACAGATTAATGCAATGGACGAAATGGCGGAAAGCAAGAAGAAGACGCGCTGCGTTCGGTGCTTTGCAAGCCGGGCCGAGACATATCCAAGAGTTCCGTAAAGGGAAGTGCTGAATAACGCATGTCCGCTGGGGAAGCTGTAGGTGGTGGGCTGTACGATATCAAAGAATGCGCCCGGACGTTCCCGCCGAATCAGAAGTTTCAGGCCATTCTCGATGGGTATTGAACCCACGAGGACGATTGCTAGGACCAGAGCGTGGCGGGAGCGGTCCTCTCTTAGGAGCAAAGCGAAGGCGACGGCCGCCGCCGGCAGGATCCAGCCCAGCGAGCCAAAAAACGTGACGACCGTCATCGCCGTGGTGAGTGGGGACGCCGCGAGATTGTGAATTCTGGCGCGGACGAAAAGATCGAATGGTAATGTCTGTCCCGCTTTCACTGCCGCCGTTAATAAGCAGAACGCGATCAGCGCCAAAGCCGCCAGGATGGCGTGCCGCCGCACCGGCCGATCCATCAGGCTACTGCGCTTAGGCCTGCTGCGCGAATCGCGGAGAGCACCTGTTGCGTGGCTTTACTACGGTTCAACGTATAGAAGTGGATGCCCGGCGCTCCGGCGCGCAACAGTTCGACGCACTGCTCGGTTGCGTGGGCAATTCCAATGTCAAGGATGGCGTCAGGTTCGCTTCGGCGCGCATCCAGACCGGCCGCCAGCCGGTAGGGCAGGGAAACGCCGCACATCGACGTCATCTTCTCGGCCTGATTCGCGTTGGTGATCGGCATGATGCCGGGGAGGATTGGAACGTCCACGCCGTTGTCGCGAGCATATTCCACGAATTCAAAGTAACGCCGGTTATCGAAGAACAACTGCGACACGACGAACTGCGCTCCGTCCCGCACTTTCTTTTTGAGATTCGCCAGATCCACGGCCGGGTTCAGAGACTCCACGTGCTTTTCCGGATAGCAGGCGGCGCCGATGCACAATTTTCCCGCGTACTCTTCCCGAATGAAGCCGGCCAATTCGTTGGCGTAACGGAAGCCGCCCTCGGTATATTGAAACGTCGTTTCGCCTTTCGGAGGATCGCCGCGGAGGGCCAGAACATTCTCCACGCCTGCTTCCACCAGCCTATCCAAAACGTGCTTAAGATCGTCGCGCGTGGCTCCTACGCAGGTGAGATGCGCCATGGCTTCGATACCGGTGTCGCGCTTAATGCGGCTGACGATGTCGATGGTCTTTTCGCGAGTGGTTCCGCCCGCTCCGTAGGTCACCGATACGAAACTGGGTTCCAGCGGACCGAGTTCGGCGATGGTCATCTCCAGTTGCCTGGCTGCCTCGTCGGTTTTCGGAGGGAAGAATTCGAAAGAGAAAACCGGACGCTTCCGGGCCAGAATGTCGCTGATAAACATTAATTCCAGTTTGACAGAAGGCTGGCTATTTTGTCCGCATCGTTCGGCACCACAATGGGGCGGTTGCCGAATGTGGGTTCGATGGTGCTGCCGTCGGGCGCCTTAAGGTCGCCTGTGTGATAGCGATAAATATAGTCTGGATCCTTCAGCACATTTCCTGTTAGCACCGCGACTACATCGGCATCCTGGGGAATGATTCCGGCTGCAGTCAGCTTGCGGATCCCTGCCAGAGTGGCCGCCGAAGCCGGTTCGCAGCCAATGCCACAGGCGCCGATCACAGCCTTGGCGTCCGCAATCTCCTGCTCTGCAGCGCGTTCTACAATGCCGTTGCTTGCGGTGATCTCGAAGAGCGCTTTCGGCCAACTGACCGGGTCTCCGATCTTGATGGCAGTCGCCAGCGTCTCCGGGTGCTCCACCGGGGTGAAGGCCACGCGCGTTTCGGCGTGCATGAATTCATAAAATGGGGATGAACCGTGCGCCTGAATCACCGCAAGACGGGGCATCTTTGTGATAAAGCCGAGGCTCTTCAGCTCGCGGAGCGCCTTTCCGAACGCTGAGACATTTCCCAGATTGCCGCCTGGCAGTACAATCCAATCGGGCGCGCTCCAATCCCGCTGATCCATCATTTCGATGACGATGGTTTTCTGGCCTTCGATGCGGAACGGATTGATGGAATTCAATAGATAGATTCCAAGCTTTTCCGAAAGCACGCGTACCAGTTTCAGAATCTGATCGAAGTTGGCGTCCACCTGCAGCGTCATGGCGCCATATTCCAGCGCCTGCGCCAGTTTTCCGTAGGAGATGTTGCCGTGCGGAATGAAAATGATGGGCTGCATGCCAGCGGCACTGGCATAGGCTGCCATAGAGGCGGAGGTGTTGCCGGTGGAGACGCAGGCGACGCGCTTCATCCCCAATCGCATGGCCTGGGAGGCGCCGCAGGTCATTC
Source organism: Bryobacterales bacterium (assembly GCA_038230275.1). GTDB lineage: Bacteria > Acidobacteriota > Terriglobia > Bryobacterales > Bryobacteraceae > JANXXV01. The sequence goes on from JBBRNO010000005.1 coordinate 18,203, forward strand.
CATTGTCTTTGAATGAGCCGGTAGGGTTGAATCCCTGGTGCTTAAATACGATCTGATCGAGGCCGGCGTAACGGGCGGCTTTGGGTGCGTTCAAAAGCGGTGTATCGCCTTCGCGCAAGGTGACGATGTGCTTGTCGTGGTCGAGAAAGGGAATCATCTCGCGATAACGCCAAACGCCGCTTTGATCGATGGTGGTGTTGTTGCAGCGCCGTTGCCGCCACGTTTTCTTCAGCTCCGCGGTGTCCGCCTGCGTGCCCGAATAAGTTACTTCCAGAAGCCCGCCGCATTTGGGGCAATTGTAGATAACTTCCGTTACAGGAAAGCGGGCGCGGCAAGCCGCTTGAAAGCAAATCAACTCTGGAATCATGTGAAACTTCAAGTATACAAGCCGGTTTCAGGAACGTTGTCTTACACTTTAGAATATGCAGGAATGGCAGCGTGCGGAGTTTGTAATCAGTACGGAGCCAGGCCGGCTCAACGTCGATCTGATCCATGAGTTCCTCAGCATTTTGGCCTACTGGGCGTTGGGCCGGACGCGCGAAACGGTGGAGCCGGCAGGTTGGCTTCGCGCGGGTGATTACAGCCTGTGCCACCTTCGCGTATTTAGCCGATGTATTTGTCTTGCCGGTGTTTCGCGGCCGGGGATTGTCAGTCTGGTTAATGAATGTGATTTGCCAACATCCGCAGTTGCAAGGATTGCGCCGCCGGGTGCTGGCAACCAAGGATGCCCACAGTCTCTACCGCAAATTCGAGTTCCAGGAATTAAAGCAACCGGACCGGTGGATGGAACGCGTTACTCCTTCGCCGCTGGAGGAACCACGGGGGTAGGCAATTTCGACTTTTCGCGCCGGGACCCGGCGCCGCACGAAGGCCCCGCTCAAGTGGGTACGCCCATTTTCGGAAGCACAAAACGCACCAGGATAATGTAGGCAGCGAAGATAAGGACGGCTATAAGCCATTCCGGCATTTTGATATTCTCCTGACGCCGCTATTGGATCAGCATCTTGTCCAACTCAACGGTGATCTGCGGTAGCCTTTCCGGATTGCGCAATATGTTTTGAATCCCATACGCCTGGTACCGCTCCAATAACAATTCTACCGCCGAAAGGGCGTAGGCGTATGCGATAGTGGCGTGCATGGCGCTCATTCGCGACCAATTCTGGCTCATGTTTTCCAGCTTCGGAAGGGACCCTTGCTTGACGGCCGCCTTGAGCATCGCCCTGTGCGCGGGTGTCAGCGAATCGCCCGAAAGTTTCTGCGCTAAGCCTTCATGCAGCCACGATGGCCACTGTCCCATGCTGTGCAGGCAAGCGTGAACAATCTCGTGCGCGAAAACTTTTCGTGTTTCGGCGCTGATCGATTTGGTCTCGGAAACGGGAATGCGGATCTTGCCGTCGAATTGACCACCGCTCCACTCCGCTGCGTCGGTTGAGGAACGATACGACTTCTGGGACTGGACCACGGTGACGATGCGGTCGTCACTGCGGCAACCAAGCTGCATGGAAATACGGCCATACTCTTCTTCCAGAATCGTAACCATGTTTCGGGCGACGTCGGTATCCAGTACCCCACCTTCGTATCTGAGCAGGAAGCGATTACCCAACAGCCGGTCTGCGCTCTTATCGCCGGCAACCTCTTTTTCCAGGCGCGCGATCATCTGTTCGACCGCACGATCCTGCTTCAACTGTTCGGCCTCCTTCAGATAGTCCAATGCCTTCTTTGCTTCGTCACTTTCATGCGCCGCAATGCCGGCCAGCACAAGATACTGATAGTCCCGGCCCGTCACTCGCATGGCCTTCTCCACCACTTCTAGCGCCTGGCGAGGCTGCTGCTGTTCCAGTAAAGCCGACGCCTTAACCAGAGGATGATCCGGAGGGCCGTTGAATGCCGGAGCAGCCATGGATGCTGTTCTGCCGGGGCTGTCGCCGCCCACGCTGGGAGCGCTCTGGCGGGCCCTTTCAAACTCTTCCAAGCCTGTCAGGGAACTGGCCGGCAGATATCCCTGCAACTGCTTTCCATCCATGGTTGCCGACACTTTATAGCAGGTCTCGGTTGGGCCTGACATGGCGAAACGGATTTCAACCGGCGCGCCCTTTGGAAGAGCGGCCACCACTTCATCGCGGGCTTCACAGCCGCTGCGCAACTGCGCCTGATCCTGCTTCACAACCAGTGAGGAAGCGAGGAACAAAAGGGTGATTCCGTGAAGCATCATGCGGGCCTGTATTCCATTACTACGGCGGTGATGTCATCACTCTGCACGGCGCCTTCGGTGAATGCATCCACGGCCGCCATGAGATTTGAGTGAAGCTCGGCACACCCTGATTTCGCGTGCGCGAGGATCACTTTCTTCATGCGGTCGACATCAAAAAAGGCACCTTTGATATTTTCCGCCTCAGAGAGTCCGTCGCTGTAGGCAACCACCTTGTCGCCTGGCTGCAGCTGCACTTGTTCCACAGAGTAGGTGGCCTCATCCAACATTCCCAACGGCATGCCGGTGGTTTCCAAACATGTGATGTCGCCCGTGCCGCGAATCAGATAGGGCGTGCAATGCCCGGCGTTCGCCCAGCTGAGCAGGCCTTGGCGATTCAGCGTGCAGTAGAACACCGTCGCATACTTCTCGCCTTCGGTTCGCTCGTTCAGAAACCGATTTAGCCGCAACATCAATTGTTCAATGTGCCCGGCGCCATCGGCCGATGCCAGGAATGCACCCTGCAACAGGGCAGCCAATAAAGCCGAACTCACACCCTTCCCGGAAACGTCAGTCACGGTGACAGACCAGCAGTCCGGGTCCATCTGCTTTACATCGAAATAATCGCCACCCACCTGGTGCGATGGAATGCTGGACCCGGCTGCGCGAAACCATCCTTCCGACGGCAGCTTGCGCGGTAGCAAGCTGGCCTGAATCTCGCGCGCAATTCCGATCTCTTCTTCCAATCGCTGATTGTCCCGTTCTTCCTCCAGCAGACGCGCGTTTTCCAGAACGGTGGATGCCTCCAGCGCCAGCGTCTGCAGCAGCTCACTGTTACCTGACGACAAGTCAACCGCGGACTGCTCGGAATCCAGGTAGATCAATCCTACGGTTTCGTCGATCGCCGACACTACCAGCGTTTCCTGCGAATTGCGCGGCCTCACACGAACCAGTGGCACGCAGACTCCACTGCGCTGTCCGGTGCCCTGGTCTAGCGTCATCGTCAACAGGCTTCTGCGGTTCCGCAGCGCCTTTTGAATAGCCTCGAAAGGCACGCCAAGGCTTTCAATTGGGAGACTCAGACCCGAGCGGTCGCGGGCCACGCGTATATGCAGTTCGTCGTCATTGCGCAGCAACAGCACCCCGCGCTCCGATCCAGTGACTGCAAGCGCGGCGTCCACCACAGCTGCCAGAACGTCATCGGTAGAGAGCGCGTTCCTTAAAGTCCGAGCCACTTCCCCCAGCGCGCGCAGCTTTGAGAGTTCGCCCGAGCCGCCTGTCTTGGTGGCGTCTGAAAACCGGTCGAGCAGCTTGTCGATCCCGCCTTCGTCTAAGGTGAAAACAAGAGCGTAGGAATCCTGTACGCCGAACTCCACGCGGTCTGAATTGGCCAGCTTGTGGCGGGTGATAGCCACGCCATTGACAAAGACGCCGTTGCTGCTTTTCAGATCTTCAATGAAGTAGTCGCCGTGCTCGGAAACGATCCGCGCGTGATTGCGGGAGGCTCGATTGTCCCTGAGGACTAAATGATTATCAGCCTGCCTGCCGATGGAAAATGGCAGCGGATGCAACGGGACCTGGGTCCGATTTCCGGAGGGGTTAATGACGATGAGTGACGCCGCCTTGGCCGGCGCGGCCACCTGACCGGGCAGTACCATTTAAGCGCCCCGATGATGACTGCGCGGACGCGGTTCCTCGCCCGATTCGGTCTGCGCCTGCACGGCCGCCGCTTCCTTCACTTCATTTGCTCGCAGAACCTGGCAATGCGAGCAGTAGCCGCCCACCTCTGTGCGGGCCAGGACGATCTGAAATCCGAAATGCGACTCTACCTGCTTTCTTAATTTCTGCAGAGGCTCGCCGAAGAATTCTTCCACCTTGCCGCAGCGCAGACAGATAACGTGCGCGTGCTCCTGCTTCATCCGGGTTTCATAGAAGTGCTGATCGCCGCCGATGTGCATCAGGTCGAGCTCATCCACAAGCCCGCCTTCCTTCAACATTTTCAAGGTGCGGTACACCGTAACCCGATTGAGTTTCGCGTCTTTTTCTTTAGCGAGAAGGTAGAGGCGCTCTGCGTCGAGGTGCTGCCCGGACTTATCGATGAGCTCAAGCAGGATCTGGCGTTGCCGCGTCAGGCGCACGCCTCTCTGCTTCAACGAATCCTTGATCCCTTCCAGGGCCATGGGTGCTATGCCAGCCGTGCAATGCTGTCGGACGCCATGAAAAGAGCCACCGTGGATAGCGCAGCTACCGTACCCAGGACTGTACATACCCAGCAGAACGTATATCTCATGTGTGAATTTTACCATGGGCGCAAGAATCTTACCGCCACGCCGCTCGCTTATGCGCCGCTGGGGAAAAGGCGCGGACACCAAGTAGAATTGGAATTCCTGCATGAGTCTCTTCAAGAAGGTCCTGGTCGCCAACCGCGGTGAAATTGCGGTTCGCGTGATTCGCGCGCTGCGCGAGGCGTCGATTCCCAGCGTCGCGGTCTATTCCGACGCCGATCGCGCGGCTCTTCATGTGCAGATGGCCGATGAAGCGGCGCACGTCGGTCCCGCGCCATCCTCTGAGAGTTATCTGCGAATCGAGAATATTCTGGCGGCGGCGAAACGCCATGGCGCCGATGCGATACATCCCGGCTATGGATTCCTGAGCGAGAATTCCGAATTTGCGCAAGCCTGCGAAGACGCCGGTATTGTGTTCATCGGCCCATCCGCCGCCAGCATCGCGCAGTTGGGGTCAAAGACCGGCGCCCGGAAAATAGCTCACGCTGCCGGGGTTCCCACGGTGCCGGGAACCAGCGAGGCCGTCTCCGATCCGTCGATTGCGCGAAAGATAGCCCAAGACATCGGTTACCCGGTGATGATCAAGGCGGCGGCGGGCGGCGGCGGGAAGGGCATGCGGCGCGTCGATGAGGAAGCTTCGCTGGAAGCCGCGTTGCGCGATGCGGCAAGCGAGTCGCAGCGGGCTTTCAATAGCGGCGAGGTGTACATCGAAAAGTTCCTGACGGACCCACGGCATATCGAGATTCAGGTGTTGGGAGACAGGCACGGCCACATGATCCACCTGGGCGAACGGGAATGCAGTGTCCAGCGGCGGCACCAGAAAGTGATTGAAGAATGTCCGTCTCCGCTGATGGCGAACGACCCCGATCTGCGGTACCGCATGGGGGAAGCGGCGGTGCGAGCGGCGCAAGCGGCCGGTTATTTCAACGCTGGAACTGTGGAATTTCTAGTGGATTCCAACCGGAATTTCTACTTTCTGGAGATGAACACGCGGCTGCAAGTGGAGCACCCGGTAACCGAACTGGTGACCGCGCTCGATCTGGTCCACTGGCAGCTGCGCATCGCCGCCGGGGAACCGCTGACGATTCAACAGCAGCAAGTCCGCTGGACCGGCGCAGCGCTGGAGTGCCGCATTTACGCGGAAGACCCCGAGAACCAATTCTTCCCGTCGCCCGGAAAAATCACGGCGCTCCGTGTGCCCTCCGGACCGGGCATCCGTCTGGATTCGGGTGTTTATCCCGGATGGACCGTGCCCATCGACTACGACCCGCTATTGGCCAAGCTCGCCGTATGGGCCGGCACGCGGGAGCAGGCGATTGCTTGTATGCTGCGGGCGTTGGACGAACTCTCAATCGGCGGAATTAAGACGAACATCGCATTTTTCCGCAGCATCCTTCGGGACTCTGAATTCCAGGCCGGACGATTACATACCGGCTTCATCAGCGAATTCCTGAGCCGCCAGGCGGAAACCGATCCAATCGATTCCGCCCTGGAAGTCGTGGCGATGCTAGTTGCCCTACAAACACCGGTGGCCGCCCAGTCCGCTTTGGCCGTACCGCCGTCCCGTTGGCAGCGCGAAGGCCGGGGACAACTGTTCCGGTCTACCGCACAAAGCCGCTAGTGTACTGTCCGACAAATAACTGGACACAAGAAACGGCTTGCTCACGCGCGCGGTTCGGTCTCGAACTCGTTGCTGCAACAGTAGTTTCCGAGCCGCGACTGTAAAGGAGCGGTTTCCGGTAGTGTCCACCGAATTCGCGGATACTACACTAGGTCTCCGCCGCGCTCTCGGGACGGGCGTACTAGGAGCGTTGGGTAAGATTGAGACACTTAGCCCACAGTACCCGCCATCCTCGAAAAGGTACCGCAGAGCCATTGCTCAAAGTGAGGCTTGGGTTCATTCTAATGAGTGTCTGTTCGCCTGCCCAATCGGGTATTGCATCGAGACAGGAATTCGGAGGAATATTTGGAGTTACCAGCAATTTTTAAGCTCCATCCCGGCGAGGAATTGATTGAGTCTTATCTCACTGGACATCTTCGCCAGACTGACAAAGATGTCGTTGAAGTCCACTTATTGCTCTGCGATCCCTGCCGGCGGCTTTGTGCCGAGACGGAAGAACACGTCAAGGCACTCCGAGAAAAAAAGCAGCGCCCCTCCTAGGTAATCTTCTTTCCCATCAGTCAGTTTCCGCAAGCCTGTCTAATGCTTAGTGTTTGGACGTGCCTTCCCTTGTAACCCTCAACGTTGATTTTCACCTGGGCCCGAGGGCCGAAGAGTACCAGTCCAATCCCTTTCAGTTTACGAAGTCGTACACCGTACAAACTCCTTCCAAAAGAGTACTAGCTGCCCATTGTTCAAAAGTTCATCTCAGGATTAAATCGATTCAGACCTCAAAGAGGTCAAAGGAGAACGAAATGAAGACGATTATGAACAGCATTTGGAATTTCAGACTGTGGAAGGACGCTCGCGCGCAGGACCTCATCGAATACGCGCTCATGGCCGGTTTTGTGGCAGTCGCCGCCGGCGCAATCATGCCCGGTGTAGCGTCGCAGATCAGTGATATTTTTTCCAAGGTAAGCAGCGCTCTCATCGCAGCCGGATCGTAGACGGTTGTTTGAGACTTAGCCGTTTCTGGGGGCGGGTAGCGCAACGTCGAAAGACCCCGCGATAGATGCACGAACTGGGGTCCGACGCTTACTCCCGCTTAGTCCAGCTTACTCCGGCATTTGACGCAGGCATTGTCCTCCTGATATAATCAGGTATGATCTCCTGCAAAATCTGCTCCGAAAAGCACGAGCTTAACGCCCCTCAGAGAAGCATGTTGCTCGGATGGGGTGAGGTGGATGTCAAGTGCCCAAAGATGGGCTTGACTGCACGTTATAAGCAGATGGATCTAGATGCGGCTCCTGCCGTCGCTGAGAAGAAAAAGACCAAACGGAAACGGGCAGCTTAATTCTGTTGCTGCTTGTTGACCAAGTGCCATTGTGAATAGGCGCGAGCAAACCTACGCGCGAATCGCTCTGAGTACACATTTCCGGGGCGGTAGCCGAAAATCGTTCGTCAGTGATGAAAATATTTGTTTAGTCATCTGACAGTCTATAAAACCGTTTCGCTGTCTCGCCCAGTATCTTCTCACGCAACTCGATTGTCTGCGCGCCAAGCGCCTGCGTGAAGGCAGCCAGTACAGCCTTCCAAGATCCGGCTGCCAGGCAAACAGGCCAATCGCTTCCGAACATCACGCGGTCCGGCCCATATAACCCTAGGACCTGTTGGACGTAGGGACGTAAATCATCTGCTGTCCATGTGGCTGGATCCGCTTCCGTGATCATGCCGGAGAGCTTGACGAAGATGTGTGGAATCTTTGCGATCTGCGTCATGTCTTCGGCCCAACCATCGATCGCCCGCCGTGCGATGAGCGGTTTCGCAATATGATCGATAACCATGGGCAGATCCGGAACTTTCTCCACCAGTTCCAAAACCACCGGGAGATGCCGCGGCCGAACCAGTAGATCGTAAGGAATTTCCCTGCGTTCCAGTTCTCGCAAACCGTTCACTACGTCGGTGCGCAATAGCCATCGGTCGTCCGGTTCGTCGTGTACCGGATGACGCACACCTTTGAACTTCGGATGACGCTGCAAGCGGTCCAGAACATTTCCCAGCCCGGCTGTTGTGAGATCCACCCACGCCACCACACCTCGGATGAACGTATTCTCTTCGGCCAAAAGCAGAAGCCAGTCTGCTTCTTCCGGCTGGGTGGTTGCCTGCACGGTGATCGATCCATCGAAGCGGTTTCGATCCAGGACGGGCTTCAAATGCTTCGGAAGAAAATTCTTTAGCAGTGGGGATGGCGCCGGCGGCATCCATGGATACGATAACCGGTCCAGATCCCAGAAATGTTGGTGTGAATCGATGCGCATGGGGAACTCAACCAACATAGCAGTCTGTTAATTCCCGCTACCCTTTAACTGTCATCTGGTCATCTACCTGCCGCCTGAAAGCGGGCTGTAGACTGAAAGCGAGGCAACTCTCCATTTCCATGCGCAAAAAATCGATCCTTCTGTTGTTCCCGCTTTTGCTGGCGGGATGCCGGCCAAAGCCGTCTCCGACGATCCTGATCGACCCAGCGCTTATCACCCTGGTGCCGGCGGACACTATTTTTCTGGCTGGCGCGCGGATGGAGCCGATTCGCGCAACTGAAGTCTACAAAAAGTACGTGCAGGACAAGAAAATCGATACCCTGGACGAATTTACCAAGAAGACTGGGCTGGACCCGCGGGCAGATCTGTGGGAGTTTTTGATTGCCGGCAATGGCAAGGACACCATGGTGATGGCCCGCGGCCATTTCGCGGAGATGGGTCTGGAGCCAAAGCTCGATATCGAAGGCGCACAGCGCTTCACCTACAAGGGTTTCACCCTACTGGGAGACGAAGCCAGGGCCGTGGTGTTCACCAACTCCAGCACCGCCATTGCCGGAAGTACAGCGGTTTTACGGAGACTGATAGACCACCGTACACAGCCTGATGCCGGCGCTCCGAAATGGCTGACCGAACGGGCCGCTGCCATTCCGTCCAGCAACCAGATATGGTTCGTGGGAAGCGTGGCCGGGCAACTGGAGAAGATCATGCCGAAAGGCGCCGGGCAAGGGCTGAATGCCGGGCAGTTTTTGGATGCTTTACAGTTGCTGACTGTGCAGATCGATTTGCTGACCGGCGTCAAAATACATGCCGAGGGCCTCTGCGTTGCCGAGCCGGACGCGCGGCGTTTGAACGACGCCCTGCGCGCGGCACTTGGACTCGCCCGGTTGAGTACCGGGGACGCGAATCCGCAGTTGCTGCGATTGATCGACGGTGCGAAAGTAGTTCAGCAGCAGAAGGCCGTGCTGGTGGATACCAACTGGCCGCTCTCTGCGATAGACGAACTGATAAAGCTGGCGCCGCCGCTGAACAATCGCTGATGCACTCCAACAGTGCATCAGCGATTGCCGGACTAGAAGGAAATCTTTGCTCCCAGTTGGATCTGACGGTTTCCGCCCGCACCCGTGATAAATCCAAAGGTAGCGTTACCGAAGCCCGTATCCGGGTTATTCCACTGCGGTGTATTGATCGCAGAGAATGCCTCACCGCGAATTTCAGCCGTCAACCGCTCGCTAAGCTTGAAACTGCGGAACACAGAACCATCCACGTTCCAATAGCCAGGTCCGTTGATCACATTAGGGCTCAGATTGCCGAACTGGAGAGCGGAAGGCTGCGCAAAACAGTTGGTGGTGATCGAACCGGCGCACTTTGTCGCGTCAAACCATTGAGCGTTGCGGCCGTTGCCCTTCAACACGGAGATCGCACCAAAGCGATTCAAAGTATTTCCATTGCCCGGCGCCGCCAGTCCGGCGGAGTTTCCTCCGAAGTTCAAAGGCGTTCCACTGGCGATGCTCAGAATACCGTTCACTTGCCAGCCACCAAGGATATGGGCCGCTACGCCTTCATGAGCAAATGCCTTTCCCTTGCCGAATGGAAGTTCGTAGACGTAGCTCTGGACAAAGTTGTATTTCCGGTTGAAGTCCAGATTTCTCCAGTTTCGGCGGCCATTGATGTAGAAGGTCAGGCCTTGATCTTCAGACTGGTATCCCAGAGCATGACCCCAGGTGAACGACGTGGTCATGGCGAGTCCGCTTGAGTAGCGCTTGTCCAGCTTGATCTGAAGAGAGTTGTAGCTGGAACTGAAGCCGACGTATCGCAAATTGGTATCCGCCTTCCGTTTGTAAGCCGCAAACAGCGGCTGCGAGGCGACATCGCCCCCAATTGTGGTCGATGCATTCAGATTGTAATTAGCCGGCTGTGCCACGCCGTGATTGGCGACATACGCTACGTCGAGCGAGAACTTGCCGGGCAAGGCTCTCTGAATGGCGGCATTCCACGACTCCACATAAGGCTCGCGGAAGTGCTTGTTGACCACTTCGTAAACCTGGTTGACATCTGCGTTTGTAAGAATCCCATTGGTGGGGATACTCACAAAACTTGGAGCGGGGAAGCCAAGCTCCAGCTTTGCCACTTGGCCATTCGGCAGCACTGCCGGACAAAAGCTGCAGTTCCCGCTGTAAGCGTTGTTCTGCTTGACCGGGAAGTTGTAGGCGTACGTGTTGTCGGGGAACGGGGAGTAGCTGATTCCGAAACCGGCGCGAATGACCGTCTTTTCGTTATAGCGGTACGCCAGGCCCACACGTGGAGCAAAGTCCTTGTAGTGCTTGTCGAGCCCGAGATTCGACGGATTGTTGCCGATGCCTGCTACCACGAGGCTATTGGTAGCAGGGTCAAAGTTAGAGAATCCACCTTTGGCCGCGGGTGTTCCAGGAGGATAGTATTCCCACCGAATGCCGTAATCCAGCGTCAGCTTGGGCGTGATAATCCACTTATCCTGCGCATAGATGAACGTTTCCCAGGCCCTGTAGGCCGGTGTCGCGATCAACAGATCGCGCCCGACGGACGTGGGAAGATCCAACAGAAAGCCTGCCAGGTTATTTCCGAAACTGGTCGCTGCGCCGGCAATCGAGGTCGTCGAGTTGCCATAACTGTAGCGGCCGCGAGGGCTGAAGGTCTGCGTCTGCCTGAGATCGTCCCGGATTCGTCGGATATCAAACCCGATCTTGATGGTGTGACTGCTCTTGGTTTTCGTCCAGTTGTTCACGAAATCAACGTTCGATTCGGCGCGTACCCAAGGCAGACTGGCCGAATATCCAATCAGCGGACTGCCGAAGCTGGGAACGTCGATACCCACTTGGCCGCTGGTGAATTGATCGATGTTCACGCCAGGAACAAGCGAATCGTTCTTGCCATAGTCCAGGTGCTGCGCGTCGTTACGGTAACGGCTGACGCCGAAGCGCACTTCAGTTATCAACGTAGGCGAAAATATGCGATTGTATCCAATCGCGCCGTTGTGGGTGTTCTGGATACCGGTGCCTTGGAAGCCGCCGCCATGTGGACCGCCGGCCTGACCGAATGAGGAACCGTCGAATGTCTTTGGACGGGAGAAACTGTAGCGAACCGTAAACCGGTCTTTTTCCGATTGATTATGGTCAACTTTCACATCGAACTGATTCGTATCGCGAACGAACGGAATCAGCGCAAAATAATTATTCGTCAAGCCAGGGAGGTTCGGCAGCGGAACCAGCGAGAGGATTTTTTGCGCCAACGGGCTGATCCGGCTCGCGGGAATCTGATTGCCGGGGAAAGCAATGCGCCCGCTTCCATCGGGGTTCCCGGTGTTCGGATCGTAGATCGTCGAGGGTGAGACACTCAAATCCCCGGTGCGCTCGGCGGCGGTGGGCAGCGTGTACCGGTCCGGATTGTAGCGGTGGTCCGTAATGCGCAGGAAATCGCCGAAAAAGAAGGTGCGGTTCTTGATGATGGGACCGCCGATGTTGCCGCCCAGATAGTTGTAAACGAAATGCCCGCGGGCAGTATCGTAAAAGTTGCGCGCCGAAAGAGCGCTCACGCGATTAAACCAGTATCCCTGGCCGTGGATCTCGTTTGTACCGGATTTCAGTATCAGGTTGGTAACCGCGCCGGTTGCCCGGCCCAGTTCGGCGGCAAAGTTACTGGTTGAGACGTCCACGCTTTGTATCGCTTCCAATGGCGGAATCAGCACTTGCAATAATCCAGTCCGCTCGTTGTTATCAACGCCTTCAAACTGCAAATTGTTGCCCAGCCGGCTCTGCCCGTTCACCTGCGTGGAGAGACTATTCTGAGGGTTGAAGAATTCAGAATGCGGCCGGAACGGCGCCGTGGCGCCCGGCACTAACCTGATAAAGCTCTGAAAATTGCGGCCCGCCGATACAGGCAGGTTCTCCAGAGTTTTCTGTGCGATGGTCACGCTGGTATCCGCCCGCTCTGTTTGCAGCAAGGGAACATCGGCGGTGATTGTGATGGTTTCCGCGGCACTCCCAGGCTCGAGCGACAGATCGACTCGCGGCGAGGTGTTAACCAGAACTTCAACGCCGGACCGGCTTACCCGCTTGAAACCAGCCTGTTCCGCGGAGACCGTATAGGTGCCTGGAGGCAGATCGGGAAACGAATAGTTTCCTCTTTCGTTGGTCGGCGTGGTTCGGTTAATACCGGTGTTGACTTCGGTAATCGTTACTCTTGTATTGGCCATCGCGCCGCCGGAGGAATCGTTAACCGTTCCCACCAGAGACCCGTTTACCGCTTGTCCAAAAGCGCTGTTCTGCGATGCGCAGGCGAAGCTCAGCCATAGCACGGCCCACATCAGACGCGGATGTTTCATTTTTTGATAACCCCTTTCCCTGGAAGACTCGTTTCTGATGTTAAGGTAGTTGAACTTAAATTACAACTGAATTAACAGAACGCATCATTCGGAAAACTTGAATCATCCGGTATAATCATCATTCCATGGAGCTGTCGCACCTTCGCGCTCTGATCGCCGTCGCCGAGTTCGGCACGTTTGGCAAGGCGGGGGTGCGCCTGAATCTGTCGGCGCCCGCTGTCTTCGACCAGCTTCGGAAGCTGGAAGCGGAGGTAAGCGTGAAGCTCTACGAACGCATGGGCCGGAGGCTTGCGTTAACCGAAGCCGGTACGCTGTTGGCCGATCATGCCCGGCTGATGCTGAGAGAACACGACTCCGTGTTCAGCGCCCTGCAAGAATTGCGGGCTGGAGAGCGCGGGCTGGTTCGTTTTGGCTGCGGACCGCATATAAGCGTATCCGTGGTCCCGCACTTGTTTCGCGCATTTCTAAAGTCTCACCCAAACGTAGAGCTTCGCCTGGTGACGGGAAACGATCCCGGCCTCTTCGATATGCTGCGCGAGGGGAGCATCGATCTCCTGATGATGAACCTCCCGGTTGACGATCAGGCGTTTGAACAGATCCCTCTCTGGCGCTATGAGATGGTTTTCGTGCTTTCCCCGGACGATCCGGCGGTGAACGATCCCAGCCAGCTTCCGAGCCGTCCCTTCATCCTGTATCAGCGCGCCTATTTGATTGAGGATGCGATTCGCCGCTTTTGTGCCGATGCAGGCTTCCAGCCAAGGCTTGTGATGTACAACGACCAGGCCGATTCCATCAAGGAACTGGTGAAGCTCGGGCTCGGTATCTCGCTGCTGCCGCTATGGAGCGTATCGGAGGAAGTTCGCCGCGGAAACCTGTGCATTGCGCGCCTCCCTGGGCGGCGCCTCAATCGCGAAACGGGTTTGATTTATCGCAAGTCGCGCTACTTACCGGCGGCAATGCAAAAGTTGACTCAGGTAGCGCAGGACTGGAAAAACTGGCACCCGCGCGCTGAAGATGTCTCACCGGTTTGCTGAAGCGCGCTCTGCGCTAAACTGAAAACATCCATGGGAAATATGAACAGTTTTGGAGCATCGGCCACTCTGCGTGTCCGCGATCGGGAATACCAGATCTTCCGGTTAGAGGCGTTGGAAAAGCAGGGAGTGGGAACGCTGTCGCGCATCCCTTATTCCATCCGGATTCTTCTCGAAAACATGCTGCGCTTCGAAGACGGACGGACGGTCCGTCACACTGACATCGAGTATGTTTCGCGCTGGGAAGCGGCCAAGAAGGCGGCCGAAATCAACTTTCGCCCGGCCCGCGTGTTGTTGCAGGATTTCACCGGCGTCCCGTGCGTGGTGGATCTGGCGGCGATGCGCGATGCACTCAAGAAGATGAATGCCGATCCGCGCCGTGCCAATCCGCTGATTCCCGTCGATCTGGTGATCGACCACTCCGTGCAGGTGGACGAGTTTGGCACCAAACAAGCCTTTGCCAACAACGCAATTTTGGAGATGCAGCGCAATCAGGAGCGCTACTCGTTTCTGCGCTGGGGCCAGACCGCGTTCAGCAACTTTCGCGTAGTACCGCCGGACACGGGCATTGTGCACCAGATCAATCTGGAATATCTGGCGTCGGTGGTTTTCACTCAGCGCATGGGTGATGTGATGCAGGCGTATCCGGACACGTTGATGGGCACCGATTCGCACACCACCATGATCAATGGCCTGGGCGTGGTGGGCTGGGGTGTAGGCGGCATTGAAGCGGAAGCCTGCATGTTGGGCCAACCAATTTCCATGCTGCTGCCGCAGGTTGTGGGTTTCAAGCTATTTGGAAAACTGGCCGAAGGCGCCACCGCCACCGATCTGGTATTGACCGTGACGCAGATGCTGCGCGCCAAGGGCGTGGTTGGAAAGTTTGTGGAGTTCCACGGCGCCGGCGTAAGCGCGCTGAGTCTGGCCGACCGCGCCACCATCGCCAACATGGCGCCCGAGTATGGCGCAACCATCGGCTTCTTCCCGGTGGATGACCAGACGCTGGACTATCTGCGCCTGTCGAACCGTCCTACCGAGTTGGTTGCGTTGGTGGAGGCCTATACCAAAGAGCAGGGGCTCTTTCTGACGCCCGATGCTCCGGATCCGGTGTATTCGGCGACACTCGAATTGGATTTGTCTACCGTCACCCCGTCGTTGGCCGGCCCGAAGCGCCCGCAGGATCGCATCGATCTGAAGGATGTGAAGAAGAACTTCCTCACCGGATTGGGTGAGGCGCCGCGCAAGGTGATGATGGGTTCGAATGGTACCGCGGTGGAGATTCAGGATGGCGCAGTGGTAATCGCCGCGATCACCAGTTGCACCAACACTTCGAATCCTTCGGTCATGCTGGCAGCCGGCTTGCTGGCGAAGAAAGCGGTGGAGCGCGGTTTGAAAACGCAGCCGTGGGTGAAATCGAGCCTGGCGCCGGGATCCAAAGTGGTGATGGACTATTTGAACGATGCCGGCCTGGTGCCCTACCTGGAAGCGCTGAAGTTCAATCTGGTGGGATACGGATGCACGACCTGTATTGGCAACAGCGGCCCACTGCCGGAAGACGTGGCTAACGCCGTTCAAAGTGAAAAGCTGGTGGTGGCCGCGGTGCTCAGTGGCAATCGCAACTTCGAAGGCCGCATCAATCCTTTGGTGCGCGCCAACTACCTGGCTTCGCCGCCATTGGTGGTCGCTTATGCGATCGCCGGACGGGTGGATATCGATTTACAAAACGAACCCATTGGCGTTGACGACAAAGGGAAGAAAGTTTACCTGAAAGAGATCTGGCCCTCCACCGATGAAGTGAATGCAGCGGTGAAGCAGTCGGTCCGTAGCGAGATGTTTGAGAAACAGTACTCGCAGGTTTTCGAGGGCGACGCGCAGTGGAACGGAATTCGCGTGCCCCTTGGCGACATCTACGAATGGGAGCCTGATTCCACCTACATCCAGCGCCCGCCCTACTTCGACAATATGGTGGACCCCACCGCGCCGATTGAGGATATTCCAGGCATGCGCGTGCTGGCGATGCTGGCCGATTCCGTTACCACCGACCACATTTCACCGGCGGGATCGATTCCGGTGGACAGTCCGGCTGGAAAGTATCTGATCAGCCTGGGTGTGAAGCCTGCGGATTTCAATTCCTACGGCGCGCGCCGCGGCAATCACGAGGTGATGGTGCGCGGAACGCTGGCGAACATTCGATTGCGCAATCAGCTGGCCCCGGGTACGGAAGGCGGTTGGACAACGCATATTCCCAGCGGCGAGAAGATGTTCATTTATGACGCGTCGGTGAAGTATCAACAGGAAGGCGTGCCGCTGATGATTCTGGCTGGCAAGGAATACGGTTCTGGTTCCTCGCGGGATTGGGCGGCTAAGGGTGTGTTGCTGTTGGGAGTGAAGGCGGCCATAGCGGAGAGTTTCGAGCGCATCCACCGGTCTAACCTGGTGGGGATGGGCGTGCTGCCAATGCAGTATTTGCCGGGCGAGAATCGGGAGACACTGGGCCTGTGTGGGACGGAATCGTTTACTGTCAGCGGTGTCGCCGAGGGGCTTGCCGGAAGCGGGAAGGCCATCGTCAGTGCCGTGGCAGAGGACGGGAGCGTGAAGACGTTCGAGGTGCAGATCCGGATCGATACGCCGCAGGAAATTGAGTACTACCGCTCCGGTGGAATTCTGCCATACGTGCTACGGCAAATTGCAGGCGCATAGATTGCGTTTTCAATCTTTGTGCATCTGGGTGAATCAGTGGCCGATAATCATTAGCCGCTGATTAACGCGGATGCACACAGATAATCTAAACGGCGAGCACCGTAACAAATTCAGCCAATACTCTGATTGGCGCATGCTCTTCTAACTCCCAAGGTTCATACGCTGGATTCAGCGGTTCCAGCACGATCTTATCGTGCTTCCACCCTTCCTCCGACTGCGATTTCACACTTCGGTAGCGCTTAATCGTGAAGCGGTTCTCGCCCGTTTCGCCGTAGTGCATCACCAGTACCAGCTTGCCATTCCTGGAACCAATCACGTTATAGCGGAATACGCACAAACTGCCGTCCGGGATGCGGGGTTCCATGGAATGCCCCTCTACGTGCGCGATGAACATGTCTTTGGTGAGCTTCAGATTCGCCGGAACTTCTTCCCAATCCTCCGGCTCCACTTCCATCTGCTCGCCAAACCGGCCGGCCGCGGCCCGCAGGCTGTACTTCGGGAGATGCGTGCGGAACGACAGTACCTTCGGGCTGACATGCTGCCGGTAAAGCCGGGAGGCGCTCGATTCGAAGGAATTCACCAGCACCTGCTCGCGGCCCGAAATCTGGATCACGTTCGAGAGATGCTCTTCCATCCAATCCAGTAATTGCGATGCGCCCATTTCCCGCGCCTTGTGTTCAATATCGACCGCGAGCGCTTCCAGAACTTCAGCGTCTTCCTCGCCGGCAATCTCGTCCCAATCCCTGCGGAACCGGATATGTAAATGGTTGGTTAGTGGATCAAGCAGCAAAACCCCTGCGTTTACGGGGGATGCGCCCGGTACGGCAATCTGAACGACCGCGTATTGCCCAAACTGCGTCGTCAGCGTGGCGGTGCTTTCCATGAAGATCTCGGGTCTGCCACCTTATCGGCCAGACTTTAAGGATTATTAGGATAATAGCCCTTGCGCGCACGAACTTTCAAGGCGGACGCATTCGGGATGCTGACTGTCACCTTGATGTTCCGGAAAACCTTGCTCGATTCCGGAACTTCCGGCGTGTAGCGAAGAATATACTGCGTTGTGATCTCACCAGCCACCGCCGCAATCGCCCGGAACATTCCCGTTGCAACCGCGGAGGCGTATCCGCCAGTGCCCACCTTCAACGCGTAATTGCCTTCATCGGACGGTGTTTCCAGATAGCCCGCCACATCCTTATAAACATTTTGCAGCGGATACTCCACGCGGCCTCCGGTCTCCTCGGTCAGCCGGATCAGGTTCTTATCGCCTTCATTGCTAAAGCCGTACGCCACTGTGCTTACGCCATAGATGGTCACCAGGTTGCGCTGCGCAATCTCCAGCACTTCATCCAAGGTCTTCTTGCTGGCATTGTCATGCCCATCGCCGATCACCACGATGACACGCCTCGGTTCCACCGGCTCGCCCTTCACCAACGCGCGGCTGGTGCAGGCGATGTAAATGGAATCGTACAGCGCCGCGCCTCCGCCCGGTTTCATCTTACGAAGTTTCTCCAGAAGTTTTTCCGGATCGCTGGTGGTGTTGACCAGCAACTCCGCTTCATTGGCATAGGAAATCAGGTAGCCGCTAAATTTCTTATCGTTTGGAAGCAGATTCAGCACCAGCTCTTCCGCGGCTTCCTGGTAATTCTTCCAGTGCATCCGGCTGGCGTTGCTGGCGTCCATCAGGAATCCCACCACAACGGGTTGACTGCGTTCGCGGGTGAAGAAGCGGATGTTCTGTTCCCGTCCGCCATCCACGATCTTGAAGTCCTTCTTATCCAGATCGGAGACGAAGCGGCCTTTATCGTCCGTCACCGTGACGGGAACGATAACTTCATTCACCGAGACGGAAATCTGTTTGTCGGATGTCGCAATTGGCCCGGACTGCGAGAACGAGAGCGAGGCAACTAACAAAAACGCTGCGAGCAGGAGTGCTTGTTTTCGACCCAGCATAAGATAGGGATACCTGCCCCAATTATAGGCCACTTATCGCTGCACGCGGCCAGATCCGCCGCCTTTCATCAATTGCAGCACTTCTTCAGCGCTAAAGCGGTTGAAATCGCCGGGGATGGAATGCTTCAGGCACGATGCCGCCACGGCGAATTCCAGCGCTTCCTGTGGCGTCGCCAGCGCATTCAATCCGTAGATCAACCCGCCCGCAAAACAATCGCCGCCGCCTACACGATCCACAATGTGCGTAATGTCGTAATGCCGGCTGACGAAGAACTGCTTGCCATCGTTGAAACAGGCGGACCACCCGTTGTTTGACGCACTACGCGATTCCCGCAGCGTCACCGCAATCTGTTTCAAGTTCGGGAACGAAGCCAGCACCTTATCGGTCAGCTTGTGATATTGGTCATGCTCCAGCTTGCCTGAGTGCACGTCAGCGTCCGTCTCAATCCCCAGCGCCATCTGACAGTCTTCTTCGTTGGCGATGCAAACGTCTACGAACTTGACCAGTTCGCTCATCACTTCCTTCGCCGGCTTTCCGTACTTCCACAGATTCTTGCGATAGTTCAGGTCGCAGGAAACGGTCAACCCCAGGTCGCGCGCCACGCGGACGCTTTCCAGCGCCAGATCCGCCGCGCTCTGGCTAATGGCCGGGGTGATGCCTGTGATGTGGAACCATCCAGCGCCTTTAAAGGACTTCACAAAATCGATGTCGCCCGGCTTTCCCAGCGCAATCGAACTACCCTCGCGGTCATACAACACTTTCGACCCGCGCTGGTTGGCGCCGGCTTCCACATAGTAAATTCCGAAGCGCCCTTTGCCGCGTACGATGAAAGAAGGGTCCACCCCGAACCGGCGCAGTTCGCCGATGAAGGCATCGGAGATGGCGTTCGCCGGCGGCAGAATGGTGACAAACCGCGCGGGCAATCCAAAGCCCGAAACCGCAACCGACACGTTCGCTTCGCCTCCGCCGAACGTCGCCAGGAATTGCGGCGACTGCATGAATCTCTCAAAGCCCGGGGGCGCCAGGCGAAGCATAATTTCCCCAAAAGTAACGACTGTCTTGGACATGAATTTCCGATTGTATCAATGCTCAGGGAATCTTGAACAGGTACATATTGTCCAGGTTGGCCGCAATCTCAACTCCCCAATCCTTGGGCTGGTTGGCCATGGAAGTTCCAATCGGTCCGCCCCCGCCAGTGCCCCCGGGTACCAAAATATAACGCATCCCCGCGCGCCGCACCATCTTCACCGCAGCCTGGCGCAGGTTGATGGCGGGCCGCACGGTGCGCGGGGCGGGGAAGCGTATCCAATTTCCATCCGGCCGCTGTCCGTGGATTTCCAGCCGTGGTTCGTTCTCTGAACTTCTGCCAACCACATTGATGGACGTAAGCAGTTGCGGTCGGTCGAAAGCCAACTCGAAGAACATTCCCGGACGAGCAGCCTGCCAGGTACGCCAGCGCGATATCAGATTCTGATCCAGGCCCAGGGGCGCTTCCCAAGAGTTGGGCCACGCGTCCAAAGTCCAGCGGCGACTGTTACCCACTCTTTGCTCGCCGCGGAATAACTCAATCTCGTGCACGCTCCAGATCTGTTCCGTGGAAGCGGTCTGCCGCACTCGAACAGCCGCTAGCGGCTGTTCGGGGAACCAGGCCCGTTCGTCATACAGGACGCCGCGGTCCTGCAGCAGAGCGACTTCAAATCCCGAGGAAAGATTATCCCCGGTGGCAGTCTGATACGATCCCACGACATCTCGATCCAAGAGCGCGAGTTGCAGACCGTATAAATCAAAGACCCGATCGGCCGCCAGCGTATTGGCTTCAACCATCTTCGCCACGCGATAATCCCACGAGACCCTCTGCATGAAGTGCGGCTCCGATTCCAGACGCAGTGCGGCCCGCCAGGGAAAAAGTTCCGGATACGAAGGGGCATATTGTTCCAGCAGCGGCGGAAAGCATCCGATGGCCTGAATCAGCAGCAAGATGTAGACACGGGTTACGGGGACGGCCATCGCCATCGCCAGCGCCAGAAACGGTAGCGACTGCATCAGAAACCGCGTGCCCATGTTGAAGAACCACGGCACTGCCAGCACCGCGGCCAGAGCTAAAACAATGCGGCCGTTGCGCCGCCGCAGCGCCAGCAGTGCAAGTGGCGCCAGCAGAAAAACCGGACCTATCACGCCCTGCAACTTCGCGCCACCGATGGTAATTTCAAGCGGCACCTCGCGCAGCGCCACGCCGCCATAGGACCGCATGGATTTCGAATACAGATCCTCGGTGGCAATGTGGAACGATGGATTGGGAAAGAAGCGATTCAGCAACGGGGCCACCGGATTGCCAACTTCGACCGCGTTGCGGATCATCCACGGAGAAATCATCAGCAACGCCGCGGCGCTGAACCAAAGCACCGGTTTCCAATTGCGAAATGTTAACAAATACAAGCCCGCGCACACTGGAATCAACACGCCGGTGATCTTGCAGCAGTAGCAGAATCCAGCGGCGAGTCCGGCTAAAAGCAGCAGCCGGTCATCCCGTTCCACTCTCCACAGCAACAGCAGCAACAACGCACCCACGGTGTAAAACACAAGTGCCGCATCGGTGAAGGCGGAGGTGCCGCTCACGCCCGCCACTGGCGTACAGAGGTAGATGGCCGCTGCGACAGCGGATACTTCCAGCGATGCCCCAAGCCGCCGTCCGAGCTCAACCAACAATGGAAATGTTGCCAGGAAAAGCGCCAGATGGACCAGCTTGGCGGCCGATGAACCGCCCACGCTGTATGCCATTGCAAACAGGTTTTCCATTCCTTGCGGCAGCCGTTCGTAAAAGCTGATTTGATCTCCAAAGCCACCAGAGCGCAAGGACTCCACCGCTGGCATCAAGTGGTAGACGTTCGCGTCGGCGCGAGTTTCCGGAGCCAGCGCCTGCACCAGATAGAACACACTGTAGACCAATAGGACGGCGGACACGATGCGTGGCAGGCGATTCCATCCCAGCGGACCCGCGCGCAGCCAAATCAAAGGTATTGAGGAAGTGATACCCAGCAGAAGCATTCCCCGAAAACCGCCGTGTCCGGACAGCCGCAGAAAGAAGATCGACAAACTGAGCGCGGCCGCTCCCAACGCAAGGGTGAGCGCGGCTGGCAGTGACCGGTAAAACGTCAGCGCCCGCCCCAATGAGAATGCGGCGGCCAGCGTCAGCAACGCGCCCAGGAATACCAGCAGTAGGGAAGGCAACCTTTCTATGATAGGTGACGCTCTACTTCGCCGGCAGCGCGAATGCTACGTAGGCGTCCCCTAACTCGCCGCCCAGCTTGCCGCCGCCGCTGGCCGCGATCACCACATATTGCCGCCCATTCGCTTCGTAGCTAGCCGGTGGAGCATAGCCGCCAAATGGCAGCCTGGCTGCCCAGCGCTCCTCGCCGGTCAGGCTGTCAAATGCCCTTATTTTCAAGTCTGCCGTCTCCCCGCAGAACACCAGTCCACCGGCGGATCTGCGCGACATGGCGAAAGCTCCTGAAGTTCGTAGCTAAGCGCTTCGCTAAAAGCATATGTGACACTGACCTGGCGTTGACACGACATGGCGCTGACCTGGCGAAGACACGACTTGGCGATGATATGATGCATCTTCCTGGAGGCTTAACAATATATGTATTCTAGACGAGATTTCGGCAAGATCGCGCTGGCGGCGGCTCCGCTTACCCGGCTATACGGCAAAGTGGATTCCAAGGTGAGCGGTGTGCAGTTGGGCGCGCAGAGCTACAGCTTCCGCGACCGTCCGGTGAACGAGGCCTTAAAGGCCATGGTTGAAATCGGAATCGGTGAAGTGGAACTGTATCAGGGACATATCGAACCGCCCAAAGGCACCTCTCCAGAGGATGTGAAGAAGTGGCGGGTAGCCCCGCAAACCCTCACTCAGATGAAGGAAGTGAAGAAGAAGTTTGATACCGCCGGAGTTCACATCTACGCGTTGAACTACAGCTTCCGTTCAGAGAATACCGACGAGGAGATTGAGCATGGCATGGAGATGGCCAAGGCGCTGGGCACCAAGTACATCACCGCGTCGTCAAAGGTCAGCCTGGCGGGACGTATCAACGGTTTCGCTAAGAAACATGGCGTAATCGTCGCCATGCACGGCCACGACAATACGAAGGACCCGGACGAATTTTCCACGCCCGAGAGTTTCGAAAAGGCAATGGCCGGCAATTCCAATATCAAGATCAACCTGGACATCGGCCACTTCACCGCCGCCGGTTACGATCCGCTGGAGTATCTGGAAAAGATGCACAAGAGCATCGTCACGCTGCACATCAAAGATAGAAAGAAAGACCACGGCGCCAATGTACCGTTCGGCGAGGGCGATACGAATATCAAAGGCGTGCTGCAGATTCTGAAGACGAAGAAGTATCCCATTCCCGCTAACATTGAATACGAATACAAGGGTGCCGACACGGTGGCCGAAGTGAAAAAGTGTCTGGATTACTGTAAGGCGGCGCTGGCTTAGGCGCCGGCGTCCCGGGCCGTCAATAGATCCAGTTCGCGCTGCAAGGTCCGGAAGACTTCGTCGCTGATCCGGTCCTGATCCCGCAGTTCAATCGCTTTCGCATTTTCCACCCTGCGCAGGGCCTCGGCGAGCGTCTGATGGCGTTCATAGTGTTCCGCCGGAGCACCTCCGTCTTGGTCGGTGCAGGCCGTCAACGCCGCCAGCCGATTCTTATAATGAAGCGCCAGATCGTCATAGACCGGAGCGTATTCAGGCTGGTCTTCAGCGCGCATTGCTCCCAGTTGCTGAAGCCCTGCTTCAATCAACAATTTCCGGGCTTCGGTTTCCTCACAGCCCTCGAGTTCGGATCCCGATAAGCCTAACCGCCGGATCACCGCCGGCAGCGTGAGGCCCTGCAGCACCAGCGTGACGAAGATCACGCAGAAGGTAAGAAATACAATGACGTTTCGCTGCGGAAACGGGTCGCCATTCGCCAAAGTCTCGGGCAGCGCGTTTGCCGCCGCCAGCGCTACTACGCCGCGCATTCCCGTCCAGCCCACCACGAATATCGCCTGGGGCTTAGGCATCTGGACGTCTTGGTGCAACAACCTTCGACGGATGAAATGGGAAACGCGGGCGCCCGGAAATGTCCAGATCAGGCGCAACACGATGACCAGAACACTAAACAGAGTCCCGTCGATCAGCAACTGCCCCATGCTCATCGTCCTGATGCCCGCCAGGATATACGGCAGCTGCAATCCAATCATTACGAAAACAATACCGTTCAGCACGAACACCAGCGTGTTCCAGACGGCATATGCCTCAATGCGGACCTGGGAGGAGAGGAAACGGGCGCTGCGGCGGCCCAGAAACAAGCCGCACGCTACCGTCGCCAGAACTCCCGATGTATGGATACTCTCCGCCGCCAGATAGGCCGCGTAGGGCGTTAGGATGCTCATCGTGATCTCGATCGGCCCGTCGTCGATGAAGCCTTCCAGCCAGTGGACAAAGCATCCCACCAGCAGCCCTGTCGCGATGCCGCCCGCCACCAGAAAGAGCAGTCGTGCGCTGCCCTCCGCCAGGGACGGAGTCTGCCCGGTAACAAGAAGCGCCACCGCAAATTCCAGTGCCAGCAGTCCGCTGGCGTCGTTCACCAGACTTTCGCCTTCCAGAATGTCGGTGATCTGATGTGGCAAATTCAACTTCTTCGCAATCGCTGTGGCAGCAATCGCGTCAGTGGTGGAAACAACGGCGCCCAGCACCAGCCCTAGCCGCCAATCGAAACCGGGCAGCAGCCATTGGGATACAGCGGCCACGCCGAAGACCGTGAAGCCTACCAGGCCGAAGGCAAGAAACCCGATGCTCACCAGGTTGTACTGGAAATCCCGCCAGGATGTGGTGAAAGCCGCGGCGTAAAGCAGCGGCGGCAAGATGGCCAGGAACACCACGTCCGGATGCAGCGATATCCGCGGAATGCCCGGAAGCAGGCTGATCAGCAGGCCGCCGATCACCAAGACGATGGGATACGGCGTGCGCCAGCGTATGGCTAGCGCGCCAAAGCCTGTCACTAACACTAACAACAGCATTAGCAGCAGTTCCGTTTGATGGATTCCAGTGGCGTGCATCGAATTTATTCCATGATACGGCGGTCACACTCGGCGATCTCCGATTCGGCTAACTTTCGGCGCCGGACGGTCTCCGCGGTCTGCGGCTGCCAGTTAGTCCAGCGGGCGAGATTCTTCTGAAACAGCATTCGAGCCCAGCCGTAGTGCCGGTTGGAAAGCAACATACGGCCGTAGAGATCATCCAGGTTGGAAGCCTCTTCCAGGGCGGCCAGCGTGGGACGCCGCACGGAGAGCAACCGCGTCATGATGGGTTGGCCCTTGGTGATCAGCGCGGCTGTCTGGCCGGCCTTCCCACTTCGCAGTAAGTCCTCGGCTTCCTTGATCAACAGACTTAGCTGTTGGACGGCTTCCGCGTACCCTGGTTCGTCTGCCGAATTCGGTTGGGGCACCGGCTGTAGCGGTGCCGGGGCGCATCCTGCTAGCAAGAGCGCGGCGAGAAGGGCTGTGATGCGCATTGGTTCCAGGATATCCTTTGCGTATTTCCCGTTTGTGCAGCAGAATAGGTTCGATGACTGCCGGTTCGTTTCCGCCTCTTGGCACCAAAGTGAAGGCACTGATGGTTTGGCCGCGCTTCCCACCGTCGTTCTGGGGTTTTGAAGGGGTATTGGAAATGCTCCCCGAATGCGCCATGACGCCGCCGCTCGGGCTGATTACCGTCGCTGCCTTATGCCCGCCGACGTGGGAATTGCGGCTGATCGATCACGCCTTCGACGAGTTGCGCGACGAAGACCTGCTGTGGGCGGACCTGGTGATGATCAGCGCGATGCATGCGCAACGGGCCGATGCGCGGTCTATCCTTGCGCGTGCCCGCTCTCTGAAACGCCGGACGATCATCGGAGGCCCGTGGGCCAGCAGCGACCCCGATGCTGTCCTTCCTGACGCTGACCATGTGCTTGTCGGGGAAGCGGAAGAAGTCTTTGCCGGCATCGCCAGCGAACTGGAGCAGGGCACCGCGCGCAGTTTGTACCATGCGACGGAGAAGCCGGATATGACGCGCAGTCCGATTGCGCGGTTCGACCTTCTGAAGTTGAACAAGTACACGTCGATGCCCGTTCAATTTTCGCGCGGGTGCCCGTTTCAATGCGAGTTTTGCGACATCATCACCATTTACGGGCGGCGCCCCAGAACGAAGACACCGCAGCAGATGATTGCGGAACTGGATACGCTGCGGCAACTTGGCTGGCGCAACGAGGTTTTCATCGTCGACGACAACTTTATCGGAAATAGCAAATTGGCCCTGCAGTTGACCCATGCTCTGACCGAGTGGCAGCGAGTTCACAATCGTCCCTTCTCCTTTTACACCGAGGCGTCCATCGATCTGGCAGATCGGCCGGAACTGATGTCTTCCATGGTAGAAGCGAACTTTATGTATGTTTTCCTCGGCATTGAAACACCCTCCGCCGAGGCCTTGAAGGGATCGAAGAAGTTTCAGAATCTACGCCGGGATATGGTGGAGCAGGTTCGAGTGATTCAAGAAGCGGGGCTGTGGGTGCTGGCCGGATTCATTGTCGGCTTTGATTCGGACGACGAAACGATCTTTGACCGGCAACTGGCATTCATTGAACGTACAGCCATCGCATGGGCAATGGCTGGAGTGTTGCAAGCACCACCCACAACGGCTCTGTTCGACCGCATGAAGAAAGAGGGACGGCTCATTGAGAACAGCGAGGCCATCACCAACTTCAGTGCTCCGAATTTCCGTACGGTACTTCCGTTGACGGTGTTGTTGCGCGGGCTGTCGCGATTGCTGGCGAACCTCTATGAAGCCCAGCCGTTCTTTGACCGGGCGCTGCGGTCCCTGGAGATTTGGCGGCCCCGCAAGACGCAAGTGCCGCCAGACTTGCCCATGTGGTACAACCTTCGATTGCTGTTTGCCTCTATGTGGACGCAGGGCGTTCGCTCCAATTATCGCCGCGCCTACTGGAGTTTTCTGTGGCAATTGATCTCCAGGTGGTCGCGGGAACCGGCCAAACTATGGTTGGGCTTCATGGTGCTTCTGTCGGCGCACCACTTCCTGATCTATTCCCGTCAAGTGGCCGAGGAGCTTGCGGTGGAAGCGGATTCATGGGCTGGCAAGGAGCCGAGTCCGGTTCAGCCGGCTTCGTTCATTACCATCGGCTAGAGCGATGAAACCAGAACCCGTCAGCGTGGCCGCCGCGCCGGCGCAAAACGACACCTACTCGCAGGCGGTCCGGATGGGGGATTTGCTATATCTATCCGGGCAGCTCGGGGTACGGCCCGACGGCACACTCCCCGATACATTTCGCGAAGAGGTGCAGCAGGCATTGGATAACGTGGCCACCGTGCTGGAAGCGGCCGGGTCTTCTCTAACACTGGTTGCTAAAGTGAATATCTACATCACCGACTTTTCGCGGTTGCGGGAAATGAATGAGGTCTATCCGAAATACTTTCCGCATCGTCCGGCCAAGACAACGGTTGAAATTGCGCGGCTCGACAAAGGCGGACATATTGAAGTGGAAGTGATTGCGTCCGCCGGGTGAGCGAGCGGAATTAGCTCTTCAAGTTCTTGTGGAAGAAATCGAGCGTCCGCTGCCACGCCAACTTCGCTGCGGCCTCATCATAACGGGGTGTCGTATCGTTGTGGAAGCCATGATTGGCGCCCTCGTAGTTATAAGCCGTGTAGGTGACATGGTTGGCTTTGAGCGCTTCTTCGTAGGCCGGCCATGCGGCGGCAATCCTTGTATCCAGGCCTGCGAAATTCAGCATCAGCGGCGCTTTTATCTTCGGGACGTCCGCCAGTGGCGGCGGTCCACCGTAGAAGGGAACAGCGGCGGAAAGCTCCGAGCCCATCTTTGTTGCGAGCACGTTCGACATGCCTCCGCCGAAACAGAAGCCGACCACTCCGGCTTTGCCCGTGGAATCGGAGCGAGCCTTTAACCATCGGATGGCGGCGAGGAAATCCTCGGTCATCTTGGCCTTATCCACCGTCTGGAAGAGCTTGCCACCTTTTTCGTCGTCACCCGGGTAACCACCCACGCTAGTAAGACCGTCCGGCGCCAACGCAATGTAATTGGCGGTCGCCAAGCGGCGGGCGACGTCTTCTATATAGGGATTCAGACCGCGATTTTCATGGATTACCAGGACCACCGGATGTTTTCCGCTTTTTGCGGGACGAGCCAGGTAACCTTTTATGCTGCCATTTCCTTCCGGCGATGGAACAGTGACGTATTCGGTCTTGATTCTACTGTCGTCTTTGGGCACTTGTTCGGCCCATGCGTAGTTGGGGCGCAAGCTTTCAAACAAGGCCATTGCCGTCATGCCGCCTACCGCATACTTCTTCGCGTCGTCTAGAAAGGCGCGGCGGTCGATATCGCCATGAACGTAGCGGTCGAAAAGGTTTAGTAGCTCTTGTGGATATTCATTTGCTTTTTGACGTTCCATAGAGAGGCCCTTAAGTCCTTGCGCGCAGGATATCACAGCGGGGCTGATGATAGACCCTGCTGTTATCCAGCCCTTGACGTCAGGTGTGATTTAGTGGAGAGTAGTTCAGCATGAAACTCTTACTGATTTTGATCGCCCTGTTTGCGGTGACGGCTTCCGCCGCCGATGTGACTGGGAACTGGAAGGGTACCGCGGAGTCGCAGAATGGGACCATCGAGCGCACGTTCACTTTTAAGGTGGACGGGACGAAGCTGACCGGGGAAACCAGCAGCGAGATGATGGGCAAGTCGACGATTACCGACGGACGGGTGGAAGGGGACAGCCTGTTTTTCACCATCAAGGTGAAGTTTCAGGATCAGGATATGACCTTGAATTACAAAGGCAAGGTTAGCGGCGACACCATGAAGCTGAATGTCGATTTTCCCGGCGGTCCTAGTCTGGAATGGACCGTTAAGCGGATTTCGTGAACTGAATTAGAGCGAGCCGGCGCGCATCTGCTCCGCTAAGTGATCGGTAGCGCGCATCGACAAGGCCAGAATGGTCATAGTCGGGTTTTGCGATCCGCCGGTGACGAAGCTGCTGCCGTCTACCACGAAAAGATTCTTGATATCATGCGTCTGGTTCCATTTGTTCAGCACGCTGGTCTTTGGATTGTCGCCCATGCGGCATGTTCCCAATTCATGAATGCTGTAGCCGGGCGGGAACATCTTATCGTTCCGGTTTAGAACCTCAAATCCAGCGCCATGGCAAACTTCGCCGATGGTCTGCACCGCATCCTTGGCCATTTGGAATTCGTTGTCGCCGTATTTGGCCTGGAAATGCAGGACCGGGATTCCCCAGGCGTCAACCACATCCTTATTGATCCGGACGTGATTTTCGAATCGGGGAAGCACTTCTCCCATCAACGTGCAGGAGAACGAAGTGCCGCGGTGGCTGTCCAGCGTTTTTTGCAACTCTTCGCCCCATTGCGGAAAATACTTCGCATCCGGAGTGCCGCCGGTGCTGAAATCGAGAGCGTACCCGCGGAGGAAGTTTTTCTCCGGTTTGGTTTTGTCCAGGTTCCGGAAGCGGGGAATGTATCCGCCGCCGCCCACCAAGCCACGCCCGCCTTTCCCGTCTCGCACTTCCGGGATTGTTGCGACCACGCTATTCGACATGTAGAACTGGTCGTGAAGATAGTGACCTAAGACCCCGCTGGAGTTGGCGATTTTGGAATTCAGCAGAATGCGCGTGCTTTCCAGGCACGATGCGCCAACAATCACGACGCGCGCCTTCACGTGCACCTCGCGGCGGGAATGACGGTCCAGAAAATTTGCGCCATTCGCCAGGCCGGTGTTCTTGTCGACGGTTACATCCCGCACCACGGCATTGGGAACCATCGTCAGATTTCCGGTGGCCATCGCATCTGGCAACAGCAGGTTCATGGAACTGGCGAATTGCCCGTTGCCAAGGGCGCGCCGCATTTTGGTGACGGTGATGCCACGGGTTTTGGCGGAATCCGCGAAACGCTTTGTGGCCGCGCTGTCCGGCGAATTGTCTTCAATGAAAATGCCATCCGGCAGCTGGGCGAGTCCTTCTTTGCGGCCAGCGACGCGGAAGATCGGTTCCACCTGATCGTAATAAGGGGACAAATCGGCATGGCTAATGGGCCAGTTTTCGCCGAAGCCGTCATGGTCCTTGGCCTTGAATTCAAAATCGCTCAGGCGGAACGACATGCGGGCCCAAAACAGCGATTTGCCGCCAATCATGCGAACTCGTACCCAGTTGAATGGCTGCTTAGGATCGTGGGTGTAGGGAACTTCTTTTTCATCAACCCATTGATTGGCGTTGAACTCATTCGCCTGGAAAAGGTGCGGTAGTTTTCCCGGTTTTCCGAAGCCGCGATACGGCAGTTCGTACACTGGTCTTAAGATGCGGTTCTTCTCGAAGTCCACCAGTGGCCCTGCGTCCAGCAGTAAACACTTGATGCCCTTTTTCGTCAAGTTGTAGGCGGCCATTCCGCCGGACGCACCGGAGCCGATGATGAGAACGTCGTAGTCTTTGGCGGGCATGAATTTTCTTATTAGTCGAGCGGATACCAGTAGAGCCCTACCCCGCCGCCGCGGCGTCCACCAGTGGCGCCCGCCGCGGCTACCCATTCGCGCGAGTTCATGGTTGCGGTGCGGATGTCCTGCTTCGCTTCGCGCAGAAAACGGGCGAAGGCGTCGGCCGGCGGATCGTAGGTCCAACTGGCACGGAGCGGTGATAGTAACGTCTCGGCTTGGGGCGTTTCCAACTCCGCGAAGGGCTTCGCGAATTTCTTTGCAGCTTGTGTGTTCAACTGGTCCAGGCCGGATCGGTAGAGTTTCTGGCGATCCTCTAAAGATTGGCCGATCAGGAAGTCCAGGAACTCGGCGGCGGTCGCGTCCGTAGCGCCGGGAGCGCCATTGATAGAAGGCAGAATAATATCGCTAAGCTTTCGCAGGGCGGCCAGTTGTGGCGGCGTGAAGAAATGCGGCGTTGTGTTTCCGGCATCGTCCGCGATTCCCGTTTCCAGTTTTGGAGCGGCTTGGACTACTGGAACCGGTGTTGGTCTGGCGGAATCCTGCGCCACCATCAGCGGAGCGGTCGCGGGTGCGGCGATAAGGGATTGCACAAAACGACGGCGCTTCATTTAGACCTCTTTGACCACTTTCAGCAGAGCCTTTAGCGAAGTATCAGTGGCGTGCATCTTGCCTTTGGGGCTTTTCCAATGGGTTTCCAGGGTGAACGTTTCTTTGTATCCGCTCTTCAGCAATGCGCGAATTTGGGACAGGTTATCGAATTCGCCATCGCCCACCGCGCACCATTCGATTTTGCCGTCGGCTCCCTTTTTATAGTCGCGAAGGTGGACGTGAAAGATGCGGAAAGTGTCGAGCTTTGCGTAGCCATCTGGGAACGATTTCTCGCCGGCCGCGCCTGCGTTGTTTGGATCCCAGGTCAGCCCCAGATTACTTGCCTTGACGTGCTTCAATAGTTCAGCCGATTGAGCGCCGGTTTCGATGTAGCTACTGCCCACATTTTCCAGTGCCAACCGGAAGCCGCCAGCCTTGGCTCTGCGCGCCGCCTCCTTTTGGAGTTCGTAGATTCTGGCGTAGTCCTTTGTGGTTGGAGTCTCATCCGCCTTATACGTGAAGCCGAAGGTGCGGATCTTGTCGGTCCCGAATACTTTTGCGCGCTCCATGGAACTGTCTAACAGCTTCCATTGTTCGTCCAACGCCTTTTGGCCCTCTGCCGTTTCCGGCGGCAACGGTACCTTGAAGAATCCCGTGCCTTCGATGGAGACACGGATCTTGTGCTGATCCAGAATAGAGCTGGCCTCGCGGATCTTGTCCATGGGCTGTGCGGTATTGTATTTGCCCCAGACGTTCCTGATCTCAGCCCAGTTCAGGTTGAATTCCCGGAGGAACTTGGCGGCGGTGGTCACATCGTCGTCAATCTCATCGGTGGTAACGCCGAGCTTCATCGCCTCTAAGGGCAATGCCAGCAGGCGATGGATGGGGAACGCCAGTGCGGACGCAGCAAGCGCGTCGCGGCGCGTGAAGAAAGACATGGGCCGATTATATCGCGCGGTACTATTTCCGCGCCGCAGCGTAATTTACCATTAGGTCACAGGAGCCGCCCTTGCAAACTCTTCTAGCCACGTTCCGGCACACGTTTCGCAGGCTTTCCCGGTCGCCGATGTTCACGGCAATCTCAGTGCTTACTCTAGCCATCGGCATCGGCGCGAATACGGCAATCTTCAGCGTCATCAATGGCGTGCTGCTGAAGCCGTTGCCGTATCCCCACTCCGAAGAATTGGTGGCGTTGTGGCAAACCGCGCCCGGTATCAACATCAAAGATCTGGATATGTCCCCGTCGGTGTACTTTATCTACACCGATGAGAACCGCGTGTTTCAGGATGTGAGCATCTGGACCGATGGCAGGACTACTGTGACGGGCCTGGCCGAGCCGGAAGACTTGCCGGTGCTATATACGAGCAATCGCCTGCTTCCGATTCTGGACGTGCAGGCGCAGCTTGGACGCCGCTTCACCCGGGCTGACGATGACCAGAAGGCCACCGGCGACACTGTAATGCTGTCTCACGTCTACTGGAAATCTCGCTTTGGGGGAGATCGTTCTGTACTGGGCCGCCGCATTTTGATCGAAGGCGCGGCGCACGAGGTGATCGGCGTCCTGCCGGCTTCGTTTCAGTTCATGGACCGGAAGTTTTCGCTGGTAATTCCCCTGCGGTTTGACCGCGGCAAAGTGCATCTGGGGAATTTCAGTTACAGAGGAGTGGGCTGGCTGAAACCCGGTGTGACGCTCGATCAGGCGAATACCGACGTTGGCCGCATGATACCGATGGCATCCCAGCGTTTTCCGGCTCCGGACGGGTATAGCGTGAAAATGTTCGATGATGCGCGGATTGGCCCCAACCTGAGATTGCTGAAAGACGACCTGCTGGGTGATATTGGCAATACGCTGTGGGTTCTGATGGGCACAGTGGGTATCGTGCTTCTGATTGCGTGCGCCAATGTGGCGAACCTGCTGTTGGTGTGGGCGGACCGACGCCAGCAGGAACTGGCGATTCGCGCGGCGCTTGGGGCGGGATGGGGACGCATTGCGCGTGAGTTGCTGTTTGAAAGTCTGTTGCTTGGTTTAGCTGGAGGCGCGCTCGGGATGGGGCTTGCTTACGGCGCGTTGCAGGTGCTTTCCGTCTCCGGGTTGAAGCATCTACCGCGCATTGAGAATATCTCAATCGATCGGTGGGTGATGCTCTACACGCTAACAATTTCGCTGGCGGCCGGCGTGGTCTTCGGTCTCATACCTGTATTCAAGTATGCCAGCCCCCATCTCTCGAACGCCTTGCGCAGCGGAGGCAGATCGCAGAGTCAAAGCAGGGACCGGCATCGGGCGCGCAGCGTTCTGGTTGTCGTGCAAGTAGCGCTGGCGTTGGTCTTGCTAATCAGCTCGGGCCTGATGATCAGAACGTTCCAGGCGTTGCGCCAAGTGGATCCGGGTTTCTCGAATGCGCAGGAGATCCAGACCTTTCGCATTACAATTCCTGACACTCAGGTGAAAGAGCCGGAGCGAGTGATTCGAATGGAGCAGGAGATTCTGAACCGGATTGCCGCTCTTGCAGGCGTGTCTTCGGCGGCGGTGACAAACTCACTTCCGATGGTGGGGAGTTCGAACGATCCCATCTATGCTCAGGATCGAGAGTACCCGGTGGGAACGATCCCGCCGATTCGGCGCTTCAAGAACATTTCTCCAGGCTACTTGTCCACCGTGGGCAGCCGGCTGATTGCGGGACGCGATGTGACGTGGACAGATACTTACAACCAATCGCCGGTGGCTCTAATCTCTGAGAACATGGCGCGTGAGTTGTGGAACAATCCGCAAGCCGCCGTAGGCAAGAGGATCAGGGCCACGCTCAAGAACGACTGGTCTGAAATTATCGGCGTCGCGGGGGATTTACGCGACAACGGTATCGATAAAAAAGCGCCCGCCATTGTCTACTGGCCCCTGCTCCAGAAGAACTTCGAGGGTAACAAGATCGTAGCGCGCCGCAGCGTGGCTTACGCGATCCGTACACCGCGGGTGGGATCAACGGGTTTGCTTGGCGAACTTCAGCAGATTGTTCTGAGCGTGAATGCGAGCTTGCCTGTGGCGAATGTAAGAACATTGGGAACAATCTACAATGAGTCGCTTGCGAGAACCTCATTCACACTCGTGATGCTCGCAATCGCCGGTGTTACTGCCCTACTGGTGGGCGTGGTGGGGATTTACGGTGTGATCTCATACTCTGTTTCACAGAGGACGCGCGAGATTGGAATTCGGTTGGCGTTGGGTGCGCAGGTGCGAGAGGTGACCGGAATGTTTGTCCGCCACGGGTTGCTGCTGTCGGGCATCGGAGCAGCCTGCGGGCTGGTGGCGGCATTCTTGTTGACGCGGCTGATGAAGTCGATTCTGTTCGACGTCAGTCCCGCGGATCCGCTGACATATACGGCGGTCTGTGCGGGCCTGATTTTTGCGGCCATGCTGGCCAGTTACCTGCCGGCGCGGAAGGCCGCCGCGGTGGATCCATCCGAGGCTCTACGCGCGGAGTAAATCCTGGTGCTTAAAATAGTCGAAGCAGGAATATCACCAGGAGAGTTTATGCAAAACCCAAGCTGTGACATCGGACTGATCGGTCTGGCTGTCATGGGACAGAATCTGGTCCTCAATATGAACGACCACGGCTATAAAGTGGCCGTCTTTAACAGGACCGTTTCCAAGGTAGACGAATTCATCGGCCACGAAGCCGCCGGTACTCAGGTTGTGGGTGCGCATTCGCTGGAAGAACTGGCGCAACTGTTGAAGCGGCCGCGCCGCGTGATGTTGATGGTGAAGGCCGGCGACACTGTCGACCATATGATTGACGCCCTCTTGCCTTATTTGGAGAAGGGCGACATCATCATCGACGGCGGCAATTCGCTTTTTACCGATACAAATCGGCGGACCAAGGACCTTCAGGGTAAGGGCATTCTGTTCATCGGAACCGGCGTTTCGGGCGGGGAAGAGGGCGCGCGTTTTGGCCCGTCCATTATGCCCGGCGGGAATGTGGATGCCTGGCCGCACGTGAAAGAGATTTTTCAGTCCATTGCGGCCAAGGTGGAAGATGGATCGCCTTGCTGCGAGTGGGTGGGAGAAAACGGAGCCGGGCACTACGTGAAGATGGTGCACAACGGAATTGAGTACGGCGACATGCAGTTGATCTGCGAAGCCTACCAATTATTGAAGGATGGGTTAGGGCTGAGTGCGGATGAACTGCACGAAGTATTCGCGGAATGGAACAAGGGCGAGCTGGACAGCTTCCTGATTCAGATTACGGCGGAGATTCTGGCGAAGAAAGACGACGACGGTTTGCCGATGATCGACAAGATTCTGGACACGGCCGGACAGAAAGGGACTGGCAAGTGGACAGGCATCAGCGCGCTGGATCTGGGTACGCCGGTCACGCTGATTGGCGAAGCGGTGTTTGCGCGGTGCCTGTCGGCGATGAAAGAGGAGCGGGTGGCTGCCTCGGCGGTTCTGCACGGACCTGGAAAACCCGATGCCGTAGACCGCAAGGCGTTCATCGAAGAGGTGCGGCGTGCGCTGTACTGTTCGAAAATGATCTCCTACGCGCAAGGATACATGCTGCTGCGCGAGGCTGCCAAGGATCAGAAATGGAATCTGAACTTTGGCGGAATCGCGCTGATGTGGCGCGGCGGATGCATTATTCGCAGCCGGTTCCTGGGTAAGATCAAAGCCGCTTATGACAAGAATCCAACGCTCACCAATCTTCTGGTGGATGAGTTTTTCAGCAATTTGCTGAACGACTATCAGGCGTCGTGGCGCAGCGCGATTATCAAGGCGATCCAGTTTGGCGTGCCTACGCCCGCATTCTCCACGGCGCTGTCTTTCTACGATGGGTATCGTACTGGCCGGCTGCCGGCGAATCTGCTGCAGGCGCAGCGGGACTACTTTGGCGCGCACACGTATGAGCGGGTGGACAAGCCGCGAGGCGAGTTTTTCCATACGAATTGGACGGGGCGCGGCGGCCGGGTCTCGTCGAGTACCTATAACGCATAGGGCGATGAATCTCCGGTTTCTTTTGCTGTCGCTTATCGCGCTGGCGTCGTGCGCGCCGGCGCCGGAAGGCGGCCGGGTGGATACGCAACTTGCTTCGCAAATTTCCAGCATCAAGGCCATTGACAACCACGCCCATCCAGTTCGCCCGACGCTGAGTGGGGAGAAGCCGGACGACGAATATGATGCGCTTCCGGTGGAATCATTGGAGGCGCAGTCCGATTCAATCCGCCTTCGCCCTGGGTCGCAGGAACTGGTAGCGGCGCATCGCGCGATTTTTGGCGGAGACAAAGCCAAAGCCGCAAGCACCCATGGCCGCGACTATGCAGTGCGCGTGCTGGACCTCTTGAAGATCGATACGATGCTGGCGAACCGCGTGGCGCTTGGCCCCGGACTGCCGTCCCCTCGATTCCTATGGGTGCCGTTTGCGGATGCGCTGATGTATCCGTTGGCTACCGATTCGTTGATACACAATTCCGATCAGAAAGCGTTTTTTGCGTTGGAAGCCAAGTTGTTGAAGCGGTATTTCGCGGAGTCGGGAGTGACCGCGAAACCGGCCACGCTGGACGAATACCTTCAGAAAGTGGTTCGCGCGACGCTGGAACGTCATAGACAGGCGGGAGCGGTGGCGGAAAAGTTCGAGATGGCTTATCTGCGAACGCTGGATGTGGGCAGTCCAGCGAAAGCCGATGCCGCCAAAGTCTATGCCGCCGGCACGGGCGATTACAAGGTCCTGCAGGACTTTATTTTTCGCTTCATCGCGACGGAATGCGGGCGGCTGGGCATGGCTGTTCATATTCACTCGGCTGCCGGCGGCGGTGGATACTTCGATGTGGCTGGCGGCAACCCGATGTTGCTGGAGCCGCTGCTTAACGATCCTTCGCTGCGCAAGACGAATTTCGTTCTACTGCACGGCGGTTGGCCGTACAGCCGGCAGTTGGCGGCGCTGCTCACCAAGCCTAATTGCTATACCGATTTTTCCGAACAGACGACCATGAATTATCCTCGCGAGGTCTCCGAGACTATTCGAGCCTGGTTGGAATACGTGCCGGAGAAGATTCTCTACGCGACCGACGCGTATCCGTTTGCACCTCCCGATTCGGGTTGGGAAGAAGCGGGGTTCATTGCTGACAAGACCGGGCGCGAGGCGCT
Source organism: Bryobacterales bacterium (assembly GCA_038230275.1). Lineage (GTDB taxonomy): Bacteria > Acidobacteriota > Terriglobia > Bryobacterales > Bryobacteraceae > JANXXV01. The sequence continues at coordinate 54,900 of JBBRNO010000005.1, forward strand.
TGGCATGGCGCTGACAGGAATGATGCGCGATGAGGAGATCACACGGGACCGCGCAGTGGAATTGGCGCGAATGGTCCTTCGAGAGAATGCACTCAAACTCTACAGCTTGAAATAGCCTCGCTAAGTTCGCACGACGATCTGCAGTCTCAACTTGCAGATGCGCGGTGATTCGTCGATCGACGTGGAGACTATCGACGGCCAAGGCATGGTCATCCCGGTCCGGTAGGACAGAAAATCGCCACTACACGCCGCTACACTATGTTGAGAGGAAAATTGCATATGAGAACCGCATCGATCGGGAAGTGGCTTTTTGTCTGCAGTCTGCTCAACGCTCAGACAATCACGCCTCCAGGAGCGGAATGGCTTTCCTACGGCGGAACTGCCGCAAACCTCAAATACTCCGCACTCGATCAGATCCAAAAGAGCAATCTAAAGCAGCTCAAGATCGCCTGGCGCTGGACTTCGATCGACGAAGCGACCAAGCTCGAAGCCAAGATCCGCCCCTGGTTATTTGAGGGTACGCCGCTCATGATCGGGGGTACGCTCTACGTCAGCACCGGACTCGGCCAGATCGCCGCTATCGATGCCTCCTCCGGCAGAACTCTCTGGATTCACGACCCCAAAAGCTACGTCAGCGGCAAAGCCCCTCTCTACGGCTTCACCCATCGCGGAGTCGCTTACTGGCCCGGTGCCGCGGGCTTCGCTCCGCGCATCCTCATGGGCACCGTCAACGGCTATCTGCTTGCGCTCGATGCAAAATCCGGACTGCCCGCCGCCGGTTTCGGCAACAATGGCATTGTCGACCTCGGCATCGGTTGGTCCGCAAAGACTGACCGCAGCAGATACACGGTCACGTCCGCACCCGTGATTGTCCGTGATGTCGTTGTGGTGGGATCGGGTATTGGCGACACACCTGGCCCGACAGACGCAATGCCGCCAGGCAACGTCCATGGCTTTGACGTACGGACCGGCCAGATGCTTTGGAACTTCAATTCCGTTCCCCGGCAGGGCGAAGTGGGCAACGACACCTGGCTCGAAGATTCATGGAAGAGCAGCCGGGGCGTCAGCGCCTGGGCACCGCTCAGCGGCGACGAAGCGTTAGGCTTCGTCTACCTCCCTTTCAGCACACCCTCCAACGATTACTACGGTGGCAACCGCCCAGGCAACAATCTCTTCGGCACAAGCATTGTTTGTCTGGATGTCACCACGGGAAAACGGGTCTGGCATTTTCAAACTACGCATCATGACATCTGGGATTACGATCCCCCGGCCGCCCCCGCCCTCACAGACATTACCGTCGACGGCAGGCGTATCCGGGCTCTGGCACAAGTCACCAAGCAAGGCTTCGTCGTTGTGCTCGACCGCACCAACGGCAAGCCAGTCTGGCCCATCGTAGAAACTAAAGTTCCGCAATCGGACGCCGGCAAAGAGCGTACTGCATCCACCCAGCCAATCCCCAGCAACCCTTTGCCTTTTGACCGGCAAGGCGCTACTGAAGACGACCTGATCGACTTTACGCCAGCACTCCGAAGCCAGGCAAGAGAAATCCTGAAGCGTTACGATTTCGGTCCGCTGTTTACGCCGCCTTCCTTCCGTGGCTCCGTTTCTCTCCCGGGTTCGCAGGGTGGAGCTAGTTGGGCTGGCGCCGCTTTTGATCCGGAGACACATACTCTCTACATTCCCTCCATCACGCGCCCCACAGTGATGACACTCTACGAGAAAGACCACCCACGCTTCAAGGGCTTTAACCCCACTAGCGATGGATTCAGCGGCGGCCGGGTTGCGCTTGTGGGTCCCCAAGGCTTGCCACTCTTCAAACCGCCGTTCGGCCGCATCACCGCGATTGACCTCAACTCCGGCAAGCATCGCTGGATAGTTGCCAGTGGCGTTGGTCCACGCGATCACCCGGCTCTGAAAGAGCTTAAGCTCCCTGCTCTGGGTTGGCCGCTGCGCACCTTTGTATTGGTAACTAAAGCGCTGCTCTTTGCCGCTCAAGAAGGAGCTGTCGGACAAGAAAACATTAGCAGCGGTCACATCGTAGCCGACCACACGATTCTCGACGCGAGGCTGCGCGCCTACGACAAACAGACGGGGGCCGAAGTCGCTGAGTTCGACTTGCCCGCCAACGCCACAGGCTCACCAATGACTTACTTGGCAAACGGCAAGCAATTCATCGTTGTAGCGATTGGAGGTTCCAATCTGCCGGCCGAACTGGTCGCCTTTTCGCTCCCCTAATTGCCTACGCCGCATCGGACGGCGGAATTAGCACAGCACTTGACGGTTAGCGTGGCAGCCGCGGCATCATGCAAAGACGAACGGAAGGGCCAGTATCATGTTTGCCGCTCTCCGTTGTCCCGCAGGGCGGCGACGCACTGTCCTGAACGTGATGAACGCGAGGTTTATCGCGCAACGCCCAGCCCTTCCGCGCAGCCTACAATAACGCGGTGACAGTTCAAAGAACGGTGACATAATCTATAGAACTGAGGCGGACCTTACCAATGTCAGACGTGATCGGCACAACTGATTCTTCAGCGCGGATTGCTCCTGTTCCGGAAGGCGTGGTCATGGAAGACGGAACCGAGTTGGCCGGCAAGACGTGGGACGTTCGTAGATAAATCCATATCCAGCTTTCGCCGCGCCGTTGCTCTTGATCCGAAATTCGCACTTGCCTGGGCTGGGTTGGGCGGCGCTTACTGGCGCAAAGCGAGGACGAATGGTGACAAAGACAGCGCCGTGCTGGCAAGGGAAAGCGCTGAACACGCCGTGAAATTGGATCCTGGGCTCGCCATTGTCCATTCGGTTTTAGGAACGATCTATGGCGCGACCGGCAGGGAACAAGAGGCAATTTCGGAACTGCAAACTGCCATGCAACTGGCGCCAGGCAATGCCGAGTCCCCCAGGGAACTCGCACAGTTTTATGCAAAGCTTGGCCGCCTCAAGGAGGCCGAGGCGTCCCACTTGAAGGCCGTCGAAGCTCGGCCGACCGATTGGTACGGACATTTTTTACTCGGGCTGTTCTACAACGAACACGAGCGCTACAAGGACGCCGAGGAGGCGTTTAAACGCTCGCTGGAACTTGCTCCCGACAACGATCTGATCTTGCGCAATCTGGGACGGCTCTATCTGGTATTGGGCCGCTATCCCGATGCCTTGGAAGTGCTTCAGAAATCTCTTAAAATTCCGTACCTATCTGACCCTGAGCGCCACTTACTTCTATCAGCACCGGTTTCAAGAGGTAGCGTCCGCTATCGAGACTGCTATTGACTTGGATCCCAGCTTTTACGAATACTGGGGAAATCTGGGTATCTATTACAAGCGGATCCCAGGAGCGGAAGCCCGAGTTGCGCCGGGCAATTGAACTCGCCGGGAAGCGTCTGGAAATAACGCCCACCGAATACGAGATTCGGGCAGCCCTGGCCGAATACCGCGCCAGACTGGGGGATTCACACGGTGCCCTGGCGGAGATTGACCGGATTCCAGTGACGTCGAGGCAAGCACTCGCCAACCGCATCGCCGCTGCTTATGAACTTACCGGCAACCGGACGAAAGCTATTGAACTGATCTTGCAGACGCTCACAAATCCAGCCAGCCCGACTCAGATCCGGGACGATCCCGATCTCGCGGCGCTTTGGGCGGATCCTGTGTTCCAACAAGCTCTGAAGCACTAAGGGTTAGGTGCGTTGTCTTGACCGCCGCCTTGCCCCACGCCGCCGACAGCAAGAGTCGCAGCCGCCAGATCCAGCTGCGCTTGACGCAACAAGGTCATCAACTCAGCCGTTGGATCATTATTCACCAACTTGGCCGCGACCAAGTTCAATTCGGCAATCACGTTGTTCAGTTTGGCAAGCTTCTCGGGCATCTAGCGTCTCAATTCAGTCGTACGGAATTAGGAACCGAGCGTATAACAACGTTCTCCGGTTCGCAACTTCCGCTTTTCTCCCACACAGAATTGACAGCCGGGAGCGGGCATGCGCGCGGTCTCACCCTTCGGGATGGCATCGCTCCTCTGCTTCAGTGCCGGATGAATAACGAAAGAGCCATGCTGAAGCCGATGCCGATTACGATGCGGCGCACGGCGGTTCGTCCCAGTTTCCGCGCCAGGCCGGCGCCGCCGTAACCTCCCACTACAGCGCCAATCGCCATGACGAGGACGTCGGGCCAGGAGACCATTTTCGACCAGACGAAGTAGAGTGCGGCCACGCCGTTAATGCAGAGGGCAAAGAAGTTTTTCAGGCCGTTCATTTGATGGATGTCTGTCATGCCCAGGATGCTGAGCGCTGCCAGCATCAGAATGCCGATTCCCGCGCCGAAGTAGCCGCCGTAGAGCGCAACAAACAGCTGGAACAGGACGGCCCCAGCCATCCATCGGGGACCATGAGGTTGGCCGGGGGTTGAGTTCTTGAGCTTTCGCTGAATGGGTTCCTGCAACATAAACAAGAGCGTGGCGAAGAGAATCAGAAACGGAACCAGTTTGTCGAAGAGGGCCGGAGGGGTGTAGCGCAACAGCCAGGCACCGATGATTCCTCCCACCAGGCTGGGGGCCACCAGAGCGAGCATACCGGTTGGCGCCTCACTCAATTCGCGCCGGTATCCCCACATGCTTCCCAGCGAGCCCGGCCAGATGGCCACCGTGCTGGTGGCGTTGGCAGTGACGGATGGCAGCCCCAGCCAGATGAGGGCGGGGAACGAGACCAGCGTGCCTCCGCCAGCTACGGAATTGATGGCGCCAGCGAGGAAGGCGGCTCCGAAGGCCACCGCGGAATGAGTGAAGTTGATATCGGACATTGGAATGTAAAACGCAGCATACCATCTGGTATAGTGATTGTTTTCAAGGATCCCACACTCGAATGAATTATGGTTTGAACATTCGTCCAGACGGCGCTCTGGACTTCGTTTCCGTAGGCGCGCTTGTTCACCGCCTGGACCCCGGCATCATCCCGTTTCGAAAGGCACACACCGTCCAGATTCATGTCAGCGGAGGCGAGTTCAATGTCTCGGCTAACCTGGCGGACTGCTTTGGCTTGAATACCGCCGTGGTATCCGCCATGGTGGATTATCCGATCGGCGATCTGGTGGCCGAACGCGTACGTGCCATGGGCGTGAAAGCGATTTACAAGCGCTTCAAGCATGATGGCGTTCTGGGCCCCAATATCGCTGGAGTTTATAGCGACCGTGGCCAGGGTATGCGGGCTCCGGTGGTTTTCTACAATCGTGCGAACGAAGCGGCTGGTTTGCTGAAGCCGGGCGATGTGGACTGGGACGCGATTTTTGCACAAGGCGTTCGCTGGTTTCACAGCGGCGGGATCTTCGCGGCGCTTTCGAAATCTACGCCGGAGTTGATCATTGAAGGCATGAAGGCTGCCAAGGCAGCGGGCGCGGTGGTCTCGCTGGACCTCAACTACCGCGAGAAGCTTTGGAATATTTCCGGCGGCCATAAGCGAGCGCTGGAAGTACTGGGGCGCATTCTGGAGAATGTGGATGTGCTGGTAGGCAATGAAGAGGATCTACAGAAAGGACTTGGCATCCCCGGACCGGAAGCGGCGGCAAAATCGAAACTGGATCCTAGTGCGTTTTTTGGCATGATCGATCGCGTGATTGCGCGGCATCCGCAGATCAAAGTGGTGGCCACGACCCTGCGCGAGGTTCACTCGACGAACCGGCACAGTTGGGGCGCGGTGGCGTGGATCAACGGGGAAACCTATATGTCGCCGACTTTGGAACTGGATGTGCTCGACCGCGTGGGCGGTGGCGATGGGTTTGCCGCGGGATTCTTTTATGGGCTGCTGACGGGCGAGGCTCCGCAAGAGGCCATCAAACTGGGTTGGGCGCATGGTGCGCTGCTGACTACGTTTCCGGGCGATACCACGATGGCTACTTTGGCGGAGGTTCGGAATCTCGCCCAGGGCGGCTCGGCGCGGATTCAACGGTAGATTAGAACGTGAATCCGACCAGCAGTTTCACGTCGTTTCTCGGGATCCCGTGCGTTGCATTTCCGCCCCAGCGCGTGTAGCGAATCTCCGGCAGGAGTGCGAAACGCCCTGATCGGAAGCGGACGCGGACGCCTGCGGCTGCCGCGGCGCCAATGCCCAATCCGGTTCCGTATTCATAGTGATTCGTACTGCAGCTTTTCGCGTCCATGGAATCGCTATTCTGGGTGCGCGTGTCGCACTGAATTCGAATGGTTCGAAATACGTATCCCGTGCCCAAGCAGGGTTGCCATGTTTCTATTGGGGACCGGAAATAATACTTGCCTAGAATAGGGAATTCCCCGGAGTTTGTCCGCTCCCGAATGTTATATTTCGAGCTGGATAAGCCGTCGTTGAATTGGAATGCGGAAGAGCTGCCGAGGCGTTAATAGAGGGCGCTGGCTTCCACTGCGAAGTACGCCAGGAGGCGGATTTCAATGGACGGACCGAAGATGTAGGGGCGTGATTCGTCATTAGAGTTTGTTGTCTGCTTTGACAGTGGAATTCCTCCTTTCACTCCGATGGATATCAATTCCGCGGATGCGGCGTTAGTTGCAATAAGTACGAAGAGAATGCGGAGTTTCATGAAGAACTACAATGCATTCGGCGCGCCATTTAGGACGCTTCTGTTATGTTGCAGTTGGTGCGAAGCAGGCGTGAACGCCAATCCCAGGTGTGACGCGCCTGTACAATGATTCCTTGAAGAAGAGCTCTAGCGTATTCCGGCGGCTCAGCGATGGGCAAGTCGCGGTGAAATTCAGACAGCGGATTCTCCGCCATTACTTTGTCCGCTTTCACATGGGGCTGATTCTCACGGCTACCACGGCGGCCGGATTGATTTCCAGCAAGTTGCTGTTGATGGCGGGGCTCACCAGCATATTGGTTCGCTATCCGCTGGCCGTAATTCTGGCGTATCTGATTTTTCTATCCATAATGCGGATGTGGGTGGCGTATGTACTGATTGATCTGCCGGCGCGCAGGCGCGTTGGTTCGAGTTGGAGTTGGGGCTCTGGCACAGTCGATCTGCCTGGCGGCGGTGGCGGCGGCTCGGGGCAATTTGCATTTGGCGGAGGTGACTCGGGCGGTGCAGGAGCTTCAGACGTTTGGGATTCCGGATCTGGTATCGCGGACGTGCCTTCCGGTGGTGGGTCGAGTCTTCCCAGTGTGGATTTGGGTGTCGATCTCGATGACGGGGCCTGGATTCTGGTGGCGCTTGCCGCGGTAGTCCTAGTGATATTTGGCGCTGGCGGATATTTGATTTGGGTGGCGCCGCAGATCTTGCCGGACATTGCGTTCAATGCGCTGCTGGCAGGGTGTTTGACGGGGGCGGCGAAGCGGGCCGAGACGAAGGGTTGGGTGCGGAGCGTGGTGTGGTCCACCTGGATTCCGCTGACCGTGGTGCTACTGGTGACGGTTGGACTGGCGGTGGTGGTGCATCGGGAGTGTCCGGCGGCTACGAAGTTGATGCAGGCCCTGGAGTGTTCGGCTTCCCCGGACGGCCGCTAAGAGGTGTGATGGGCGTTTCTGGTGTAGCGTTTTTCCCGATTGCTTGAATTGCCCGGCGCAATCGCACTACGGCTTCGGCCCTTTGCCAGGAAGATTCGCTGGGTTTTCGTGCACCTTCTCTTTGTAATTGCCTTTGAGGCCTGACGCTAGAGAGACGCTGGTATCCCCATATTTATCCCGCAGGCGATCGACTGCGCCCAGGGCATTTCGCCAGCGCCGCGTCTTTTCTTCTTCCATCAAATTGAGCTGGCCTTCGTGCGCATCAAGGCCGCTTGCTTGTACGCCGATCAGGCGGACCTTGGCGCCAGTCCAGTTGTGGCGAAATAGCTCGCGGCTGGTCTCTATGATTTCAATGTCCAGCTGGGTTGCGTGGTCCAGAGTCTCGGCACGGGTGAAGGTGCTGAAATCGGAATAGCGCAGCTTGATTTGTACGGTGCGGGCGTGTAGATTATGTTCGCGCAGGCGCCGGGCGACCATTTCCGAGAGCTTGGCTAGTGTGGCTTCTACTTTTGCGGCCTCGGCAGTGTCTTCGTCGAAAGTGGTCTCGTGGCTGATAGATTTAGGATCTTCGTTCTCACCTACATCGGAATCGAAATAGCCGCCTGCGTCCTTGCCCTGGGCTTTGCCGGCTAAGGCCAAGCCCCACTTTCCAAGCTGCGAAACGAGAAACGATTCGTCTAATGCGGCCAGGTGGCCCACGCGCGTGATGCCGAAATCGTTGAGGCGTTTCTCGGTGGCCTTACCGACGCCGGGAATCTTGCGGATGTCGAGTGGGGCCAGGAAGCGGGCCTCCTGCCCCGGCGGAATCCAGAGAATTCCGTTGGGCTTTGCTTGATCGGACGCCACCTTAGCCACCATTCGTGTGGTGCCGATGCCGATGGAACAGTGAAGCTGGGTGTCGTGTTGAATCGCCTTATGTAGCAGGTGCGCCGCTTTCATGGCGGGGCCGTGCAGGCGCTCAGTGCCGGTCATGTCGAGATAGGCCTCGTCAATAGAGGCCATCTCCACTTTGGGAGAGAAGCGGTTCATGACGCTGAAAACTTTTTGCGAACTTTCGCGGTAGCGCTCGGGGTGACCTTCGACGAAGATGGCTTGCGGACAGAGTTGGCGGGCGGTGCGCAGCGGCATGGCGGAGTGGACTCCGAATTTCCTCGCTGCGTAGCTTGCCGCGGAGACGACGCCCCGCTGGTCGGACTTTCCGCCTACTACTACTGGCTTACCTTTGAGGGAGGGGTCGTAGAGTTCTTCCACTGAGACGAAGAAGGCGTCCATGTCGAGGTGGAAGATGGTTCTCATTTAGGGCTGATCGCTATTTACCAGGATACGCTCCACTTTTGGCGCTAGAAGAAGCGGCCGCCGCATCGTCTCAAACTTCGAAACTGTAAAGTTCCGCCTACCACGTTTCGCAACGAGGCGGAAACATACGGACGCAGATTGTGCGGAGTACTACGTCCGATGCGGGCGCGAGTCAAGCAAGTTGTGGCCCAAATTCATCTTCGGGCCAAGCTGCCCATTACTTCGACAAGATCCCGGATACGATGCGGAAAATGACCTAATTGCGAGAAACGAGGCACCGGTGCTTGGAAGAATTCTCATCGCTGAACGCGTGTGCTAAGGACCCTGGGGATTCCTGCCAAGTCATTGGTGATAATGATCTCCAACCAGCGTTGGTCCAGCATGGCGCGCACCGCTTTCAGTGAATCATAGCCCAGCTCGAGCAGTAAGTGACCGCCAGGTTTCAGAACTCGGCCGGCGCCTTCGATCAGCCGGTGATAGACTTCCGCGCCGGTGGGTCCGGCGAAGAGAGCCAAATGCGGTTCATGATCGCGCACCTCGGGCTGTACTTCGTTGAGGTCTCCCTCGGCGATATACGGCGGATTGGAAACTACGGCATCTACTGAGTGGCTGGCAATGGCGTTCAACAGGTCGCCTTGGACGAAGTCAACGCTTGCTCCGAGTGTGCGGGCATTGCCGGCCGCGATCTCCAAGGCCGTAGCGGAGATATCCGTTGCAATAATCCGCCGTCGTTTTTCCAAACTCAGCGTAACGGCAATCGCGCCGGAACCGGTGCCTACGTCTACAATTCGGCCTCCCAGCTTGAGTGCGGCTTCGACCAGCAGTTCAGTTTCGGGGCGGGGGATCAGCACTCGCGGTGAGACGGTGAAATCGCGGCCATAGAATTCCTGGCGTTTCGTAATGTACTGGGTTGGCTTTCCCTTAATGCGCTCAAACAGAAAGCGGCCGTAATGCAACCAGGCGATCTGGCCGAGTTCCGCTTCCGGGTGCGCGAAGAGAAAGATGCGTTCCTTTTGCAGCGCGTGGGAAAGCAGGACTTCAGCGGTCAGCCGCGGCGCAAGGACTTGCGCTTCCTCAAGAAGGATTGACCCTTGGTGCAGCGCCGTTTTTACCGTCATGGTTGCCCGATTCCTGTTTCAGCTTTTCGGTCTGGAAATGCGAGGTCACGGCATCGATGACCGGGCCGACATTCCCTTGCATGATGGTGTCCAGCTGATAAAGCGTAAGACCGATGCGGTGGTCGCTGACGCGGTTTTCCTTAAAATGATAAGTGCGGATTTTTTCGCTGCGGTCACCAGTACCCACCATGCTCTTGCGGTCGGCTCCAATTTCCGCGTTCTGCTTATCGAGCTCCAGTTCATAAAGGCGGGAACGGAGGACGCGCTCGGCCTTGGCTCGATTCTTGATCTGCGATTTTTCGTCCTGGCAGGAAACGATCATTCCCGTGGGCAAGTGAGTGATGCGGACAGCGGAGTAGGTAGTATTGACGGACTGGCCGCCGGGTCCGGAGGAACAGAATGTATCGATGCGAATATCTTTAGCGTCCAGGTGCACTTCGACTTCGTCGGCTTCCGGCAGCACGGCTACGGTGACCGTTGAAGTGTGGACGCGGCCTTGCTGTTCGGTGGCAGGCACGCGCTGCACCCGATGGACGCCGCTTTCATATCGCAACTGACTGTAGACGCGTGTACCGGAAATCATGGCCACCACTTCATTCATTCCGCCTACCGACGATTCGCTCATGGAGATGATCTCCACTTTCCAGCGGCGCAGTTCGGCATAGCGCAGGTACATGCGAAAGAGCTCGCCCGCGAATAGCGATGCCTCGTCGCCGCCCGTGCCCTTGCGGATTTCCAGGATGACGTTCTTCTCGTCCAGAGGGTCCTTAGGCAACAACATGACCTTGATCTCATCTTCGATGCGGGTCATTTCCGGCTCGATGCGGGCGATGTCTTCACGGGCCATTTCCTGGATCTCTACGTCGACTTCGGCCAGCATTTGACGCGCGCCTTCCAGATCGGCATGCAGCTTCTTCCATTCGCGGTAGCTGGAGACCACTTCACCCAGTTCACTTTGCTGCTTTGACACTTTGCGGTACGTGTCGTTATCGTTGATGATTTGCGGATCGGCCATCTGGCGCGTTAGATCTTCGAAACGCGTCTCGATGCCATCCAGTCGCTGGACGTATTGCATGGTTTTCTTTTAGGCGATGACTAGCTCGCCGCCCTGTTGCTTTTCGAGTTTCATTGCGCCTTCCAGGGCGTGGATGGCGATGGCGGTCTGTTCGTCGGAAGGCGGCTGCGTGGTGATTTTTTGCAACCAGAGCCCAGGCGTGGTAAGAGCGGCCATAAGCCCGCTGCGGCGCTTGGCGGCGAACCGGATGAGTTCGTAGCTGAGGCCTGCGATTACCGGGAGCAGCACGATGCGGGCGGCGAATTTATAGAGGAAGCTATCAAAGGGCAGCAGCATGTAGACCAACGTGGAGATAGCCATCACGACGAGCAGGAAACTGGTGCCGCAGCGCGGATGCAAGGTGGTGAAACTCTGCGCGTTCTGGACGTTGACGTCTTTTCCGGATTCGAAGTTGAAGACTACTTTGTGTTCGGCGCCGTGATATTCGAAAACCCGATGGATGTCTTTCCAGCGGGAAATCATGTAGAGGAAGCCGAGAAAGATGGCCATGCGGATTACGCCGTCCACCAGGTTAAACGCGATGCGGCCTTCGAGGGCGGGGAAGAATTTCTGTAGACCGGTGGTGAGGTAGAGCGGCACCAGCTTGTACATCACGATGAAGAAGACGAAGGAGATGATCATGTTGACGGTCATCATCCAGGAAGAGATTTCTTCGGGTTTTTCTTCCGAGCCTTCTTCAATGGCTGCGTTGGCGGAGAACTTTAACGCTTTCACGCCGAGCCACATGGCTTGACCTAGCGTGCCCACACCGCGAAACACAGGCAGCTTGAAGATGGGGTACTTGTCGGAGACCTTGGGGAGAGCGCTTTCTTCGGTGACGATTTCGCCGTTGGATTTGCGGACCGCAATGCAATAGCTGTGCGGAGCGCGCATCATCACTCCTTCCATTACGGCTTGACCGCCGACCAGGGTTTCCTCACCGCTCTCCAAAATAGGCAAGAGTTGAGTGTGGACGGCAAGACGAATAAAACTCTTTATTGACAAGGGTTTTCGGGCTCCTACAGCACTAGTATAGCGCGGGTTTGCGGCTTGGGCAGTTCGCAGCGGACTGGGCATACACGCTTTAGATGAATGCCCTGCCGGGGACGGCTCAACGGAGTTGTCAGTTTGAAACCACCGGAACGGTGAAGCGGTCTGCACAAAACTCTTCCGTTCAGTAGCAATACAGTGCGAGGCGTTTGGGTGTCGGGAGTGACCAGCTTGCCAGGATGCCGGCGATTTGCTCAAGGGCTCCGGCCGTGGCATACTGGCGTTGCCTTCGATGTTCCCACTAGACATATCGCGAATCGCCTTCCTGCTGCTGGCGACGTGTCTTCTGGCAGCCGGTCAGGAACCGCTTCGCAACACGCATAAAGAGGCCGCCTATGCCGGCTCGCGGGCCTGCGCCGGATGTCATCCGGCAATCTCGGCCAATTACCGCAAGACTGGCATGGGACGATCGATGACACCGGCTTCGAGTCCGGCACAGTTGTCGAAACTCCCGGCTTCGGTGACGATCCGAAACGATAATCTGAATCGCTATTTTTCGGTCTATCGCGACGGTGAGTCGATTGTCCAGAGCGAGTATGAATTGGATCCCTCTGGTAGCGAAGTGTTCCGCGCGACTGAAAAGCTAGAATACGCTGTCGGCAGCGGCGCGAACGGTACCACGTATTTGGTGAAACGCGGAGACTCATTGGTTGAGGCGCCACTGAGCCACTATTCCAGAGTGGGCGGCTGGGACCTGTCGCCAGGCTATGAGAAGGATGACGTTGGCTTTAGCCGCCCGATTCCGCCCGGGTGTCTCTCTTGCCACAGCGGCCGGGTGCAACCAGTTGCTAATCGCCCTGGGGTGTACCGGAACCCGCCGTTCCAGGAACTGGCCATCGGGTGTGAGAACTGCCATGGCCCGGGGCAAATGCATGTGGATGCGCGGAGCCGAAAATTGCCGCTTGCAGGCAAAGCCGATCTTTCCATCGTCAATCCGGCCAAGCTGTCCCCGTGGTTGGCGGATAACATTTGCATGAATTGCCATCAGGGTACCGCCACCCGAGTTCTGCAACCTGGCAAGTCGTATGGGGATTTTCGCCCGGGTACTTCGCTGGACGAAACAGTGGCGATTTTCGAGCCGCCCGCTCAGCCTGGGGCTAGTGTCTCCCCTCTGTTGGAACACTATTCAATGATGACGTTGAGTAAGTGCTATCGGGCCAGCGAGAAGCGGCTGAGTTGCTTGAGCTGCCACGACCCGCACGTGCAGCCTGGTGCGGAGAAGGCCGCCTATTTCCGCGGCAAATGTTTGAGCTGCCACACCGAAGCCTCCTGCAAACTGCAGGGCGCCGGCAAGCGCGACGACTGCGCCGGTTGTCACATGCCGCAGCAGGATGTCACCCAAATTGCCCATTCTGTCTTGACGAACCATCGGATCGTTCTAAATAAGGAACAGCCGCTCCCCAAGGAGGCGTTTCAGCGGACCACCGCTGAGTTGCCGGACCTGGTCCATCTGAACGCGGTTCCAGGAAGGAAAGATAAGATACCGCCGCTGACACTGCTTCGCGCCTATGCGGAACTGGCGCCATCGCAACCCCTCTACCAGCGCAGGTATGTAGAAATTTTGCAGCAGGTTGCTAAGTCCAACCCCAACGAATCCGCGGTGCTCTCCGCACTGGGCTGGCTGGAGGCGGGGAAGAACACGCCTGAATCCGCCACCGCGGCGATGGACTATCTGGGTCGCGCGATCCTGAGCGGCTCTCTTCTGGCCACCGACTATGAGAAACGCGGGGAACTGCTCAATCGGGCCGGAAAACCCACCGAGGCGATCAGCGTGCTCCAGCAGGGAATCGCCATCGACCCGTATTACCAGCGTTCCTACAAGGCACTGGCACTGCTGTTTGTATCGCTGAAACGCTATGAGGAAGCCCTGCAAGTGATGCGGCAGGAACTGGAAATCTTTCCGCAAGATTCGTTCATGCGGATGCTGTTGAAGCGCGGAGAGTCCGCTGCCCGCCAGTAACTCCCGCCAGTAACTATGGTTCCTTCACCTTGAGAATTCCATCGGCCTTCACGTCTTTTAGCAGCTGAATCTTACCGCTGGGCCAGCGCAGTTCGATCTCTCGCACGGCCGTGTCCGCGCCCAAGCCAAAGTGAACCCGCTTATCGGAAGAACTCGCGTAGCCAACGGAAGTAGTCACGTGATTGTATTGCACTTGCCCGGACTGGCTGGTTAGTTTGATCCGCGTACCAATGCCATCGCGATTGCTGGCGGTGCCTTCGGTTTGAATTAATATCCAATGATTCGACGCGGTCGAGGTATTGTAAAGAACCTCGGCGGGCTGGCCGATAGCGGAGACCACCACGTCGATCCTTCCGTCGTTATTCAGGTCGCCGAACGCGCTTCCGCGGTGTGCGGCTGCAGTTAGCGCTTCCAGCCCGGCCTCCCGGGAAACAGCGCGGAAGTGGCTCTTGGATTCATTATGAAACACGGCGTTCCGCTGCCGGTATGGATTCATCGCATCCAACACGCCGGCGTTCTCGCTGACGTGGGAGTTCGCGGTGAACAAATCCTTGTGGCCGTCGTTGTCGAAATCGAACGCGCCCACTCCCCAACCGCTCATGCGGCGTGTCAGAAAGCCAATTCCCATCTGGTAATTCGACGCTGTGAAGAAACCCTTTCCCTCGTTGAGGAACAAGGGAAAACTTTCGCCCCCCAGTGCGGTGATCACTACATCGGGCCTTCCATCGTCATTCAAATCGCGGAAGTCCACGCCCATACTGGAGACGGGTATGCCATCTTCGTTATAAGCCACGGCGGATTCCACACCGGCCTCCGTAAATTTGCCATGATCGTTGCGGAATAAAAAGTTTCGTTCGTTGTCGTTGCCGACAAAGATGTCGGTGAAGCCATCGCCGTTGTAGTCCGCGATGGCCACACCCATTCCTTTGCCCACATGGCGGCCGATGCCGCTGGTATCCGATACATCGGTGAACGTTCCATTCCCATTGTTGTGGTACAAAATATTCGGCGACCCCTTGTATGCCGCGGGAGGACAGGAGAGACGCGCGCGCTCAGGTCCGCAAACCTGATTGTTTGCGAAGGACCAGTCCAGATAATTCGCCACGAACAGATCGAGTTTTCCATCATTGTCATAATCGATCCACGCGGCGCTGACTGACCATAACTTCTTTCCGCGGGCGTCCCGGCCGGTTACGCCGGCACGGTCCGTGATATCGCTAAAAGTACCGTCGCCGTTGTTGTGGTAGAGAAAATTGCGATTGACGCCGGTGACGTAGAGGTCAGTCAGGCCGTCGTTGTCGAAATCCGCCGCGGCGGCACCCATGCTGTACCCCTCGCCTGCTAGTCCGGATCGTGCCGTAACGTCTGTAAATGTTCCGTCGTGATTGTTGTGGTAAAGGCGATTGTGGAACGATGCGTTGTCTTTGAGCAGGCTGGGGATCTTTGCGCCGTTAGCAAAAAAGACGTCGAGATAGCCGTCGTTGTCGAAATCGAACACCGCCACACCGCCCAGAACGGTGTCGATGATAGGCTTCTCCAGTGTGGTTCCATTGTTCAGTATGAACTGAATCCCCGATCTAGCTTGGCGATTCTCAAACCGGATGGAAACAAGCGGCGCGGCGAGCAGCAAAAGCACGACTGCGGGAACAACAACGCCGCTGAGGACAGCTATCATCCCGTCTACTCTAACATCGGCGTGTGTAGAATAGCGGAAGAGAAATGAATTTACGGTTTTGGATTAGCGCGTTATTTGTTGAGTGCGGCGCGCTCATCGCGCAGCCTTCGCCGCCCTGCAAAGGCCCGGCCGAGATGGAACGCGCGATTGCCGCCAAGCCCTCTGCCGAAGTTTACAACGCCAAGGGTGCGTTTTTCGCGGAAAAGCACCAACTCGCTTGCGCGATTGCAGCTTTTGAAACCGCCGTCCGGCTGGAGCCGAACTCGGCGGACAGCCACTTCAATCTGGCCTTGGCATTGCAGGAAAAGCGAGAACTTAGAAGGGCAGCTCTGGAATTGAAAACCGCGGTGAGGCTGAATCCACGGATGGCGGTCGCGCATAACGCATTGGGTATGACGCATCTGGAAACGGGACAGTTTGCGGCTGCCGAAGCCGAGTTCCAGGCGGCCCTCAAGTTGGAGCCGGCTTCCATCTACGCGCTGGACGGCCTAAGCAAGGCGTTAATCGAACAGAAGCGCTATGCGGCTGCGGTTACCCTTCTCCAGAGCGCCCCAGCCGAGCCAGGCTTACAGCTCAACCTGGCTGTCGCGCTTTCACGAAACGGAAACACGGAGGAGGCAATCGCCATTCTGAAAAAGCTGATCGGAACGGATCCAAGTTTGGCTGAAGCCCATTCGAACCTGGCCGTGATATACGCTCTGCGGAACCGCTTCCGTGAGTCCGCGGATGAATACTACCAGTCTTTGCGTCTGGATGCGGCGAACGATGTTTCGCGAATTTCCCTGGTGCGGGCTTTGGTAATCTTGGGAGAATTTGGCGATGCGCTGCCATTCATCCAGGACTATGTGCAGCGCCACCCCGCTGATGCCGACGGCTACACTTTGCGGGGAACCATCTTCCGCGGACTGGATGAATATGCCAAGGCCGAAACAGACTTGCGGCGGGCGCTTCGATCCAAGCCTGCGGATTATGATGTGCGCTACAACCTTGGATTTGTGCTGGCGAAACTCGGCCGGCCACAAGAAGCACTCCCGCATCTGGAAAAGGCGCAGCAACTTCGGCCCGAATCAACGGAAACCCGGTTTCAACTCGCCACGGTCCTAAAAGCACTAAAACAAGATGACCGTGCACGGGAACAATTCGATGCTGTAAAGCAGCAAAAGCAGCAGAGTTTAAGTCAGGATGTGGCTGGAATGAAAGCCAACCAGGCGAACGCTTATTTACAGGCAGGTGACACAGTCAAAGCAATTGAGCTTTACCGGGAGGTACTGCGGGAAGATCCGGATTATGCTCGCGGCTATTACAATTTGGCCCTCGCCCTGGCGCGGGCCGGAGATCATGCCGGGGAACGGCAGGCCTTGGAACGGGCCCTGGCGCTTGATGCTAAGCTCGCTCCCGTTCACACCGCACTTGGGCTGCTTGCCCTGGAAGATCGTAGAACTGCCGAAGCGGAACAACGGTTCAAGGCCGCGCTCTTCATTGATCCGCAAGACGCCGAGGCTCAAAGTAGTTTGGGTACGTTATACGGCGGGCAGGGGAGATCGAAAGAGGCGGAGGAGTTGTTTCGAAGCGCTGTTGCCAATAACCCGAAGTACTCCCCGGCCTTTATAAATCTGGGTCTGCTGCTGGCAGCGCAGGGGAAGTTCGCGGAGGCGGAAAAGCAGTTTGCGGCGGCGGTGACATTGGAACCGCGGGCGGTGCGCGCGCTGACGGCTCTGGGCATGGTGCAGTCCCGCCAGGGTCGAAACGGCCAGGCGATGGAGAACTTCCGAAAGGTAGTCGCAATCGCTCCGAAGTCTCCGGAGGCGCATCTGAACCTTGGCATCTCCTACGCCGATCAGCTCAATCTGGAAGGAGCGCTGGCGGAGTTCTCGGAAAGCGCTAGACTGGCGCCTGAACTTGCCGCGGCTCACCATTTCAAAGGCCGGTCCCTGTTCGACTTGCGCCGCAATGAAGAGGCCCGGCCGGAAGTGGAAACAGCGGTTCGGTTAGATCCGAATTACGCCCCGGCCTTGTACCTTCTGGCGTTGATTGAGAAGCAGGCGGGAAACTGGCAACCATCCATCGATCTCTTGCGGAAAGTGGTGGCAATCGAACCCCGGAACGGTGACGCTCTGTACATGCTTGGGCAGAATCTGGCAAAGTTCGATCAAACCGCGGAGGCTGTCGCGCAATGGAAGCGTGCGCTGCAGGCGAATCCCCAACATGCCGAGGCGCTTTACAATCTGTCCCGCTCGTTGGCGGCATCAGATCCTGCCGAAGCCAACCGATACCAGCAGCAGTTCAAAGATTTGTTGGAGCAAAGGCATATTACCGACCGCGCCGAGACTCTGGGCAACTTCGCCTTTGCGTCCGCGTCTGCCAGAGACTGGGCTCAGGCAGTGGCACAGTTGAAAGAGGCCTTGGAGGTGTGCGGAGATTGCCGGTCCAAGGGTGACTTGCATAAAAATCTGGGGCTCATCTATTGCAGATCGGGCGAGTTGGAAAAAGGGAACATAGAGCTTCAGGCCGCGCGGAAAATCAAGCCGAACGATCCTGATATTGAACAAGCACTGCGCTATGTCGCCGAAGCCCGGCCGAAGCCTTAAACGATCTCTGAGATCACCTTGCCGTGCACTTCCGTAAGCCGTTCTTTGCGGCCGGAATGCAGATAGCTAAGCGCGTCCTGATTGAGGCCCAGTTGATTCAGAATCGTCGTGTGAATGTCGCGGAAGTGATACGGGCTTTCCACCGCGCGCAGGCCGATTTCGTCCGTGGCGCCAACTACCGTACCGCCCTTGATACCGCCGCCGGCCATCCACATGCTAAAGCCCAGATTGTGATGATCGCGTCCCTTGCTACCCTGGGATTCAGGGGATCGGCCGAACTCTCCGCCCCAAACTACCAGAGTCGTATCCAGTAGCCCGCGGCGCTTCAAATCCTTGAGCAAAGCTGCCACCGGCTTATCGGTCTGGCTGGCCATGCGGAGGTGATTCTCTTCGATATCGTCGTGCGCGTCCCATTGCAAATTACCGGTGCCACCGCCGGAAACTGGACAAACGAAGCGTACCCCTTTCTCAATCAGCCGGCGCGTTAACAGACAGCGGCGGCCGTAGTCGTCGGTAGGTTGCTTGCCGATGCCGTACATGTCCAATGTTTCCTGGGGCTCAGTGGATAGGTCGAAGATCGCCGGTGCTTCGACTTGCATTTTGAATGCAAGGTCATAAGCGTTGATGCGCGCGGCGTACTCGGCATCGTCGGCAGCCATATTAGCTTCGTTCAGGCCTTTCAAGAAGTCGAGTGTCTTACGCCGCTCCGCCATGCTGATGCCTTTGGGAAGATCCAGATTCAGCACCGGTTTGTCGCCGGGCCGAAACATGGTCGGTTGATAGATGGCGGGCAGAAAGCCATTTCCGTACATCGGCTGTCCTGCTTCCTGCGCGCCATGCGGGTCTGGCATCACCACGTAGGCGGGCAGGGAATCGCTCTCCGATCCCAAACCGTAGAGAGTCCATGCACCCATGCTGGGGAAGCCCGGAATCACCCGGCCGGTGAACAGTTGATATTGTGCGGCCGAGTGCACCACCATGTCGCCATGGCAGGAACGCAACACCGCCAAGTCGTCCGCGCATTCCGCCGTGTAGGGAAACAGATCGGAAATTTCAATGCCGCTCTTGCCGTGTTTCTTGAATGTGCGCTTGGTGCCCAACAACTTGGAATCTTCGTTGACGAACTGATACTTCGCCTCGCCAAAACTGGCCGGGCGCTTCTGGCCATTCAGCGTGTTCAGCAGCGGCTTCGGATCGAAAGTCTCCATCTGGCTGGGACCTCCGGACATGAACAGGAAAACCACCGACTTAGCCTTGGCGGCCATGTGCGGGGCCT
Organism: Bryobacterales bacterium; assembly: GCA_038230275.1. Lineage (GTDB taxonomy): Bacteria > Acidobacteriota > Terriglobia > Bryobacterales > Bryobacteraceae > JANXXV01. Next base: position 74,389 of record JBBRNO010000005.1, read on the forward strand.
TCGGCGCCAGCGGATTGAGATTCGGCGCCGTACCTGTGGTTGCCGCGCGCAGGGCCTCCTGGTGCAGCATGGACCCCACTGCCAGCGCGCCAAAGCCGCCAAAAGCGTCACACAGAAACTCTCGTCGATTGCGCGTGATTCGGATATGGTCAGACATGTTTAATTCACGTAAAGAAAAGCATTCAAGTTGAGCATCGCAAGAGCGAACTCACGGCGCGATTGTGTTTTCAGGAAGGTCAGCGACTGTGCCAATTCTTTAGGATTCGGCGCGCGGCCGGAGACCAAACGATACGCCAGGTCCACCTGCTTTCGCGGGTCCGGCCCGGCGTCGGCCTCCAGCCTGTTCATCAAGGCTTCGGCCTGCTGATTCGAAATATCTCCGTTCAACAATTCCAGCGCTTGCGGAGCATGCGTGCTGCTCGCGCGCCGCTGGCAACTGGTTAACAAATCTGGCGCATCGAAAACTTCCATGAAGGGCAGATGCAGATTACGTTTCGCGATGAGATAAACGCTGCGGCGGTTAAATTCAGAAACGTCTTTCGGTGGAGCCCACTGGCTGGGTTTATAGAGCGCATTAACCAGTCCCTTGTCGATGGGAATCATAATGCTGGGGCCGCCTGCCTTGACGTTCAGTTTGCCGGAAACCGCCAGCATGGCATCGCGGATCTCTTCGGCATCCAACCGGCGCCGGCTGAATTTCCAAAGCAGCGTGTTCTCGGGATCCTTATCGGAGGCAACCGAATTGACGGTGGAGGAAGCTTGACGGTACGCGTTGGTGTTCAGAATCATACGGTGCATCTGTTTGACGCTGAATCCGCTCGTCACAAATTCGTTTGCCAGATAATCTAACAGCTCCGGATGACTGGGACGCGTGCCCATCCGGCCGAAATCGTTCGCGGTTCCAACGATGCCGCGCCCGAAATGATACTGCCAGATGCGGTTCACCATGACGCGGGCGGTGAGCGGATTATCCGGATCGGTCACCCACTTGGCCAATTCAGCGCGAGGATGTTGCAGATTCTGGGGAAGCTCCGGTGCCGCGTCGGGCAGCAAAATTCCTAATGGCCTCATGCCGACCGCATCGCCCTTGTTCGCATATTCGCCTCGCGCCAGAATGTGGATGGGAGACTTCTTCTCCATATCATCGGCGACGGTGTGAACCGCGGGAATAGGCTCGGGCATGTTTTCCTGAAGCTCTTCCATCTTCTTCAGAATCTCCTGGCGCTTATCCGGAGTGGTACCACGCATCGACATCTTGAGCTTCTTCAGCTCCACCTCAATTGGTTCAGCCTTCGCCTTCCACTCCGCTTGTTCTTCCGCGGTCGCGCGCGGCAGATCTTTATCCTGTGCTGCCGCAAAGAAGGCTTGAATACGGTAATAGTCGCTCTGCCGGATGGGGTCGAACTTATGATCGTGGCAGCGCGCGCAGCCAAGCGTCACTCCCAACAGCGCGGAACCCACCACGTTCGTCATTTCCGTCAGGACTTCATTTCGGCTGCTGGCCACTTCCTGGTTGCCGGCGTTCTTGCGCAGCGGACCCAAACGATTGAAACCGGCCGCGATCAGCGTTTCATCTTCCTTGGGTGCGATTTCGTCGCCCGCCAACTGCTCGGTGACAAACCGGTTGTACGGCTTGTCGTTTTGAAACGCACGGATCACATAATCGCGATACCGCCAGGCGTCCTTGCGATGCGTATCGTATTCGAATCCGTCCGTTTCCGCGAAACGAACCACGTCTAGCCAATGCTGGCCCCAGCGCTCGCCGTAATGCGGACTTTCCAGCAAACGGTCCACCATCTTCGCGTAGGAACTCGGGCTCTTGTCCGCAACGAATTGGGCAATTTCAGCGGGTGTTGGCGGCAGGCCAGTCAGATCGAAATAAAGACGGCGGATTAGAGTGGCGCGGCTTGCTTCCGGCGATGGCCGGAGATTTTCCTTCTGTAATTTAGCAAGGATGAAAGCATCGACAGGAGTTCGTGCCCAAGTACGATCGGCGGCAGCGGCGAATTTCGGCACTTCCGGATGAGCGCGGTTGACAAAAGCCCAGTGACGGCGTTCAGCGGGCTTATACGTCCCCAGCGGTGCGATCGGGGCTGCCAGCAGCAGAACCGGCAGTATCCAGATCATAGACAGCATTGTCTTCTTCATGGTCCTGTCTCATTATCTACCTTTCCGCGGACCGTCACAAGGGGGTAAATCGCTGTGTCTATTGAAACTACAGGGAATTCTGTATGGGCGCTGGCGAACGAGGATATGAGACCATCGGGATTGACGAATATGACTCAAAATCTGCTTTCTGTTGTCGCCGAAATGGTTGCCAAACCGGGCAAGGAAGAGGATCTGAAACGCCATCTGCTTGCGCTGGTGGGCCCCACGCTGAAGGAAGAGGGCTGCGTGCAATACGATTTGCACCAGAGCACTACCGAACCCGGCCGGTTTGTCTTCTATGAGAACTGGACCTCGCGGGAGATGCTGGACCGGCACGCGAAATCGGAACATATCGCGGCTTTCCGCAGTGTTCGGGATGAGATTCTAGCCGAGCCGGGACGGGTGCTGACTTATAGGCGGATTGCTTAAGGGGTGCGGGCCGGGCGTCGGCGCAGACCCAGTTGCGCCAGCGCTGCCTCGCCACCCTCTTGGTTCATCTGCCAGTATTTCAGCCGGGTAGATTTTAGCAATTCGGCATGTTCCCCTGCCGAAGTTTCCCAACGCAAGATACGATGCGGCGCGGCTTTCTCAACGGTGAACTTTCGCTCGAAGCCTTCGAACTTTGCCGAATAGATCTCCGTGTTATTGCCGGCGGAGGTACGGGAGAGCGTAGCGCGTTTCCAGGCTAACGGTTTGTGGGCGTGGCGCGCAGCTTGCAGCGATGGCAGCAGCATCACTTCCCGTTTTTCTCCGGTCGCAAGCGCCGGGGACGCCATCCCGCGGGCCCAAAGTGGAAGCTGGTCCTCGGTCACTCCGTCAGCGGGATAGCTCAGCTGCTTGTCTTGATCCGCTTCGCCGTCGAAATAACTGTGGGATTGGGATCGCACTGCCGTGGCATCAAATAGCAACTGGTGATAGATGTGGCCGCACCATTCCTGTTCTGAAAAGGAAATTTTGGTGGGCGATCCGACCGGGCGGCCGTTGACGGTGGTCAGTGCCGCAAAGGTGCTGGTCATGTTGTTGTAGTCGTATATTCCTGTTTGAAAATCCTGAATCAGATTCAGTTTCATGACGGGAAATTGATCGGATGGAGGATGCTTGCCATCGTCCGCCTTCACCCGCAGCTGATTTGAGAAGGTCTCGCTCACGAAGATGGTGACGGCTATTCCGTTCCTTAGCTGGCCATAGCGCGGGTAGGTGAGGTCGTAACCCGATAGCTCCGCCTGGCCGTCGCCCCAGGTTTTCCAGAATACTTCGTCGATGTTTAGTCTGACAATCGCTACACCATTACAGATGGGCAGGATGAGGAGGAGAAGCAAAAGTGCTGGTCGCATATGTCAATCTTAGGGCCGGGTTACAATAGTTTTCCAATCATGCTCATCGAAAACACAAAGGGCGGCTACTCTTTTCTGAAGGGAAGTGCGCCATATTCCGCTGGAGTCGTTGCCAGTCCCGGTTATCGGATCGATCACGCCCGCTTTTCAAAACCGCTGCCGATCGCAGCTGCATTTGAGCGGATCGACGCCCATTTGAAGGCGCTGGGAAGGCCCTCGCAGGCATTATGCGCGATGGAATTACGTTCACCGAAACCATATACTTTTCAAGGCTTCGGCGATTTCAATGCCGGTTACGTGAAGTTTCTGGAAAAGCGTGACATTCCGGTGAACGGGTTGAACCCGGTATCGCGAACCAACGTTGCGCCGGAGATTGCGCCCCCGTCTGAGCCGGTAATCTATGCCTGCTCGTACACCGTTCCTTCGCGCCAGCCGGGCCACAGCTTTGTGGTTGCCGGTGCGGGCGAATTGCCGGAGGGCGCCAATATCGATCCGCACGACGTGATCCGCCGAGGCGAAACATCGCCGGATGCCATTCTGGAGAAAGCTAAGTTTGTTCTGGGATTAATGGACGGGCGCGTGAAAGGCTTGGGCGTGAAGTGGGATGACGTTACCACGGTTGACGTTTACAGCATCCATAACATCCATCCGTTTCTGGCTTCGCAAATTGTACCGAAAGTAGGGAATGCGCATCACGGGATTACCTGGCATTACACGCGGCCGCCCATCACCAGTATTGAGTTCGAGATGGACGTCCGCGGTTGCCCCAATGAATTGGTGATCGCCAGCTAAGGCTTGGCCGCGTTAATCTGCCTTGCTCATCAACGCCGGCTTGCGCACTTGAATCCCCCTAGTGTGCTGTCCGACAAATAACTGGACGCAAGAAACGGCTTGCTCACGCGCGCGGCTCGGTCTCGAACTCGTTGCTGCAACCGTAGTGTCCGAGCCGCGACTGTAAAGGAGCGGGTTCCGGTAGTGTCCACCCAATTCGCGGACACTACACTAGCTTTCTTTTCCACGGCCTTTTCCACGGCCGACATCAGCCGTAGCGTGTTCTCGCCGTAAATCTTGCGCACTTAGTCGGCGGTGTAGCCCTGCTCCAGCAAGGCCTGCGTCAGATTGGGCCATTTGTCCACGCTGTCCAGGTCTGTGGGTACGCACCCGGTGCCATCGAAGTCGCTGCCAATCCCACTGCGTCGATCCCCGCGATCTGTACGACATGATTGATATGCGCGATTACATCGGCCAAGGTGGCCCGCTGCGAGCCCTCCGGAGCCATCAGCTTCCGCAATTCGCGCATGGCTTCGCCGCGTGCCGCCGGATCGTGCGCATACTTCTTTTGTAGCTCGGCGAACATCGGCCGGATCTTGGCCATCCGTTCCGCGCTGGCTTTGGCTACTTCCGGAGTCAGATAGCCGCAATCGAAATTGATCTGAATCACGCCGCCCGGCCGTAATCATGCCGCCAGTCATGTTGCGAGGCACCAGCGAGATGGCGCGGCAGGAGCAATGCGATGCGAAGAAGGCCGCTTCGCCGTTCTCCAACGCGTCAAGGAACGTCTGATCGGAGACGTGCGAAATGTCCACGATCATCCCAGCCGGTTCATTTCGTGAACCACCTGCTTGCCGAATTCCGTGAGACCTTTGTTGGCAGGGTCGGACGACGTGCCTGCCCAACTATTGTTATTCGTATGCGTCAACGTTGTGCAATAGAAACTTTTTCCGCAGAGGAAGAAAGTCAATCTGAGGACTGCATAAAGTTACCGCTGGATGATACCGTCATAATTGGCGTGGTCATTTACGCTCCGGTTTTCTTGTTTTTCCTGATCGGATATCACACCAACAGCCTTGAGTGGCAGCCTCTATTCCTTGCTGCGGCGATCATTGCAGCCGACGGCTACTTGGGCCGGCTTGGAACAGCTGGCTCGAATGGACCCGTTCTCAAGGCTGCCCGGTTTTTTTGGAGGTGACGTACTGGTCGAACCTTGCAGCCGCCATCCTTGCGCCGACAACAAAAGATCGTTGCGGCGGTATTCTTAAGAGGAAATGCTCCACTTTACCGAAGAAGACGTCCGGCGTATGCTGCCGATGGACGAGGCGATCCGCTGCATGCGGCAAGTCTTCATCGCATTGGCAAAAGGTGAAGCCCAGAACCAACCCCGGCGGCGGCTGGCCCTGCCCACCGGGTCAATGCTGCATTCCATGGCCGGATCATTCGGGAAATACTTTGGGACGAAGGTGTATTCGACGAACCCAAAATACGGAGCCTGGTTTACCTTCCTGCTTTACGACGCCGAAACAGCCAAACCACTCGCAGAGTTTGATGCGAACTATCTGGGACAAATTCGCACCGGAGCGGCGACTGGCTTGGCCGTCGATTTGTTGACTCATCCGCTGACCGGAAAAGTTGGCATCATTGGCAGTGGTTTTCAGGCTCAAACACAACTGGATGCCATCCGTTCTGTGAGGCAAGTCCGTTCGGTGAAAGTTTGGAGCCGAAGCGAAAACAAACGGGATCTCTTTGCGGGGGCGAACGGTGCGGTGGCGTCCAAATCCGCTCAGGAGGCAGTGGAGGATGTGGACATTATCATCACTGCGACATCTTCGAAAGAACCAGTCCTTCAATCCGACTGGGTGAGCCGTCCTGCGTTCATTGGCGCCATGGGAGCGAATCACGCCGACCGGCGAGAACTACCTTCCGACTTGGTGCGAACCGCGGATCGGATTGTGGTCGACGGTCTGGAGCAGGCTCGGCTCGAGGCCGGTGATCTGGTGCTGGCACTGGACGCCCGGGAATGGAAAAAGGTAACCGAACTGTCAACCGTTGCCGCGCACGGACACAGTCCCGGAACCGGGCTTACAATCTTCAAATCGATCGGGCTGGGTGTAGAAGACGTTGCAGCAGCAGCGTCTATTTACGAACGCTATTCCTGAGCGTTAATCGGTTGCTCTGAGTCGCGCCAAGCGCTGATTTTAAGCCGCCGACAGACCCAACACAGGCTCTCTGTCGAATTGGGAGCCGAATCGGACTGGCAGATTACGCAACGAGTAATGGGCTTGACAATTTCGGCCTTTAGAGCTAATTTCGCCTTCGCCAGGAGTTCCTGATCCACCACCACTGGCTCGCTGATCGATGGTACAGTCTTCCTTTTCATTTGGCCTCGTTGACGAACCTACCCTATCCACTAATATACACAACTGGAAAGAACTAGGCGGCCCGATCGTATCGGAACACAAAGCCGGCATCGATAGACGAGCCGCAATGGGCACATTTCTGTCCTGGCGTCACTTTCGCCTGCTTCCCGGCGAACGTCACCATGGCCTGCACAGTGTGAGTGCACATCGGGCAGTAGACTTCAGACTTCGCTTCTTGTTCTTTCAATACCGCGGAAAAACTTTTCATCACATCCTCCTTAACAACACACCATCTATGACGCACATGGATGGCCGAAAGATCCGGAAATTTCATCCCTTTCTTTTCGCGTCACTTAGCTCATCGGCAGCCGTTAGTCATATCCGGGAGAAAGCGTGAAATATTTCCCAATCGAGAAAATTTGACACCTGCGGCCTCCGCGAATGCCTCGTATGGTACCTTCCAACGGAAAGTTGCTCGTTACAATGGTAGTTTCATGAGCAATTTGGCATTTTTGTTTCCTGGGCAAGGGTCGCAGTTCGCTGGAATGGGGAAGACGCTGGCGGAGGCCCACGCCGAGGCCAGACAGGTATTTGAAGAAGCGGATGACGCCCTGGGTTTCCCCCTATCGAAGCTGTGCTTCGAAGGCCCTGAAGACGACTTGAAACGGACCGCAAATACACAACCGGCCTTGTTGACGGTCTCCGTGGCGGCCTTTCGCGTACTGGCGGCGAAGGGGGTGCACCCGGATTATGTGGCGGGGCACAGCCTTGGGGAATATTCCGCGTTGGTCGCCTCTGGTGCTCTGACGTTTCGCGACGCCGTTCAATTGGTGCGGAAGCGCGGGCGTTTTATGCAGGAAGCGGTTCCGCCTGGGGTGGGCGCGATGGCGGCACTACTGAAATTGCCAGAAGGGAAACTGGACGGTATCCTGGCGGAGGCGGCGCAGGGGGAGGTTGTTTCCGCTGCCAATCTGAATTCGCCGGACCAGGTGGTGATTGCCGGTCACACCGGCGCGGTGGCACGTGCGATGGATTTGGCAAAAGCCGCTGGCGCCAAGCGTGCCGTGCTGCTGGCTGTAAGCGCGCCCTTCCATTGCGCTCTAATGGAACCCGCGCAGCAGCGGATGGCCCGTGAACTGGACGCTGTGCGGTTTGCCGACCTCCGCATTCCGCTGGTGAATAACTGGCGCGCCACCGAAATCAGAACAGCCGAAGAAGCTCGCAAAGGGCTGTTCGAACAGATTCCGAACGCCGTGCAATGGACCGGGACGATCCGCTTTCTGGCGGCGCGCGGAATCACCCGTTTTGTGGAATTGGGCCCTGGCGCCGTTCTCACCGGCTTGTTGCGGAACATCGATCCTACTCTCACGGGGATGAAATTCGGAGAAGCTGCCGATGAGGAGAAACTGCATGCCATACCGCAGGAGTCCCGCAAAGGGCTATCATAAGAGACTCAGACACATGCGAAGAATTCTGCCTTTGACTCTGGCGGCCGCGTTACTACTTACCGGTTGCAAAAAGAGTGTACCCGAGAATGTTGCAGCGATGGTCAATAATCGTCCCATTGCCTATGCCGATCTGGATAAGCAGTTCCAACTGCAATTCTCGGGCTCCGGCGAGCGGCCAAATGACGATCAGGCGATGTCGCAAAAGCTGGAAGTACTGCGCACTTTGATTGATAACGAGATCATGCTGCAGCGCGCTGAAAAGCAAAGCCTGATGGCGGTGGACGCCGATGTGGAAGCCAAGTTCAATGAGCTGAAGGCGCCCTACACTCAGGAAGAGTTTCAGCGGCTGCTGAACGTCAGAAAGATCACCGCGGACGATCTGAAAGCACAATTGCGCCGCGATCTGAGTGTGGCGAAACTGATTGCGAAAGAGATCACGTCGCATATTGCCATCTCAGACAAGGACGTCGCCGATTTCTATAACGGCAACAAGGCGGGGTTCAATTTGGCCGAGCCGCAGGTTCATCTTTCGCAGATTCTGGTCACGCCGCAGCCGAACCCGGAAGTGCGCAATTTGAAGAGCGACAAGGCGCAGACGGAAGATCAGGCCAGAGCGAAAATGCAGATGATCGAGGCGCGGCTGCAGCAGGGTGAGGATTTCGCGGTAGTGGCGCAGAGTTTTTCTGAAGATCCGGCGACCGCGGCGAACGGCGGAGATCTGGGATTTGTGCCGGAATCGTCGCTGGAAAAAGCGAATTCGGAACTGCGCAAAATGGTGATGTCGATGCAGGCCGGACAAGTGTCGAAGGTAATCAAGACACCGGAAGGCTACCGGTTGCTGAAGGTGATTTCCAAGGAACCGGCGGGGCAGCGCGAATTGAACGATCCGCGCGTGCAGCAGAGCATCCGCGAGACGCTGATCAACCGCAAGGATCAGTTGCTGCGGGCGGCCTATTACGAGGTAGCCCGGAATGAGGCGCAGGTGGTGAATCAAATGGCGATTGGCATCACGGTGAATAGGGACAAGAAGTAGCTCAAAGTACGGCCAGCTTAACTTCTACCAGGCACCTGGGCCAGGTATTGAGCGGGTATGGTTGAACGTATACTCGCCGAGCAAAAGTTCACTGCCTGCTTCGTCAAAGGTGACCATTCGCAGGATCATCTTGTTCGTAGGCGCTGCTTTCGCGAACGTAATGGACTCCTGATAGAGAACGCTGCTTGCTCCGGATGGAACGGGGATGTCCGGCAACCGGAGTTGTTCCACGCCGCCCTCATCACAGATACAAAGATCCACTCGCTTCGCCCCGCTTAAGTTCGCGGCCAGACGCCCGATCAGAAGGTCGTCTTCCGCGGTCACGGTGCACTCAACACCGCCCCCAGGGGGAGGCGTGTATTCTCGAACACGCAAGCCTTCCTCCGCGGCACGCCGAAGAAATTCATCGCTTACAACCATGCGCACGGAACCCTCGCGCGCCAGTTTGCGGACTCCTTCCGCAAGCGCGATGACTTCACGAAGCTGCTCGCCGCACTGGTCGCACTGCAGCAGATGTTCTTCGATCCCTTCTTCGTCGGGCTGCGCCACCGCAGCCAACCAGTAGTCGCCGAGAAGGGCCGCGTCAATGGGATTTGCGCACATCATGCGGCACCCCCCATGCATGTGCGCAGTTGGTGAATCGCCCGATGGCGAATCACCCGTACATTAGCTTCGGAAACGCCCAGGAAACTGGCGACATCTGCGCCGCTCTGCTCGTCATAGAACGTCATAACCACTACCGATCGTTCGCGCTCTTTCAGATTCTTCACACAGCGGGTGAGCTGTTCGTGGTCCAGGTGGGGCATGGAAGGCTGGACCGGTGCAAGCAGGTGCGCCCCAAACTGATCGATCAGGCGTTCTTTTCGTTGCCTGCTGCGGCGAAGATCAAGCACCGTCATCCGGCATGTTCCCAGAACGAACGAGGCAAGCTTCTCCGGTTCCCGAAGCCGGCCCGCCCGCAGAGCTTTCAGCGTAGTGAGCAAGACTTGCTGCGTAAGGTCCTCCGAGGCTTGTTCGTCTCTCAAGTGACGTAAGCCATAGAGCCGGATACGTGGAGCCAACCGGCGAAACAACTCGGCTTCCGCTTCGCAATCGTTTCCAGTGCCAATTTGCCGCACCAGCTCAGAATCGTTCAGTTGAGTTTCCATCCAAACACATTTTATGTGTAACGGCGAGGCAACTCGTTACACATCCGGGTAGCAGAGGCGGACGATTTTGGACACACTGATCCGCCGCGAGCAAAGTGAACGCAAAATGAATCAGACAAGGGGAGCATTATATGGGTTCCAACGAAACCAAGACAGTTGCTGATTTTCTCATCGCCGACTTCGAAAGCGAAATGCAGACGACCCTGCGCATCATCGAAGCAGTTCCCAATGGCCATCTCGACTACCGGCCAGACCCGAAGTCCAAGACGGCCCTTGGACTCATCCGGCACCTCGCTTTGGAAGACGAGTGGCTGCTGAACTGCATCGCCAACGGCGAATTCACGCCTCCACCCGATGATTCCGATGCCTGCGGCATAATGAACCCCGCTGACGCCGCCGCCCGCTACAAAGAAAAGGTTCCGGCAGCCCTGGATCGCGTGCGCACCATGACGGGTGAAAAACTGGCCGGCGTCATCGACCTGCTTGGCATGATCCAAGCGCCAGGAGTCAACTTTCTGGCGATGACGACGAAGCATTCGGTCCATCATCGCGGCCAACTCAGCACCTACCTGCGTCCGATGGGCGGCACGGTCCCGGGGATCTACGGTCCTTCCGCCGACACGCAGTAGCCACAACGCCAGTGTACTGTCCGACAACTAACTGGACACAAGAAACAGCTTGCTCACGCGCGCGGATCGGTCTCGAACTCGTTGCTGCAACAGTAGTTTCTGAGCCGCGACTGTAAAGGAGCGGTTTCCGGTAGTGTCCACCCAATTCGTGGACACTACGCCAACCTCAAAAGACAACGAGAGCGCAAATGATCACAAACATGGAAACCGGCACGCGAGTTGACGAAATCGCGGCTGGCATCTATCGCATCTGTACGCCGTTGAACGTGATTCCTGGGGGATTCACGTTCAATTCCTACTTGATCGACGATGATGAACCGTTATTATTCCACACTGGCTATCGGAAGCTGTTCCCGCTGACTATGGATGCCATAAGCAAAGTTATGCCGGTCGAAAAGCTCCGCTGGATTGGCGGATCGCACTTTGAAGGCGACGAATATGGTGCACTGAACGAAATCTTGGCCGCCGCGCCGGAGGCCACCCCGTTCGGCACTGAAATCGGTGTCCTGACGTCGCTGAATGACTTTGCCAATAAGCCCGCCCGCGGCCTCGCTGACGGCGAAGAATTTTCCCTTGGCAGCCGCCGAATGAAATGGCTCTACACGCCGCATGTGCCCCACGGTTGGGACTGCGGCGTTCTCTTCGATCTTTCGACCAAGACGTTACTGTGCGGGGATCTGTTCACGCAGCCCGGTGGGAATATGCCGCCGGTGACCGAATCGGAAGTGCTCACCGCCAGCGAAAAAATGCGCGGAATGATGGATTATTACGCTCACGCCACCAGCACATCCGTGATCCTAGAGCGCTTGGCGGGTCTCTGCCCGTCGATGCTCGCCTGTCAGCACGGGAGCGCTTACCGGGGCGATAGCGCGGCGCTGCTCCGCGAACTGGCCGCCACAATTGAAAGGGAGAGCGGTCATCAGGTTGATCGATGACCAGCGGGGCGCTTACCGCTGTCGCTGCGAACGGCTCAAGCTAACGGCAAGCCACTGCCTGCCCTCGACTCCAGATCGTGGTACCGGACCAATTCCTCGAACCCAGGCACGGCTGCACCACCGCCAAAACTACCCACAAACCGGCAACTGGCGAACTTGGCACAGGCCGTCCGATACTTCGCCTCCCATGCCATAAATTGCGATTCTGCTTCTGACGTTTCAAATGGAAAGGACACTGGCGGATTCGGCAGTCCGCAGCGCCAAGGCTTAGGCGTCAGCCGGGCCCGAAAAGATTCCTGTATTTTGCAAAGCCGGATGTAGAGAGCGTCGGAGTCAAACTCCCGCAACAACGCTTCGCTTTGCCCGCTTCCCGGCTGAAACGGGGCGCTCAGAACGAGCACTCGATAGCCAGCGGCAGTCTGGTAAACGCGAACGGTGAGATTATTACGCTCCGCCACCCGGTGTAGCCCGGCCACTACCGTTTCCGAAGGCGCTGACGGAACCGCCTTGCCGCCACCAAAGAACGAGAACAAGCCGGACAGAAGGTTCCCCCCGGATGTGGTGACCGGTGAATCCTGGCGATCGATATCGACGAACATCATGTCGCGCGCATTCATGACTAGCGCGCCATAAGCATTTCGCGTAACCACGGCATTCGGTGTCTCGCGGCTATCCTGAAACTCACGCACCACGGGCTCAGGTAAAGGCCTATCGCCATATCCATACCGGTTGGATTTTGGTTGACCGGACGCGACCCTCTCGGCCGCTCGGTGCGCCAAGTCGCGGGCCATCACGGCCGCAGAGTCCACGCTGTCATTCGACCATCCGCGCGATGACACACGGATGCGGCGGCCATTGCGGTCGAGAGCCTCACCGGCCTGCCGAGTCCAAAAGCGTGCCAGCTTCATCGCGAGCAGTATATCAATTTAATAAGGATCTAACTCTCTCACGCTCCGAGCTTCGATGCCAAGTCCACAATATCGGTCGACACTACGTCGAAATCTCCGGGCTTGGCTTTATCCGCCTGGCGCGTGCCGCCGTATTCGTCCGGCCGGTAGATAAATCCGGTGCGCAGACCGAAACTGCGAGCGGACGTTAAATCGCCCGTGTGTGCCGCGCACATCATTACTTCCTCGGGCCTCAATTCCAGCAGGCTTGGCGCAATGAGGTAGGCTTCGCGATCAGGTTTGTAGTGCCTGGCCAGTTCGGCTGAGAGGATGAGATCCCACGGAATACCGGAGTGCTTAGCCATGTCGGCCAGCAGTGCCACATTGCCGTTCGAAAGCGGCGCAATCGTGTACTTCTGCTTGAGGCGAGTGAGACCGGCGACGGAATCGGACCAGGGCTTCAAGCGATGCCAGACACGATTCCAATGGTCCTTCTCCGCTTCGGAAAGACCGTCAATGTGAAATTCCTTCAGCAGGTCTTCCAACAGGGTGCGATGAAGGAGGTCCAGGTTGGTCCAGGGCATTTCGCCTTTCCGCACCTTGTCCATGGAAGGCGCGTAACCGGCCCGCCATCGATCGGCAAAGCGAGCCCAATCAACCGATAGGCCCTTCGTCTTCTGCCAGGCGCTACCTTCGTCGATGATCGATCCGCGCCAGTCGACCACAGTCCCAAAAGTGTCAAAAACGAGTGCCTTTACGGAAGCCACAGTGCGAACCGAATCCTGAGCGCGTACCAATGCGACTGCCGGAGCACCGATCCCCGCGGACTGCAAAACTTGTCTCCGAGTCATAGCCATCTACACTAGACGGATCAGTTCTTGGTCTTCCCCTGCACCTTCCGTATTTCCTCAAAATAACGCTGCACATACGGCTGGTAGATCAGCGGGATCTCATCACGATTGGCGTCGCTGCCCGCATCGGCATGCACTGTTTTATTTTGCGAGTAGGCCGTCTTCAGCTGCTGCCTGCCCGACGGAACTTCCACTGTCATCTCGCCGGTAACCTGCGCGGCTCGCTTGCCCAGCAGTTCGCTGATCTTACCCATGGCGGCCAGTTGCTCGGCGTCGCGCAGTTCCTTATCGCCGTCCTGCTTGCCAATGCCGCTCTTAGCATCCTGTTGCCCGGACTTATCGGCATTCTTATCGCCGGCCTTGCTCTGCGCCGATTGCGATTGGTCGCCGGACTCGCCGTCTTGATCGCCCTGCTGATCGGGATTCGGCTGGCCTTCTCCCTGCGACTTTCCCTGGCCTTGCATGCCCTTCTGCCCCGCATCCTGTTTCTGTTTCGCCGACCCGCCTTTATCCTGCTGCGCGGCGGCATTCTGTTGCGAATCGCTCTGCTTTCCAGGAGACTTCAACTTCGACAGTAGGTTCGCCACCGCATCGCGCATCTTGTCAGCCATGCTGGCGTTATCACCGGACGGATTTTTTGAACTCGACGGAGGGGTCTGCTGTTTGCCCTGTTGCGGCGTGCCCTGCTTATCGGATGTACCGCTGCCGTTGTCCTGATCGCTGGGTTGATTGCTGTTGCCAGACTTGGCATTGTCCGATCCCTCACTGCCCTCCGGTTCGCCATCCTTCGGCTTGCCGTTATCCACGCTTTGGCCCTGCTCGTTCGATTCAATTGGAATTTGTCCGTCCGGCGTGGCCAGGGCGCTCACCGGCTTATCCGTGGCCAGTTTCTGATCGCCCGCCGGCGAATCCAGATCTTCCAGTGAGAGGCCTAACTGCTTTAGCTGCTCGTCAAACTGTTCCTGAATCACGCTTTTCTTCGCCGAAGCTTCTTTACGCGCGGGATCGATTGAGAACGGATTGCTGAAGTGAATGTTCGCGATGGGTGCGCTCAAATCCAACGTGCGCATCAGACCGTAGCGGAATGCGAACAAGCTTGCGGCGATGGCGAACACGCCCGCCAACACGTAGGTCGAACGCGAAAGTTGGATGGGCACCGCATAGGCAATGTCCGTTTCAAGTGCAATGCGATCGGCTTTGGCTTTCTGAAGTTCCGCGATCTGCCTGGTGCTCGCGGTGGCGCTGTCATGAAAGTAGTAAGCCGTCGATAGTGCATCGAACGATCCGATCCGGTGGTCTATTTTCTGCGCTAGAACGTAGGGAGTCGGCGTCATCCGCCGGATGCGCCACACCCCAATCGCCAGTCCGGCTGCAAAGAGGAACGCCGGCCAGTACCAGTTCAGAATTTGAGTGCCCAGGACAAGCAGCAGAATGGCCGCGCACATCGCGATGGCCGCAGCCACCGACGTCTGGTCCAGGGCCAGATTTGCCAGGTAGCGCTGGCGGGCTCGCTTGAGAAATGCTTCTAGATCGCCGTTTGCGGCCAAAAGTTTATCTTCCCTTCGGCCTGGTTGTGGAGTCAGCCGAGTTACCCATTCCCATTATTACGCAACAACGGCACAATGTATGATCAGGCATGGACCGCAGAACCTATTTGAAGTTGGCAGGCGCCCTTACCCTAGGCAGGCTACCGGCCGCCGCCAGCCAGAATCAAGTGCTTGACCTGGGAAGCCGGCGGGAGTTGTTCGTCGACCGTTATCTAATAGAACGCATGACGGGAGCAGAACTACGGTTGCAGAGTCCAATTCAGTGTGAACAGGTTCTTACGCTCGACCGCCCGTGGGAAGGCGCGTTCTGCGGATATTTCACCGTGATTCACGATGCTTCGGACTTCCATCTTTACTATCGGGGCGTTGGTTCCGCCGGATCCGACGGACGCGGAGCCGAGGCCACCTGCTACGCGCACTCCGTGGATGGCATTCATTGGACGCGGCCTTCTCTAGGGCTTTTTGACGTGAACGGAACCAAAGACAACAATTTGATTCTGGCGCACGACCCGCCGTTCTCGCACAACTTTTGCCCGTTTCTGGATACGCGGCCCGGTGTTCCCGCAGCGCAGCGATTTAAGGCTTTGGCCGGCGTGAAACAGAGCGGTTTGCTGGGATTCGTATCGGCGGATGGCGTGCGCTGGAAGAAAATGCGCACAGAGCCGTTGCTGCCCCCTGCCAACGCCTCAGCCTACGACTCACAGAATCTGGCCTTCTGGTCTGAGGCCGAACAGCGCTACGTTTGTTACTACCGGACGTTCAAGAAAATCGAGGGAATGGGCGGAGTGCGCTGGATTTCGAAGTCGACTAGTCCGGACTTTCGTGCCTGGCAGCCGGGCCGTGAGATGACCTTTGGGGATGCGCCTCCCGAACATCTCTATACGAATCAGACCAGCCCATACTTCCGTGCGCCGCACGTCTATGTCTCGATTGCGGCCAGGTTCATGCCCGGACGGCAGGTGATCGACAGCAGCGAAGCTGCGTCCATTGGAGTACATCCTGACTATTACAAAGACTGCGCGGATGCCGTCCTGCTAACCAGTCGCGGCGGATTTCAGTACGACCGTACGTTTCTGGAGGGATTTCTGCGCCCCGGTGTTGGCCTTGAGAATTGGGTCTCGCGCGACAATTACCCTGCGTTGAATATAGTGCGGACCGGCCCCGCGGAAATGTCCTTTTATGTGAACCGGCACTACGGGCAGCCTGGCGCGCACCTATCGCGTTATAAACTGCGGTTGGACGGTCTGGCTTCACTGCACGCGCCCTATCGGGGCGGGGAACTGATTACCAAAGTGTTGCGTTTTACCGGCAATCGCCTGGAGTTGAATTATGCCACATCGGCCGCGGGTTTCATTCGCGTGGAAGTACAGAACGCGGACGGTTCACCGGTCCGCGGATTCGCTCTGGCCGACTGCAAGGAGATCATTGGCGACCGCATTGAGCGGGATGTGGAATGGATTGCCGGCCGAGATCTGGCTTCGCTTGCCGGCAAGCCGGTCCGGCTCCGATTGCAATTGAAGGACGCGGATTTGTTCGCCATCCGCTTCCGCGATTAGAAGAAATACTTCAATCCGAACTCTAGGCGCCGCGAATCCGCCTTGGCCGGCAACCAGCGTGGCTGTCAATGCTACTCTAGGTTCTCAATCCATTAAGAATCGCCTGCTGGCAATTTCGTTCGTATCGTTTCCATAGCTTCGGGCCGATGATGAATCGTGCGTTCCCCGTTTCACCGCTTGTTCTTTCGCGATATAGTTGTGTTAAGGAAAGAGAGGAGGCTAACATGCTTTTCATTCGTCTCTCAGCTCCGATAATTACACTGGCCGCAATTTCGTCTCTGAGTGGGCAAGTCCCGGTTAGTCAGGCTCCTGCGGCTCCAATCGGTTTTCTGAACGAAACCAAATCTGAAATTGTTGCGCCCGTAGCTAAGCCAAGCCCGCCCCCCGCGCTTTCGCCGGAGATGCGCGGAGACATTCTAATGGCTCGTAAGATGTACCGCGAGGCCGCCGAGGTGTATATGGAAGGCTCGGCGGCGTCTGCGGTTCTGGCGAACAAAACCGGCATCGCCTATCACCAGATGCTGGCTTTGGACGCGGCCCGGAAACATTACGACCGTGCGCTGAAGTTGAACCCGAACTATGCCGAAGCAGTGAACAATCTGGGCACCGTCTACTATGCGCGTAAGAACTATCGCCGGGCGGTTTCGCTCTACAATCGAGCTTTGAAAATGACGCCGAAGTCCGCTTCCATTATGAGCAACCTGGGAACGGCACAATTTGCGCGGAAGAAGTACAAGGAAGCGCTGGATGCCTATCAACAAGCCCTGGCGCTGGACCCCGAGGTCTTTGAGCATCGCAGCAGTCAGGGCGTCCTACTGCAGGAACGCAGCGTGCAAGAGCGCGCTAAGTTTCATTTCTATCTGTGCAAGACATATGCGAAAGCAGGGAACATAGAGCGCGCACTGGCGTACATGCGGAAGGCCATAGAAGAAGGCTTCCAGGAGCGTGAACAGTTCCGGGAGGATCAGGATTTTGCCAAATTGCAAGACAATGCGGAGTTCAAAGAACTTCTCGCGTTGGAGCCGCGTGTTCTTTAGCGGGATTCGTATTTGCCTGGCGGTTTTACTGCTTTTTCTGATTCAGTGTTCTCCTCGAACCGAATCCGTTGGACGTGGAGTTCCACGTCGCATCGGCATTCTGCCCTTTGAAAATTTATCCAGCGACGTCTCTCTAGATTGGTTGGGCCGGGCCGCCGCCAGTGTGATTTCCGCTCAGCTCGCCTCGCCGCAATCCATTGTTCCGGTAGAACTGGCAAGTGTCAGGGATGCCGCCTCCGCGAATGCCAACGAACTGGTTCACGGCTACTTCAGTACGGCAGGAGACGAGGTCCGGTTTACGGTGCAGCTTCGCAATCCAGTGACGTTTCAGAACGGGAAGTTGCTTACCGCGTCTGGCAAGCTCTCAGCCGGTGTACTGCCGCTGCTCGACGCACTGGCCCGGCAGATCAGTCCGGCTCCGAATTCCTATGGAACGAAGAATGAAGTTGCCCTGCGTGAGATCTTTCAGGGAATCGCAGCGCCCTCGCAGGACGAGTCGCTGGCGCATCTGGAACTGGCACTGCGTGCAGATCCGGCGTTTGCGCAGGCTTACTTAGTCAAGATTCAACTGCTGCTGGCGCGCGGCGACGCGAATGGAGCAAAGGCGGCGTCGGCGCAAGCCGCTTCCCATGCGAATGGTTTTTCCGGGTTAGAGCGGGCGAAATTAGCAATGATGCAGGCCAGTCTGGGCGGGTCCCGATCGGATCGCGTGGAGGCATTATCGCGGCTGGTGGCAGCCGTTCCAACCGACGTGCAGGCCATGGATTCCCTGGCGAATTTGCAGATCGCCGGGAAGAAGTTCGCAGATGCCATCAGGACCTATCAGACTGCGCTGAAGGTCGATCCGGCAAACATTGTTTTGTGGAATTCGCTAGCGTACGTGCAGGCTTATTCGGGGGATTCCACCGGAGCGCTGAATAGCTTGGAAGCCTATCGCAAGTTGGCTCCGAACGACGCCAATGTTAACGATACTTTGGCGGAAATCCACTTCCTCTTCGGCCGCTTTGCAGAGGCCGAGAAGAATTTCCTGGAAGCGAACCGGCGGAACCGGACGCTGGTGAACGGGCAGGAACTTTATCGCGCCGCGGTATCCGCGTTCCTCGCCGGAAATCCCAAATCCGCCGCCGAGCATATGCAGGAATACTTCGACGGTCTGAAGTCTGCGAAGGACCCGTTGCTTGCGGTCCGCAAGGCCATTTGGGCTTACCAGACCGGAGACCAATCCGCCCTATCGCAATTGCAGAGTTTCGCGGCACAAAAAGACAGTCCTCCGGAGGCAGCTTCCGTGGCGCATTCGCAACTGGCGATCTGGCTGCTGGATTCAGACCAGCGCGATAAGGCTCGTGAGGAAGTTTCAAAAGCTGCCGCGCTTGCCGCCACGCCGGGTTCGCGGAATTTCGCAGGGGTGTCCGGTTTTCTCGCCGCACCGGCGGCATCCACTGCGGAATGGAAGCTGCGAGCGGAACGCGCGGCGCCCGCGCAGTTGGCAGCACAACGGCAAGTGATGGCGTACGCGCTGCTGTTGGCCAGGCAATATGCGGATGCGGCTGCAATATGGAAGGCTGTATACGACGACGCGGGTTTGGATGCCATGGGAGAAGCGAAGGTGTTTCTGGTCTTCGCTTCCCGCAGAGCGGGCCACAACGCAGAGGCGGCCGAATTGATGAAGACAGGAATCCTACCACCGAAATCGCTGGATCCCGGAGTGCCGTCGCTGCTGGTTCCCTATTACCTATCGATTCGGAAGTAGCTTATTCCCAGGGGCGCTTGGGCACGCCGCGGTCCCGGTCGCGCACCCGGTCGTAGAGGTGTAAGTCCGACGTGGTTCCCAGCGATTGGTTGTAGAGGCTGGTCAATCCCAGGCTCTCTTTCAAATCCTCTTCGAAGTCATGCAACGCCTTGAGGTGCGAGGCCTGCGCCGGCTCTTTGCGCCCGGTGGGGGTCTGGAGGAATTTCTGATAGCCGCCGTCCACCAGGTTGCCGATCTCATCGCCTATCACGATGCCGGCCTTGCCGATCTCAGGCTGCGCTCCACCTGCGTCTTTTAAGATGGCGCCACAGTGGCCCTTGGTGATTCTGGTTCCGCCACTCGCGGGTTGCGCGCCGAATCCGGCTTGCTTCAGTAACTGGATGTGCTCGTCAAATGAGAGTACACGGGTTTTCTCTCTACGGAAGAACATGTTTCCCCGATTATAAAACAGTGCGAGCTATATAATGCCTGAGTGCCATATCTTCTTTCCCTGGATGAAGGAACCACCAGCGCCCGCGCGGTGCTTTACGACGAACGCGGGAAACGGTTAGCCATGGAAGCGGCGCCTATTGAGTGCCGCTATCCGCATCCTGGTTGGGTTGAACAGGACGCCGATGAGATTTGGCGGGCGCAGCTCGATTCCACCCGCCGCTTGCTTGCCGGCGCCACCGCCAAAATTGAGGCAATTGGCATCACAAATCAGCGGGAGACGACCATTGTTTGGGATCGCAAGACCGGCAAGCCCATCGCCCCGGCCATTGTATGGCAATGCCGCCGTACAGCCGAGTACTGCCGCGAACTGGCGGCCGGCGAAGAAGCTGGTTTGATCACCGAACGCACCGGACTGGTGATCGACGCCTACTTTTCCGGCAGCAAACTTCGCTGGCTGCTGCGGTCGATTCCCGATGCGATAGGAAGAGCCAAAGACGGTGAGTTGCTTTTCGGCACCGTGGACAGCTGGCTGGTCTGGAAGTTGACCAACGGCGCGGTTCATGTCACCGATGTCTCCAACGCTTCGCGCACCATGTTGATGAACCTCACCACAGGGGATTGGGACGACGATCTGTTGCGGATTTTTGAAGTTCCCCGGGCGGTGCTACCAAGGATTGTTCCCAGCAGCGCCGTCGTGGGTCACACCGCGGCCGAACACCTGGGTACGGAGATTCCCATAGCGGGAATCGCCGGGGATCAACAGGCGGCGTTGGCCGGGCAGGCTTGCTTCCGCGCCGGTCTTTCCAAGAACACTTACGGCACCGGATGCTTTGCACTCATGCATACCGGGTCCAAGGCGCCGGTTTCTAAGAACAAACTACTGGCGACACGCGCGGCCTCGCTAGGCGGCGCTCCGGCATACGCCATCGAAGGGAGCGTCTTTGTAGCGGGAGCAGCGGTCCAATGGCTGCGCGACAAACTGGAAATAATCAACAACGCCGCGGAAACCGAAGCAATCGCGATGTCGATTCCCGATACCGGCGGTGTGCATTTAGTCCCGGCATTTGTGGGATTGGGTGCACCCTATTGGGACGCCAATGCGCGAGGTGTTCTCAGCGGGATGACTTTGGGAACCGGCCGGGCGCAGATTGTCAGGGCGACACTGGAAAGCATCGCCTACCAGACGCGCGATCTTGTCCAAGCGATGCAATCCGACAGCGGCGAGACACTAAAGGAACTGCGCGTGGACGGCGGCGCTTCAGCCAACAATTTCCTGATGCAGTTTCAGGCCGACATTCTGGGGTGCCGCATCGTGCGCCCCGCCGACACGGAAACCACGGCTCTAGGGGCGGCTTACTTGGCCGGGCTCGCGGTTGGGATTTGGAAGAGCCAGGGGGAACTGGAGAGCTTCTGGAAAAGCGAACGTGTATTTGAACCGCGAATGACAGAAGACAGGCGGGAAACGCTATATGCGGGTTGGAAAAAGGCCGTCAGCCGTTCCCGGGCTTGACCTTATTCGCTGATTCCCAGTAGCCCGTCGCGTGATTGTAATAAAGTTGTGAACAAAACGTAAATCTTCGTGATTCGGATTGTGACGCGGTTCCCTGCGTTATATAGTGACAGACGGGGTATTCCGAAAATGAAAAAAGTCTTAGGGTTATGGATCGCGATGTCCGTGGGCCTGGTTGCTCAAACCGCCGAAACCATTGCATTTCGCGCAGTATTATCACCGGCGAACGAAGTGCCTGCCGTCACCGGCCTGGCCGTCTCCGGCATGGGAACCGTCTTGCTGCATGTGGTCCGCGATAGCAGCGGCAAGATCGTCTCCGCCTCCACCGATTTCAATACCAGCTATTCGTATCCTGGGGACGTCACATTTACAGGGATGCATGTACACAAGGGAAATGCGGGCGAAAACGGCCCCGTCACTATCAACTCCAACACTGCCTCGGTGGACGATCCTGCGGGCAGGGGCTCTCTAGTACGCCAGGGATTCACGGCGGCCACGGATGCAGCCGGCCTGGACACGGTGAACGGAATGCTCGCGAACCCGTCGGGTTTCTATTTAAATGTGCATACAACCATCAACCCCGGCGGCGTGATGCGCGGTCAGTTGCAGCGCGCCGACATGCTGGTGTTGATGGCCCAGATGAGTCCGAAAAATGAAGTGCCGGCCAGTGATTCAGGTGGCAGCGGCGTTGCTAGCGTGATTGTTCTGGCAACGCGCGATTCGAACGGCACTTTGACCTCCGGCCTGGTTACCTTCGACGTGAACTACACTGGCTTTACCGACCCAACGACGTTTACCGGATTTCACATTCACCAAGGCCCGGCCGGCGTGAATGGCCCAGTCACCATCAACACCGGAATCAACGGAGCGGCCAATGCGGTAACGGCCAACCCCAATGGCGGCAATCTGCACTTTGATGTGGAAGTGGCCGTCGGCAACGCCGCCGCCGCGGAGACATTGAACACCTTGTTTTCAAATCCCGCCGGAACCTATATTAATCTGCACACCACCGTGTTTCCGGGCGGCGTGATCCGCGATCAAATGCGGCGCACGGACCGGATGAACTTCCCCGTCAACATGCTCTCGTCCGCTGAAAACCCACCCGTCGCGGGTCTGGACGCAAGCGCACCGGCGAACGTCACGGCATACACCATCCGCAATACCGATGGACAAGCAACGGCAGGTACGGTCATCTTCGATGTGAACCCCCGGTTTCCGGCTGCGGCGACCTTTACGGGACTCCACATCCACGACGGAAAAGCTGCCGACAACGGACCGGTCACCATCAATACCGGACTGAACGGGACGAATACCGTGGTTGCCGACTCCGGTGCCGCGAATATCTACAAGGTTGTGAACATCAATAGCACAGCGGGTTTGGCCACTCTGAACTCGCTGGTGCAGAACCCCGAAAATCACTATGTGAACCTGCACACCACGGTAAATCCCGGCGGTGCGGTGCGGTCACAGTTGATGCCGGTCAATACGGCCGTGCCGGCGGTTAGCGCGGTGATCAGCGCGGTAAGCGATCCCAATCTCAAAACGGTTGCGCCCAGTGGCTTGATGACCATCTTCGGCACCAACCTCATCAAGGTTCCGGGCGACCTGCAAGCGTCGTCCAGCGGCGGCGTATTTCCGGTTACCTACAATGGCACGCAAGTGACAGTCGGTGGTAAGGCTGCCCCGATTGTGGTGAATTCTCCGGGTTATCTGGTGGTGCAGCTTCCGTCCGATGCGGCGACCGGCACTTCGGATGTGGTGGTGAAGAATTCGAATGGACCCAGCGGCGCATTCAAGACGACTGTTGCCACCGTAGCACCGGCATTGTTCTTCGATTCGAATGGCGGCGTCATCTTGAAGAACTCCGACTATACGCTGGTCGGGACAGGAAACGCGGCGAAGGCCGGTGATATTGTGTTGATCTACTCCACCGGTTTAGGTTCCATTGCCGGTTTGACGGCCGGAACACTAACGCCAGCTCCCACTGGCGCCTCCGGTCTATTCAACACCGCGCCGGTAAAGGTGACCATCGGCGGAAAGGACGCAGCGGTGATTTACTCCATCGCCTCGCCGGGGTTCGTGGGCCTGTATCAGACGGCGGTGACCATACCGTCCGGCGCTGGTACAGGAAAGGTGCCGGTCGTGGTGACCAGCGGCAGCACTGCGTCGAACACGGTCACTATCCTGCTGCAGTAGAGGCAAAATGGAAGCGGCTCCGAAGTTGATTCGGGGCCGCTTCCGTTCAAACCCGCTTCAGTACCATGGCTGAGTTCTTACTTCCGAAGGCAATGCAATTTGCCACCGCATTCTCAATCTGCAGCACTCTTCCATTCTTCGGCACGTAATCCAGGTCGCATTCCGGATCCGGAACGTCCACATTGATCGTAGGCGGCACAAACCCATCGCGCATGGCCAGCAAGGTTGTGGCGATGCCCGCTGCACCGCACGCCCCTTGGGGATGCCCGATCATGCTTTTTAAAGACGATCCGGCGAAGCGATAGGCATGTTTTCCAAACGCCAATTTCACCGCGCGCGTCTCAATCCTGTCGTTCAGCTCAGTGGAGGTACCGTGATAACTGAGATACTGAATTTCATCGGGCGGCAGTTCGGCTTCCTGCAACGCCAGACCGATCGCGCGAGCCGGTTCTTCTCCGCACTCCTCCAATCGCACACGGTGAAACGCTTCACAGGTGGAGCCATATCCGGCAATTTCGCCATAAATCCGTGCGCCGCGATTCTTCGCCCGTTCCATTTCTTCGAGCACGAAAAACCACGAGCCCTCCCCAAGAACGAAGCCGTCGCGATCCTTTGAGAACGGCCGTGAGGCCAGCTCCGGAGTTTCATTCCAACGCGACGCCAGGATTCGCATGAGAATAAATCCGCGCAAGATCAACGGTGCGATGGGCGCGTCCACGCCTCCAGCCACCATGCAGTCCAGCATGCCGTAGCGGATATGCCGGAAAGCGTAGCCAAGGGCATCGGTGGAGGAAGTACATCCAGTGGAGATCAGGTGGCTCAACCCGCGCAGTCCAAATTTCATGGACACTTCACTGGCCAGCGTTCCAGGCGTAGACGTGGGGATGACATATACGCTGCACTGCTTCTGCTTGCCTTCGTAATAGAGCCGGTATTGGTCTTCTGTGAATTCCTGGCTTGCTCCGCCTGAGCCCACCATCACGCCGATTTGCCGCAGTGCGTCGCGGTCCATCGATGCAGTGTTCAATCCCGCGTCGGCAAGGGCCTCCCCGGCCGCGGCGACGGCCAGCGGCACCACGCGGGAGACATGCCGACGGTCCTTCGGAGCGACATACAAGTTCTCGTCGAATCCCGAGACTTGCCCGGCCACACGCACCGCCCACTCACTAGGGTCAAATTTAGTGATCCGGCGAACGCCGCTGACGCCGTTCTTCGTTGCCGACCAAAACGCTTCGCGCCCGATCCCATTCGGACTGACCGCGCCGATTCCGGTAACCACAACCCGTCTCAGCATGCGGGTCGATGTTTGCGCCGATGTAGGAAAAGCATTGTGTTAGTATACGCTTTGTCTCGCTCAGTCACTATGGATGCCGTGCAGCCCGGTTGGATTTCAAAAAAAGCACTCGACATCCTGGCCGGTATCGAAATCGGGGTCATTGGCGGCGTGGTCATGCTCTTCTGGCTGGCCATCAGCGCGCCGTTGACCGGTAATTCCTGGTGGTCGATGCTGAATCTGTTTGCTTCCCATTCTTATGGCACGCAAATGGTCCGCGAGGGTCCTGGGATGGTGACAGTTTCGGGTATCGCCATTCAACTGGCAGCAGCCGGTTTTGTAGGGGCAATTACCGGTTTTCTGGCGCCAAGCGGGCGGCTATTCGGCCTTGCTGTCACCGTCATCTGGTACGGGCTTTGCTATGGATTCTTTTGGAAACGCTACGCGCCCCTCGTTCCGGTTTACGGGTCACAGCCGCTACTGGCGATTGCATTCTTTCTCTATGGCTCGGTATTGGGCTGGCATCCCGATTTCGCGGCGCGGCTTTACATACACGATAAGGGGCCAATCACAATATCCGAAGACGCCCCCGAAAGATAACGATGCGCAGCCAGAGGCTTCACCCTACCGCACACGCGCTGCTAGACGCCATGGAGGCCGAGGGCGGCCCCGCCCTTGAATCGCTATCGCCCGCCGAAGCAAGGCAGGCAGCCATCGACGGTCTGAAACTTTCCGGAGGCGCAGCAGAACCGGTTGCGTCCATCGAAAATCTGCGTATACCCGGGCCGGATGGCCAGCCGATCCCCATCCGTATCTATACGCCGAATACCGCTGGCCCCAGGCCGGCCATGGTGTACTTTCACGGTGGTGGCTGGGTGGTTTGCGATCTGGACACGCACCATGTGGTTTGTACCGCGATCGCCAATCGCGCGGGCGCGGTCGTAGTGGCAGTGGACTACCGGCTCTCGCCCGAGCATAAATTTCCCGCGGCGGTGAACGACTGTTATGCGGCGACGGTCTGGGTAGCCGCGAATGCCGAACGCCTCGGCATTGATCCGAAAAAGATCACCGTGGGAGGAGACAGCGCCGGTGGGAATCTGGGCGCGGTGATGTGCCTGATCAGCAGGCAGCAGTGCGGACCGTCGATCGCGCTGCAGGTGTTAGTGTATCCAGTTACGGATCTCTCCACCTTTGAGAGACCCTCGTATCGCGAGTTCGCCAAGGATCACCACCTTACCAAAGCGGAGATGGAATGGTTCCGCGGGCATTACCTGGCGCGAGACGAAGATGGCCGGAATCCGTACGCATCCCCGCTGCTGGCCGAAGACCTTCATGGGCTTCCTCCCGCGCTTGTGATCACCGCCGAATGCGATCCGCTGCGCGACGAAGGCGAGGCCTATGCCAAGCGCCTGGAACAAGCGGGTGTTCCAGTAACCTGCACGCGTTACGAAGGAATGATTCACCCGTTTTTCTCGTTGTCCGGCGCCATCCCGCGGGCGTTGGACGCCATTCAGCAAGTAGCCGAGGCAGTCCGCACGACTGGAAATGGTCCCCTATGAAAACTGCCGCTTTCTTCTTCCTCTGCGTTACGGCGCTCGCTTGCGCTGAGGAATACGCTCTTGGTCCCGACTCACAACCGCAATCCGGAGTGCCCAAAGGAACCGTCACCAAATACAAATTGGAACCGGGCAAATTCTACCCCGGTACGCCGCACAACTATTCCGTATACGTTCCGGCGCAATACGACGCAACGAAGCCGTCGCCGTTCATGATTTTCCTGGATGGCAGCGGGTTGATCGGAAATAACGTGCGCGTCCCGGTGGTCTTCGACAACCTCATTGCCAAGCGCGATCTTCCGCCGCTCATCGGCATCTTCGTCGATCCCGGCGTCCTGCCTACGGTAAGCGGCCAGGCCCAGAATCGCTTCGAACGGGTCTTCGAGTATGACTCGCTAAGCGACCGCTATTCGCGATTCCTCGTTGAGGAACTAATCCCCGAAGTTGCGAAGAAGTACAATCTCTCGAAAGACCCCAACGCCCGTGCACTT
Source organism: Bryobacterales bacterium (assembly GCA_038230275.1). Taxonomy (GTDB): domain Bacteria; phylum Acidobacteriota; class Terriglobia; order Bryobacterales; family Bryobacteraceae; genus JANXXV01. Next base: position 101,284 of record JBBRNO010000005.1, read on the forward strand.
TCCGGAGTCAGTACCGGCGCGGTGGGCGCGTTCATGGCCGCATGGAATCGGCCGGACCAGTTCCGCCGTGTGCTTAGCTTCATCGGAACCTTTGTGGCGATGAAGGGCGCAGATGCACTGCCGGCACTGATCCGCAGAACCGAACCGAAACCCATCCGTGTCTTCCTGCAAGCGGGCAAGAACGACCACATTGTCCCGACGCAACCATACGGCACCTTTTTTGGCGGCAACTGGCCGGTGAACAATCGAGTGATGCTGGAGGCACTCGAATCGACTGGCTATGATGCCAAGCTCGCGCTGGGAGACGAGGGGCACAATATGAAGCACGGTGCCGCCATCATGCCTGAGGCGCTTCGCTGGCTTTGGCGCGACTATCCTAATTCAATCGTAGCCAAGGAACCAGCCGCCATCAGTCAAGCCGGATGGGACCCGCGGGGCAAGGTCTTCTCCACCGTTTGGATGGACAAGCCATGGCAGCAGGTTGGCGAAAGCTACGGGTCGGTTTCCAGTCCCGCCGCGGACAGGAATGGCAACGTGTACTTCGCCGACTCGACCGCGAACCGAATATACAAGTCGGACGCTGATGGTAACGTGACGTTGTTCAAAAATAATTCGAACGGCGTCAAGGCCCTTGCGGTCGGGCCGGGCGGACGCCTGTATGGATTGCAAAGCGGGAGTAAGCGCATCGTTTCTTATGGCCCTGGCGGTGACGAGAAAGTAGTGGCGTCCAACGTGGATGCCAACGGTGTTGCTGTCAACGCCAAAGGCGGCGTCTATTTTGCGGATGCCGTCCGCAAGACCATCGGTTATGTGGATGCCCGCGGCCAACTGAGAACCGTCTATAGCGGTGGCGAAATCGCGGCACCATCTGCGGTGGCACTGTCGCCCGATCAAGCCATGCTGGTAGTCGCGGATGCGCAATCCAGGTTCAGTTGGTCGTTTCAGCTAACCGCTGATGGTTCCTTGACCAACGGCGAGCCGTTCTATCGTCTGGAGATGCCGGAATCAGGATGGATGAGCGGCGTGCAAAGCGTGACGCTGGATACCATCGGACAGGTTTACTTTGCCACTGGAATTGGATTGCAAGTCTGCGAGGCAAACGGCCGCGTGGCACAGATCTTGAATCCTCCGGAACACGGCATGATTACCAGCCTTGCGTTTGGGGGAAAGAGTCTCAATTGGCTCTATGTTTCCCAGGGTGGAAAACTTTTCAGGCGCCCGGTGAAAGTGTCCGGAGTGTTTGCCGATACACCGGCATCGCTGCCGAAGCCACCGCTGTAAGGGCCGCCTCCAGTTTCCGCTCTGCGCGCTTCCTCCAACCGGGTGAGGTACTCCGCCGCAGTGGAAGCTTTGAGCCGTCCCTTCATGACCCGATAACGAAACGAGAGTTGCAAATCCGCGAAGAGTCCGCAAGAATGTGAACCATGACCCCGAACATGCTTGGCGCCTATGGTGAATGGGCCGCGCAGTCCATGCAAGACCCGCCCCGGCTGTCTTTCCGGCAACCCATGTTTGCCAATGCAGACGCGTGGCGGCCGGTTGCGCGGGCGCGCTATCGGGAATTGCTCCTCGGCCCCGCAGGCGCGGCGACGCCTATTCCTGTCGTTCAACATCATCTGGAATTCGATGGGTTGTCCATTGAGCATCTGCATTGGCAACTGCCCTACGGCCCACCCACGGAGGCGCTGGTCCTCAAGCCCGCCGGAGCCACCGGTAAACTGCCCGGCATCGTCGGCCTGCATGACCACGGCGGAAACAAGTATTTCGGTCTGCGCAAAATCACCCGCATGTCCAACGACCCGCACCCGGCCATGCTTCGCCATCAGCAGCAATACTACAGCGGTCTGGCCTGGGCCAATGAATTGGCGCGCCGCGGTTACGTTGTGGTGGTACACGACACATTCACGTTCGGAAGCCGGCGCATGCGGCTCGCGGATGTGCCGGGGAATATTCGCAATAACATGGTGGAGGCGAACCCGGAAGCGGAAGACGAAATTCAGCGCTACAACCAGTTCGCCGGAGCTCATGAGCATCTCATCGCCAAGAGCCTGTTCAGCGCCGGCATGACCTGGCCCGGAGTGTTCGTATTCGACGATCAACGCGCCCTCGATTACCTTGCCTCACGGCCCGACGTGGATGCTACCAGAATCGGCTGCGCGGGACTATCCGGTGGCGGTCTGCGAACCGTAATGCTGACCGGTGCCGATGAGCGGATCCGCTGTTCCTGTTGCGTGGGGATGATGACCACGTGGCGTGATTACCTGCTGAACAAGAGCCACACCCACACCTGGATGTGCTACGTGCCCGGGTTGCCGCGCGATTTGGATTATCCCGAAGTGCTGGGCCTCGGCGTGCCGAACCCCATACTGGTGTTGAACAACCGGCAGGACGCACTTTTCACCATGCCGGAGATGGAACGCGCGGACCGAATCCTGACCGAAGTCTACAAGAAGGCCGGCGCCCCGGATCACTACCGTGGTAGCTTCTACGATGGCCCGCACAAGTTTGACCGCGATATGCAGAAGGAAGCGTTCGCCTGGTTCGACCGCTGGCTCAAGAGCTAACTATGGACTCCATTCAATGGCTGCAAACGTGGTATCACGAGCAGTGCGATAACGACTGGGAACACCAATACGGAATCAAGATCGATAGCCTCGATAATCCCGGCTGGGTAGTCACCATTGACCTCGCAGGGACGCCGCTGGAAGACGCCTCGATGCCGCCCCTTGGCGAACTGTCGGAGGTCAATCATAGCGGAGTGGAAGGAAACCACACTTGGCTGAACTGCAAAGTGGAGGCCAACCAGTTTGTCGGCGCAGGCGGTCCCACTTCGCTGTTACCGATTTGCGAAGTCTTTCAAAAGTGGGTGCGGAGTCAAAGCTGACTCATCACTTTCCGCGCTTCGTACGCGCGGCGTCCACCACCGGCACTGGATCCACCTTCAATCCTTCCCGTGCGGAATCGCCGGGGTTCTCAATAATCGAATCCCCATCTTGCAAGCCGCTCAGAACTTCCAGGCGGTCTCCGTAATCGCGGCCAACTTCAATTTTCTGTAAATGCACCGTATGGTCCGGGCGCACCATGGCCACGGCCGTTCCCGCCGCGCCTACAAGCAAGGCATCGCTGGGGACCAATAGCGGCGGGTCTTTCCGCACGTTGATCAGGTCCACCTGCGCGTACATGCCGGGGAACAGCACACCCTCCCCATTGGGCACGTTTAGTTCCACCAGCAAGGTGCGGCTAGTGGGGTCAAGCGCGCTGGCCGTTCGCACAATCGTGCCGGGGAAGCTACGCCCGGGCAAGTTCGATACACGCAGCCGCGCCGCCTGGCCCACGCGAACGGAATTGGCGTATCGCTGAGGAACGTTAACGTACATACGCAGCGTCGCGGTTTGAGCCACGCGGAATAGCAGCGTATTGCTTGCAACCACCAGTGTGCCCACGTCCACATTGCGCAGTGTAATCACCCCGGCGAACGGCGCCTTCACGGTGCGATAGCCTTTCATTTTCTCCAGCCGGGACACGTTCGCTTCCGCCGCCGAAACATTGGCGCGCTGCACGGCGATGGCTTTCTCAAGCGCCTGCAAGTTCGCCAGGCGCGATTGATATTGGGCTTGATACTGATCATAGTCCTGCTTCGAAACCACACCCTGCGTGGCTAGGCTGGTCCAACGCTGCGCGGTAACGCGGGCGAGTTCCACGTCCGTCTTGCCCTGCTGGAAACTGGCGAGTGCCTGTTCCACCGATGCTTGCGCTTGCAGCAGATTCGCCTTGGCTTGCAGGCCCTGGTCGTCCATCTCGGGCGCTTCAATGACAGCGATGGTCTGGCCGGGTTGCACCCGGTCGCCAATGTCCACCATCCTCTTCACAATGTATCCATCGGCGCGCGAAAGAATCGGCGCCTCGGTGATGGCTTGAATATTCCCGGGTAATTCCAAGTCGCTGTTTGCCGTGGAATGCCCCACTGGCATCACTTCCACGCGCGGCAGTGCCACTTCCTGTTCATGCGCTTCGCTGAGTACTAATGCTTGCCGCTTCTGTAGCGGAACGTACCCGGCGAAAAACGCTACCACGATCAGCACCGTCAACGTCAGGAAGATGGCCCAAATCGTGATGCCGGAAGGCCGCCACAGTTTGGCCGTTTTTCCGCCGTGGCCAAGGCCGTTCAAATCCTGAAGCTGCCGCTTGAGGTCCTGGTTTTCCTTTCGTAACCGCTCTTCTTCCGCACTCGTGGTCAGATTGGGTTCCATCGGCTTAAGCACGATTCCACTCCGGATTTATGTCGCCTTCCCGCTCCTGTTCATCCAGTCTGAGCTCATGATCCACCGGTGGTTTGGTCCTAAGATAACTATAAATAATCGGAACCACAAACAGAGTGGTGACGGTTGCGAACAATAGCCCGCCGATCACGGCGCGTCCCAACGGTGCATTCTGCTCGCCGCCCTCGCCCAGGCCCAGCGACATGGGCAGCATGCCAAGAATCATGGCCGTTGCGGTCATCAACACCGGCCTGATGCGCGCGTACCCAGCCGAGAGCATGGCCTCTCGCGCAGTGGCCACCACAACTCGCTCCCCGTTCGCGAATGTGACCATCAGGATGCTGTTGGCCGTGGCAACGCCTATGCACATGATGGCCCCCATCAACGACGGTACACTCAACGTGGTTCCAGTGACAAACAGCATCCATAGAATGCCGGCCATCGCTCCGGGCAACGCCGTAAGAATAATAAACGGATCCAGCCACGACTGAAAATTCACGGTCATCAGCAAATAAACCAGCACCACCGCGAAGATCATACCCAGCCCCAGCCGGAAGAACGACGACTGCATCGTCTCAATCTGCCCGCGCAATTCAAACGTTGTTCCTCGAGGCAGATGCGCCTCTTCTTCCCGCATGATTTTCCGCACTTCGGCTCCCACTCCGCCCAGGTCTCTGCGATCCACGTTGGCATAAACGTCGAAAACCGGCCAGACGTTATAGTGGTTGACAATTACCGGCGTATAGGCGCGCTCCACCGTAACCAGATTCGACAGCATTTGCGTGGTGCCGGATGCCGCGCCCGGATTTGCGTAAGCCTGCGAGGCCCCGGATGGCGCGCTCCCCGTGGATGCGTTTCCCGCCGTGGAAGCTCCTGCCTGTGAGCCCTGCGTCGTGCTGTTCACCACATTGCTTGCCACTGAAATTGGTGTGCGCAGCAGCGCATCCAGCGAATTGATGCGGTATTGCGGCGTCTGCACGCCGATGTTGTAGCTTACGCCGTTGGTCCAATTCATCCAAAAGTTCGGCGCCACTGTGTTGCTGCCGCTCAACGAGATCAACATGCTGCTGGTGACATCGCGCTGCGTCAAACCCATTTGCGATGCTTTTACCCGATCCACATTCAGCCGGATCTCGGGTTGCTCCGCCACTTGATGCACATGCACGTCGGCCGCGCCCGGGATGTGCGAAATCCGTGTGGCCAGCTTCTGGGCGATCTTGTAGTTGACTGCCGCATTGCGTCCAACCACCTGTAAGTCGATCGGCGCCGGAATGCCGAAGTTCAGAATCTGGCTGGTGATATTCGCCGGTTGGAAAAAAAAGACCATATCCGGAAATTTGTCGCGCAGACGCCTCCGCAACATCACTTCGTAGTCGCGCGTAGAGCCGTGCTTTTCTTTGTTTAACGAGATTTGAATTTCGCCGTCCGCACTGGAAATGGTAGGAATGTCGCCCTGTGCAATCGCCGGCCAACTGTTGGGGATTCCGATGTTGTCAATCAGCGTGTCGATTTCTTCGGCGGGGATCGCCTCCCGGATCTCGCGCTCCATCGCAGCGAAGCGAGCTTCCGTCTCTTCAATGCGCGTACCCGCTGGACCGCGCGCATGCAGCCGCATTTGACCGGAATCCACGTTGGGAAAGAAATCCTCGCCGATTAGCGTGATCAGCC